>WTFV01000003.1 GCA_011523845.1 Acidobacteriota bacterium | reverse complement strand
GTCAGCAGACGCCGAGACCTGCATGTCTCGGCGGTCTGAGGCGGAGCCTCGCTAGAGCTAGAGGGGGGCAGCTGCCCAGGCAGCTCCCCCACGCCAACACCGCCCCTGTCGGTCTACCGCACGTCAGCCGGCACCGATTCGTGATGAGATCCGAGTCCGCCCGTCGTTGCGCGCTGGGCCAGCAGCTCGCGGCCGCACGCCGCTGAGGCGTATACTCTCTCGACATGAAACGAAGGACCCTGGCACGCTGGGTGGGATCGGAAAAGATCTCGCCGATTCCAGCGGTCCAGGTTCTCTCGCAGGCAGTAGCACCCTACATACCATGACTTCAGCACCCAGTTTCTCCAATGACCGTCCTCTCACCCACCGTGACGAGGACCGCCTGAACCGCGCTGGCTTTGCTGATCGAATTGCCACAGTCTTGGCCGCGCTACCTGAGGGCTCCGGAATAGTCATAGGCATCTACGGTCCCTGGGGTGACGGAAAGACAACGGTACTCAACCTACTTCGTGCCAACCTCGCCAGAAACGATGCAATGGTGGTCCGGGACTTCAACCCATGGCGACTCGCGGACGACGACTCCATATTTCGCGGGTTCTTCTCGATCCTCGCGGACGCAATCGGCGCATCTCTTTCTACTACGCTTGAACAAGCTACGGCAGGTGCAAAGTGGTGGACACGGCACCTGCGGTGGGTGACAAAACCTCTCGGCCTGTTGTCGAAGACCGCCGAGACAGCCGACGGCTTGCTCGCAAGGTTGGGCGAGATTGCTCAGAAGGGTGATTCGGTTCGGCTCGAACAACTAAGAGATCGGATCGTCGCTCTCCTGAACGGAACCAAGACGCGCGTCATCATCTTGATCGATGATCTCGACCGCTTGGACAAGCAGGAAACGCACACTCTGTTCCGACTCATCAAGGCATGCGCGGACTTTCCCAATGTGTGCTATGTGCTGGCTTTCGACGATACGGTAGTCTCTAAGGCCATCGGCGAACGGTACGGTGGAGGTGACGAACCAGCAGGCCGCTCCTTCCTCGAGAAGATCATCCAAGTTCCGCTCCAGTTACCAGCGGCGGCTCGAGAAGACCTCCGCTCGCTGTGCTTCGCCCGAGTAGATCGGGCGCTGGTTGCTGCTGGAATTGAACTAACAGAGAACCAAGTCGGCGAATTTTTCGCCAGCTTTGACCGTCGTGCTTCTATTCGGCTGACCACGCCTCGAGCCGCCAATCGTTTTGGCAACGGGCTGATGTTTGCCCTTCCATCGCTGGTAGGCGAAACAAATCCTGTGGATCATTTGCTTGTCGAGGCGCTTCGAGCCTTTTTTCCGGAGGTATACGAAGTAGTGCGAGACAATCACGCCGACTTCTCGGGCGTGGAAGGAAACGTGCCCGGCAATGGTAGTCAGACGCCCCGCGGGGTGCAACTGCTCGAGCCGGTACTGAAGACGATGCCACAAGATCACGCGGATGCCGTCAAGGCGCTCATCATAGACCTGTTCCCTAGACTTAGTGGCGCGTACGGACATTCTGGCTATGGCAGCGATTGGCTCTCTAGTTGGTCGGACGGACAACGGATCTGTGCACCGGAGTACTGTCCACGTTACTTCGCATATTCCGTCCCGCACGACGATGTTCCTGATTCCGAAGTGACCGCAATTCTAGACGTAGCGCGCGGCGGGGACGGCGCGTCACTGGATGGCCGCCTAGTGTCCCAACTCCACGGACCGAAGGCAGGTCGCCTGATCGAGAAACTGCGTGCTGTTGAGAAGACCGTCAATCCGATAGCCGCGGAAACGCTTGCCGTTGCGCTTTCGAAGACGGGCAAGACAATTCCGAACCCTCATGCGTTCTTCGCTGTTGCGGAACCGCCTACGCAGGCTGCGATTCTGATTTCTAATCTGCTCAAACGGATTAGCCACCCCGCTAGTCGGGTTGCTGCGGGACGACGTGTACTCGAAGCGGCCGAACCGTTGTGGTTCGGCGCGGAGTGTCTGCGTTGGATGCACGTAATCGATGAACCGGAGAAGGACGCTAGCAACACGTTCACCAGCGAGGAAACTGCGGAATTGCGCTTTGCTCTTGTCGATCGCATCAAGTCGCGCGCAGCAGATGGTGCGCCGCTGTTCGACCCGGACGTGCCGCAGGAAGTTGCGCTTCTATTCGAATGGTGGAGAGCCGAGGGTCGCGAGCCGGTACAGGACCACCTAGTACGCGTGTTTACGACGGATCCAGAACAGATCACTAAGTTCCTTTTGTCGCAGGCGTCGACGCTGTGGGGTAGCGGTAGTGCCACACCTGAGCTCGGAGATTTGGGCGCTGAGCAGCTCAAGAACATCGATCTCGTAATCGACGTTAGCCTGCTGGCAGATCTGGTTCGAAGCCATTGCGCTGGTAACTTTGAGAAGTCGGAATGGCATTCCGATCGCGACCGGCCACCTGAGGAGCGGCTGGCCGAACAGTTCATGTACGTCTTCAACAAGCGGAAGAAAGACAAGGCTGCGTCGGATTCCGACGACCATGTGGAAGTTGCGGTGAGCGAAGCCGAATCGGGGCCGGATGTGGTGGATCCGAAACCGTGATTGCATCAGGTCACGAGAGCGGGGATGTCGGCTATCAGTCCGGGAAGCCCGACGGCGCCGGCAGCGGCACCCTGTGTGAATGCTATGCCCTTGTACTTGGCATCGAGGCAACCGATCTCCTTGTCAACCTCCTCCAGATCAAGGGCGAAGAGATCGGCGCGCTGGCGGACGTCGTGTCCGACCCTGCGAAACTCCCGTAGACGTTCTCGGCGCTGACGGTCCAAAGAGCCGCGTCGGCCAGCACGCCCACATTTCCGTTCAGGGCTTTGTTGATCACGTCCGACAGACCGGCCGAGTCGGCGACGCTCTTCAGCAGCGTACCCAAGCGGTCGACGGGCCAACCTATCTGGCTCAGTGTCTGGCCGAACCAGCCCTGTCCGGGGTTCTTCCACTCGTGAATCTGGTCACGAGCTCGGCGTTCGTACTCCGACCGTCGACTAACGTTCATACCACCGTCCTGGTCGAAGTCGTCCCATGGCGAGAACGCGGAGGATCGCGTCGACGCAGCCAACGCGCGCGGCTCAGGCATGCCACCGCGTGTCCCGACTAATAGCACGCCGGACATCCCGACCGGGTAACTTGCGCATCCACGAGGCCGAGAACCCAACCGCCGACCGGCCGACAGGCGTGCCATCGTGCAGGTTGCGCGTAGCGGCGGCCGCGGAAAACGACCACGGCCCCGCGGCTCGACGGAGCAAGTTCTCACCGGCCGCTTCGTCCCGCGGGTGCGCTTCGCCCCTGCTCGTTGACGGGAGGCCCGACCGATGAGGCGCTCCACACGGCCGCGAACACACGCGACCTGAATTTGCCGCGAAAGTTTCCGGAGCTTCGGGCGCACGTCTTCTGGCGCGACGGAAGGGCGTCACGAAGGGATGGCGCCGTTGGGCACGTTGCCCCCGGGTGAGGCTCGACGGACGAGGCTGCCCCAAGTGGCCTCTGCGCGAACCGTGCTGCCGGGGAGCGAACGCGGGTGGGATGGCGGTCTCAGCGCGTCGGGACGGTCCTCCTGTTTGCGGGAGGCGGCCAGCGGACCGAGCAGGTGCCGTCGTCGTTGCGGACGAGAATGTCGAACTGATGCAGCTTGCGTAGCCAGCGCGAGGCGCTGCGCTGCACGAGCAGGGCCTCGTAGTCGGTATCCGGGTCGCGGTAGGGCGTGGCGTCGCGCAGCACCGCGAAGACGCATCGCAGCAGCTTGTGGGCGGTGGCCACGATGGCGCGCTTGAAGCCGCGCTTGCGGGTCAGCGTTTGGTGATACGTCTGGAACTGGCAGTTGTGGGTCCGGGCGGCGGCGTGGGCGCACTCGATGAGCACGGTGCGCAGCGTCTGGTTTCCGCGCCGGGTGCGACCGGTGCGGCGTTTGCCGGCGCTCTCGTTGTTGCCGGGGCACAGGCCGGTCCAGGCTGCCAGGCGGTGCGCGTTGCCGAACACGCGGTGCGGGTCGGCTCCGGTCTCGCTCAGGATGGCGCAGGCCGCCGTGTGGTCGATGCCAGGCAGCGTCTCCAGCAGGCGGAGTTGCTCGGCCCAGGGGGCCAGCGCCTCGTCGAGATGCCGGTCGAAGTCGCCGACGCGCCGGCTGAGAGTGTCGTGCTCGCTCAGCAGGTCGGCGAGCAGGCGGCGCTCGGTCGCGCGTAGCGTCAGGCCCAACGCGTCGCCGAGCTGCTCGAGCTTGCCGCGGACGTGTGCGCTGAGCGAGGCCAGGATGTCGGTACTGGTCCGCCGGGCGACCAGACCGTCGAGGATGCGCCGGCCGTTCCTGCCGAAGATGTCGCTCAGCACCGCCCCGATGCGGACGCCGCCACGGTCGATCACCTTCTGTACCTGATTGCGGACCTGCGCGCGCCGGGCGACCAGCTTCCGCCGGTGGCGGCTCAACGCGCGCAGGTCGCGGAACTGCTGGGAGGGAACGAAGCTGGGCCGCCCCAGCCCGAACTGGCACACCCGCGCCAGCCAGCGGCTGTCCTCGACATCGGTCTTCCTGCCGCGCAGTTGCTTCACATGTTGCGCGTGGAGCAACTGGGCCTCGATGCCGGCGTCGGTCAGCGCCTGCCACGGCGTGTGCCAGTAGACGCCGGTCGCCTCCATCGCGGCGGCCACGACGCGGTGGCTCGTCAACTACGCGACCAGGGCGGCCAAACCGCTGGCCAGCGCGCTGAACATGCGCGTCTCGCACCCCGGCGGGCCGGCCGGCGCCTCGGACAGCCGCACCGTGGCGGTGATGTGCCCCTTGTGGATGTCGAGCCCCGCCGCGCGGGGATGGACAACACACAACTCATCGTTCATCATCGGGTTGCCTCCTGTTTCCGGGGGGGGTAGGCGGAGGCGGGGCAGGCCGGTCGGACTCTGACTCGCGCCCTGCACGGGCACGGTGCGTTTTGCCGCGCGTCCACAGCCCGAGGGCCGGGTACAATTCGGGGTTCGATGCCGAACCGGCCGGGTCAGTTTGGATTCGGGGATAACACCCGCCATTGAAACAGACGACCACTCGTCCCGCCTCCGCCACTAATTGTGCGACCGGCGGTCGGTCTCTGACGAACTTTCATCCTTCGGGGTGAGCGGCGCACGTCCGCTCATGACGTTTGGATACCAGGTTCCAGCCGCGTGCCAGTGGTAATCCGCCGAACCCCTTGAGAATCGGTGCGGATTCTATCGCGCACCACTGGACGTGGCCGAACTGGGCTGAGCGGCCTATTGTTGAGTTCGCACCGAACGTAGCGGTGGATCTGTAACCCGCTTAGGGCCGGAGAAAAAATAACTTCCGTTTTTCGTCACATGGGTTCGATGGTGTAGTTCCATTTGGGG
>WTFV01000163.1:17116-38483 GCA_011523845.1 Acidobacteriota bacterium | reverse complement strand
GCGCGGGGGGGGCGGAACGGGCTGAACTACCCGTGGGGCGACGCCATGCCCGCCTGGATCCCGAACGGCGGCCGGGGACCGCTGGACGGACCGTGGCCGGTCGCGCTCGGCCCGCCCAACGACTTCGGGATTCGCGGCATCGCCGCCAACGTCCACGAGTGGTGCGCCGACTGGCACGCGCGGGACTTCTACGAGCACTCGCCGGCGCGCAACCCGGCCGGTCCGCGCAGCGGACGGCGCCGTGCGTCACGAGGCGGGTCGTGGCGCCACGCGGTGACCATCAGCCGGGTGGCGGCGCGCAGCAAGCTCGACCCGTCGTTCCGCTACACCGACTACGGCTTCCGGGTCGCTCGCGACGTCTGACGGCTGATGTCCGCCGAACTGGATCTCGCGCTCGGGGTGGCTCGCGCCGTGCAGGCCGCGGGGGGACGCGCCCTCATCGTCGGCGGCTGGGTGCGGGACGAGCTCCTGGAGCGCGCGCCGAACCGCAGTGCACCCGCGGGTCGCGCGTCGAACGACGGCGCATCGCGTGTCGGCTCGGCCCACGACATCGATATCGAGGTCTTCGGACTCCCCGCGGACCGGCTGCGGGCGGTGCTGTCGGCGCTGGGGCCGGTCAACAGCGTCGGGGCCAGCTTCGCGGTCTTCAAGCTCGGCCCCCTGGACATCTCCCTTCCCCGCACCGAGTCGAAGGCGGGCCGCGGGCACCGCGGGTTCATCGTCACGGGCGATCCGAACCTGCCATTGGAGGAGGCCGCGCGCCGTCGCGACTTCACCGTCAACGCCATCGCCTGGGACCCGTTGCGGGACGAATACCTCGATCCCCACGGCGGGCGCGACGACCTGCGCCGGAAGCGCCTGCGCATGGTCGACCCGGCGACCTTCGGCGACGACAGCCTGCGGGTGCTGCGCGCGGTCCAGCTCGCGGCGCGCCTCGAGTTCGAGGTCGACGAGCCGACGCGGGCCGTCTGCCGCACCATTGCGCTCGACGACCTACCGGCCGAAAGGGTGTGGGGCGAGATGGAGAAGCTGCTTCTGCTGGCCGCCCGGCCGTCGCTCGGCCTCGCCCTTGCGCGGGACATCGGGGTCGTCGACCGGCTCTTCCCGGAGCTGGCGGCGCTGGTCGACTGCCCGCAGGAACCGGAGTGGCATCCGGAGGGCGACGTCTGGATCCATACGCTCCTCGTGATCGATGAGGCGCGGCGCCGGATCGACGGCCTGCCGCGCCCGCAGCGGATCGCGGTGATGCTCGGCGCCGTCTGCCACGACTTCGGCAAGCCGGCGACCACCGCGTTCATCGACGGCCGCATCCGCTCGCTGAACCACGAGGAGATGGGGGTGCCGCCCGCCACGGCGTTCCTGGACCGGCTGAACATCCATACGTTCGACGGCTACGATGTCCGGGGTCAGGTACTCGGTCTGGTGGCGCACCACCTGAAGCCGGGCATGTGGCGGGCCGCGCCCAAGGTGGGCGACGGCGCGTTCCGCCGGCTGGCGCGAAAGGTGGATCTGGAGTTGCTGGCCCGCCTCGCCAAGGCCGACTGCCGAGGACGCACGGGCGACTTCGACTGCTCGGCGATGGACTGGTTTCTGGAGCGCGCGCGGTCTCTCGGCGTCGAGCACGCGCCGCCGGCGCCGATCCTCATGGGCCGGCACCTGTTGGCCCTCGGCGCTCGGCCCGGCCCCGGCATCGGCGTCGTCCTGAAGCAGGTCTACGAACGGCAGCTCGACGGGGGGATCACGACGCTGGAAGAAGCGACGGCGGCGGCCCTGGCGTTGCTGGAGGAGCAGAAAGCAAGGCTACCGACTCTGACGCAACCGCCGTAGCTGGATCTCGTTGGCCATGCGCTGCGCGGCGGGCGAGGCGGGATCGACCGCGATCAGTTGCCGGGCGTAGTCCTGCGCCCGCTCCAGGTCTCCCTGCCGAAGCAGGATCCGGGCCAGGGCGAGCAGCACGTCGGGATCCCGGTCGTCGCGCCGGTTCGCCTCCAGAAACGCTGTCTCCGCCTCGTCGAGACGTCCGAGGGTCTCCAGCGCGAGCCCGTGGTTGTAGGCGACGCGCACACGCTCCGGGATCAGCGCCGCCGCCTGTCCGAGACTCTCCGCCGCCTCCTCGAACCGCTGCTCCTCGGCGAGCAGCAGGCCCAGCGAGTAGCGCAGCTCCCCGTCCTCGGGCACCCGGTCGATGCCGGCGCGCAGAATCGCCTCGGCCTCGGCGTTGCGCCCCTGCCGGTTGAGCAGCGTGGCCAGGTTGAAGCGCGCGGGCAGAAAGAAGGGATCGAGCCGGAGCGCGGCGCGGTAGGCGGCCTCGGCGTCCGCCGGGCGGCCGTCGCCGGCGGCCAGTACGCCGAGGTCGAGATGGGCCGCCGGCTGGTCCGCGGAGGCCGTCTGCGCAGCGACGAGCTCGGCCCGCGCCGCCGCCAACGCGGCCCGTTGTGCTTGCGTGAGCAGCGTGCGGGGCGCCCCGGCCAGCGCGCGGGCCGCCTCGATGCGGACGGCCCGAATCGGGTCGGCCAGCAGGGGCGCGAGGGCCGCCACCCGCCGCCGTGGCGGCAAACGGTCCAGCCCGCCGGCCGCGGACGCGCGCACCAGAGGGTCGGCAGCGCCTGCCGCCGCCTCGATGGCCCCCAGCGCCGCCGGCCCGTAGGGACGCAGCGCCCGGACCGCCGTCGCCCGCACGATGGCCGGCAGGGCGGGGTCGCCCGCGACCGCCCGCAACGGCTCCTCCGCCTCCTGCGCCCCGGCGCGGGCCGCCGCGAACGCCTCGGCGAAATGGGGCACGCCCGGCGCTCCCCACCACTCGGCGACCCGATCCGCGCCCCACGCGGCCAGCCGGTCGTCGTGGCACTGCGTGCACGGGTTCGGCGTCCCCAGCGAGACCGACAGGTCGGGACGCGGAATGCGAAAGCTGTGGTCGCGGCGCGGGTCGACCTGCATGTAGGTCCGCGCCGGCATGTGGCAACTCACGCAGCGCGCCCCGGCGGAGTCCTGCGGGTGGAAGTGGTGTTCCGGCGCATCGTAACGGGCGGGCGCCAGCGACGGAAACCGCGCGACGGGCGTCTCCCGATGGCATTGCAGACAGACTCCGTCGCCTTCGGCGCGCAACCCGAGCCGGTGCGGATCGTGGCAGTCGGAGCAGCGCACCCCCGCCGCATGCATTCGACTCTGGACGAACGAGCCCCAGACGTAGACCTCGTCCTGAATCTGTCCGTCCGGGTAGTAGAGCCCCTCGTCGAGCCTCGCCGGCAGGAAATCGTCGAGGAAGGGACGCGCGTGGCGATCGACCCCGGTGAGGCGCTGCCGCCGGGAGTGGCAGCCGGCGCAGGCCCGGACCTCGGCGGCGGCACCCGCCGTCAGATCGGTGACGAGGCCGGTGTCGCCCGGACCGGAACCCCCCGTGCGCGCGGGTCGTCGCGAGCCGGCGGACACGGGCGATTCCGTCGCCGTCGACGCCCCCTCGCCCGGCGCGGCGCGCGCCCACTCCACGTGCGCGGCGCCGGGGCCGTGACAGGCCTGACAGCCGACGTCGATCGCGGCCCAGGTGGTGCGGTACGTATCGCTCTCCACGTCGTAGCGCGGGCGCAGGCGAGTCGAGTGACACTCGGCGCACATCACGTTCCAGCGCTGGTAGCGGCCGGTCCAGTGCAGCGGATCGTCCGGCGGGATCTCCTGGTCCGGATAGAGGTGGAACCACGCGCCGCGCTCCGTGTCCCATGCGATCGTCAGACTCTGCAGATAGCCGCCGGGAAACGGCGCCAGGTACTGCTGGAGCGGCTCCACGCCGAACGTGTAGGTCAGCTCGAAGTCCGCGAGCCGTCCGTCAGGACCCTCGGTGTTGACGAAGAATCGCCCGTCGCGCTCGAAGAATCGGGAGGTCACGCCGAAGTGGGTGAACGTAGCGCCGTCGAAGTCCCCCAGCACGGTCTCGGCCGTGGCTTCCTGCATGGCCAGGTCGTGGTGCGAGCCGGACCAGGACTCGTGCTGCGGTGCGTGGCAGTCCGCGCAGGACGCTTCGTCCACGTACGCGACGCCGCGCTCGCCGGCCCCCAGATCCCGGCGGGGGGGCACGCCCCCGCTGCCCGGCCAGACCGCGCAGGCGGCAAGCGTCGCGGCGCACACGGCGATCGACACGACGGGCAGGCATCGGACGCGGGCCATGGCGGAGACTCCCGCGCGAGTCTGCCACAAAACGCCGGAGCGCTCGACGCGGCGCCGCCGCGACCGTGGCGCGACCCACGCGGGAGGGGCGCGGCAGAGTCCGCGCCGAGCCCGGAAGCGCGCCGTCGCCGAGGAGCGCGACGCGAGCACGCCCGCCACCTCGCGGTCCCCGCGCGCCGGGCCCGGAAGCGCGCCGTCGCCGAGGAGCGCTGTCGCCGCCGGCGAGTTCGCCAAGGCGACGCCGGCACCGGCCGCCCGGAAGCGCGCCGTCGCCGAGGAGCGGTGCCGTCGAGGAGCGCTGTCGCTATAGTTACGGCGGAAGAACGATGGGACGACGCGCAAGCCGACGGCGCAGGGCGCACCGCGAGCGGGACGACCGCGGTGCGGCGAGGCGCGGCCCGGCGGGCCGGGGTACGGCGGCAGGCAGGCATGCGGGCGTCGGGACCCCGGCGCTGGCCGCCATCTTCACGACGGCGCTCGTCGTCCGCCTCGTCCACGTCTGGCAGCTCGGCGACTCGCCGTTCGCCGATCTCCTGCTCGGCGACTCGGCGGAATACGACCGCTGGGCGCGAGAGCTCGCCGCCGGCGACTGGCTCGGGTCGGAGGTCTTCTACCAGGCGCCGCTCTATCCCTACCTCCTCGGGCTGGTCTATGCGGTGCTCGGATCGGAGGTGACCGTCGTGCGCGGCTTCCAGGCGCTACTGGGCTCGGCCTCCGCCGTTCTGCTCGCGACCGCCGGCGGCCGGTTCTTCTCGCCGCGGGTGGGCCTCGCCGCCGGCGCCGCGCTGGCCCTGTATGCGCCGGCCATCTTCGTCGACGCGACCCTGCAGAAGTCGGTGGTCGACGTCTTCCTGCTGACGGGACTGCTGTGGCTGCTGAGCCGCACCCTGGACGGCGCGCCGCCGGCCCGGCGCTGGATCGGCATCGGCGCGCTGCTCGGCGCGCTGTGCCTGACGCGCGAGAACGCGCTGATTCTCGTGGCCGCGCTGGGCGCCTGGCTGTGGCTCGAACGGCACGAGCGGCGGGACTGGCTGCGGCAGGCCGCGCTCGTGGGTGCCGGCGTGGCGCTGGTGCTGGCCCCGGTCGCACTGCGCAACGGGGTGGTCGGCGGCGAGTGGCACCTGACCACGTCGCAGTTCGGGCCGAACTTCTACATCGGCAACAACGCGGACGCCGACGGCGCCTATCGGCCTTTGCGCTACGGCCGGGGCGACGCGGCGTTCGAGCGCGACGACGCGACGGCGCTGGCCGAAGCGGCCCTGGGACGGGACCTGACGCCGGGCGCCGTATCCCGCTACTGGGTCGGCCGCGCGCTCGACGACATCGCGGCGGCGCCGGGGCGCTGGCTGGGCCTGCTGGCCCGCAAGACGGCGCTCACCTTCAACGCCGTCGAGGTGGTCGACACCGAGAGCCAGTACGCGCACGCCGAGCATTCCATCCCGCTCGCCGCGACCGGGTGGCTCACGCACTTCGGGCTCCTCGTGCCCCTGGCCGCGGTGGGCATCGCGGCCACGTGGCCGGCGCGGCGACGCCTTCTGTCGCTCTACCTGATGCTCGGGCTGTACGCGGCGAGCGTCATCGCGTTCTACGTCTTCGCCCGCTACCGCTATCCCCTGGCTCCGCTGCTGGTGCTGTTCGCGGCGGCGGGCGGCGACCACCTCGTGCGCGTCGCGCGACGCACCGCCACGCTCGCCCGCGCGCCCCTGGTGGCCGCGGTCGTCCTCGTGTGCGCCGCCGGCGCCAACTGGCCGCTGCTGTCGAAGGACCACATGCGCGCCGCGTCGTACAACAACCTCGCCACGGCGTACCGGGAGCGGGGCGACCTGCCGCGGGCCATCGCGCTCTACGAGACCGCCCTGACCCTGGACGCCGCCTACGCGCAGGCGCACAGCAACCTCGGGAGCGCACTGGCCGCGAGCGGCGAGCCGGAACGCGCCATCGAGCACTACCGGCAGGCCATCGCGACCGACCCGGGCACCGGCGACCTGCGCTTCAACTACGGGAACGCCCTGCTGGCGGCGAACCTGTACGGGGAGGCGGCCGAGCAGTTCCGATTCGCGGTCGAGGCGTGGCCGGAGGACGCCGAGGCGTACAACAACCTCGGCATCGCGCTCGCCTCGGCGGGCGGCATGGCGGAGGCGGCGGAGGCGTTTCGGGAGGCGGTGCGGCTCGACCCGGCGGGCCCGCGCGCGCATCGGAACCTGGGGATCGCCCTGGAGGAGCTGGGCGATACCGCCGGGGCGCAACGCCACTACGCCGAGGCGCAACGGCTGGAGGCACCGGCCGCCCCCGGGCCCTGAGAAGAACTGGGCGATACCGCCGGAGCGCAACGTCAACACGCCGAGGCGCAACGGCTGGAGGCGCTGGCCGCCGAAGCCCCGTGACCCTGCCCCGAGGCCACCGGCAGCTACGGACCGCGCATCGAGCAACAGGCAGGAGCGATCATGCCCGCCTGGCGCCGGTGATCCGTGAGCATACCCGGGACATCACCGCCGGTCGTGCCTTTCGCGCGAAGGCTCTCGACGACGCGTCGCCGCTCCGGTGCGCGGCGCTGGTTGCGCTACGAATGCCGCTCCGCGGCCGGCGGGCTATTCCTGCTGAACCTCCGTCGTGCGGACGGCGGTCAGGTCCTGGCTGTCGATCGAGTACTTGATCCAGCCCTCGAACATCTCGTCCCAGCTCTGCTCGCCCCAGTAGACTTCCTTCTGCGGCGCCGGGTTGTAGCGGTTGCGGTACGAGTTGTCGTAGTGGCCCTCCACCGTCAGGGTGCTGCCGGCCGGGATCCGCAGCGGCTCCACCAGCTCGAACTCGGTCTGCCAGTTGAAGTCGTAACGCGGCACGTCGAGCAACACGTCCTCGCGGCCGTCGGGCCACCGCAGGAGGAACCGCATGTCCTTGCCGCGCAGGTGCATGTGGGGCGAGATCGCGTAGAACGTGATCGGCTCGGCCACGTCCGTGCGCATGACGATCTCCCAGTCGTCGGCGTGCGGCGGAATCGGGGGCACCGCGCGCCGCGGCACCTCCTCGCCGTTGACCGTCACCGGCAGGGTCCGCTCGGGGGTGGTCGGCAGCGGGCTTCCGATGGTGCGCGACAGCATCTCGTGGGTGACCGGACCGCGGGCCGTCCAGATGCCGATGCGCGAGTGGTCGGTCTCGGGCCGCCCGGTCACGTTGTAGTGCAGGCTCCAGCGAAGGAACTTCCCCGCCGGCACCCGCTTGGCGACCCCGTCGTGGAACATCTCGAACCCGCGGCCGGGGACGAAGCAGATGAGCTTGGCGGCCCCCGCGCCCAGCACGTTCGAGTCGCGATCGCTCGCCGACCGGATCTCGCCGGCGGTCAGCGGCCGGCCGTCGAGGTACGGCGCGCCGTCGACGATCGTCGTCCCCGCCGGCAGCGTCGTCACGTGGGCGCTCATGTGGTGGACGACGGACCGGTTGCCCGGCAACATCTCCACTGCTTCGGCGAAGACGTCCTCCTCGAACGGGATCTCCGAGTAGAGGTTGTAGTAGGGCAGCTCGCCGTCGGCCGGGATCTGCATGACCACCGGCAGCTCCAGGACGATGTCCGGCGGGCGGCCGCTCGGATGGTGCCACTCGTTCGCCGTGAAGACCGGCAGCGGCGGCAGGTCGGCGGGGTCTCCCAGCGGCGCCCCCGCGTCGGCCCAGGCCGCGACGGTGTCGATCTGCGCCTGGCTGAGCGACCGGACGTTCCTGATCGGGACGCCCCCCGGCGCGGCGTGCCACGGGGGCATCTCGCGCGAGACCACCTTGTCCCGGATGGCCCGCGCCCACGGCCGCACCTCGCGGTACGACAGGAACGACATCGGCGCGATGTCGCCCGGCCGATGGCAGCTCGCGCAGTGGTCGAAGACGATCGGGGCCACGTCGCGGGCGAACGTCGGAGCGGCGGCGGACGCCGGGGCCTCCGGGGCCTGCGCCGCGGCGACGCCGGCTCCCATCATCAAGGCCGCCGCCAGGAGTCCGTGGTGAAACCCCGCGTGGCGCCGAGAGCGGCGAGGCGCCCGCGTGGCACGGCGCGACGAGGGAGCATGCTGGGCGTATTCGACCGAGGAGCAACGCAGTCCACGCGGGATGCACCGCCGCTCGAATGCAGCGGGGCTCTTGCCGCGGGCTCCCAGGCCCGGAACGAAACGAGAATCACGCATGTTCGACCTCTCCTCACGCGACGCCCGCGCGGCCGGAGCCCGGCAATCGTCGCCCGCGGCTGCGGTTGCCGCCCGAACAAGCCTCTCCAGGCGTTTGCACCGGTTCTGCGGCGCAGACTCCTGGCCGCCTCACTGCTCCAACCGCCCGTTCGACGACACGATGTAGCGGACCCCCAGCCGGAGGACGTCGACCTGAATCTGCCCGGGCGGGAGGTCGCCGGGGCGATCGAAGCGAACCAGATGCTGCCTCGACAGCTCCCGGTTCCGCCGCGCGATGCGAGTCGCGATGTCGCCGAGCGGCTCCTCGAGGCGCGACCCGAGAAAGATGGTCGCCTGGGACCCGCCGGTGAACTTCTCCAGGTCGCGGCCGACCGCCTCGGCCACCGACAGCCGCCGCTGCAGCGAGCCCGGCGCCGGCGGCAGCATCAGCAGCGAGTGCACGGTGACGCCCTCGCGGAGCAACGCCTCGGCGGTGTCCAGGAACCTCTCGGTGCGATCCGAGCTCCGGTCGCGCCCGGACGACGCCACGACCACGATGACGGGCCGGTGCGGCCCCGAGTCCTCGGCGATCCACTCGTTGGCCTCCGCCAGACCGTCGATGAGCCGCATCGACCGCCCTCCGAGCTCCATACTGCGCAGGCCGGCCTCTATTTCCTCCTGCTCGATGGCGCCCTGCACGAGCCAGCGGGGCCCGGGCGACAGGGCAAGCAGCGACACCTCCTGGTTGGGCAATCGCCCGAAAAAGCTGCGCAGTCCGTCGCGGACGCGATCGAAACCGCGCGCGGCGGTGCGGCTGTTGTCCACCAGGACCACGAGCTTGGTGGGCAGATTCGCCAGCCGCACGTCGGTCACCGGCAGGACGATGCCGTCCTCCCGCACGACCACCTCCGGCACCTCGAGATCGGTGACGATGGAGCCGGTCCCCCGCTCGAACGCCTGGACGTAGAGCCGCCGCGGCTGGGCGTCCGCCGCCGCTGGAAGGAGTCCCCAGAAGGCGAGCAGGGCCACCAGAACGGTGACGACGCGACGCACGCGCGGAGCGGAACACGACGAGCCGGCGCACAGCGGCATCTTGAAGGCCATCGCCCCCATCCTACTCCCATCGCGGGCCGTTGTCTCCGTCGATGTGGGTCGTCCTGCCCCTGCGCGAAAACCGGGAGCCGTGCGAAAGAAAACGGGCCGGGCGGCGTGCCCGGCCCGGGTGGGGAATCAGCAGCGATGCGCAGGTCGAAATCGTCCCGCCTGACGCCGCCGGGCCCGTCGCGAGGCGCCGCGTTCGGCCCCGACCCCCATCACCTCGAGGCCCTGCGCCTCGGGACCCGCTTCGCTGCGTTGCACGGCGCACACTCCTAGAAGCCCCACCGCATGCCGATCTGCACCTGCCGCGGGAAGCCGCTCCCCGCCCACAGCGACCGCAGCAACAGGAAGTTGGCCGACTTCTGGTCGCCGCTCGGCGGGTCGAAGTTCGCCCGGTTGGTGACGTTGAAGACCTCGAAGAAGAAATCGAACGTCTGCCGGCTGGCCCAGCGCGCCCGGTAGCCGATGCGGGTATCGATCTGCAGGAAGTCCGGCCCGTAGCCCCCGTAAGGCCCGCCCGCGTAGTCGACGGCGAACGGCACGTCGCCTGGGTTGACCGGAGTGCCCGTGTAGCTGCCGGGCTGCAGGAAATCGAGCTGGATGCCGTTCTGGTTCGCGTCGATGTCGGTGTTGTGCAGATGGAACGCGCGCCCGCTCATGTAGCGCAGGACGCCGCTCGCCGTGACCCCGCCGGGCAGCAGAGCCTGACCGCTGAAGGTGACGTTGTGCCGCCGGTCGTACTCGCTCGGCCCCCACATCTGGTCGAGGTTGAGGTCGGTCCCCACCTGCGCGAAGTTGTTGTAGGTGAACCAGAGAGTGTTCCCCACCGACTTCGACAGCGAGTAGGAAGCGCGTGCGCTCCAACTGTTGGACAGACGCTTCTCGAGCTGCAGGTTCAGCGCGTCGTAGCGGCTCGACCCGATGCTCCGCGACTGCCACACGTTCCCGGCGTACGAGTCGCCCGGCTCGAGCGAGCCCGCCAGCACGTCGAAGACGTCGGAACGGCTCAGCGGATCGACGCCGACGCGCGTGCCGCCGCGCATCAGCGGGTTCAGGTTGACCCGCATGTGCAGATCCCGGCCGAGCATCCGGACGTAGTCCGCCGAGGCCGAGAGCACCGGCGTGAGCTCGCGCTCGTACCCGAACGTGATCTGGTGCACGTAGGGCTGCTTCCGATCCGGGTCGTCATAGATGATGGTGCCGGTGTTGAACCGGGTGGAGCCGGGCGGGAACAGCTCGTCCAGCACGGCGCGGTCGACCACGGGGCACGGCCCGCTCGGGTTCGCGGGGCAGCCGCCCGAATCGACGCCGATCAGGCGCATCAGGTCGCCGCTGGGCGCCATGCCCGCGCGGGGCCCCGGATCGACGTCGTCGACCGGGAAGGGCACCACGAACGAGTTGAGGTAGGGCCGGTTGAACGCGAACTGCGTGACCGCGTACCCCAGCGTCTTGTCGGTGAAGAGGCCGTAGCCGCCGCGCAGCACCGACCGGCCGTCGCCCGCCAGGTCGTAGGCGAAGGACGTGCGCGGGGCGATGTTGTCCATGTCGATGGGGTAGCGGCGACCCAGCCCGTCGAAGTACGGGTTGTTCGGGTTCTCCAGCGGGAACACCTCGAGGTCGTAGCGGGCGCCGAGGCTCAGGGTCAACCGGTCGTTGACCGCCCACTTGTCCTGGGCGTACGCCTCCAGCGTGTAGAAGCGGTGCGGCACCTCGAGCTGGCCGCCGACGCGGATGAAGAGCCGCTCCGGCCACGTGGAGTAGTCGCCCGGATCGAAGACTCGATCGGTGTTGAAGTGGAAGGTCCCGTTCTGGGTGCTCTGATCCCGCCAGTTCATCCAGGTGTTGTGCAGCGTGACGCCGAACTTCAGGTCGTGGTCGCCCCTCCGGTCGGGCACGAACCACGAAAGGGTGTCCGAGTAGCTCCAGTGGTTGTCGGTGTTGCCGCGGGCGCTGTCCAACTGGTTGTCCGTGAACGTGTCGAACTCGTAGCGCGGCAGGCACTGCATCTGCAGCGTCCCGAACCGATCCGCCGGCGCGCTGAAGCCTCCGAGGTCGCGCCAGCACGGGTTGCCGCGCCAGTACTGCTCGCGCGTCGCCGAGACCCGGACGGTGTTCACCCTGGATGCGCCGACCACGCTGGTCCAGCTTCCGACGTAGGTCTGATCGAGGTCGGTCTCGTCCTCGAGCGCATTCAGCGTCGACTGCCGCCCGCCGAGCAGCTCGAACTGCGGCGCCAGCTCGCGCAGCCAGCGGAACGCCCACGTGTTGCTCCCGTTGACCTGGTGATCGAAGCGGATCAGGGTGTTCCACGCCGTCCAGTTCTCGGTGTGCGTGAAGTTCAGCTCCGGACGGGTCGCGAACACCTTCGTGCGGCCCGGCGCGACGAGCTGCCGCTCGATGCTGGTGAAGAAGTGCATCCGGTCGCGGAGGATCGGCCCGCCGATGACCCCGCCGAACTCCCGCTTGCTCGATCCCTCCTGGTCCTTCACGCGCTGCAGGTCCGGATCCTGCGCGACGAAGTAGTCGTAGGCGGTCAGGTTGTTGCTGGTGAAGTAGTTGAAGACGGCGCCGGTGACCTCGTTGGTCCCCTGCTTGGTGATCGAGTTGATGACCGCGCCGCGCGCGCGGCCGAACTCGGCGTCGAACTGGTTGGTGATGACCTGGAACTCCTGCACGGACTCGAGCGGGACGCGCGTCTGGCCGCCGGCCCACGTGCCGCTGTTGTCGTCGTTGTTCGCGGCCCCGTCGACGGCGACGTTGTTCGTCCCCGGCGTCTGCCCGTTGACGATGATCGTGTCGTTGCCGAGGCTGGTCGACGGCCTGAACTGCACGCCGGGCAGCAACGCGATGGCGGCGAAGTAGCTCCGGTTGCCGGTCGGCAGGTCGGTCAGGTCACTGGTGTTGATGGTGCCCCCGACCTCGGCCGACGACAGGTCGATGAGCGGCGCCTCCCCGGTGACGGTGACCGTCTCCTCGAGCGCGCCGATCTGCATGACGATGTCGAGGTCGAGCGTCCGGCCCACGCCGATCGCGAAGTCGGTCCGCTCGAAGGTGCTGAAGCCGGGAAGCTGGGCGGTGATCGTGAAGACCCCCGGCAGCAACTGCCCGGCGAAGTAGCCGCCGTCCGCGGTCGAGATCACCTCGCGGAACGTGCCCGTGTCCTGGTTCGTGATGAGGATGGTCACGCCCGGCAGGGCGGCCCCCTGTTGATCGACGACGCTGCCGCGCAGCTCTGCGCGGCCCTGTTGGGCGAGAGCGGCAGCTCCCGTGGTGCACAAGAACGCGACCGCAACGACGACGGCAAGGACGTTCTTCATGGCGATGCCTCCTCCCAAAGAACGGTCGTTAACCGCGACGCCGATTGCACGCGATGCGACTCGTGTCGGCCAGAACTCACGTCATGCCCTCTTGCTGAAGCAAGGCGCGTGCCGGAGCGCGCGTCATGCCGCCGCCGGGCTGTTGCCAGCCAAACGCCACGTACGGGACGACAAAATCGAGACCGCGCGACGCCGCCGGCGCGTTCGACGGCCAGGAGAACACGACCGGCCTACACTCCCTTGGATCGCGGCCGGCCAACTTCTTGGATTGACCTGATCGCCACGCCGGCCTGTCCTCCGCCTCTGCTCCGTTGTGCAGGCGCTCCTGTCCGGCGCTCCTCGTGCGCATCTGCTGCGTTTCCGACTATCAGGTTCATGCCGGCGGTTGCCGTTCGCCATGCGGTCACCCCGTGCGCGTCCGCTTCGAAAAGAAGCCTCTCCCGGTACTGGGCGCATGCCGTGCGGGCGTAGTCGAGCAGGAAGAGGAAATGGCTCGTCAGGCTGGACTCGAGTCTTGCAGCCGAAGGCGCAACAGCCGAGGACAGGATGGGGAGACGCTTCCTCCCGGCGGAGGAAGTGGCTCCTCAGGCTGGACTCGAACCAGCAACCCTCCGGTTAACAGCCGGATGCTCTGCCAATTGAGCTACTGAGGAACACGCAAGACCATTGATCATACCATTTTCGATGGCCGCAGCGAGCGAGGCCCGCGAGGCCCTGCGAGGCCCCAAGCGGCGTCGGGTCGGCGCCGGCGGGGTCAATCGTCCCCCCGCACGCGTCGGGAGGCGAGAAGCTGCACTACCGATCCGAGCAGGCCGAGGACGAGCCAGCCCGCCGCGAACGCCTCGTGCCCCGTGAGCGGCACCATCGGAAACAGCCCGGACACGTCCCCCCCGGTGGCGGCCATCGCCGCGTCGTCCCGGGACAGCGCCAACGCGCCGACCAGCGTGGTCCAGCCGCCGGCGAACGCCGTCGCGATGATCATGACGTAGCGACGCACGATCAGCGCCGCGAGGGCGCCGAGCACGGACGCGGCGACCACGAGCCAGACGTCCGGATCGCCCTCGACCGCAAGGTGCACGATGAACGCGGCCACGCCGGCCCCGAGCAGCGCGACGGTCGCCAGGTACACGGCGAGCGCGATCGCGGCCCCGGCGAGTCCGCCGGCCAACGCCGCGGCGATGAACCACCAGCCGTCGAGCTGATCGACGAACGTCGGCGTGACGATGACGCCGCCGATGAAGCCGTACAGCGCCAGCAGCGGCCGCAGCAACGGGTACCCCGCGAAGCCGGCCACCAGCCCGCCACCGAGTAGAATGATGGCGACGGGAAACTGGAGGGAGACCGACTCCATACCCGCCGATTATGGCAGCGAGCCGGTGACCGTGCCCGGCGCCTCCGCTTCCCATGCGCACTCCCCCCGCGACGTCCGGCCGGCGCCCCGGAACCGCCAGCCTTCTCGCCACGGCCGGCGGGCTGGCGCTGTTCGGGTACTACCTGCACGAGGCGGGCGTCACCACCGTAGCCGGCAACATCCGGAGCCTCGGCTGGACCTTCGCCCTGGTGCTCGTCCTGTCGGGGCTCCGCTTCGCCGCGCGGGCGTCGGCCTGGCGGCGGTGCCTGGCGCCCGGCCACGGCCTCGGCCTGCGCGATCTGCTGCCGGCCCACATCGCCGGAGACGCGGTCGCCAACCTGACGCCCTTGAGCCTCGTCGCCGGCGAGCCGGTCAAGGTGCTCTATCTCCGGCGCCGCGCGCCCCTCGGGACCACGGTCCCCGCCCTCGCCATCGAGACGCTCTTCTATACCCTGTCGATCACGGTCGTGATCGGCGCCGGCGCCGTCGCGTCCATCGTGGTGGTGCAACGTCCGGCATCCGAATGGCTCGTCATCGGTCTCCCGTTGACCGCTCTCCTGCTGCTCGCCGGGGGCACGCACTGGCTCATCTGGCGTCGCGTCCGCTTCGCCAGCACGGCGCTCCGCCGGCTCGCTCGACGCGGCGTCATGACCGCCTTCCTCGAACGGGCGGCGCATCGCGTCCATGACGCGGAAACGCGCATCCACCACGGTTACCCGCGAACCGGGTCGCGTGTACTGCTCGTCGCGCTGCTCGAGACGACCTTCCACGTCCTCGCGGTCGCGGAGGTGTTCCTCGTCCTGTCGGCCATTTCCGGGCGCGCGCCGACGCTCGTGGAAGCCTTTGTCTTCGAGACCGCCAATCGCATCGTCAACGTGGTGTTCAAGGTCGTCCCGCTGCGGATCGGGGTCGATCAGGCGGGCACGGCCTGGGTCGCCGCGCTGCTCGGGTTCGGCGCCACGACCGGCGTCACGCTGGCAACCGTACGCACGGCCCGCATGCTCGTCTGGATGGCGGTCGGCATGGCGGCGCTGGTCCGGCGAGGACTCTCGCCGACCAGACTCGCGGCCGGGGCGACAGCCCCGTCGGTGGTCGCGATCATGGCGCGGTCACCCTTCGGCGCCCGGGCGCCGAAGAGCCGCCTGCAGCCGGCGATCCCTGCCGAAGCGGATCGCCGGCGCCTGTACGCGGCCTTTCTGGCCGACACCCTGGCGACCTGCCGCACCGTGCCCGACACGGCGGTGCGGGTCGCCTACGCCCCCGACGGGGGACCGGGCGGCTTCTCCCGGCTCGGCATCGACGAAGCCGAGCTGCTCGCGCAACGCGGCAGCGACCTGGGCGCCAGAGAGCGCGCCCTGTTCGAGGACCTGTTCGCTGCCGGTTACGCCAAGGCAGTGATAATCGGCTCGGATCTGCCGACGCTGCCCCGCGCGCACCTGACCCAGGCACTGGGGCGACTGAGGCCGGGGACGGTGACGCTCGGACCGGCCGCCGACGGAGGCTACTACCTGATCGGTCTGACCGCACCCGCTCCGGGCGGCGCGGTTCCCGACCTCTTCACGGGCGTCCGTTGGGGAACGTCGGCCGCGCTCGACGACACGCTGCGCGCGGCGGCGCGGGCCGGGTTCGCCGTCGAGCGAGTCGCGGCCTGGTACGACGTCGACGACGCGGGCGGTCTCGCCCGCCTGCGGCGCGACCTCGATCCGGCCGGCAAGGACACGCCGGGGCAGGCGACCGCGCGCGTTCTCGAGCAACTGACCGGAACGGAGGCCGTCACGTAGGGCCGGCTCGCCGGCGTTCGCGCGATCCTCCGGCAGTCCGTGGCAAGAGCTGCATCGAGCCGAGCTGCCGCCTGCCGCACCGGGAAAGGGAAGGTCCGCTCCCGGCGCCGGGTGGCAAGAGCTGCATCGAGCGGAGCTGCCGCCTGCCGGGCCACGTTGCTCCTCCAGGGTCTCTACAGCTCGCGCCGGCCCTCCATCGCCTTGTGGATCGTCACCTCGTCGGCGTACTCGATGTCGCTCCCCACCGGCAGCCCCATCGCGATCCGGGTGACCCGCACGCCGAGCGGCTTCAGCAGCTTCGCCAGGTAGATCGCCGTCGCTTCGCCTTCGACGTTGGGATTCGTCGCCAGGATGACCTCGCTCACCGTCCCGCCGCCGACACGTTCGAGGAGGCTCTTGATGCGCAGGTCGTCGGGTCCGATCCCCTGCAGCGGCGACAGCGACCCCATCAGGACGTGGTAGGCCCCGTTGAACTCCCGGGTTCTCTCTACCGCGGTGACGTTGTGCGGATCCTCGACGACGCAGATGACGCTGCGGTCGCGGCCATCGTGCGTGCAGTAGTAGCAGGGGTCGGCATCCGTGATGTTGTGGCAGACCGAGCAGTAGGTGATCCGCTCCTTGACGTCCCGGATGGCCTCGACCAGCGCCTCCACGTCGTCGCGCGGCTGCCGCAGGAGATGAAACGCGAGCCGCTGGGCGCCCTTGGCGCCGATTCCGGGCAACCGCTGAAGATGATCCACCAGCGCCTGAAGCGGGGCCAGCTCGGTCATCCGCCGAGTCCCGGAATCCGCAGGCCGCCCATCATCCCTCCCATCCTGCCGGCGACCTCTTCGTCCACCTTGCGTTGCGCGTCGTTCACCGCCGCCACGATGAGGTCCTGCAGCATCTCGACGTCGTCCCGAGAGACGACCTCGGGATCGATGGTGATCGAGCGAACCTGCTTGACGCCGTTCATGACGACGGTCACCATGCCGCCGCCTGCCGTGGCCTCGACCTCGGTGGCGGCCAGTTCGCGCTGCAGGCGTTCCTGCATCTCCTGCGCCTGCTTCATCATTTGCTGGATGTTCATCGGATGCTCTCGACCTCGGTAATCTCCGCCGGAAACAGCTCCAGCACGGCCTTCACCACGGGATCGCCGAGCGCGCGCTCGCGCAACCCGGCCGCGGCGCCATCCGCCGCGGGGCTGTCGCCCGGCACCGGAGCGACCGCCGCCGTGGCTCCCGCACCGCCGGCGGCGCCGGCCCTCGCCCCGCCCGCGTCGGAAGCTCCCCGCGGCTGCTCCGGTTCCCCCGCCGATTCCTCCACCGCCTCCACCGTCAGACGCCGTCCGACGACCCTGGCCGACAGCGTCTCGAGCCACTCCCGCTTCTCCTGCAGTCGATCCGCCGCCGTGCGGCGGTCCGGCGGGAAGGTGAAGACGAGGCGGTCGCCCTCCAGGTCGATCCGTCGCGCGGGCACCACGACCAGGGCGTGGAACAACTTGCTGACCCGCCTGGCTTCCGCCAGCAGCGCGCCCTTCTCGTCCGGGTCCGCGGTAACCGCCGTGGCGGGCGCGGAATCGCCCGGCGCAGACTGGCGATTGCCCGCGGGGGGGGCGGAATCGCCCGGCGCGGACCGGCGACCGCCCCCGGCGGGGGCGGAATCGCCCGGCGCGGACCGGCGACCGCCCCCGGCGGGCGCGGAATCGCCCGGCGCGGATCGGCGACTGGCCTCGGCGGGGGCGGACGCCGAACGCGGGAGCGGCGCGGGCCGGGGTTTCCGCGGCGGGGAAACGGGAGGCGTTCGAGGGGCGGTCGGGACTCCACGCCCCTGCAGCAGGTCGGTCAGCGGCACGAGCCTCCGCAGGTGCATCCAGCGGAGCAACGCCATCTCCAGGTGGTAGCGCGGCTGCGCCGCGCTCCTGATCTCGGCCTCGGCGCGCGTGAGCGCGTCGAACGCGCGCAACAGGTCTTCACGCGAGAATCGCTGCGCCAGATCGACCAGCCGGTCGCCTTCTCCCTCGCCGGCAATCTCGGGATCGGCCGCGCGCGACGGGTCGATCGAGAGAACCAGCAGGTCGCGAACCGCCCGCGACAGCTCGCGACAGACGAGCCGCAGATCGTAGCCCGCCTCGACGAACCGCCCCGCGAGCTCGAATACCGCGGCGGCGTCCTCGTCGGCAACCGCGGCAACGGCATCGAGCACCGGATCGCGGCCGATCAGGCCCAGGACCGTCGATACGTCGTCGACCCCGATCGTTTCGCCGGCAAAGGCGATCACCTGGTCGAAGGCGCTCTGCGCGTCCCGCATGCTGCCGTCCGCGGCGCGCGCGACGAGCCCCAGCGCCGCGTCGTCGACGGCGATCGATTCGGCCACGGCGATCATCCGCAACTGCTCGACGATCTGCTGCCGCCCGATGGTTCGCAGCTCGTAGACCTGCGCCCGCGACAGGATGGTGTCCGGGATCTTCTCGAGCTGCGTCGTCGCCATCATGAACATGACGTGCGGCGGCGGCTCCTCAATCGACTTGAGGAGCGCGTTGAAGGAATGCCCGGAGAGCTGGTGGACCTCGTCGATGATGTAGACCTTGTAGCGGTTGCGGACCGGCGCCATCGCCAGCCCGGCGATGATCACCTCGCGGATGTTCTCCACCTGCGTATGGGTGGCGGCATCGATCTCCAGCACGTCGATGTCGCGTCCCTCGGCGATCTCGACGCACGCGTCGCACGTCCCGCACGGATCCGGCGTCGGGCCGTCTGCGCAGTTGAGGGCACGGGCCAGGATGCGGGCGGTCGTCGTCTTGCCGACGCCACGCGGGCCGGCGAACACGAACGCCTGCGCGAGGCGTCCCTGCGACAGGGCGTTGCGAAGCGTCTTCGTGGTCGCCTGCTGGCCGACGACATCGCCGAACCGCTGCGGCCGGTACTTGCGTGCGAGAACCTGATAGGCCATCCGTCAGGCGTGGCGCCGCGTGGGGCGACGACCCGTCGGCGCAGGCACGGGTCCCACCGCGGCCCGGAAGAGCCTGCGGCACATGTCAGTGACTACTTAGCGCTGCTGCCTTCCGGCCCTGACGCGGTTCGTAGGCTGAAATTGCACAGGTTCCGAGCCGCGGCGCGACCCGTCACCACGCGCGGACGACCCAGTGTACGCCGCGCCGCGGAGTCCGATCAAGACGCTGCGACCCCACACCTGCCCGCCGGCGGAGCGGCGTCAGCCGCGGAGCGCCTGAAGCCCACGCTCGACGCCAGATGAAGCGAAGGCGGAATCTGGCCCGGAAACAGCAGGGATTCGAGCCCGAAGCGGCGTCAGCCGCGAAGCGCCTGAAGCCCACGCTCGACGCCAGATGAAGCGAAGGCGGAATCTGGCCCGGAAACAGCAGGGATTCGAGCCCGAAGCGGCGTCAGCCGCGAAGCGCCTGAAGCCCACGCTCGACGCCAGATGAAGCGAAGGCGGAATCTGGCGGAGAGAGTGGGATTCGAACCCACGGTAGGAGGATTACCCCTACACACGCTTTCCAAGCGTGCTCCTTCAACCCCTCGGACATCTCTCCGGCCCATCGGCGCCGCGATGCAGTTGACAGTCTATCAGCCGCCCCGCCCGGAGCGGGAGCGCCCTCCGCAGCAGAGGTGCATGCCTGTCGGAGCGCCGGCCGGCCCCACACCGCGAACACGTCCATCGCGCGGGTGTTCTTCCGCCGCACCGGCGGGCAACCGACGCGGGCGCGGCGCGCCCGGGAGCGCTCGAGGCGGAAGAGACAAGCCGCGCCCGGCAGGCGCATCCCGGAGAGCGACTCGAGATCGCGGGAGCCGCCCGTCGCGTGCGCACCGGTCAGGCGGGCTGCACGTTGCCGGGACGCGTTACGCCTTGCCCTCGTCGCCCGGCGGAAACAGGTCCTCGATGGAACAGCCGAAGTAAGTTGCGAACTTCCTTGCGTTCTCGACGGTAATGGTCCGGTAACGCTGCCGTGCGACGTCGCTGACGTACGGCTGCGGCAGGCCGAGGGCCTCGGCGATGGTGACCTGCGTGACGCCCGCAAGCGCGATGGCCTTCGCTACGCGGTTGGTGCCGGGCTCGGTCCGGAGGATGGCGAGTTGCTGCTCGGTCAGCACAGCGTTCCTGACTATATGTGGCGAGGGCGGAACGTGTAAAGACGAATCGGCGGGCCGCCGGACATCGCGAGTGCCGACGATGGGGAATCGTATCGAAAGTGCCCATTCGGCAGGGTGGGGCCGCCCGACCGGAGCGGCCCTGAACGGTCAGTGCGTGACGCGGCGCGGGTGCTTGCCGACGACGGCGAGCGGCAGCTCCTCGGGCGTGGAGTCCGGGATGCTCACGCCTTCCTCCATCTCGGCCTTGGTCGGCTGGTGGAACGGATCGTCCTTCGGGATCTCGTTCGGATGCTGCGCGCGAATGGGCGTCTGGCCGGCGATGGGGTGTCCGTCCATGAGCACGACGGCTGCGAGTCGCGAGCACGAAGCCCGCCCACAGTCCGGCCGGATCAAGGTGTGAATGGGCGCTTTTCGACATAATTCCCCCGGCGACGAGTTTTGGACGTGAGCAGTCTCTGCGATAATCTCTGGATTGTGTCGCTGGGGCAGAACATCAAGCGACTGCGCTGGGAGGCCGGGCTCCAGACGCAGAAGGCGCTGGCCGACCTGCTGGGTGTCCCGCAGCCCCAGGTTTCCGACTGGGAGAACGATCGGTACGCCGTGCTGGAGACCCTGACGCTGATCAAGATTGCCAAGGGCCTCCGCTGCTCCGTGGACCATCTGCTCGCCGGGATGGATCCGGACTACGACCAGGTGCGGGAGCAGAGCCATGCGATCGCTGCTGCACCCGCGGGCGCCGATTCGGCGGGCGAAGCACCGGCCGAGTCTTCGGCGCGAACCGAGATTCCGGTGATCGCGGAGGGCGATGCGTTCCCGGCGGGAGTCGCCTGGTCCGACGGGGCCAGGGAACGGGTCGATATCGTGCAGTGGATAGCCCGCCCCGGGGATCTGCAGGATCCGAACGCCTACGGAGTTCAGATCCGGGGCGACGCCATGTTTCCCGCCTACCGGCCGGCCATGATCGCGGTCGTATCGCCGGGCAACCGTGTGCAGCACGGCGACGAGGTCTACGTTCAGCTCGCCTCCGGCGAGCGTCTGGTCCGCGTGGCCCACGCGGTGCAGGGCAACTTCGTGCTCCAGTCGTACAACCACGCCTACACGGCCCGTTTCGCGAAGCCGAGGGAGATCCAGGCGATGCACGTCATCGTGTACTCGCGCCGCCGGAACTGCTGACCCGCCTCGCGACAATGCGGGCAGGCGCCGCACACCGCCGGCGCCCCAACCGCGCCCGAAGCCGCGCCGGCGGCGAAGCGCCTGAAGCCCACCCCCTATGTCAAATCGGAGCGGAGGCGGAGATGTCGCGGCGGAAAACAGCAGGGATTCGAGCCCGAAGCGGCGAGAGCCGCGAAGCGCCTCAAGCCCACCCCCTACGTCAAATCGGAGCGGAGGCGGAGATGTCGCGGCGGAAAACAGCAGGGATTCGAGC
>WTFV01000163.1:0-17016 GCA_011523845.1 Acidobacteriota bacterium | reverse complement strand
GCGGCGAGAGCCGCGAAGCGCCTCAAGCCCACCCCCTACGTCAAATCGGAGCGGATGCGGAGATTTGGCGGAGAGGGTGGGATTCGAACCCACGTGCCGGTTTCCCGACAAGACGCTTTCGAGGCGCCCCCGTTACGACCACTTCGGTACCTCTCCGTGATCTCATTGTACGCCGACCGGCGAGCCGCCGTCAGCCGGCCGGCCCGTCCGCCGCATGCCGCCTGGCGCTGAAGAATGCCTGCATCAGGGCGCGGCACTCGTCCGAGAGCACGCCGGCGACCACTGCGACGCGATGATTCAGCGCTTCGAGATCGAGCGCGCGGCACACGGAACGCACGGCGCCTGCCTTCGGTTCGGGCGCGCCGTACACGAGCGTGCCGATCCGCGCGTGCACCAGCGCCCCCGCACACATCAGACACGGCTCGACGGTCACGTACAGCGTGGCCCCGGAAAGCCGGTAGTTGCCTGCGTTCCGGGCCGCGTCGCGCAGGGCCGCGACTTCAGCGTGCGCCGTCGGATCCAGCCCGCTTCTCGGGTGGTTGAAGCCGCGGCCGACGATGCGACCCGTTCCCGGCGCGACGACGACGGCGCCCACCGGCACCTCGTTGCTGCACATCGCCTTGCCGGCCTCGGCCAGCGCCGCACGCATGTACGCCTCGTGCTCAAGCATTCGAATCACCCGATCCGGAGCCGGTCCATGCCCACCCGTTATGATTATCGTCCACGATGAAGGGGCTCATCCTCAGTGGCGGCAAGGGCACACGCCTCCGGCCGCTCACGTTCACCAGCGCCAAGCAGCTCGTCCCGGTAGCGAACAAGCCGGTGCTGTTCTACGGCATCGAGACGCTCGCCGCGGCCGGGATCCGCGAGATAGGCATCGTCGTGGGCGACACCCGCGCCGAGATCGAGGCCGCGGTCGGCGACGGCTCGCGGTGGGGAGTGACGGTCACCTACATTCCGCAGGACGCGCCCCGCGGGCTGGCGCATGCCGTCCTGATCGCCGAATCGTTCATCGCGAACGACCCCTTCGTGATGTACCTGGGCGACAACCTGCTCGCCAAGGGCATCGTGCCGTTCGTCGAGGAGTTCGCGGCGGCCCGACCGGCTGCCCAGATCCTGCTGACGCCGGTACCGCACCCGGAGCAGTACGGTGTGGCGGAGACCAACGGACACCGGGTGGTCCGCCTCGTCGAGAAGCCGCGGGCCCCGAAGAGCAACCTGGCCCTGGTGGGCGTGTACATGTTCGGTTCCGCCATTTTCGAATCGGTTCGCCGCATCAAGCCGAGCTTCCGGAACGAGCTCGAAATCACGGATGCGATCCAGGACCTGATCGACCGTGGACTGGACGTCCGCCGGCACATCGTCGACGGCTGGTGGAAGGACACCGGCCGGCTCGAGGACATGCTGGAAGCGAATCGGCTCATCCTCGATACCCTGACGCCGCGCATGGACGGGACCGTGGACGACGAGTCCCGTCTGGAGGGCAAGGTAGTGGTCGAGCCGGGCGCGGTCATCACCGGATCCGTGGTCCGCGGTCCGGTCATCATCGGACACGACGCGCGCATTCACGATGCGTACGTCGGGCCGTTCACCGCGATCATGCGCGACGTGGAGATCAGCGGGGCCGAGATCGAACACAGCATCGTGATGGAGGGCAGCCGCATCACGGGCCTGACCGACCGGGTCACCGACAGCCTCATCGGCCGCAGCGTGACCATCGTCCGGCGTTCCGGCAAGCCCGCGGCGCTGCGCTTCATGCTGGGCGACCGCTCGGAAGTGGGCATTCGTTGAACGGCCCGGAAAGGAACGACTCTTGACCGATCCCGTCCAGTACGCGACCGTCAATCGCGGGCCCATCGACGGCGTCCGGACCAAGCCCCTGCGGCTGATCCCGGACGAGCGCGGGTGGCTGATGGAGATCCTGCGCGCCGACGATGCCCTCTTCGAGAAGTTCGGGCAGGTGTACGTGTCCGGCACGTACCCCGGCGTGGTCAAGGCGTGGCACTACCACAAGCACCAGGTCGACCATTTCGCTTGCGTGGCCGGCATGATCAAGCTGGTGCTCTTCGACACGCGAGAGGGCTCGCCGACCCGGGGACACGTCAACGAGTTCTTCCTCGGCACCCAGAACCCGACGCTGGTGCAAATACCGAACCTCGTCTACCACGGCTGGAAATGCATCAGCCGCGAGCCGTCCGTCGTCGTGAACGTGCCGAGCGAACCGTACGTGTACGACGATCCCGACGAATACCGCCTGGAGCCGCACGGCAGCCTGCCCTACGACTGGACGCGCAAGGATGGTTGAGGTACTCGTCACCGGTGGAGCCGGCTTCATCGGCAGCAACTTCGTCCACCACGCCCTCGACGCGCACCCGGACTGGCGGGTGACGACGCTGGACAAGCTGACCTACGCGGGCCGGCGCGAGAACCTGCAGGACCTCGACGAGCATCCGCGGCATCGGTTCGTGCACGGCGACGTCGCAGACCCTTCGGTCGCCGCCCCGCTCGTGCGCGCGGCCGAGATCGTCGTGCACTTCGCGGCCGAGACGCACGTCGACCGCTCCCTGATGAGCGCCGGAGAGTTCATCCGGACCGACGTCCTCGGCACGTTCGTGCTGCTCGACGCGGCCCGGGCGGCCCCCCGCCTGCGCTGCTTCGTGCAGATCTCGACCGACGAGGTCTACGGCAGCGTCCCGGACGGGGCCAGCCGGGAGACCGACGAACTGCGGCCGCGCAACCCGTACTCGGCGAGCAAGGCCGGCGCGGACCGCCTCGCCTACAGCTACTGGGCCAGCTACCAGGTGCCGGTCGTGATTACGCGCGCCTCGAACAACTACGGCCCTCGGCAGTACCCGGAGAAGATCATCCCCCTGTTCATCACCAACGCCATCGACAACCGGCCGGTGCCGCTGTACGGTGACGGTCTCAACGTCCGCGACTGGCTGCACGTGGACGACCATTGCCGGGCGCTCGACCTGCTGATCGAGCGGGGTCGCCCCGGCGAGACGTACAACGTCGGCGGCGGGAACGAGGTGACCAACCTCGACCTGACGCACCGCATCCTGGACCTGGTCGATCGACCGATCTCGCTGATCGAGCCGGTGGCGGACCGGCCGGGGCACGATCGCCGCTACAGCCTGGACACGGCGAAGCTCCGCGCGCTGGGTTGGGCGCCGCGGACCACCTTCGAAGCCGGCCTGCGCGCAACCGTCGACTGGTACAGGAACAACGAGTGGTGGTGGCGTCCGATCAAGGAAGGCGACGAATCCTATCGGGCGTACTACGATCGCCAGTACGCCCGGCGCACGTGAACCACCCGGCGGTCGCCGTCAACGTTCCCCGGACGGCTGCAGATCGAGCACGTCGGCGCGCTTGGCCTCCCCGTCCGCGCCGGACGCCGCGCCACCGACCACCGGCGGCCGCCGTATGAACGGGCGGGACGTTTCGGATCCGGCGGCGGGAACCTTCGCCGCCAGATCGTTGCCGCGCATCACCAGCATGCCGTGCCGGCCGGCCACCTCCTCGACGACCGCGCGGACGCCCGCATCGACCTGCGCGATCCGGCGGCACATGCCGGCGGCAGCCGCCAGACCGCTTCCGAGGAACAGCGACGCGGTCAGGCCGGCGTCGAGAAGCAGGCTCACCGCGAGCCCGGCGCCCGTGAGCATCCCCACCGTGGCGCCGAAGGGCGCCAGCCTGTGGCGAACGCCGACGCGGAAGAGACAACGGCCCGCCTGGTGTTCCTCCAGCAGCGTCCGCAGGTCGAGCCAGCCCCACCGGCCCGTCGCCACCGCCAGGTCGCGCTCCTGCTGCCAGGTGTCGTGCGCGTCGATCGCCCGACCGACCGCACGCGCCTGCAGGCCGCGCGTGATGCTCGTCAAGAGGCCGGCGCGGTCCACCCACCGCTCGCTCCAGAGCTCCATCCTGTCCTGTCCGCGACACATCAGGCGGATCGCCCGACCGACCTCGAGCCGCTCGACGACGCGGCGGTCGCCGGTCGCGGCGGCAACGCGCCGGGTCCCGACGTCCGGGGGCCAGAGCTTGCCGCGCAGGCGGCCCCAACCGCGCGCGATCGGCTGCAGCAGGTGCAGCCACGCAATCGTCGTCCGGTACAGTGTTCGACTCGCCAGGCGACCGAACGGGCCCACCACGGGCAGCCCGCCAACGTCCGTGCGCCGGCCGTAGCCGACGCACTTGGTCACCGTGGCCGCCATGCCGGCGACCGCCATCAGCCCTGCCGCCACGGCGAGCGCCGGCTGCCCGAGCCACGCGCTGGCGGCCGCGGCGCCCGCCAGCAGGGCCGACCCGATCTGCCACTCCATCAGGTGCGGCGCGTAGGTCATCGACGGAATGTGGGCGCTGTACACGGAGGGGAACGCCGCCGTGCCCCACACCCCGGCGTTGACCCGCACGCGCGAGATGGCGCGGACGAAAGGCAACTGGCTGTAGATGCGGCCCTTCCAGACGGCGTGGCCGTTCTGGAAGCGCTCCGGGTGGTTGTCCATCAACTGGGTCTCGGCCTCGCCGTAGCCCACCTGTTGGCGCCAGTAGCCCCGCATGGTGCGGCGATGGCGGTGCCAGACGAGCGCGGACGGTGCGAACCCGATCTGCTGGCCGCGCGCCTGGAGCCGCCAGCACACGTCGACGTCGTCGCCCGCCGCGTGGTAGGTCGGATCGAACCCGCCGATGGCCAGCAGCGCGTCGCGGCGGTAGGCCATGTTGCAGCCCGGGACGTGCTCGGCCACGCGGTCGTCGAGCAGCACGTGGGTCGGCGCGCCCGGAGACCGCGCGATGCACTGCGCCATCCAGGGATCGTCCTCCGGAACGACGTTGGGGCCCCCGGCGCCGACGACGTCGGACCGCAGGAACGGCTGGACCAGGTAGACGAGCCAAGCCGGATCGACGCGCACGTCCGCGTCGGTGTAGGCGACGATGTCCCCGGTGGCGCGATCGAGCGCCGCGTTGCGCGCCGCGCTCAGGCCGCCGTGCGGCGTATCGAGGACGGTCACGCCCGCGTGCCCTCGGGCGATCTCGCCGGTGTCGTCGGTCGAGCCGTCGTTGACGACGATGACCTCGTAGTCGGGGTAGTCCAGCTTCGCGACCGAGCGCAGGCACTCGTCGAGGGTCCCGGCGGCGTTGCGCGCACAGATCAGCACGGAGACCCGCGGCCAGTCGCGGCGGCTGTCCGGCGGAAATCCGGCGTCCGCGAACGCGAGCGCGACGTCGGCAAGGGCGGGCTTGGGTCGGCGTCGCTCGTCGGTCAGCCCGAACCGCCAGTCGTCGACGGCATGACCGCCGCGCCACCAGTCGTCCGTCCACGAGAACACGACCGCGCCGCAGGCACCCTCCTCGAACGCAATGCGGAGCTGTGTCGCCGTGAGCGAAGCCTGCCCCTCCTCGCCCTCGCGCAGGCTGTCGGCGCCTCCTTCGGCCAGCAGCAGCGGCCGGTTGCCCGCCACGACCTGCAGGTGCGCGATGTAGGCGCGCAGCGCCTCGCCGCGATGCAGATAGACGTTGAACGCACAGACGTCGAAGAACGGCAGCTCCAGGTAGTCCGTCGGCGGGTAGTTGACGTAGGTGAGGAGCGCGTCCGGCGCAGCCTGCTTCGCGTCGTCGTACACGTCCCACAGGAAGCGTTCGATGCGGGAGGCGCCGTGCCACCGCACGACGCCGGACGGAATCTCGTTGCCGATCGCCACGAGCAGGGTCGCAGCGTGCCCGCTGAGCCGGCGGACGTCCCGGACGATGTCCTTGCGCACGGCGCGCGCTAGCCTGCGGTCGTCGAGGAACGCGACGTGTTGCGCCCACGGAACGCCCGCCGCCACGCGCAGTCCCTGCTCCTGCGCCGCGTCCAGAAGCTCCCCGCGCGGCGCCGTGTAGGTCCGCACGGTGTTGATGCCGGACTGCGCCATGAGCGCGAAGTCCTCCGCGGTCCGCGCCAGCGACGGAAACTGGTAGCCGTCGGCGTCGGGCGCGAACGTGCCGTAGGCGACGCCCTTGACGAGGAAGCGCTCCGGACCGAGGTGGAGAAACTTGCCGCCCACCCGGGGTGGTGGCGCTGCGTTCGCGGACAGCATGAACCTCGTATGGTACCAGCATCGAGCCGACGCTGAAGGGGGAAGCGGAGCCTTTGCGCGTCGCGGCGGCCCGCCGCGACGTTATAGTCCCGCCGCCCGTGCCCCCGCCCGCGTGAACGAGCGGGGCCTTCGCGCGGCGCGGCGGCCCGCCGCGACGTTATAATCCCGCCGCCCATGCCCCGCCCGCGCGAACGAGCGCCGCTCACGGCCGGCGCCGGCCTCGCTCTGCTGGCCCTGGTGCCGGCGCTGCCCGCGGCGGCGCAGCAGCAGGCGACGCTGCGGGCCGACGTCGCCATCTACGGTGACAACACCGAGTTCTTCAACCCCTTCCGGGACGGCGAGACGCTGCTCGGGGCGGCAGGCACGGCCGGCGTCGACCTGGAGCTGACCGACCGGGCGACGCTGCGGGCCGGCCTGTTTCTCAACCATCGATACGGATCCGCCCGCTTCGCCGAACGGTGGCGGCCGGTGATCAGCCTGACCGTCGAGAGGGGGCCGTCGCGTTTCGTCTTCGGCACGCTCGACACGGTTCCGCACGACTTCACGGCCGCCCCCGACCTCGGCGGGCCGCACGGCCTGCTACCGCCGCTGCAGGTCGAGACGCTGGCGTTCACGCGTCCCGACGAAGGAGGGATCCAGTGGCAGGTGGCGGCGGACCGCATGGCCCAGGACGCCTGGATCAACTGGCAGCGCCTGAACACGTCCGAGCACCGCGAGCGCTTCGATGCCGGGGTACGGGGCCGGCTGGGGCTCGGCACCGCCGGATCGCCGGTCGCGCTGGGGTACCAGTTTCACATCGTGCACGAGGGCGGGCAGCTCTTCGGTCCCGGACCGGTCAACGACAGCCTGGCGGGAGGCCCGGGCCTGGTCGTCGAGCCGCGGCTCGACTGGTTCGACGCCATGTCTATCGAGACCTACCTGATGTGGTCGAAGCACGTCGCGGACCGGGCCGCCCCGGAGCTGACCGAACACGGCCACGGCCTCTTCCTGCGCGCCGCCGCCGCGAAGGGCGGCTGGCGCGGGCACGCCATCTTCTGGAGCGCCTGCCTGTGGCTGAAGGAGGAAGGCGACCTCAACTACGGCTCGCGCCTGCAGGAGGGAACGGTGTTCCGGCCCACGCGTCACTACGGAGAGGTAGGCCTGTCGAAGGCGTTCTACGAGGCGGACGGCGTGATGCTGGCCGGCTCCCTGCGCCTGCACCGCATCGAGCGGCACTACAACTACTCGTTCCGGATCCTCGCGCACGTCGGTATCGCCGTGCCTCTGCTTTAGGAGTCTGCGCCGTTGCCCGATGGGACATCGCCGCTCTCCGGGCGACGCGGGCTCTCACCCCAGGCTCCTGCAAGTTCAAGGGGCCGAGCGACGCCGTTGCGGCCGCAACCGCTCGATTTCCTCGAGCAGATCGAGGGCGAGAGCCGCGCCGGGCCAGTTCACGCGCAGGTCGCGGGCGAGCTTGAGCGCCTTTTGCGCGCGCGTCACCGCGCTGCCCGGGAAACGCCAGTCGGCCGGATCGGCCCCCCGGGGATCCAGCACGCCTTCCTGGACCAACTCGATCACGATCTCCGCATGCACCCCGCAGGCGACGCACAGTTCGCGCAGGGTAAAGATCGTCCGATCGTCGAGGAGCGTGCCGGAAGGCTCCTGCCTTTCGCGTCCCGCCATCGCCTCAACCCCTCCCGAGATCGGCTCGCGGATCGAACGACATTTCGTGCCTCATCCGTTCGTAGAGAGCGCGGGCTTCGTCCGTGTCGGCACTCGGAGTCTGGATCTCGATCTCGACGTACTGGTCCCCGGCCGGAGTGCCGGGCAGGCCCCGGCCCTTCAGCCGAAGCCTGCTCCCGGTGCGCGCGCCGGCCGGAATCTTCAGCTCCACCTTACCACCGAGCGTCGGTGCGGTGACCGTTGCACCGAGCGCCGCCTCCCATGGCGCCACCGGCAGGTCGAGATGGACGTCGCGGTCGAGGGCGCGGAACAGCGGGTGCGGCGCGAAGACGACCTCGAGATACAGGTCGCCGTCCGGCGCCCCTCCGAAGCCCGGGCCGCCCTGGCCGCGCAGCCGGATCTGCTGGCCCGCAACGACGCCCTTCGGGACGGCGAAGCGCAAGCTGCTGGTTCGGGTAGTCGAACGGCCGTCGTCGTCCAGTCGCGGAACCTGGAGTGACAGGCTGCGCGTGGCGCCGCGGAACGAGTCCTCGAGGGTGATCGCCACCCGGGCATGAATGTCCTCGCCCTTCATCCGCAGATGGGTGTAGCCGCCGCCCGAGCGGCGGTGCCCGGCGGCGCCGAACAACGCCTCGAAGAAGTCGCTGAACTCGCCGGCGTCCGTGTAGCCGCCGCCGGCGAAGCGGACATCGGGCTTCCAGTCCGGCGGCGGGCGGAACTCCTGGCCCGCCTGCCAGTCGGCGCCGAAGCGGTCATAGGCCGCACGCTTGTCAGGGTCCCTCAGCACCTCGTAGGCTTCCTGGACTTCCTTGAAGCGGTCAGCCGCATCCGGTTCCCCGCTCACGTCCGGATGGAACTTGCGCGCAAGACGCCTGTACGAACGCTTGATCTCGTCCGCCCCGGCGTCGCGCCCGACACCCAGGGTCTCGTAGTAATCCCTGAATTCCATACGTCCGTCACTCACAATTCCGACAGAAACGAGAGAATCCGCGCCTGGGTCCCGGCGATATCCTCGTGGAGTATTCCGTGCCGGCTCGAGGAGATCCACTCCAGACGGCAGTTCCGTCCGCCCACCTTCCTCCGGAGCAACCTGGCGCCGTCGGGATCGACCACCGGATCCTCGGTACCCTGGAGGATGCAGCGTCGGGCAGCCGACCCGATTCGCCTTCTCCTCGAGCGCCTTCGCCATCGCCTGCAGCTCGTAGAGGCTCCGAACCGGAGCATGGCGGTAGTTGATGTCGGGATGTTCGGGTCGGTGGACATGAAAGGGCTTCACCCCCTCCAGCGACGATATCCGGCGCGTGATGCGGTTTGCGCCGTGCAGCAGCGGCACGAAGACCATGGCCTGCTCCTTCAACCTGACCGGCACGGAAACCGCAACGACGCCGGCCAGAGAAGCTGGAGATTCGGCCGCCAGCAGCAGAGAGAGCGCCCCACCGGTGGAAAACCCCACCGGGCACAGGCGGGAGGCGAACGGCGCGAGAGCGCGCCAGCCTCCACTTCAGCAGACGCCGGCCCCACAGTCTTCGCCTCGTGGCCAACCCGAAGAAATCCGCCGCCGAATCAGCCTCCTGCTCCAACCGGCTGAGCACGCGCCGCTCCCACCAACCCTGCCCGCGTCCCAGCGCGAGGGGTTCTCCCATCCGCAGGTTCATGTCGGTATCCTTGAGCAGCATGTTCCCCTCGACCAGCAGTTCCTCGGTCATCCGCCGGCTCAAGCCGCGGGTAAGGAGCTCACCCACCTGGTGCAGGAGATTGTCCCCCACCCGGATGGGATAGAAGGTAATGTTGGCCGGCACGATGACGGTGGGCCTCCGCACGGCTTCCAGCAGCCTCTCTTCGTTCTCGATCCGCAACCGCTCGACCCATTCGCGGAGGCGCTTCCGGTCTCCCCTCGGGTGCACCTCCAGTAGTGCGGACTTGAACGCATCCAGAGTCAGCCCCAGCACTGCCGCCCCGGTATGCTGTCTTCTTCGCCTCCCGGCACTGCGCGAGTAGGCCTCGTACCCGCCCCGTGCGCCCACCACGCGCCGGTCCTTGACCATTCCCCCCTCCGGAAAGATGACGACCTTTCTCCCCCTCAGGATCTCGTAATCGTCATCCCGGGCCATGCTGCTCATCGAGACGGGCTTCGGGCCGCGCATCGCGGACCCGCTCCAGCATGGCCTGCGCCGCTTCGCGAACCGCCGCCGGCGCGCGCAGGTCAAGGGCCACCCCGCCGACCTCGGACTTGTGCGGGATATCCCTGGAGAGGATCTTCAGCGCGACCGGCGTCGCCAGGTGCGCCGCAAGGCGCGCGGCCGCGTCGGGATCGGACGGGAAAAGGAGATGGCGCGCCTACAAGGACTCCAGGGGCGGCCGGAATCCTTACCGGAGCCGGCCTGGACGGATCTCGGTTCGCACGCCGGCACTCTCCATCGAGAGCCCCCTGTCGAGAACAGCTACTGGTCGGAGGTGATGTGGGTGCCGTGCTCGGGTACGACGCGTCCAGACTGATCCGGCGTTACGGTGATTCCGGCGTCTCGACGCGCCGCCACCGGGCGGGACGACTTCGAGGCGAAGGCGCGGCCGTGACTGCCGCGTCCCGCGCTCCCCGAGCATCGAGCTAACGTCGAGGGCCACTCGGCGCGCCGGAACCGTGTGGATGCCGGAGGATCGATCGATGGGTCACTTGGCCGCGGCCATTGAATCGACCTGGATCGTGTTGGTCCTGGAGTCCAGCGTGCCGACGACTGCCACTTTCTTTCCGGCAAACTCTCTGGATTTTTCCTGGTCGCTCAACCGATAGACTTCTTTGCCGTCAAACAGAACGAACGGGACGCTGTGGTCATCGACGCAAGCGATGGCGCAGGCAGCGTCGGTCGACCCCATCCGCATTCCGGAATGATCGGCTATGGGGCACTCGTCATCGGTGATCGTGCCTGAGAACGTCTGTCTGCTCTGGGCCGCAAACATCGCGGCGGAGGCAAGAAGAGCGGAGGCAAGAAGACATGTCAGTAGATATTTCATAGAGCTCACCCAAAGCGAAGTCATTCGCAACCTGCGGAAAGTCAGGGGAAGGTGTCACACACACCTCCCCCTGATTCGTGGTCGAAAACCCCGAGGCCGAGAAACTCTCTGCCGGGTTTATCGGCCCGGCAACATGACGTGGGCTTCCGGCGTGCCCTCAAACATCAGCCAAGCGCCGCCCGCGTCGCGGTTGTTCGGCAGTCCGATGTCTTCCGCCATGAAGTTCGGCATGCCGATAAACGTGTGCCAGATGGCGGTGTCCTGGCTGTCGCCCCGGAGGTTATACCAGATGGACCCGACTTCGGGCAGCTCACGCGTTCCGTCTTTCCCGGCGGCCACAACCAGATCCCTAATCCCTCCGGTGCCGCTGCTCGACAAGACAGGCCTGCCGGCCCGCGTGCCATCTGCCAGCAGTGGCTGGGCCTTGGCCCCCATCTCCGCGAACGCTCGATTCTGCGCGATGCGCGCCATGTTGGCATCGCTGCTGACGCACTCCACCGACCACGGCCGCTCTCCGGGAAAGCCGGTCAGGTCGTAGCAGACCATACGGCCGGGGCCGGGCCTCAAAACTTCAAACGTAAAGTCGGCAGCCGTGACGTCGTCCTCCGGACTCTTCTCCGGATTCCGAATCCACTTAACGACCGTGGCGTCCCTGGCCATAGCCGCGTTCGGAGCGGCGAGCAACGGCTTTTGGATGGGGTCATCCGTATCAATCCGGCGCTCCTCGTAGACCTGCGCCTGCGCCGGCGCGGCCATCGCAACCGCCATTACGCCGAGTACACACAGGGAAAACCGTTTCATGTGAGCCCTCCAATCGCTATGCCCCAAAATTGGGTGTTCAACACCCAGCTTACCACGACGGCGCGTACTCTGTCTAGCGAATTCTTCCGCCGACTTGCAGGCCGCTCGGTACGCGCTCGGGAATCGTACGGTCGAACGAGCTGTCGCTCAGAGCAAACAAGAACTCGACCAGATCCGTGTCTTCTTCGTCGACGTTCTGCAACGCGCGAAGCCGCGGATCGAGCTCCTCGTAGCTGACGTTCGGGTTCCGGGACTCCCCGGCGATGGTGGCCTCATAGAACCCCACGACGGCGCGCAGCGTCCGGAACATGCCATTGTGCCCGTATGGGAAGGTCAATTCGAGGTTTCGCAGCGACGGCGTGCGAAACGCATAGCTGTCGCACGCTGCTCGGGACTCTGCAGTACGCGGCTCCTCAGGAGCTGCCGGGCAAGGAGGGTTCTGCGCGCCTCCGTCGGAGGCGGGCGTTGTGAGACCTGATGCAAGAGCGGGGTTGTCGGGCACGCCCATGACATGCAGTTTGTAATCGGAGAACATGGGCCCGTTGTGGCACCTGATGCACCCGATCTCCTCGAAGCGCTGCATTCCGCGGACCTGTTCCCGCGTCATGGCGCTGCGATCGCCGCGCATGTAGCGGTCGAACGGCGAGTTGTTGGCCAGCAGCGACCGCATGAACGCCGCTATCGCCCTGCCCAGGTTTTCCGCGGTGACCGGCTGTTCACCGCCGAAGGCCCCGGCGAACAGGCTCTGGTACTCGGCGTTGGCCTGGAGCTTCTCCACCACTCTCGCGACAGCCTCATCCGCCGGGTAGGTGTCCCCTCGCATTTCCTCAAACGACTTGAGCGGTTCGAGCGCCTGCGAGTCGAGGCTCCTGATGCGATTGTCCCAGAACGCCGGCGCACTCGCCGGGTCGTAGCTGCCCGATTCATCCATGCCGTTGAAAGCAACGTTCAGAACCGTCGGACTATTGCGTTTGACGAGATGCCCGTCACGCCGGAAGCGGCCCAGGCCGATGCCCTTCACGCCGAGCGACAGGTCGCGGTTCTCCGCATAGGCGCTTTGGGGATGATGGCAGGTCGCGCAGGCTACGTCTCCGGGTCCCGACAAAATCGGGTCCCAGAACAGCAGCCTTCCCAGCTCGACTCTTGCTGGGGTCGTCGGGTTGTATCCCGGCTCCTGCTGAGTCTCTGGCAGCGCCGACACACTGTGTTCAACGGCACCAGCTTCTTGTCCAACGGCGCCAACTTGCATGAAAAGGAGTACGGCGACCGTAGCTGCTGCGACCAGCAGTCCGGTAGGGTGTTTCGCTCCGAACAAAAACTCACGGAATTGGCTTTTCGTCATTGCGGCCTCCCATCGCACGCGCTACTACGATTTCTGGCTCTTCCGCAGAAATCTGTGGACCCCAATCGGCACCAACGGACCGCGTCATGCCGTTCTTGCGCCCGATCTGGACATTTTTCGGCACTCGGGCTCCTGGGATCGAGGTGATGGTCACTTTGCGGGACCCGGATCAGGCCCGTTGCAGGCTGGCCTGTCGAAGCTGCCGGACCCGTGGACGCAAGGAGCGCGCCCACAGGTCCTTGGAAACCGTCCTCGGGCTGAGCCTCGCCTGTCGGGGCAGAAACTGTGGCCAGCCGGCCCGGCTCCGGATGAGTGAAGGCTTGTGGTCACCCACAGGATCGCCGCCACATCTCGGGCTCGTCCGGGCAAGTTTCTTGGGAAACCCGCCAAAACCGCGGGTTCCGGCACGCTGCAGAAGACGCCGCGGCGAAGCCGTCGTTGCGTCAGCTGGCTGAACCAACTCTCGACGAGGTTGAGCCGCGAGGCTCCCGTCGGCGTGAATCTGGCTCTTCTCATCCACGCACAGCACCACGGCCTGGTCCGGCGGGTTCAGGTACAGGCCCACGATGTCGGTCAGCTTCTGGACGAACGCCGGGGCCTTCGACAACTTGAACGTCGTCACGCGATGCGGCTGCAGACCGTGCGCGTCCCAGATGCGCTGGACGGTGGAGCGGCTCACGCCGGCCGCCTTGGCCATCGAGCGGCAACTCCAGTGGGTGGCGCCCGGCGGCGTCTCGTGCAAGGTGGAATGCACGATGGCCTGCACTTGGTCGGCGGTGATCTCGGGATTACGGCCGCGGCCGGGGCGCACCGCACCCACCGAGTCCAAACCCTCGGTACGAAACCGTGACCGCCAGTCCAACACGGTCGGCCGGCCGATGCCGAGTGCGGTCGCGATGCGACTGTTGGCAACGCCGTCACCGGCCATCAGCAATGCCTTGGCCTGGGACACCACGCGGTGCGGCGCTGTCGCACTGCGCGCCCACATCTCCAGCGTGCTCCTGTCCTCGGCGTCGAGCAGCAGCGGTGCGGCGGGGTGGTTCATGCTCACCGGCATACTACTCAAGGCGCGGCTAACCGTCAAGCAGTTTTCCTGGTTGCGCACCCTCGGTTCTACCTGCGCATCGGCACCAGCGGCGCCGTGCGGTCGAGCGCCTGAACCGGCCATTTCCGATAGCGGCCCGAGACGTTGACGCGGGGCGGGAACTCGACGTTCCTGCCCCGGCATGAGCAACGTCTTGAGCGAACAGAAACGGCAACAGATCCTCGCGCTGGGACGCCTCGGCTGGTCGCTGCGGCGGATCGAAGAGGCCACCGGAGTCCGGCGCGAGACCGCCAGCGGTTACCTGAAGGCGGCCGGCCTGACCGTGCGCGGCCGTGGCCGCCGTCCCGCTCGTCCGGCAAATCCGGCCATTTCCTCGGAGGTGTCCACCGACTCTTCGCCGGCCACGACGGCTGGCAAGGGCACGGACGACACCGCACCCGTTCCCGCGCAACGGCCCAGCCGGGCGCCGCAGGCGAGCGCTCGGCGCAGCGCCGGTACGTCGCGGTCGTGGTTGCCGAGGACGAGGAGCCGCTCGCCCGGGCATTCGGCCACGTCGAGTACCAAGCCATCGTCCCGCCAGGCATCCGGATGGCCAACGTCGCCGAGGCAGATGATGGTGTCGTCGGCGCCGACCCGGCGTCTCCAGTTCCGGAGCAGGTGCCCGTTCATCTCCTCGACGCTCCGGAAGGGCCGACCCCAGCCCAGCAGCACCGCGGGCCACGGGGACCCCATCCAGAAAAACGACCCCGGCTCGCTACGCTCAACTCGAACGGCATGGACTCACTCGGAGTACCGCGAGTTGGTCCAGGTCGCTGGCGCCAATCACGCTGCCGGCTACGCCGCGGAGAGTCCCGCTGCGCCGGCAGCGATACGGGCGAGAGCGCACACAAGGGGCCTGTTGTCATGTCTCGGGAACCGAAGGATCGATTGATGACACGCGCCGAGGTCGAGTGGCGCACCGGCTTGAAGCGCAACGCCATATACAAGAAGATGCGCGCCGGCGAGTTCCCGGAGCCGTACAGGCCTTGACCGCCGGCAAGGACGGCAGCGCGCCGTCGATGGCTTCACCGGCGAGGTTGTGCTCCACGCCTGCCGAGTGGTGAAGACAGCCCGCTATTCAGGCGATGTCTCGGGATTCAAGGGAGCGGCGAGGAAGAGAGGTTGGCGCGCCCTGCAGGATTCGAACCTGCGGCCTCCTGGTTCGTAGCCAGACGCTCTATCCAGCTGAGCTAAGGGCGCGTCCGTCCGACGGCCGAGACTGCAATTATACGCGACAACTCCGGCCGTCAGCGGCGGGACGCGCCGGGCCGCGTCAACCCGTGCCCGGCCGGGAGACCATCGCCGAGGGTGACCGGCAATCGCGCCCGTATCGGAGTCTCGCCGGCGATGGCCTTCACCGCCGTCACCTCGGACAGGCCGCGGTAGTCGTAGGTCAGGAGCACCGCGGGCAGCTCGGGCAACGAGCGCGCCACGTAGGGGTTGCCGAACAGGACGACGACCAGCGGCTGGCCGCGCTCTGCCGCGTCCTCCGCCAGGTCCCGCAGGAACGCGACGAGATCCTCGTCCAGGTCCATCCGGCCGCTGAACGACGCGGCGCGCACGAAGATGCCGGCGACCACGGCGTCGAAGCGCGCGCCGGTCTCGCGCACGAGCTCGATATCGGCGGGCGGCGTCCGGTCCGAGAGCTCGATTGCGGTGACGTCGGGCCAGCGGTCCCGGAGCTCGGGAATCACGAACCGGCTCGGCGCACCGAGACCCCAACCGGTGGGGTAGTCGAGGATCGACAGGTAGAGCAGGCTGCCGTCTCGCGGCGTGGGCAAGGGTACGTCCCCGGCCGCGTCCCGGATCAGCGTGATGGACCGCTCGCTCACCTCGCGGGCGACCGCGCGATGCGCTCGCGTGCCGACGATCTCCGGCAGCGCGTCGAGGTCGACGCGGGCGCCGCGGTGCAGGCCGAGGCGCGCCTTCGCCTCCAGCACGCGCCGCACCGACCGGTCGAGTTGCTCCCTGCCGATCGTGCCGTCCGCCACCGCCGCTCCGACGCCGGCGAGGGCGGCCCGATCGTCCCGCGAATGCAGGACGACGTCGTGTCCCGCGGCCACCGCACGCGCCGCGGCCGCAGCCGGCGGCAGCATGCGGGTGATGGCGCGCATCCGCATCGAGTCGGTGAAGACCAGACCGTCGAAGCCCAGATCGTCCCGCAGCAGCGCGGTGGCGATGGGCGCGCTGAACGTCGCCGGGTTGCGCACGTCCGGGTCGAGCGCCGGCAGCGCGACGTGCGCCGTCATCACGCCGCCCGCCCCCGCCGCGATGCCCGCCCGGAACGGCGGCAGCTCGACCGCATCCAGCCGCTCGCGCGAATGCCGGATGACCGGCAGCGCGAGGTGCGAGTCGACATCGGTGTCGCCGTGGCCGGGGAAGTGCTTGACGGCGGCCATCATGCCGCCCGCCGCCAGCCCCTCGACGTATGCCGCCGCCAGCCGGCCCACCGTCTCCGGGTCCTCGCCGAAGGACCGGGTGTTGATCACCGGGTTGCGCGGGTTGTTGTTGACGTCGACGACCGGAGCGAAGTTCACGTGGACGCCGATGGCCCGCGCCTCGACCGCCGTGATGCGGCCGGCCTCGAAAGCCAGACGCGGGTCGCCCGCGGCGCCGAACGCCATGGCGCGGGGAAAGTTCGTGGCGCCGGCCATCCGGAACCCGACCCCGGTCTCGAAGTCGGCGGTGACCAGCAGCGGGACGTCCGCCGCCGCCTGCAGGCGGTTGAGCAGCGACGCCGCGGCCAGCGGCTGGCCGAGCGTCGTTCGCGAGTACGTCGGGTTGAGGAGGACGTCCGGCCTCGCGCGCCGCCCGCCGAACACGTGCATGCCGCCGACATGGTGCTCCTGCACGAGCGACACGAGGTCGTCGTAGGCGTCGCTGTCGCTGCTGGTGTAGAGCGAACGGAAGGTGGGCGTGACGAGCTGCCCGACCTTCTCGTCGAGGGTCAGCCGCTCGAGCGTCGCCTGCACCCAGCGCCGGGCGCCGGGCTCGAGCCCGTCCTGGGCCGGGAGACCCGCGACGGCCAGGGCGGCGAGCAG
>WTFV01000130.1 GCA_011523845.1 Acidobacteriota bacterium | reverse complement strand
GGCTTCGATTTCCGGGTCCTGTTCGCGCGGGCCGGCCTCGACGACACGTCGATGCTGAACCAGGTGCTCGGCCTGGAGGGCAGGAGCGGCGTCGCGGAGAAGATGCAGGGCGGCTACGTGCAGTTCGGCTACGACGTGCTCTCGCAGGCTCCGGGGGCCGGCGGCGTGGGGCTGACGCCGTACCTGCGCTACGAGAAGGTCGACACGCACACCGCCCTGGCGGCGGGGTTCACGCGCGACCCGGGCAGGAACAACACCTACACGACCTTCGGCGTCGAGCTGAAGCCGATCCCGAACATCGTCCTCAAGGTGGATCACATGTGGGTGAACAACGCCGTCGACAGCGGGGTCGACCAGTTCAACTTCAGCGTGGGATACGCGTTCTAGGAGCTTGCGCCGCAGAACGGAGCGACGTGAGTACCGAGGCGCAAGCCGCAAGGGAATCCGCGCCAGCGCTCGCGCGGACGACGCGGAGCCGGGACTGACAGGAGAGAGTCCGATCATGAAGCAGCGGTCGACAGCGGGGCGGGTGGCAGGCAGGCGCGTGGTGGGCGTGCTGGTTACGTGGCTCGTCCTCGCGGGCGGCGCCGCGTCCGGGCAACCCGGCGTCGTGTCGCGCCAGGCGGCGCTGAAAGCGGTGTTCGCGGGCGCGACCATCACCGCGGACCGCGTCTACCTGACGGCGCAGCAGGCGGAGCGGATTGCCGAGCTGTCGCGCGAGGACGTACGCGCCCGGATCTACGCCCGCTATCGGGCGCGGCGCAAGGGCGTCGTCGTCGGCCGGGCCTACGTGGACACGCACGTGGTCCGGACCAAGCGCGAGAGCCTGCTCGTCTCGCTCGATGCCGACGGGCGCGTCCGACGCATCGACGTCACCGCCTTCCTGGAGCCTCCCGAGTACCTGGCTCCCGAGCGCTGGAAGCGACAGTACTACGACAGGCCGCTCGGGGACGACATCGCGATCCACCGTGCGATCCGTCCGATTGCCGGGGCGACGCTGACGACCCACGCGGTCAACGCCGCGGTGCGCCGGATCCTGGCGCTCGATCGGGTTCTGGAAGGCCAGCGACCGGCGGGGCGCGGCGCGCCATGACCTGGTGGGAGCGCTGGGGATTCAACGCGTTCCACGCCGTCGTCCTGGCGACCGGCGTCGTGTACTTCTACATGAAATACGGGATGACCACCGACGACCCGTTCGCCATCGTCAACCACCCGTGGCAGTCCGCGATGCTGTCGCTGCACGTCGTGGCGGCGCCCCTCTTCGTCGCCTTCTTCGGGATGCTGTTTCGCTCGCATTCGTTCGGAAAGCTCCGGTCGCGGAACACGGCGAACCGCCGGACGGGATGGACCGCGCTGCTCGGTTTCTCCGCGATGGCCTTCAGCGGCTATCTCATCCAGGCAGTCTCCACGCCGGGACTCATCACCTTCTTCATCTGGACGCACGTCGCCGCCAGCGCCGTGTTCGTCGTCGGCTACGGCATCCATCTGGTCAACGGCCGGCGGATCGACGCGACCTCGTCCGGGAGGGTCGCGACGTCGCTGCCGGGACCCGCGCGTCTCTCGCCATGACGCGGCTCGCGGCACGCTTCGCGGTACCCCCGCTGCTGTGCCTCGGCGCAGCGGCCTGCGGCCTTGCCGCCGCGACGGCGCCTTCGCGGCAACCGGTCCGCGTCGAGCGCACGGTGTTCCTCATGGGCACCGTCGCCACGCTCGTGGCCGAGACCGCGGATCGCGAGACCGGGCTGGCGAAGCTGGAACGGATGGTCCGCGTCATCGAGCGAACCGAAGGCGAACTCAGCACGTGGCGGGAAGACAGCGTCCTGAGCGCGGTGAACAGGCAGCCGGTGGGCGAGCCGCTGGCGGTGCCCCGGGCGGTGTGCGGCCTCCTCGATCGCCTCGGCGGGTGGAGCGCGGCGACGGGTGGCGCATTCGATCCGGCCGTGGGCGGTCTCATCGACGTGTGGGGGTTGCGCGGAGAGGGCCGGCAGCCGGACGACGACGAACTGGAGGCGGCACTGGCCGTCTCCGGCCTCGGGCATCTGGAGATCGACTCCGAGGCATGCGACATCACACGCCGCGCCGCCGTCACCCTGGACGCGGGAGGATTCGGCAAGGGCGAGGCGCTCGACCGCGTTCGGGAGGCCGAACGCCACCGGCCCGGCGCCTGGTTCATCGACTTCGGCGGGCAGATCGCGGTTTCGGGCGAGGTGTCCGACGGCCCGTGGACGGTGGGCCTCGCGCACCCCGCGCGGCGCGACACCGCCGTTGTCGAGCTGGCACTGGCGACGGGTTCAATCGCCACCAGCGGTGGATCCGAGCGGGACCTGGTCCTGGAGGACGGCACCCGGATCGGACACATTATCGACCCGCGCAGCGGACGCCCGGTCAGCCGGTCCGGGTCCGTCACCGTCTGGCACGAGAGCGCCTTCGTGGCGGACGCGCTGTCGACCGCGCTGTACGTGACGGGGCAGGAAGGGGGCATGGCCTGGGCCGCGGCGCACGGTATCGCCGCCTGCTTCATCGCGGCTGACCCCGAGTCGGGAGACGTCGCGTTCCGCGCCACCCCCGGCTTCGAGTCGCGCTTTCCGCTGCCCCTTTCGTCGGAAGAGTCTCCGTGAGAGCCATCCCGACGTTCCGGTCGCGTGCGGCGCGAGAGGTTTCCCGTCCGGCGCTTGCCGGGACGAATGACGGGCGGCGGCCGTCTTGCCAGGCCGGGAGGCGTTGGCATATATTGCCAATGCCGGGTCGTGCAAGAGGATTCTCGTTCACGCGTGAGCGCATGCCGACACGCAACGTCGTTCTGACGCATCATCAAGCGGCGCTGGTCGAGCGGCTGGTGTCGTCAGGTCGTTACCAGAACGCCAGCGAAGTGCTGCGAGACGGGATCCGTCTGATCGAGAGGCGGGAGGCGGAGGCGGAGGCCCGCCTGCAGGCGTTGCGGCAGGCCGTGCAGATCGGCGTTGCCGATATCGAGGCGGGACGGTTCACGTTGTTCGACACCCCGGCGTCGATCGAGCAACACTTGGCGGTCGTGACCGAGCAGGTCCTGGCCGAAGCCGTACCGAAGACGAACTCTGGCCGATGACCTCCCGCCGCCGGTGGCGGGTTCGCCTGACCGTGGCTGCCGAAGCCGATGTTCGCGACATCGCCCTGTGGACCGCGAACTGCTTCGGCGCCGCACAGGCGCGGGCGTACGCGGCCACGCTGTCCGGGGCCATCCGGGAGCTGGCGGAGGGGCCGGCGGTTCCCGGCGCCAGGAGACGAGAGGACATCGCGAAAGGCATCATGGCGCTGCACGTGGTGCGGGGTGGCCGAAAGGGCAGGCACGTCGTCGTGTATCGGGTGGGAGCGCCCGCGAAACCGCCGGTAATCGACGTTTTGAGAGTGCTCCACGAGGCCATGGATCTGTCCCGGCACGTGGGCGAAACGAAGGACGAGGACTCGAATCATGCATAGAGCAACGACGATTGGCGCCGGTCTGATTCTCACCGCCGTCTTCGCCTGCGGGCCGGCCGAAGAGCCGCCCGCCGCCGAGCCCGAGGCGCCCGCCGCCGAGGCCGCCGGCACCGTCGAGCGGCTCGACCCCCGGCTGGACGAGCTGCTGGCGGCCGACGCGGCGGTCGAGCAGGTGGCCGACGGCTTCCAGTTCATCGAGGGACCGGTGTGGGTCGGCGGGGCCGACGACGGCCACCTGCTCTTCAGCGACATCCCCGCCGACACCGTCTACCGCTGGTCCGAGGCGGACGGCACGAGCGTCTTCCTGAACCCGGTGTTCCTGCCGGAGCTCGAGACGAACGGGCAGGGCGGCTCGAACGGGCTGACGCTCGACCTCGAGGGCCGCCTGGTGCTGTGCGAGCACGGCAACCGCCGCCTCGCGCGGATCGAGGAGGACGGCTCGCGGGTGACCATCGCCGACCGCTACGAGGGCAGCCGCCTGAACAGTCCGAACGACGTCGTCTTCCACTCCGGCGGCTCGGCCTTCTTCACCGATCCGCCGTACGGCCTCGCCAGCCCCGAGGCGGCCGAGCTCGACTGGAACGGCGTCTACCGCCTCGATCCGGACGGCAGCGTGCACCTGCTCGCCGACGGGCAGACCCGGCCCAACGGCATCGGGCTTTCGCCCGACGAGAACACCCTCTACGTCGCCAACTCCGACGGCGAGGCGCGGCAATGGGTGGCCTACCCCGTCAACGAGGACCTCAGCGTCGGCGAGGGCACGGTGCTGCTCGACCTCACCGACAGCGAGGACGCGGGCGTCCCGGACGGCTTCGCCGTCGATTCGGCGGGCAACATCTGGTCGAGCGGCCCCGGGGGGATCGTCGTCATCAGTCCCGAGGGGGACCATCTCGGCACGGTGCGACCGCCCGAGCAGCCGGCCAACGCCGCGTTCGGCAACGACGGCCGCACGCTCTACATCACGGCGCGGACCGGTCTGTACCGGATCGATACGCTGGTCGAGGGGCTGATGCCCTGAGGCCGCGCAGCCGGACCGTATCGCGGTTTCGCTGTCCCGAGGCGCTGTTCGGTTGAACGACCGGGTCTGCGCCCGGGGCTGGATTCCTGCAGGGACTGCTGGCGACTTATGCCCGCCGGAACGCCGGGCGGGATCCATGGGTCAGCGCGCGCCATGCCCACTCGGCCGGGCCGAAGCGGTAGCGCCGGAGCCAGAGCGGCGAGACGATCAACTGCACGGCCCAGACGCCGAGGACGATGCCGAGCTGTCCCACGCGGTCGACGGACCCGTAGAGACCGAGGCCGTGGCCGTAGAAGATCGTCGTGCAGATCAGGGTCTGCAGCAGGTAGTTGCTCAGCGCCGTCCGCCCGACGGCCGCGAACGGGCGGGTGGCGCGGCGCAGCGCCGCCGTCCGGCAGGCCAGCATGACGAGGCCGACGTAGCCGAGGGCGACCGCGATGCTCGGCCAGTAGTTGAACTGCCGGCCCTGCAGCAGCGACCAGTCGAGCGCCCAGCCGAAGCGGAAATCGAGCGTGACGCCGTAGGCCTCCACCGGGACGCCGGCGACGAGAGCCGCCGCGACCAGCGCGCCGTAGAAGCGGGGCGACCGGCGGGCGCCGAAGACGTCGAGCTTGTAGAGCGCCATGCCGATCAGCATCAGCCCGCCCGCGCGCCAGCCGCCCCAGATGGCGAGCATGAACGTCTCGAAGCCGAGGGCCGACGCCGAGCGTACGGGAAGCTGCTCCAGCCAGCCGCCGCGATAGGTGGTCAGGGCGCCGTCGATGATCTCCCGCGTCGGCTGCCATGCGCCGACGGTGACCTCGGCCAGCGCTTCCTCGGGCCAGTACGGCAGCGACGCCTGCAGGGCGGCGAAAATCGCCGACCCCGCGGCCAGCGCGCCCGCGCCGATCGCCAGCAGCCGGCCGGGAGACTGCCGGCGGAACGGATAGACCGCCATGCCGCAGACGGCGTAGAGGAACAGGATGTCGCCGAACCAGAGCAGGTGGGCATGCAGCAGTCCGATGACCGCGAGCCACCCCATGCGGCGGTAGTGCACGCGGCCGGCGTCGCCCCGTGCCTCGGCCCGCGCCGTCATCAGGACGATGCCGGCGCCGAACAGCATCGAGAAGATGGTCATGAACTTCTGGTCGGCGAGCAGTCGGCCCCCGAGCCAGACGTAGAGGTTCGCGCCCTCGAGATCGCCGTAGGCGGTCGGGTTGTAGTAGGCCGCGTCCGGCATCGCGAACAACTGGACGTTCATGACCAGGATGCCGAGCAGGGCGAAGCCGCGCAGCACGTCGATGGAGTCGATGCGGGCGTCCTCGAGCACCGGGCCGCCGGCCGCGCCGCCGACCACGGGGCTCGTCACCGCGCCGCGCGCTCCTGGGCGCGCGCCCCGCGGAGAATGAGCGGCATGCTGTAGTTCCCCTCGTGGCACGCGTTCTCGAACACCGGGCCGACTGCGCGGGTGATCGGGAACATCACGGTCCAATGGCCGGCGAACGAATCGGGGTCGTGCGCCGTGAACTCGTAGCGGAGCGTGTCCGGCCCGGCGAGCCGGATGCGCTCGACGTAGCGCGCTTCGGGGCCGGTTCCCTGGAGGGTCCAGGCGCCGTTGAAGCCCGCGGTCTCGACGACGAGCGTGTCGTCCTCCCACCGCCCCCGCGAGGCGCCCTGCCACTGGCGGATCGGCGCGGGGAGGGCCGGCCGGCCGTCGAGCGGGATGATGCGCAGGTCCGAGTTCTGCTCGTGCAGGATGGCGACGTAGTCCGGCGTCTGGAAGATCTGCGCCAGCCGGTTGGGCGACACGGCGAGCAGCGGGACCGTGCGCCCCATGATGCAGCGTTCATAGCGCTCGCGGTCCTCCGGGCCGTCGGCCGACCGCATCCGGATGGCGATGCCGAGCGTGCGCGCCCGCTCCGCGCCGGCCGCGGTACGGGCCGGGAGCCTGCCGTCGGGCGGGTCGACGATGAGCGAGGTGCGGCCGTCGGTCAGGCCGCCGGGCTGCCACCAGTCGGCATTCAGTTGCAGGTCGCGCTCGCGGCCGATCGCGGCGTGGCGCTCGGTCAGGTACGCTGCCTCCTCGGCAGGCGTCAGCACCGCCTTGCCGGCCAGGGCCGCGGGCCGTTCGAGCGGCGTCGTGCTGCGGTACTCCCAGTGGCCGTTCAGGTCGGGCGCGCCCCAGGGCGTGCGGGGCGTCCGGGTTTCCTGCGCCGCTGCGGTGACGGAGATAGCAAGCAGGAGGCCGACGAGCAACGTCCGACGCATGGCGCAACGCCTCGCTTTCCGGGTTTTGCCGATCGCCGATTATAGGCGCGCGTGGCGGCGGCCACCCGATCGAGCCCGGTCGAGGCCGCCCTCGGCGGCGCTTCCCCGCCATAATGAGGACAGGACGCCCGCGAGCGGCCCGAGAGGAGGATGGCGGATGGCGCTCAGCCCCGACCTGATCGGTTTCGTCAAGGAGAGCCTCGAACGGGGGGTGTCGCGCCCCGATATCGAGGCGGCGCTGACTCGCGCCGGCTGGCCGGCGCAGCAGGTCGCGCAGGCGCTGGCCCGTTTCGCGGACGCCGCCGGGTTTCCGATTCCCGTTCCCCGACCCTCCCGCTCCGTGAAGCCGCGCGAGGCGTTCCTGTACGCCGTCATGTTCGTGGCCCTGTTCGTGAGCGCCTTCAACCTGGGGGCGCTGGCGTTCGGCTTCGTCGACCTGGCGTTCCCGCACCCGCAGGACCCGCCCGAGGAGGTCACCCGCGACGGCATCCGGTGGGCGGTGTCGGTGCTGGTGGTCGCCTGCCCGGTGTTCCTGTACGTCGCTGCGGTGATCCGCCGCGCCGTCTCGTCCGACCCGACCGCGCGCGCCTCGCGGCTCCGGCAGCAGCTCACCTACGTGACGCTGTTCATCGCCTCGTGCGTGCTGATCGGCAGCGTATCGGCCGTCGTCTACAATTTCCTGGACGGCGCCGTGACCGTGCGTTTCGCCCTGAAGGTGCTGGCGGTCGGCGCCATCGCGGGGAGCGCGTTCGCGTACTACTTCCGGGACCTGCGCGAGGCGGAGACCGACCCCGAGACCTGAGCGGGCCGGGGAAGTCCCGAGGCCGGCCCCGACGGGTGGAGTCCGAATGCCCGAAGCCGGCCGAGCGGACTGCACATGCGCCGGATCGCCCGGCCGGAGGGACCGCAGGCTGTAGACTGGCGCGACGTACCGCTGGCGGTAGAATGGCCCGGACGGCCTCCGGCCCTGACGGAATCATGGCGAAACGACTCATCGTGGCGGTTCTGCCGGCGTTGCTCCTCGGCGCGGCCGCTCCCGGCGCCCATGCCCAGGAGGGCGTCATCACGCGCAGCGAGGCGCTCGCCGCGGTCTACCCGGACGCGACGGTGACGCGCGACCGGGTCATCCTGACGCGGGAGCAGATGGGATCGGTGGCGGCGCTGGCCCGCGTCGGGATGCAGGGCCGGATTTTCCCGCGCTACGTCGCCCGCGACGAGGACGGCGCGGTCGTCGGGCGGGCCTACATCGACACCCACACCCCGAAGACCGAGCGGCAGAGCCTGCTCATCTCCCTGGACACCGCCGGCCGCGTCATTCGGGTCGACGTCACCGTCTTCTTCGAGCCGGCGCAGTACATGGCGCCGCAGGACTGGCTCCGGCAGTTCGATGGGGCGGTGCTGGAGGACGAGCTGGCCATCCGGCGCGGCATCCGACCCATCGCCGGCTCCTCGTTCACCGGGCGGGCCGTCAGCAACGCCGTCCGCCGCGTCCTCGCCCTCGACCGGGTGCTGCAGGGCGAGGCGGTCCAGCCGTAGGGCTTCCCGCGCTCGACCAGGATTGCGAGACGGCCTGCCCGTAGCGTTCCCTCCCGCGATCAAGACGCGCGCACGCGGTCGAGTTCCAGATCGCCGAGTCGACGGCCGAATTCACCTCGATGCGTAGGCGAGGAGTCGGATCGGGGAAGTGCAAGCGGCCGCGGCCGGGCCCGGAGGACTCCCTCGCCACCGGCGGCCGCGTTCCGACCCCCACCGCTCTCGGCGCGGGCCGGGTCCCGCGCGGTTCACGCGGTGGATGGCGGGTTCTCGGCGGCGACCGGATGCTCGGCCGCGTCCGGGTCCAGCGGCGCGATCCCGATCCGCGCGAAGCCGTAGATGGCGGCCACGAACGGGTTGATCAGGTTGAAGAAGGCGAACGGGGCGTAGGCCAGCGTGGAGACGCCGAGGGTCTGGGCCATGAACGCGCCGCAGGTGTTCCAGGGGATCAGCACCGAGGTGATGGTGCCCGAGTCCTCCAGCGTGCGCGACAGGTTCTTCGGATCGAGCCGCCGCCGCTGGTACTCGCTACGGAACATCCGGCCCGGCAGCACGATGGAGATGTACTGGTCCGACGCCAGCACGTTGACGCCGAACGCGGTGGCGAGCGTGGCCACGATCAGGCCGCCGGCGCTGCGCACCGCGTGGAGGATGCGGCGGGCCAGCGCCTGCAGGATGCCGGTGGCCTCCAGCACCGCGCCGTACATCATCGCCGTCATGATCAGCCAGACGGTCTGCAGCATGCTCGCCATGCCGCCGCGCGACAGCAGCTCGTCCAGGGCGGGGTTGCCCGACTCGAGCACGTAGCCGCCGTGCAGCGCCTGCCAGACGCCCTTGACCAGCGCGACGGGGCGCGCCAGGTCCGGCTCGCCGACGTAACGCAGCACCGCCTCGGGCTGGAAGACGACCGCGAACAGCCCCCCGACCAGCGCCCCGATCAGCAGTGCGGGGAACGCCGGCATCCGCCGCACCACCAGGGTCAGCACCAGCACCAGCGGGATCAGCAGGTGCGGGCCGATGGCGAAGCTGCGGTCGAGCGCGGCCAGCACCGCGTCGAGGTCTCCCGAGCCTTCCGGCGCCGGCGTGGCGAGGCCGATGCCGGTGAACAGGATCAGCGCGAGGCCGAAGCTGGGCGCCGTGGTCCAGACCATGTGGCGGATGTGGGTGAACAGCTCGGAGCCGGCGACGGCCGGGGCGAGGTTGGTGGTATCCGAGAGCGGCGACATCTTGTCGCCGAAGTAGGCGCCCGAGATGATGGCGCCGGCCGCAATCCCCAGGTGCAGGTCGTAGGCCGCGGCGGTGCCGATGAGAGCCAGGCCGACGGTGCCGGCGGTGGTCCACGAGCTGCCGGTGGCGAGCGCGACGACGGCGCAGATGGCGCAGGCGGCGGCGTAGAAGATGGACGGCGCCAGCAGCGACAGCCCGTAGTGGATCATCGTCGGCACGATGCCGGCCAGGATCCAGGTGCCGATGACGGACCCGACGACGAGCAGGATGAGGATGGCGCCCATCGCGGTGGCGATGCCGCGCCGGATCGCGCCCTCGATCTCCGCCCACGACTGCCCGTTGGCCAGGCCGACGAGCCCGCCCACGGCGGTGCCGAGCACGAGGGCGATCTGGTTGGGTCCGAACGAGGATTCGTCGCCGAACAGGTACACCGCCGCGCCCAGCATGGCGATGAGCAGGACGACGGGGACGAGGGCCTGGCTGAGCGGCGGCTCGACGGGCGATCCGGAGGGCTCGCTTCGCGCGGTCACGTCGTGCATGCCCAATCGTGGATCAGGAACGGATCCGGTCGGTGACTCCGCGCCCGATGAGCCGGTTCACGGCCGGACCGCAGGCGTGCGGCGGCTGCGACTTCATCGAGTGCTGACCGTGCTCGGGTCGGTGACTCGCGGTGTTCAGTCGGCGGGCGGTTCGTCGTTCGCCAGCTCGAAGTACAGCGAACGCAGCTCGCGTACATCCGTCTGCAACTCGCGCACATCCGTCTGCAGCTCGCGCACATCCGTCTGCAGCTCGCGCACATCCGTCTGCAAATTGTCGATCTGCCGCTGCAGGTTTTCGAAACCGTCGTCCATCCGCCGGTGCACATCGCCGATCTGGCGCTGCAGGTTCTCGAAACCGTCATCCATCCGCCGGTGGCTGTCGTCGATCCGTCTGTTCGTCGAGCACGTTCCGACGCCGAGCGTGACCACGATCGCTCCCATCCCGATCAGCGTTGCGACGGTGTCCTTGTTGAGCATGTGCTTCCTCCATCCTATCAAGATTCCTCGCGGCTCTCCGCCGACGCTCCACCCGTTGTTCTGCAAGGCTCAATCGTGGACCAGGAAGGGATCGAGCTGCAGCCGGCGCCGCATCAGCAGCAGCCCCTTGCGCGAGACGCCCAGGCGCTCGGCCGCCGCGCCGAAGCGGCCCCGGGTGGCCAGCAGCGCCCGCGCGATGAGCGTGCGCTCGACCTCCTCGACGGCGGTCGCCAACGGCTGGTCCGTGGAGATGGTGACGGTGTCCGGGTGGCGGTACCCCTCGGCCCCGGCCGGCAGCGCGCCGTGCGACTCGGCGTGCTGCGACAGATGTTCCGGCTCGATCACCGTGCCGTCGCCGGCGAACGCCACGAGGCGGCGGATCTCGTTGGCGAGCTGCCGGACGTTGCCCGGCCAGTCGTGGGCAAGCAACCGCTCGAAGGCGGCGCCCGACACGCGGATGTCCCGCTTGCCCTGCTCGTGCGTGTAGCGCCGCAGGAAGTGCCGGACGAGCGGCGAGATGTCGTCGCGATGGTCGCGCAGCGGAGGAACGTGGATGCGGACGATGTTGAGGCGGTAGAACAAATCCTCGCGGAAGCGCTTGTCCCGCACCATCTGGTCGATGTCCGCGTTGGTGGCGGCCACGATGCGGACGTTGACCTCCAGGGGGCGGGGCTGGCCGACGGGTTGCACCTCGCGGTTCTCGAGCAGCCGCAGCAGCTTGGGCTGGACGTGCGGGTCGAGCTCGCCGATCTCGTCCAGGAGCAGCGTGCCGCCCTGGGCGCAGCGGATCACGCCGGGCGCGTGCTCGCTGGCGCCGGTGAACGACCCGCGCCGGTGGCCGAAGAGCTGCGAGTCGACCATGTCGCGCGGGATGCCCGTGCAGTTGTAGGGGACGAACTGCTCCCGGGGGCGGCCCGAGCGGTCGTGGATGATGCGCGCGAGCACCTCCTTGCCGGTCCCCGACTCGCCGGTGATCAGCACGGGCAGGTTGCTGGGGGCGACGTGCGTCGCGATGCGCAGCAGGCGTCGCATCGTCTGGGAGGCGAATACCCCCCGGGGCCCAGGTGCGTCCGGTTCGCCGCGGCGTGGTGCGGAGCGTTCCATGGTCCTGTCAGCGCGCCGACCGGCGCGGGCGGGCGGCAGGGACGCGGAGCCCATATACTCCCTCCCGATGAAGTTCGCCGTCGTCACCTTCGGCTGCCGCGTCAACCAGGCCGACTCGTTCGCGCTCGAGCGCGGCCTGCGCGCGGCGGGCGGCTCGCCGGCGGCAGTCGAGGCGGCGGATCTCGTCGTCGTCAACAGTTGCTCGGTCACCGCGAGCGCCGACCAGGGGACGCGGCAGGCGATCCGGCGCCTCGCCCGCACCAACGCCGGCGCCCGCATCGTCGCCACCGGCTGCTACGCGTCCCGCGCCGCCGCCGAGGTCGCCGCCCTGCCGGGCGTCGTGGCGGTGGTGCCCAACGCGGAGAAGGAGGCGCTGGCCGAGCGCATCCTGGACATGGCGGAGACGACCACCGCGGAGCGCTTCGGCGCGGGCGACGGCGCCTGCGGCGCCCCGACCCGGCCCGGCGAGCGGGGCCGGACGGCCTACACCCTGCGCGTGCAGACCGGCTGCGACGAGGCGTGCGCCTACTGCATCATCCCGTCGACGCGCGGGCGGGGCCGCAGCGTGCCGCCGGCGCGGGTGCTCGACGAGGTGGGCGAGGCGGTCGGCGCCGGGTACCAGGAGCTGCAGCTCACCGGCGTCCACCTCGGCTCGTACGGCCGCGACCTGACGCCTCCGTCGTCGCTCGTCGCGCTGCTGGAGGCGCTGGCCGCGCACCCGGCCGACTTCCTGGTGCGGATGAGCTCGCTCGAGCCGATGGACTGCACGCCCGAGGTGGTGGAGCTGGCGACCACGAGCCCGCGCTTCGCGCCGCATTTCCATCTGCCGCTGCAGCACGCCAGCGACGCCGTCCTGCGGCGGATGCGGCGGCCGTACACGGCGGCGGCCTACCGGGACGTCGTCGCCGACATCCGCCGGCGCCTGCCGCACGCGGCCATCGGCACGGACCTGGTGGTCGGGTTCCCGGGCGAGACCGATGCGGACGCGGCGGCGACCGTCGGCTTCCTCGAAGGGAGTCCGCTGACCTACCTGCACGTCTTCCCCTACTCGGATCGTCCCGGCACGGAGGCGTCGGGCATGCCCGGGAAGGTGCACGGGCGGCGCATCCGCGAGCGGGCGCGGGCGGTGCGGGCGGCGGGGGGCGCACTGGCGGCGCGTTTCCGCGCCGCGCAGGTCGGCAGCGTCCGCCCCGGCCTGACCCTGGCCCAGGGTGGCGGCACGGTCGTGCTCACCGATAACTACCTGCGGGTCCGGGTGCCCGTCGAGCGCCCGGAGAACGAGCGGGTGCGCGTGCGCATCACCGCCGCCGGGGAGACGATGGCGGGCGAGATCGTTGCGGCCGCGGGCGAGGCCGGCTAGTGGCTGCCCGGTGTCGCCTGCGCGGGTTTCCGCGGCGCGGACTCCCGGTTGCATCCTCATCGTGATCCGCCCCGGCGGGTCGTGTCGGCGGGACGACTCCCGACGGCGAACAGCAGCACGACGGACTCGTCGCCGCCGTCGACGTCGAGCAGCTCGTGCACGGCGTCGTCGTGGAAGCCGGCCACCGCACACGTGTTCAGGTCGAGCGCCGTGCCGACCAGGTAGAGGTTCTGGGCCAGGACGCCGGCGTCGACGTGGGCGAGGCGGTAGCCGCGGTCGCCGTACTTCCAGCAGACCCGCGCCAGGTTGCAGACGAGCACCAGCACGGCGTGCGCGTGGGCCACCCACGGCGGCCCGAGCGTGCAGCGGCTCATGCGCCGCCGCAGGTTTCCCTCGTCGAGCAGCGTGAGGGCGCCCGCGACCGCATCGTGGTAGTAGAGCCCCTGCGCGAGGCTCTCGACGTCGTTCGCCACCACGTACAGATCGATCGGCTGCAGACCGCCGGCCGACGGCGCGTAGCGAAACGGGAAGTCGCGAACGTCGTAGGCGCGTTCGAACTCCCGGACCCCGTAGCTGGCGTGCAGCAGATCCGCCAGCGCGGGCAGCGGCATCGCCGTGTCGCCGAAGTCGCGACTGGAGCGGCGCTTCTCCAGCACGTCCTGCAGACCGGCCGCGATCGGCGGGGCGGCGTTCGGCAGTCGAACCTGCCGGCGGCCGGGAAAGCGCTTGCACAGGGCCGGCGGCCCCGCCGCCGCGGACGGGGGGAGCTGGAACGCCGGCAGCCGGGGGTCGGCCTTCAGGAACGACTGCACGAAGGCCAGCCCGGATGGACGACCGGCGCGGGGCGGCGCCGCGCGGTAGCGGCGGACCACCTCGGCGAGGACCTCCTGCTCGGCGGGGGTCATCTGCTGGAGCTCGGCCAGCAGTTCAGGTCGGACGGCGCCGGCGGCGGCCGGCCCGGACGTCACGGCTGCTCTCCGTCGAGCGCCACGATGGCGATGACCGTGCGTTCGACGCCGTCCAGCAGGAGGACGTCGTCGACCTGCCTGTCGTAGAAGTCCGGGAACACGGCGGCCTCGATCCCGCCGTCCGCGGCGACGTCCCGCAGGCGGCCGAGCAGCTCGCCGGCATCCAGCAGCAGTCGTCGATAGCCCCGCGGTCCCAGGAAGACCATGTAGCGCCAGGGCGCCGCGGCGAGAAAGAGGAGCGGTCCCGTGCGCGGCACGCGCTCGGCCGAGACGATCGACTCGCGAACCCGCGATTCGCCGCCGGCGGCTATCCGCCTGTCTCGCCACAGGAACCTGGTCCGCGGCACGACCCGCAGCAGCGCCTGCGCGTGGAGGACGTACAGGTCCAGGCCGTAGAGCAGGGACGACAGCCGGCCATCCTGCGTGAACGGCTGCAGGACCGTCGCGAGGCACGACGGCAGCGTGTCGACGGGCAGTCGGACCGCGTGGGCCTCTTCCGCAACCAGGTGTTCGTCCCGCACGCGGTAGGCCGTGGACAAATGCCACGCCCTTGCCCGGTCGAGGCGGGCCGCGGCGCCGGGGTCGAAGACCGTCGTATGGGGCGACAGCTTGGTGTTCTCCTGGAACAGCTCCGCGACGTGGGGATCTCCGCCGTCGAACCGCAGGCGATAGTCGGTGGCGGCGGTTCGCATGAGCTCGACGCTGTTCGGACCCGGCAGGACCGTTCCTTCCAGCATGGCTCCCGGAGGACCCTCCGAAGGCGAAGCGAATGGCGGCTCCGAACGCATGTCCTGGTCCATCTGTTGTACCTAGAGGAACGTGTTCCGGTACCCCGGGCGCGTGGGCGAGCAGGCCGGGCACCGGGGCAGCTTCAGGATGTTCTGGTAGTCGATGGCTGCGCGCTCGAAGTCGACGTGTACCGCCCGTTCGAGCAGGAAGGACTTGCCGCCGGTCAGAAACGGAAGCGCCGCGGTAGTCGCCCAGCCGCTGGCTATCGCCAGGAACGGCGGGAGCACGGGGTCTGCGAGCCGCGGGCAGCCGGCCGACGGGTCCGGCGCGGCCAGAGACTCCTTGTAGACGTGGTAGTCGTCCTGCCTGGCGATGCAGGCCTCGTTCTGGATCTCGAACTCGTTGTAGCAGGCCGTGTCTCCGGGGACGTAGAGCGGTCCGATCACTGCCTCGCTGCCGTCGAAGTAGACGCTCATCCAGGGGCGTCCGGCGGCGAGCGCGGCCCGATTGGCGGCGTGCAGGACGGAGGGAGAGAACCGCTCGAGGGCCACCAGGACGAACCCGCACTGGTCGAAGACGGACCCCAGGCGGGCGTCGTCGTGCAGCGGGCCGACGACCGGCCGCGCGTTCGCGTAGCCGATCTCCTGCAGGGCGCGCGCCGCGACCTCCACGAACGGCGTCTCCGGCTCCACGAGCGGCTGCGTGCACTCGAAGTAGACGGCGTCCTCCTCGCATGCGACGCGATCGTCGAGCAGGAGCATCCGGTCGACGCGAACGCGGGCCAGCTCCCGGGCGATGCGGGATCCGAGGTAGCCGCAGCCGACGATGCCGACGGTCGTGGGCTCGAGCGCGGCGACGCCGGCGTCGCCGAACCGCATCGACAGGTAGACCCGCGGCAGGTGGTCGGTCGGCTGAATCAGCACCTTCTGGGCGACGAGCTGCTCGATCAAGGACGCTGTCTCCGTCAGGCGGGACGGCGGGACGGCCCCGGAGCGCTCCAGATCCGCGAGCGTGGACGGTTGGCGGAAGGCCCGCAGGACCACCGCGAGGAGACCCGTGCGTTCTTCGTCGCGAAGCAGCGTCGAGAAGCGGGACCGGAACCCGTGCTTGACGAGGATCTCGTCGTTGCCGCACCGTACGATGTGCAGGTGGGGATTCACTACCAGCGGGCGAACGCGGATGTCGATCCCGGTGTTCGTGTCGGTGACCATCGATACCTCGGACAAGTGCGAGAGCGGCGGTAGCCGGAGCGCCGTGCGGAACCGTTCGGGGTTTTCCGATGTTGTGGCCGGGGACATCGCGCCGGAAGCGATGCCCCCGGGCCAGACTGCCGGGATTCTGCGCAGAATCGCGCCTAACCCGGAAAGCCGATGGCCGTGCAGCAGCAGCAGCAACAACCGGCAGGCGCGATGATGACGCCAAGTGCGTCGAAGCGTTCCTCGACTCTTTCCAGGACGGTGAGCTTCATGCTCGTTCCTCCTTGTTTGACCGGTTCCACGGAGCGCGTGCCCGATGCCGTGGCACGTCTGACACGCGGCGACCCTACCAGCGAAACGGTCCGGAAGGAACGGCGAAGCGATGGAATTGGCGAATGATGGAACCAAACGGTGCAGAGGGGGGCGGAAAGGGACCGAGCCGGCCAGCCGAGTTTCATACTATCGCCAGGAGTCCGGCCCATGAGGCGCGCTACTACCCGGCAAGCGTTCCCTGAACAGCGCACGCACGTGTCCTGTGCAACCGGTGCGGTAGTGTCGCAATACCGCTTCCGGGCGATGGGTCTGCCTGCGCTCGGGCGATGGCCCGTCTGGCCGCAGGATCGCCCGGCCTTCGCGTTTCGCGCAAGGCGGCGGCCACGGTGGGCCGCCGGAGGGTCACATGCGCCGGAACAGGTGTCCGTAGGCGGCGCTGACGCGCAGGACCTCCGGGCGGTCCTTGAGCGTTACGCGATACCGCCCGCGAAGGTCTTGCGTGGCCGCCCGTATCGCCGCGACGTTGACGATGCTGCCGCGGTGGATCCGCCAGAAGCGCTCGGGATCCAGCCGCGCGGCCAGTTGCGCGATAGACGTGCGGACCAGGTGTTCCCTTTCGCGGGTTACCGCGGCGGTGTACTTGCGGTCGGCGCGGAAGAAGCGGACGTCGTCGACGGCGACCAGCTCCACCTGCTCCCTCCGGCCGACCTTCAACCAGTTGAGGTACGCGGCGGCATCGGCTGCCCGACGCATCAGCGATCCCAGCGTCCGGGCATCGAGGAGCGTGCGTCTGCCGCCCGCCAGCCACCGTTGCAGTCGATTGACCGTCTCCTCCAGCCGTGGCGCGGTGACGGGCTTGAGGAGATAGTCCACGGCCTCGCGCTCGAACGCCTCGATGGCATGGGCGTCGTATGCGGTGACGAAGACGACGGCGGTCTCCGTGCCGATCACCCGGGCGACGTCGAGGCCCGAAGGGGGCGGCATCCGGATGTCCAGAAAGGCGACGTCCGGCTTCAGGCGGTCGATGGCTTCGAGCGCCGCCGCCCCGTCCCCGACCGATGCGGCGATGGCGAGATCCGGCCACGAGTCGGCGAGAAGCCGCTCGAGCTCCGCCCGCAGTGCCGGCTCGTCGTCGGCGATCAACGCCTTCGGGGTCCGGGAGGCCCTCATCGCCGCCCCGTGTCCCCGGCGCGGGTGGCGGGGATTCGCAGCACGGCGCTGACGCCGCCGCCGGGCGCCTCGAAGAGGGCCACCGTGCCGGACGCCCCGAACGAGGTCCGCAGACGCTCCCGGACGTTGGCGATGCCGACCCCGTGTCCGGCGGTGTCCGGGTTCATGCCGACCCCGTCGTCGGTCACGCGGATACGCACCGTCTCGTCGGACCGTTCCGCGCGCACCAGCACGCGCCCGCCCGCGGGCGACGGCTCGATCCCGTGCAGCACGGCGTTCTCCACCAGCGGTTGCACGAGGAGCGGCGGGATTCGTACCGCCTCCAGGCCGGGCTCCACTTCGACGCGGTAGGTCATCCGTCCCCCCATCCGCAGCGACTGGATGTCGAGATACGCGCGCACCACGGCGAGCTCGTCGCCCAGGGTTCCGTCGGTGCGGCGCGTCCGCGACAGGGATGCGCGCAGCAGCGAAGTCAGCCGTTCCAGAAGCCGCGCGGCGTCCTCGGGCTCGGTACGAATGAGGGAGATGACGTTCGCCAGCGTGTTGAACAGGAAGTGCGGTTCCATCTGCGCCTGGAGCACGCGCAACTCGGCTTCCGCCAGCGCCTTGTCGCGCGCCAGCGCATCGCGCTCGGCGCGCGAAAGCTGTTCGCGCGCGTCCCGCAGTTGCTTCAGACCCTCGAAGCCGGCGACGGCCAGCGCCCCGATCAGCCCCCCGACGACTAGCGAAGAGTTGTCCTCGAACAGAAACGCGGGGTCGCCCTCCACCAGAAGGCCGGCCAGAGCCAAACCGAGCATCAGCCCGCAGCCCGTAGCGGCAACCGTTACCGCGAACCGTGGGAACCGCGTTGACGCGTACGACCCGACCCACGCGCAGACCTGAACCGAGAGTCCGATGCTGTAGCTGATCACGAAATACTCAGGGACCAGAGCCCCCTGAGTCTCGACGCCCAGCACCGTTGCGGCGAACGTACAGATCGCGAGGTTGAATACCGTCCGCCGTTGCCACCGGCGCGCATGAGAGGGCGGCATCGAGCTGCTAGGGGTACGGCAACGGATCCGTATTGAGGTCGCGGAATTCCAGCCGCCGGTCGGCGCAGCCGAGCGTGAACGGCAGATCGCGGAACCTGCGGTGCCCCAGGACGGGCATCGCCGGCGACATGGGTTGCGTGAGCTCGGGAATGAAAGCCTTGACCAGCGACAGGCTGTCGAACTGCGGGGGCGTGAAGTCGAAGACCACGGGATCGATGCCGTGCGCGGCCAGCAGCTCCGACAGCGTCCTCCATTTCGCATCGCGCCCGTCGCCTTCGTACCGGGGCAGCTCGGACAACCCCACCGCGTCCCGGCCTTCCCCGTACCATCTCACCTTCCCGACGTTGCGCACATGACCGTAGTAAGGCAGGACCTTGAAGAATGTATCGAGCTCGCGCGGGTCCGCGTCCGGGCGGACGTCGAACGTCGACCGCAATGCCCGGGCGAAGCGCCAGTCGGGCGCGGCGACGGTCAAGCGGAGGTTGCGCTCGGACTGGCCGTACTCGGTCAGCGCCCCGAGCACGGCCGCGTCGGCGTCGGCGTCGGCGGCCGAGCCGACGCAGTACGCGAACCGCCGCAGCCAACGGTCGATCGAGGTGACGGTCACCGTCGGCAACTCGGGGACGTCGAGGGTGACCACCTGGAACCGCAGCGTCGTCGGGAGGCCGTCGGCGGCGCGCAGCAGCCTGCGCAGCGCCGGTTGGCGCGGCGGCGTGTCGAAGTGAAGCCGCCGGGGCGGTATTCGGCAGAACCAGCTCACGTTCAGGGCGTCGCGCTCGAACAGTTCGACGACTCCACGGTAGCGCGCCTCCTGCGCCGTGCCGTGGCAGGCGAGGCCGCCGGAGCTGGCGTAGCCGATCAGGGCCTCGCGGGGGTCGCGCTCGTAGTGCAGCAGCACCAGTTGCGCCGGCACCCACACCGGCTCGCCGCTGAGCAGGCGACGACCTTCCATCCAGTGCAGCGCGCTGTCGTCGGTGAAGGGGTCGAACGACCGGGCCCGGCCTTCGTACTGCTCCGGGGCGAAGAGCGACAGGACGTCCGGTCCCGTGCAGGAGAGCCCCTCGCTTCGCAGCCCGCGGCAGGAGCCGAACCGCAATCGGCCGGACGTCGCCGCCAGACCCTGCAGGCAGCCGATCACCCGCTCGACGAGCTCCCCGAGGGTCGAGGCAAACGCTCCGAACAGGGAATGGCCCTTGCCGCCTCCCTGAACCGAACGACCGACGGCGCTCTCGAATCCACTGCGGCCGGTCAGGTTCCGGAGCACGTGGTCGTAGTCGAAGAACGAACCGTGCGCCGCGTAGCAGGGAAGTCCCCCGCCGGGTCCCGGATATGCCGTCGCCTGTCGGAACACGCTCCGCGGACCGTAGAAGCGGAGCAGATCGACCAGACTGCGAAACTGCTCCTGGTCAATCCGGTACGGCATCTGTTCCGAGGTCCGGTTCACATGCACGCACCGGAGCGGGAATTGCTGCATGAGTGCACCCGTGAGACGGTGGTCGCTCGCGGCGTACGGCTCTCGTCACGCGGACCCGCACGACGCGTCCACCGTAACGACGACGACCGCCGCGGGGAAGCAGGTATGCGACGAACGGCCCAGGGAGTGGAACGAATCGCGATTTTACGGTCACGAAACGGCACGTGCGCCCTGCGCTCGGCCGCCCTGTCCTGGACCCCTGGCCGGGATCAGGTTCACGTTCGACCGGATGCCGTGCAGCAGGGCCGCCAGCCGGCTGTGTGCAGCGGGGTTCCGATCACGACCTCGCCGTGCGACTTCACCTCGCGACCGTCGGCCGGGATGCGGTGGCGTTCAACCGGTTCGCCGTCCTTCACCGCGGCGGAGCGCGCGTTCCGGCGCGGTTCGACGTCGGCGGCGAGCCCGCGTTGCGGTCGATCTCCTCGCGGATCCAGCCGGCGGTCCGCTGCAGCCGCAGGCGGTCGTCCTCCGCCATCGGCGAGAGCTGGACGGTGCGGTCGTCGACGAGGTGAGTTGGGTTTTAGAGTGACCTGGACCGGCGGTAAAGAATGGTAGCCTCTCGTGACGTCTACGCGTCGCGGAGAACGTCCATCGGATCGACCCGCGCGGCGCGGCGTGCCGGGAACCAGCATGCCAGCAGGGCGACGCCGACGAGCACCGCCGGGTCGCAGGGAACAGGCGCAAACCGAGGTGCGCACGATCCTCGAACGGGCTGGGTCCGAGCGACCGCGGGACGTCCGACACCCATGAACGCGCCCCCGATGACGATAGACGGTCGACGGGCGCTTCCGGTTCGTACGGGGGCACGACGAGCGGCGTCCAGATGTCCGTTCCCGGAGAAGGGGAATTCGAAGGCGTCCGGGAGCACGCCGAGCACGGTGTGCGGCTCTTCGTTCAGGACGACCGGGGCGCCCACGACGTCCGGCTCGGATCCGAACCGGCTCGTCCAGGCTCGGTGGCACAGCAGAACGAGCCGTTGGGCGCGCTCGACCGCCTCCGTTTCCGTGAAGAGTCGGCCAGGCGCGGCGTCGTCCGCAGCAGCGGAAAGAGGGACGGGGTCACCGCCGCTCCGAACAGCGTCCACGCTCCAAGCTCATTCCATGCCCGTGTCGATTGACGAGTCACCCCGTAAACGAAGACCTTTACAAGGGGACGGTCAGAGCGTAGACAGGAATACGCCCGCAGCCATGAGGTTTGCGATAAGAAGCCCTCCGCGGCGGGCTAACCACCTTTGCCGGCTGGTCTCAGGTTCCTTGTCGGCCAAGTAGAGCATCCTCAAGGACCATCCTGTAGCGCCGACTATCCAAACCAGACGTAACAGATAGCCGTAAACGTCTAAGACCGCCATCCCCAGTTGAGCCGTCACCAGAAACACGGTCACAGTGAACAGGAAAGCTACGTGAAAGAATGCGCCGGATCTTGTCCCCTGCGCATCCCAAACCATAGCCCAACCCGCAGCTAACAACGCCTTGATGGTTCCCATCTCTCTCTCCGTTCCGTTGACGAAATCTCAATGGCAGCGCTCACACACGGCCTGCATATAAAGAAAAGCATACAGCGCGACAGCCGCGGCAATCTTGCAGGCCACGGGGCCCATGAAGGCACAAGCGAACAGCGCCGCTGCCGCAAGCTTATCATAATCCCTTCGCGCCCGTTGGCAACGCCGGATACATTTTTCGTTATCCTCACCGCCGTCACCGCCCTCACCAAGCATGCGCAACGTGTCACGGAAAGTAATGTCTTCGGCCGATTGCAGCATCCCAGCGCTTGCCTCTGCCATGATACGGGACCATCCTTTTTCGCGAAGTTCTGTAAGGGCTTCACGAAGCTCGTCCATGGAATAGTAAGGGAGCGGGTCTTCGAACCCGAGTTCCTGTAGTTCACGCTCCAGATGACGACCGACCACTACATGCGCAAGAGCCGCACCCTCGCCGCCCATTTCCGCGATTTCCTGTTCCATTCTTCGTTCCAACAAACGGTCATCCATACTCAACGAAGCTACACTGACATTGGTAGCCAGCGCGTGGAGCCGGTCGGCGTTCCATCCGTCACTCAAGACTCGCCGCAAGATGCGATCTGTGTCCCGCTCCAAGACAGCCAGAATCCGAGGGTCGCCCAATGTGAGGATCGAACCGCTTTCTTGCGCTTCGATCAGCCGTCCGGTCCACAATGCACCCAAGCCTGCCGATCCGGCCGCCGCCGCTGCCAAGAACAAACGTCGGTTCATGATTTGCTCCCTTCGGTTTGGCACGCGACCAGAACTGGTCGCCGGGCAGTGTGCTACTGCCTGAAGTGAAGATTACCGCTCTCGCGACGCTGGTAATATGATGTCAGTCAAGATGGGTGTGAGCACCGGTCAAAGACCGGCGGTCGGCTCGGGATTGGCCGGCGCGTGGCGGGGGTTCCGGCACGAGTTGCGTTGATCACCGGCGCCCGGACTTCTCGGCAGCAGACGGTGGGTTTCCTCGACGCCCCCGGGCTCCGGCTGCCTGTCCTTCGGCCGAGTCCCATTCCCCGGACCCGGCGGAGTTGCCGTGGCTTTGCTTGCGCAGGTCTGTGATGCCTTCGAGGGCTCGGAGTGGTCGGTGCGATGACCGCGTGCGTATCGGGCAACCGGAGGCGGATGTCACCGGATTGCGGACGGACCACGACCCCCTTGAAGAAGCGGATGGCCGACGCTGCCGACCAGCGCGGTGGCCGTCAACGATCGGCACTGGGTGCAGTCTGGACAGTCTGCAACGGCGTGCGAACCGCGTGGGTAACAGCCAATTCCCGGAGCTGGCGGTCGGCCGTCGCAACCTGTCTGGTCTAGGCGCTGCTTCTCGAAGACCAATCGAGCAGGGCCGCCGCCCGTTGCGCCGGGGCCTGCCGCGCGCCCTCGACGATGAGCTGCCCGCACGCGGCGCGGATGTCCCGCCCGCGGCTCTTGCGCACCGAGACGACGACCCGGCGCTCGGCCAGCGTGCGCGCGAAGCGGTCGACCCGCGCGTCCGGCGGCCGGCGGTAGGGGATGCCGGGCGCCTCGTTGAGCGGGATCAGGTTCACCTTCGACCGGATGCCGTGCAGCAGGGCCGCCAGCCGGCGGGCGTCGGCGACCCCGTCGTTGACGTCGCGCAGCAGGACGTACTCGAAGGTGATCCGCTCGCGCCGCGCGACGGGAAACCGCCGGCACGCCGCGATCAGGTCGGCCAGGCCGTACTTCCGGCTCACCGGCACGAGGCGGTCGCGCAGCTCCTCGGTGGCGGCGTGCAGCGAGACGGCCAGGTTCGGCATCAGCGGCTCGGTGGCCAGCCGCTCCAGGGCCGGGAGCACGCCGACCGTCGACAGGGTGACTCGGCGGGGATTGACCCCCAGCCCGCAGTCGGCGGCCAGCATCCGCAGCGCCTTCATCGTCTCGTCGTAGTTGTGCAGCGGCTCGCCCATGCCCATCAGCACGATGTTGAAGCGCTGGTCCGCCAGCCGCAGGTCGTGCGCCATCACCCGCACCTGGGCGGCAATCTCGCCCGCCGTCAGGTTCCGCAGCAGGCCCATGCGGCCGGTCAGGCAGAAGCCGCAACGCATGGCGCAGCCCACCTGCGTGGAGACGCAGAAGGTCATGGCCGGCGTGTCGGGTATGAACACCGACTCCACCTCGCGCCTGTCGCCCAGGCGCAGCAGGAACTTGACCGTGCCGTCCGCCGAGCGGTGGCGCGCGGTCACCGCCGGGGTGGGGATGGCGAACGTGCGCTCGAGCCTGGCGCGCAGCTCCTTCGACAGGTCGGTCATGCCGGCGAAATCGGCGACGCCGCGCCGGTAGAGCCAGGCGTAGATCTGCCGCGCGTGGAACGCCTTCGCGCCCAGGCCGGCGAGCGCCTCGGCCAGGGCGTCGGGCTCGAGCTCGGTGAGGATCTGTGGCGCGGGCATCGGCGGGCGTCCCGGCAGCGGGGCGGGCCGCATGCTACCACGCGGCGGGCGCCGGCGGGACCGAGCGGGACCGGCCGGCCGGTTGCCGCGGTCCGGTCGCGTGTGGTACGATATTCCGTTCCCGGTTCGGTCAACCTGATTCGTTGCAGGCGTTTGCGTGCTCACAGGGCCCCGCTCGGAACCCCCCGGCGCGGATGCGGTCGGACATGATCGAGCGCCACGACTTCGATAGCGGTCTGTGCCTGCTCACGGAGCCGATGCCCGCGGTCCGTTCGGTCAGCCTCGGGGCCTGGCTGACGCGCGGCTCCCGGCACGAGGGCGCGGAGCGCGCCGGCATCGCGCATTTCGTCGAGCACATGCTCTTCAAGGGGACCGCGACGCGCTCGGCCGAGGTCATCGCGCAGGAAATCGACTCCATCGGCGGGCAGCTCGATGCGTTCACCGCCAAGGAGTACGCCGGCTACTACGTGAAGGTGCTCGACGAACACCTTCCGCGGGCCGTCGATCTGCTGAGCGACCTGCTGCTGAATCCGGCGTTCGCGGACGACGAGATCCGCCGCGAGCAGGGCGTCGTCCTCGAGGAAATCAAGATGGTCGAGGACACGCCGGACGACCTGGCGCACGAGGTGTTCACGGCCAGCTTCTGGCCCGAGCATCCCCTGGGACGGCCGATTCTGGGGACCGCCGAGTCGGTCGGCGCGCTCGACGCCCCCGCGCTCCGCGGGTACTTCACCGACGCCTACACGGCCGGCAACCTGGTCATCTCCGCCGCCGGCAGCGTCGACGCCGCGGCGGTTCGCGACCTGGTCGGGACCGCGTTCGCGCCGCTGGCGGCGGGCGGCGAGCCGCTGCCCACCAGCGAGCCGTCCGTCGACCCGCGGATCGAGTTGCGCGACAAGGACCTGGAGCAGGCGCACCTGTGCCTGGGCACGCGCGGCTACCCGCAGAGCCACGAGGACCGCTACGCCACATACGTGCTCAACACGGTGCTGGGCGGATCGATGAGCTCGCGGCTGTTCCAGAACATCCGCGAGAAGCGGGGGCTGGCCTACGCGGTCAGCAGCAGCCTGACGGCCTACCGGGACGCCGGCGTGGTGACGGTGTACGTCGGCTGCGACGGCGCGGCGGTCGCCGAGGTCGTGGACCTGGTGGTCGAGGAGCTGCGCGGCATCAGGCGCACGCCGGTGCCGGCCGCCGAGCTGCAGCGCGCGAAGGACCACCTGAAGGGCAGTTGCGTGCTGGGGCTCGAGAGCACGACCAGCCGCATGTCGCATCTCGCGCAGTGCGAGATGTACTTCGGCCGGCAGGTGCCGCTGTCGGAGACGCTGGCCGGCATCGACGACGTCACCGCGGAGGACGTGCAGCGCGTTGCCGCGGACCTGTTTCGGAACGGCGGGCTGGCCGCCACGCTGGTGGGACCGTTCTCGGGAGCGCCGCCGCTGTCGCCGGCGCGTCTCGAGCTGGATTGAGCCGGACGCGCAGAGGAGGATCGGGGCCATCGCGGTCGAGTTGACGGTGCTCGGGAGCGGAAGCGCGGGCAACGCGACGCTGGTCTCCTACGCCGGCGCCCGCGTGTTGCTCGACGTCGGGTTCAGCTATCGCGAGGTGTCCCGCCGGCTGCAGCGGATCCACGTCGATCCCGGGATGCTCGACGCCGTCCTGATCACCCACGCGCACGGCGATCACATGCGCGGCGTGCGGCTGCTGTCGAAGCACCACGGGGTGCCGGTCCATGCGACCGCCGCGGTCCGCGACGAATGCGGCGCGGCCGACTGGCTCCTGCTGGCGCCGGACGCGGCCTTCGAGCTGGGCGGCCTGCGCTTCGTCCCCTTCGAGGTGCCGCACGACGCCGCGCAGACCCTCGCCTTCCGCATCGAGACGCCGGAGGGGGCCATCGGGTACGCCACCGACGTCGGGACGCTGACGCCGGCCCTCGTCGAGCGGTTTCGCGACTGCCGCCTGCTGGTCGTCGAGTCGAACCACGCCACCGAGCTGCTCCGGGTCAGCCCCTACGCACGCTCGACGCGCGAGCGCATCGCCGGCGGCCAAGGTCACCTCTCGAACGAATCGCTCGCCGCGTTCGTGCGCGAGCACCTCGGGGCTTCGGTGCGCTGCCTCGTCCTCGCCCACCTGAGCCGGGTCAACAACCTGCCGGAGCTGGCGGAGATGACCTGCCGGGAGGCGCTGGCCGCGTGCGGCCGGGACGACGTGGACGTCGTGGTCGCCCGCCAGGACCGGTTGACGCCGACCATCGACCTGGCCGCCTGGGCGAGGCCCGCGACGCTCCCGCCGCCGGCGCCGCGGCAGGCGGCGCTTCCGTTTCACGGCGCTCCCGCCGCGCATGCCGGCCCGGGCGGCAACGAGGTGCGTTGCCGATGATTCCGCGCTACACCCCGCGCGAGATGGGTCGCCTGTGGACCGATCAGCGCAAGTACGACACGTGGCTGCGCGTCGAGATTGCCGCCGCCGAGGCGATGGCGGACCACGGGCTGATTCCGCCCGAGGCGGCGCGCGACATCCGCGAACGCGGCGCGGTCGAGGCCGCGCGGGTCGCCGAGATAGAGGAGACGACGCAGCACGACGTCATCGCGTTCACGACGGCGGTGGCCGAACACGTCGGGCCCTCGGCGCGCTGGCTGCACTTCGGGATGACGTCGTCGGACGTCATCGACACCGCGCACGCGCTGCAGATGCGCGAGGCGTGCGACCTGCTGCTGGCCGACCTCGATCTGCTGATCGCGGCCGTGCGCGAGCGGGCGGACGAGCACCGGCGGACGCCGATGATCGGCCGCACCCACGGCGTGCACGCCGAGCCGCTGACCTTCGGCCTGAAGCTGGCGCTCTGGTTCACGGAGCTGTGGCGCGACCGCGAGCGGCTGGTCCGCGCCCGCGAGACGATCGGCGTCGGCAAGCTGTCGGGAGCGGTCGGGACCTACTCGCACCTGGACCCGGCGATCGAGCAGGGCGTCTGCGACCGCCTGGGGCTCACCCCCGCCCCGGTCGCCTCGCAGGTGGTGCAGCGCGACCGCCATGCCGAGTTGCTGGGCGCGCTGGCCATCACCGCGGCCTCGCTCGAGAAGTTCGCGCTGGAGGTGCGCGGCCTGCAGAAGACCGAGATCGGCGAGGTGGCCGAGCCGTTCGCGAAGGGCCAGAAGGGTTCGTCGGCGATGCCCCACAAGCGCAACCCGATCGGCTGCGAGCAGATCACGGGGCTGGCGCGGCTGGTGCGCACCAACGCGCTGGCCGCCCTCGAGAACGTCGCGCTGTGGCACGAGCGCGACATCTCGCATTCGTCGGTCGAGCGGGTCATCGTGCCCGACAGCTTCTGCGCGCTCGATCACATGGTCCGGCGGTTCACCCGCATCGTGCGCGGGCTGGTCGTCCACCCCGAGCGGATGCGCGAGAACCTGGAGCGGTCGCGCGGGGTCGTCTTCTCCGGCACGGTGCTCCTGGAGCTGGCCCGCCGCGGCGTCTCCCGCGAGGACGCCTATCTGCTGGTGCAGCGCAACGCCATGCGCTCGCACGATGACGGGCTCGACTTCAAGGCGTTGCTGCTGGCCGATCCGGAGGTGACCGCCGTGCTCGGCCGCGACGGGATCGAGCGAGCCTTCGATCTGGACGTGCAGCTTCGCCACGTCGATGCGATCATGGATCGCGCGCTGGCCGGCGAGGCGGCGGAGGTGTCGTGAAGGCGAAGGTCTACGTCGCGCTGAAGCCCTCGATACTGGATCCGCAGGGCAAGACCATCACCGGCGCCCTGCACGCCCTCGGGTACGATGCGGTCCGCGAGGTGCGGCAGGGCAAGTACTTCGAGCTCGACATCGACGCGGCGAGCGTGGACCAGGCGCGCTCGCTCGCCCGCGAGATGGCCGACCGGCTGCTGTCGAACCCGGTGATCGAGAGCTATCGCGTGGAGGTCGGGTAGCGGCCGGCAGGCGGGCTCGAGCCCGGGCGGGAACGTATAGAGAGGCAGGGCAGGGGAAAGGTAGCGGTCGGGATGCGATTCGCGGTGGTGGTCTTTCCCGGGTCGAACTGCGATCACGACGCGCAGTACGCGCTGTCGTCCGCCCTCGGTCAGGAGGCGGAGCTGGTCTGGCACAAGGCCCGCGATCTCGGCGGCGCGGACGCGGTCGTGCTGCCGGGCGGCTTCTCCTACGGCGACTACCTGCGGTGCGGCGCCATTGCCCGCTTCTCGCCCATCATGACCCGCGTGCGGGAGTTCGCCGCCGCCGGCGGGCCGGTCATCGGCATCTGCAACGGCTTCCAGGTGCTGCTCGAGGCGGGGCTGCTGCCCGGCGGGATGCGGCGGAACCGCGACCTGAAGTTCATCTGCGAGCACGTCCACCTGCGCGTCGAGGCCACCGACACGCCGTTCACCCGGCAGGCGGCGGCGGGGCAGGTGCTGCGGATGCCGATTGCCCACGGCGAGGGGAACTACTACGCCGATCCGGAGACCCTGCGCACGCTCGCCGACGACCGCCGGATCGTCTTCCGCTACGCGGCGCCCGACGGCTCGCTCGACGAGCGCTGGAACGTCAACGGGTCGACCGCGGCGATCGCGGGCATCTGCAACCGCGAACGCAACGTCGTCGGACTGATGCCGCATCCCGAGCGCGCCTGCGAGGCGGCGGTCGGGAGCACCGACGGCCGCGTGGTGTTCGAGTCTGCGGTGGCGGCGCTGGCGGCGTGCGCGCCGGTCGCGGAGGTCACGTGATGGCAGCTCCGGACACGCGGCGGCGTCTCGGGCGGATCTTCGTCGGCATCGGGTTGCTGATGCTCGCCGTGGCGGCCCTGTTCGGCGCCGGCGCCGTGCCGCTGCCGCCGCCGGGGGGCCTCATCGTGGCGGGGGTGCTGGCGCTGGCGGGCGTCGTGATGGGGACCTTCGGAATCGTGCTGCTCGCCGGAGCCCGCTCGTGACCGATCCGGCCACCATCGCCGCGCACGGCCTGACCGCGGCGGAGTACGAGCGCATCGTCGCGATCCTCGGACGCCACCCCAACCTGCTGGAGCTGGGCATCTTCTCGGTGATGTGGTCCGAGCACTGCAGCTACAAGAGCTCGCGCATCCACCTGCGGAACCTGCCGACCGCGGGCGCGCGCGTGCTGCAGGGACCGGGCGAGAACGCCGGCGTCCTCGACATCGGCGACGGCCTGGCCGCCGTGTTCAAGATCGAATCGCACAACCACCCGTCCTTCATCGAGCCCTACCAGGGCGCCGCGACCGGGGTGGGCGGCATCATCCGCGACATCTTCACGATGGGCGCCCGGCCCATCGCCCTGCTCGACTCGCTGCGATTCGGATCGCCGGAGTCGCCTGCGACCCGGCGGCTGGTCGACGGCGTGGTGGCCGGGATTGCCGGCTACGGCAACAGCATCGGGATTCCGACCGTCGGCGGGGAGGTCGCCTTCGACGAGACCTATGCCGGCAACCCCCTCGTCAACGTCTTCTGTCTGGGCATCGCGCCGGTGGAGGGCGTCATCCGGGGCCGCGCGGAAGGGACGGGCAACGCCGTCTACTACGTGGGCGCCAGCACGGGTCGCGACGGCATCCACGGCGCGACGATGGCGTCGGCCGAGTTCGACGACGCGTCGGCCGAGAAGCGTCCCAACGTGCAGGTCGGCGATCCGTTCCTGGAGAAGCTGCTGCTCGAGGCCTGCCTGGAGGTCCTCCGGACCGGCGCGCTGGTCGGGCTGCAGGACATGGGAGCGGCCGGGCTGACCTGCTCGTCGTGCGAGATGGGCGCCCGCGGCGGGGCCGGCATCGACATCGACGTCGCCCGCGTGCCGCAGCGCGAGTCGGGCATGACGCCGTACGAGATCATGCTGTCCGAGTCGCAGGAGCGGATGCTGTTCATCGTGCGGCGGGGCCGCGAGGCGGAGGTCGACCGGGTGTTCGCGAAGTGGGACCTGCACGCGGTGCGGATCGGCGAGGTGACCGGCGACGGCCTGCTGCGCGTCCGCGACGGCGGCAGGACGGTGGCGGAGATCCCGAACCGGCCGCTGGCCGACGAGGCGCCGCTCTACGACCGTCCGTACCGGGAGCCGGCGGACCTGGCCGCGCGGCAGACGCTCGATCCGTCGGCGCTGGCGCCGTCCGGTTCGCCGTCCGAGGTCTTCCTGCGGCTCGTCGGCTCGCCCGGCATCGCGAGCAAGCGCTGGATCTATCGCCAGTACGACCACATGGTGCGGACCAACACCATCGCGCCCGCCGGGGCCGGGGCCGGGGTGGTGCGCGTCAAGGGGACGCGCCGGGCGCTTGCGTTCTCGGTCGACGGCAACGGGCGGTACTGCTGGCTCGATCCGTACCGCGGGGCGATGCTGGCCGTGGCCGAGTCGGCCCGCAACGTCGCCTGCGCCGGGGGACGGCCGATCGGGGCCACCAACTGCCTGAACTTCGGCAACCCGGAGCGGCCCGAGATCATGTGGCAGTTCGCCCGCGCGGTGGCCGGGATCGGCGACGCGTGCCGCGCCCTCGACATCCCCGTCACCGGCGGCAACGTCAGTCTCTACAACGAGACGGACGGCCAGGCGATACTGCCGACCCCGGTGCTCGGCGTGGTGGGCATAATAGAGGACGCCGGGCGGGTCGTCGGCCGCACGTTCCGCGAGGCCGGGGCGGCGATCGTGCTGCTCGGGGCCCCGGGCGGCACGATCGGCGGCAGCGAGTACCTGAAGGTGATGCATGGGGTCGTCCGCGGCGTGCCGCCCGCGCTGGACCTGGGCGCGGAGCGCCGGCTGCAGCAGTTGGCGGCGGATCTCGCAGCGGCCGGGCGCCTGCGTTCCGCCCACGACTGTTCGGAGGGCGGCCTGGCCGTGGCGCTGGCCGAGTGCGCGTTCGAGAGCGGCGGGATAGGCTTGGACGTGCGGGTGCCCGGCGGTACGCAGGCGGGCGGCGCGACGGCCGCGCTGCACGGCGAGGCGGCCTCGCAGATCGTCGTGTCGGTCCGGGAGACGGACGCGGACGCGGTGCTGGCCCGGGCCGCGTCGACGGGCGTGCCGGCGCAGGTGCTGGGCCGAACCGGTGGCGAGCGCCTGCGGTTCCGGCTCGACGGCGCGCCGGTCGTCGACGTGGCGCTCGCGGAGGCCGAGCGGCGCTGGGCGAGCGGGCTCTCCCGGTACTTCGAGGCGCCGGCCGCATGACACACGCGTTGCGGGCTGAGACGATGGAGGACAAGTTCCACGACGAGTGCGGCGTCTTCGGCATCCACGGCCACGAGGACGCGTCGTCGCTGACCTACCTCGGGCTGTACGCATTGCAGCACCGGGGTCAGGAGAGCGCCGGCATCGCCGTCGCGCGGGACGGCGCGGTGAAGCTCTCGCGGGCGATGGGCTACGTCGGCGACGCGTTCAACGACCGGATGCTGGCCGCCCTGCCCGGCGCGTCGGCGATCGGCCACGTCCGCTACTCCACGTTCGGCGACAGTCGGATCGTCAACGCGCAGCCGATCCTCATCGACTGCTCGCACGGGCAGATCGCGCTCTGCCACAACGGCAACCTCGTCAACGCCGGCGAGCTGCGGCAGCAACTGGTCGGCGAGGGCTCGATCTTCCAGACCAACAGCGACACCGAGGTCGTCCTGCACCTGTATGCGAAGTCGAGCGCCGGCACGCCGGAGGACGCCATAGTCGAGTCGGTGTCGCAGGTCAGCGGCGCGTTCTCGCTCGTCCTGCTGACCCCGGGGAACCTGATCGCGGTCCGCGATCCGCACGGCTTCCGGCCGCTCGCCCTCGGCCGTCTGGGAGACGCCTACGTGGTCTGCTCCGAGACCTGCGCCATGGACCTGATCGGGGCCCGCTACGAGCGGGAGGTGGAGCCGGGCGAGGTGCTGGTGATCGGCGACGCCGGCGTGCGCTCCTACAAGCCGTTTCCGCCGGCGCCGGCCGCCCACTGCGTCTTCGAGCACGTCTACTTCGCCCGGCCCGACAGCGACGTCTTCGGCCAGAGCGTCAACGTGGTGCGCACGAACCTCGGGCGGCTGCTCGCGCAGGAGGCGGGGGTCGAAGCGGACGTGGTGGTTCCGATTCCCGACTCGGGCGTCGTCGCCGCGATCGGCTACGCCGAGAGCTCCGGCGTCCCGCTGAAGATGGGGCTGATTCGCAACCACTACGTGGGCCGCACGTTCATCCAGCCGCACCAGTCCGTACGCGGGCTCAAGGTGAAGGTGAAGCTGAACACCGTGCGGAGCGTGCTCGACGGGAAGCGGGTGGTGCTGGTCGACGACTCGATCGTGCGGGGCACGACGAGCCAGAAGATCGTGTCGATGATCAAGGCGGCCGGCGCGCGCGAGGTGCACATGCGCATCAGTTGCCCGCCGACGGTCGCGCCGTGCTACTACGGCATCGACACGCCGCACCGCGACGAGCTGATCGCCGCCCGGCAGAGCGTCGACGACATCCGCGACTTCCTGGGCGCCGACACGCTCGCCTACCTCAGCCTCGAGGGGCTGCGCCAGGCCGTCGGGCCGCGTCACGACCGGTACTGCAACGCGTGCTACACCCGGTCGTATCCCGTCGATCCGCCCTGCGATACCGAGGCCTACCGGCAGATGGTGCTGAAGATGGCCGAGGCTCCGGAGATGGCGTCGAGCGAGCCGTGACCGGCAATGACGATCCGCGGAGCGGGCGGGTGCCGGCGCCATGGCGCGGGGCTCGACCAGGCTTGGTGATCCTCCTCTGCTGCGGGCTGCTCGCGGCGGCCGGGTTCACCCAGGCGCCGGCCGATCTCCCCCGGACCGTCGCCGAACTGGGGGACTTCGACTACGCGGTGCGGATGGAGGCCTCGCGGCGAATCCGCCGGCTCGACCCGGCGGTGGCGGTGCCGCTGCTCGTCGAGGCGGCGACCGGCCATCAGGACAGCTACGTGCAGTTTCGGGCGGCGGTGCTGCTTGCGGGATTCGGCGGCGCGCCCGCGCGCGAGTGGTTCCGGCACGCGCTCGACGCCCCCAACGACCGCGTGCGCGCCGCGGCGTACGAGGCGGCGCAGCACGATCCCGATCCGGCGCTCGGGCCACGGCTGCTGGCCGCCCTCGACCGCGAGACGTCCGAGTTCGTCCGGCCCGCGCTGTTGCGCGCGCTTGCCGCGCACGACGCCGACCCGGCGGTGCGCGAGCAGCTCGTGCGGGACATCGATCGCGGGGAGGGACTCTTTCGCGCCACGGTCATCGAGGCGCTGGGCGAGCGCGGCGCCGGCTACGCGGTCGAGCCGCTCGTCAGAATCGCGTCCGAGACGGGGCCGTTGCGTGACGATGCGCTGCTGGCCCTCGGGCGGATCGGGGACCGGCGTGCGCTGCGGGTGATTGCGGTCGCGCAGGACGAGGCGGCGGGCACGCTGCAGCCAATCGTCTCGGCGGCGGCCTGCCTGCTTGGTATCGATTGCCCCGCACAGGCGTCCTACGTCAGGCAGGCCCTGGAGTACGGGCGGCTGAGCGGGGGAGGCGACCAGGTCCTGTTGCGCGCCGCGGCGACCGCGGCGGCGGCCCTCGCCGAGGCGGGTCAAGCCGGTGTGCTCGACGCGCTGATCGCGAACGGTATCGGCGCCGTCGATCCGGCCCGGGCGCCGCTGGCGCTGGCGGTCGGCTCGGTGGCGTTGCGCGACCCGGCGCGCGTGCTGGCCGCGCTCAGCGTTCGCGAGGACCTGGAGCCGGCGCTCCTCCTGTTGCGGGACGCCTTCGACATGCTGGACGAGGACCTCGCGGAGGAACGCTTCTTCGTGCTGTTGCGGAGCACCTACTGGGACGAGTCGCAGGACCCGCGCACCCGCAAGGCGGCCGAGACGGCGATAGGGATGCTGGAGTACTAGTGCTGTGTCACGCCCAAATGTTCGGGTGCGCGGTGCTGGGATTCGTCAACGATTACGTGCTGTAAAACCATGTCCGTGTCCGAAGATTAGGGCGTGACGGACCACTAGTTGGGAATCTGCGCCGGAGAATGACGCGGGCGCAGACCACGCGGAGCCAGGACCGGGGCCGACGGCGGAGACATGGACTACAAGGCGGCGGGGGTCGACATCGACGCCGGCATGGAAGTGGTCGAGCGCGTCAAGCGACTTGCCAGCAGCACGTTCACCGATGGCGTGCTGAGCGACATCGGTGCGTTCGGGGGGTTGTTCCGGCCCGAGCTGTCGGGGATGGACGACCCCGTGCTGGTCGCCAGCGCCGACGGCGTCGGGACCAAGCTGGCGGTGGCGTTCGCGGCCGGCGTGCATACGACGGTCGGGGTGGATCTCGTCAACCACTGCGTCAACGACATCCTGGTGCAGGGGGCGCGCCCGGTGTTCTTCCTCGACTATCTCGCTACCGGACGCCTGTCGCCCGACGTGTCCGCCGCGGTCATCGAGGGGATTGCAGCCGGCTGCCGGCAGAACGGTTGCGCGCTGCTCGGCGGCGAGACCGCCGAGATGCCCGGCTTCTACGCCGACGGCCGGTACGATCTGGCGGGTTTCGTCGTCGGCCTGGTCGATCGGGCGCGGATCATCGACGGTCGTTCGATCGTGCCGGGCGACGTCCTCGTCGGTCTGCCGTCGAGCGGTCTGCACACGAACGGCTACTCGCTCGCTCGCCGCATTCTCTTCGACGAGCTGGGACTGCGGGTCGATTCGGTCGTCGAAGCGCTCGATTGCACGGTCGGCGAGGAGCTGCTGCGCACGCACCGCTCGTATCAGTCGGCCGTCCGTCCCGTCATCGAGACCGGCTGCGTGAAGGCGATCGCCCACGTCACGGGTGGCGGCCTGACCGACAACGTGCCGCGCGTCCTGCCCGAAGGCTGCGCCGCGGTCATCGATCCGCAACGCTGGACGGTGCCGCCGATCTTCGACTTCCTGCGCGAGCGCGGCGAGGTGCCGGTCGAGGACATGTACCGCACCTTCAACATGGGCGTCGGCCTCGTCGTGATCTGCGGGCGCGACGATGCCCACCGCGTGCTCTCCAAGCTCATCGTGTGCGGTGAGATCGGCGCGGCGCTGATCGGCGCGGTGGCCGAGGCCGGCGCAGGGCGCTCCCGGGTCGCATACGCGAAGGTCGATCTCCCCGGCGACACGCAGGCGGCGTGCGGGGCATGAGCACACGGACGCGCGCCCCGGGAAACCGCAGGCTCGGCGTGCTCATCTCGGGCCGCGGCAGCAACCTGCAGGCGATCATCGACGCGATTGCCGAGCGGCGGCTCGATGCCGAGATCGCGGTGGTCGTTTCCAGCCGGCCGGATGCGCCGGGGCTGGAGCGCGCGCGCCGGGCCGGCATCGGCACGGTGGCCTTCAGCCACCAGGACTACGATTCGCGGGACGCGTTCGACGCGGCGATCGCCCGAGAGCTCGAGCGGCGCGACGTCGGTCTCGTCTGTCTCGCCGGGTTCATGCGCCTGCTCGGCAGCCGCTTCGTCGCCGCCTTCCCGAACGCGATCCTCAACGTCCATCCGTCGCTGCTGCCCGCCTTTCGCGGTCTCGACGCCCAGCGGCAGGCGTGGGAGCACGGGGTCAGGGTGAGTGGTGCGACCGTCCACATCGTCACGCCCGAGCTCGACGACGGTCCCATCGTCCGGCAGGCGGTGGTTCCCGTGCTTCCGACCGACACGGCCGACTCGCTCGCGGCCCGCATCCTGGTCGAGGAGCACCGCATCTATCCCGAAGCGATCCAGGCGGTCCTGGACGGGGGATGGACGATCGACGGCCGCCGCTTCGTGGAACGGCCCTGACGCGGCAAGCGGCGCCGGCGGGTCCGACGCGGCCAGGCCCGTTCTCGGTACAATGATCCCGATGACGCTCGAGGAGCGGATTACCTACCTCGCCAAGGGCTGCGTCGACGTCGTTCGCGAAGCCGAGCTGCGGGCCAGGCTGGAGCGCTCGGCCGCGTCGGGCGACCCGCTGACCGTGAAGGTGGGATTCGATCCGACCGCGCCCGACCTGCATCTCGGGCACACGGTGCTGCTCCGCAAGATGAAGCACTTTCAGGATCTCGGTCACCGCGTGATCTTTCTCATCGGCGACTTCACCGGGCTGATCGGCGACCCGACCGGCCGATCGAAGACGCGTCCGCCGCTGTCGCGGGAGCAGATCGAGGAGAACGCCGAGACCTACAAGAAGCAGGTGTTCAAGCTGCTCGACCCGGACAGAACGGTGGTCGATTTCAACAGCGCCTGGCTGCGCGCCCTCGGCAGCGAGGGCTGGATCCGGCTGGCGGCGCGCTACAACGTGGCGCAGATGCTGGAGCGCCGCGACTTTCGGCAGCGGTACGACCGCGGGCGGCCGATCGCGATCCACGAGTTCCTGTACCCGCTGGCGCAGGCCTACGACTCCGTGCACCTGCGAGCCGACGTGGAGCTCGGGGGCACCGATCAGTTGTTCAACCTCAACGTCGGCCGCGACATCATGCCGGCGTGGGGCGTCGAGCCGCAGGTCGTCATGACCATCCCGTTGCTGGTCGGGCTGGACGGCGCCGAGAAGATGTCGAAGTCCGCTTCCAACTATGTCGGGATCACGGAGCCGCCGGGCGAGATGTTCGGCAAGCTCATGTCGATTTCCGACGAGCTGATGTGGAGCTACCACGAGCTGCTGACCGACCTGTCGGTCGCGGAGGTCGAGGCGCTGAAGGCGCGGGTGGCCTCCGGCGAGGCCCATCCCAAGCGGGTCAAGGTCGATCTCGCACGCCGGATCGTCACCGACTTTCACTCGGCCGCCGCCGCCAGAGACGCGGCCGAGGCGTTCGAGCGCCGGTTCGCGCGCCGGGAGGTGCCTACCGACGTCGAGGACCGGACCGTCGCCGTGCCCGGAGACGGCCGGCGCCTCGCCGCGATCATGGTCGACGCGGGTTTCGCCAAGTCGGGGGCGGCGGCCACCCGGGTCATCGCACAGGGCGGTGTCCGGGTCGACGGCGAGCGTGTGGGGGACCGGTTCCATACGGTGCCGGCCGACCATCCGCCCTTCATTCTCCAGGTCGGAAGGCGTGCGCTGCGCATCCTGCCCGCGAGTCCCGGGTGAGACCGACGCGGGACCGACAGGCCGCCGCCGGCACGGCGTGGCGCGCCCGTCGCATCCGCCTGTTCCGGCCGAAGCCTGAACCGGCCACGTACGCCTGCCGGGCCGGTTCCACAGGTGCTCCTCCACCTCCACGGTCCATTCAGCGCGGGTCGAGGGCGCGCCTTGCGGATCCCGGCCGCCTGGCGGCCCGACAAGACAGGGCGCCCGGCGAATCCGACCCCGCGCGTGACCGTCGGCCGGGAAGCGACCCGCTCCGGTCCCCGCGTCCCGTCCTCGCGGTCCATCGGTGCTCCTTGCCGATTCCGCCCGCGTCTCCGGGGACCCGGGAGATTTCCGCCGGCCGGCCCTTGACACCCGAGACCCTGATCTGTAGGATCACTCTTCTGTCCGCTTGAGAGCACCGGCTCGCCAAGCGGGCGCCCGCGAGCGGGAAGACCCCGAACGTGCTCGGGTTCTTTGAAAACTGAACAGGACGATGACGTGGAAACACGTCGAGTATCAGCCTCGACGCCAAATTCGAGACAACGCAGGAGCCACACGGCTCTCGTGCTGAATCAACGGACCCGGCTGCCCTCGCGGGCATCGGGCTCCGACGTTTTCAACTTGAGAGTTTGATCCTGGCTCAGAATCAACGCTGGCGGCGTGCCTAATACATGCAAGTCGAACGCGAAAGCGGCCTTCGGGCCGCGAGTAGAGTGGCAGACGGGTGAGTAACGCGTGGGTGACCTACCTTCGAGTGGGGGACAACCTTCCGAAAGGGAGGCTAATACCGCATGACATCCCGCCCTTGGACGGGCGGTGATCAAAGCCGGGGATCTTCGGACCCGGCGCTTGTTGACGGACCCGCGTCCGATTAGCTTGTTGGTGGGGTAACGGCTCACCAAGGCGACGATCGGTAGCCGGCCTTAGAGGGCGGACGGCCACACTGGGACTGAGACACGGCCCAGACTTCTACGGGAGGCAGCAGTAGGGAATTGTTCGCAATGGGCGAAAGCCTGACGACGCAACGCCGCGTGGAGGACGAAGACCTTCGGGTTGTAAACTCCTGTCGAGCGGGAAGAACTGCCCGCGGATTAATACCCCGCGGGTTTGACGGTACCGCTAGAGGAAGCCCCGGCTAACTCCGTGCCAGCAGCCGCGGTAATACGGGGGGGGCAAGCGTTGTTCGGATTTACTGGGCGTAAAGGGCTCGTAGGCGGCCAGCCAAGTCGGACGTGAAATCCCTCGGCTCAACCCGGGAACTGCATCCGATACTGGTTGGCTTGAAGCCGGGAGAGGGATGCGGAATTCCAGGTGTAGCGGTGAAATGCGTAGATATCTGGAGGAACACCCGTGGCGAAGGCGGCATCCTGGACCGGTCTTGACGCTGAGGAGCGAAAGCTAGGGTAGCAAACGGGATTAGATACCCCGGTAGTCCTAGCCCTAAACGATGAATGCTTGGTGTGGCGGGTATCGATCCCCGCCGTGCCGGAGCCAACGCGTTAAGCATTCCGCCTGGGGAGTACGGTCGCAAGGCTGAAACTCAAAGGAATTGACGGGGGCCCAGCTCGTGTCGTGAGATGTTGGGTTAAGTCCCGCAACGAGCGCAACCCTTGTCTGCTGTTGCCATCAGTTCGGCTGGGCACTCTGCGGAGACTGCCGGTGACAAACCGGAGGAAGGTGGGGATGACGTCAAGTCAGCATGGCCTTTATGTCCGGGGCTACACACGTGCTACAATGGCCGGTACAGAGCGTCGCGAACCCGCGAGGGGGAGCCAATCGCAAAAAGCCGGTCTCAGTTCGGATTGCAGGCTGCAACCCGCCTGCATGAAGCTGGAATCGCTAGTAATCGCGGATCAGCATGCCGCGGTGAATACGTTCCCGGGCCT
>WTFV01000234.1 GCA_011523845.1 Acidobacteriota bacterium | reverse complement strand
CGCGCTCGCCCACGCCGCTCGGGCGTTGTCGACGGCCCCCGAGCACCTGATCGTGACCGGCGATTCGCTCCCGGGCACCCGCTCCGCCGCGATGTACCGCGCCGCCGGTCGGGCCGAGCGCGCCGCGGCCGTCGCTGCCGACGCGCAGCTTCCGAACGACGGCAACCGGACCGACGCGGCCCTGGACGAGCTGATCGCCGCAGTGCGCGAGTCGGTCGTCGCGCTCGAGAGCCACGTCCGGCAGATCGAGCAGGCGCCGCGGGAACACGAGCGGAACCCGTAGCCGCAGCAGGGTCTCGACGTGCCGCCGCCGCACCGGCCGGTGCGCCCTGCGCCGGCCGGCGCAGCATCGCGAGCGCGCCCCCGAGGGTCGCGTCCCGCTCCCCGGAGACGCGGGAACGGCCGGCGGCCGGATATACTCGCCTCATGGCGTTGCCCGATACCGTCATGACGTCGCAGGAGGCGCTCGACGCCATCCTGAGCGACACGCTGCCGCGCCAGGGCCGCTGGAGCGACGAGGAGTACCTCTGGCTCACGGATCGCACGCGCCGCCTGATCGAGTTCACCGATGGCTGCATCGAGGAACTGCCGATGCCGACCTCGACGCACCAGGCCATCCTGGCTTTCCTCTATCGAGCGTTCTACGCTCACTTGGCGCCGCGGGGCTGCGCCGTCATGTTCTCGGCGTTGCGACTGCGCATACGCGAGGGCAAGTTTCGCGAGCCCGACATCCTGGTGCTCCGTGACCGGACGGACCCTCGTTATCAGGACCGCTTCTGGCTGGGCGCGGACCTGGTGGCGGAAGTCGTCAGTCCGGATCGTCCGGAACGGGACCTCGTCGACAAGCGGATCGACTACGCCGAGGCGGGCATCCCGGAGTACTGGATCGTCGATCCCCGGCACGACACGATCACCGTGCTCACGCTCTCGGCGGGCGCCTACGTCGAGCACGGCGTCCACTCGCGCGGTGACCAGGCGACGTCCCCATCGCTCCGGGGCCTCGCCATCGACGTCACGGCCACCTTCGACGCACGATAGCAGTGGACAGGGCCGGCGTCCCGTTGACCCGGGGATTCCATCACCCGTACCATCGCGCGATGGCCAGAGCGATTGATCGGATGAAGCGGCTCGTCGTTCCGAAGAACCCGCGCGCACGCATCGACCGGGGTTGCGGGCGCCGAGCCGCCGTGGCGGTCGTCTGCGCCGTCGTCTGCCTGACGGCGGCCGGCATCCACGCCGAGGACTGGCCGCAGTGGCGGGGCGCCAACCGCGACGGCGTCTGGCGCGACACCGGCATCGTCGAGCGCTTCGCCGACGACGGGCTGATCGTGAAGTGGCGGACGCCGGTGCGGGGCGGCTTCGCGGGACCGGCCGTGGCGGACGGCCGCGTCTTCGTCCTCGACTACCAGGAGACCCCGGGCAGCCGCACCATGGACGGCCACGAGCGGCTCGTGGCCCTCGACGAGGAGACCGGCGCCGTGCTCTGGACCCGGGAGTGGCCCGCGGCCTACCGCAACATCCACTACAAGTTCGCGATCGGACCCCGCGCGACGCCGCTCGTCGACGGCGACCGGGTCTACATCATGGGCGCGGCCGGGACGCTGTCGTGCTTCGAGACCGCGACCGGCGACCTCGTCTGGCGGGTGGACACCGTCGCCGACTACGGCGTGACGGTGCCCGTCTTCGGCGTCTCGCAGTCGCCGCTGGTCGAGGGCGAGCAACTGATCGCGCTGCTCGGCGGCGAGCCGGACGCGATGGTGGTGGCGTGGGACAAGGCGACCGGCGCCGAGGCGTGGCGCGCGATAGAGACGAACTCGGAAGCCGGCTACTCGTCGCCGATCGTGATCGACGCCGGCGGCGTCCGGCAGTTGATCGCGTGGTACCCCGCGGGCGTGACGTCGCTCGATCCGGCGACCGGCGACATCTGGTGGCGGCACGACTTCGCGGTGCCGAGCGGGTTCACGATCGGGACGCCGGTCCGCAGCGGCCCGTACCTCCTGGTGACGCACGTGGAGAACGGCGGTCTGGTGCTGGCGCTGAATCCAGACCGCCCGGCGGCGCGCCTGGCATGGGAGGGCACGAACCTCAACCGGACCGACCGTCCGCCGCAACGCTCGCTGATATCGACGGCGGCGGTCACGGGCGATGCGGTATACGGCCTCAACAGCTACGGCGAGTTCCGCGGCGTCGACCTGCGAGACGGCGCCCGGCTCTGGTCGACCGAAGGGCTGACGCCGGACAACCGGTGGACGAACTCCTACCTCGTGGCCAACGGCGACCGGTGGTTCATGGTCCACGAGACGGGCGAGCTGGTCATCGCGCGCTTCACGCCGGACGGGTACGAGGAGGTCGACCGGACGCTCCTGCTGACGCCGACCACCCGCACCCAGGGCGGCGCCTCCGGGCGCTGGGACGACCGCGCCGTGCTGTGGGCCCACCCCGCGTTCGCGAACCGCCACGTCGTGGCGCGCAACGACGCCGAGGTCGTGCGGCTGTCCCTCGACGCCGAGGACTACGAGTAGCCGGCGGGGCGCTGCAGGTCGTTCCTGGCGCCGGCGGTGGGCTTCGTGGTGGGCCGGGCTTCACGGCGCCGATTCTCGACCTCGTCCCGGAGCGCCGGCGGCCGTCCGAGGGAGACCGTTACCGGACGGGTCAGGGCCACAGCCCGCCCAGATTGAAGGTGATGGCCTCGAAGGGGCGAACGGAAATCGGGTCGTCGTCCTTGGCGCTTGCGATCAACACCCACTCGCCGTCGCGCAACTCGAACGCCTCGAGCGCCCGGTCCACCGGGTCGACGAGCCACAGGTGTCCGACCCCCTCCCGCGCGTAGATGGGACGCTTGCCGCACAGGTCGAGCTTGCGCGTCGAGGCCGAGAGCACTTCGCACACCCAGTCGGGCGCAAGGGTGACGAACGCCGAATCGGGCAGCGCCGGCATCCGCTCGAGACGCCAGCCCGCCAGATCGGGCACGAGGATCTCTTCCGCGAAGTGCAGCTCCGGCTCGAAGATGATCCACCAACCGCCCGGACCGCCGCGCCCCCTGCCGAAGGCCCCCCCGAGCTCCACGCCCAGAGACGAGCTCGCCAGCGCATGCGGCAATGCCGGTCGCGGATTGGTATGGAGCGTCCCGCCGACGATCTCGGCCACTCGATGCGCCGGCGCGTCGAGCACGTCCTGGTAGGTCGCCCGCATGGGTGTGGCGGATTCACCGCGTCGTGCCGCCGTTGTTGCCACGGTCCTGATGCCTCCTCACCCGTGGCGGCGAGGCGCCGCGCGCGGACCGGAAGACTGCGCAAGCAACGGAACCGTCGACCGCCCGGGCTGCGTCCGGATCGGATCGTACGGCATCACGCCGTTGCGCCGGGCGCGCCCGGCCGGCGTGCTCGACGGCATCGACGCGCTCCGGTAACCGCGGCGCGTAAGCACATGGACCGCGGAAGCCGTCGACGCCCGCAGCCGGCTCCGGCCCGCCGCGGCGACCGTCGCTGCTATCCTAGCAGCCCGTGGTGAAACCCCGCGTGGCACCGAGAGCGGCGAGGCGCCCGCGTGGCAAGGCGCGACGAGGGAGCATATTGGGCACATGCGACCGAGGAGCAACGCAGTCCACGCGGGATGCATCGCCGCTCGAATGCAGCGGAGCTTTTCTACGGGCTGCCAGCCCGACAACGTTGCCTGCGGCGCCGCTTGCCGCGCAACCGAACCCTCGCCAGGGTCTGCACCGTGTCACGGCGCAGGCTTTCTGGCTGACAGCCGGGCGCGACCGGCGCTGCACGCGCCACGAAGCGCGCTTGGCCGGAGGAGCCATGCAGCGAACGTCCAAGCCCGCGCGCGGCGTCGGTCGGCCAGGAGTCTGCGCCGCAGAACGGAACGGAGTGAGTTCTGCGGCGCTAGCTCCTGGGGCGGTGGAGGCACACGGAGCCCTGGCGACGGGTCTGGCGGCGCTGGCCCTCTGCCTGGTGGTCGCGCTGGCCGCGGCCGTTCCCGCGGCGGCGCAGTACGGCGCGCCCGCCAACGGCGAGTGGCCGACCTACGGGGGCGACCTGGGCAGCACCAAGTACTCGCCCCTGGATCAGATCGACCGCGACAACTTCGGCGACCTCGAGATCGCGTGGCGCTGGCGGTCGGCCGACGCCGTGCTGAGCCTGACCATGCCGGACGGATCGGAGTGGCGCGCCGACTCGCGGCTGATCTTCGCGGAGCTCAACCGCCGCGACCCGGAGCGGTGGCGCGACGGACAGCCCCCCACCATCACGAACTTCAAGGCCACGCCGCTGATGGTCGGCGACCGGCTCTTCATCAACATGCCGACGTCGGCGGCCGCCGCCATCGACGCGCGGACGGGCGAGACGCTGTGGGCCTTCAACCCGAAGAGCTACGAGGAAGGCACCACCACGATGTCCGCCCGCTGGAACCAGCGTGGGGTGGCCTACTGGTCGAACGGGCCGGACCGGACGGACGAGCGGATCTTCTTCGGCACGGGCAACGGTTATCTCGTCTGCGTCGACGCCAGGACCGGCCGGCCGTGCGCCGACTTCGGAGACGGCGGGCGGCTCGATCTGATGGCGGACATCCCGCGCGCCACGCGCGGCGAGCGCGACTGGCTGAACGCGCTGCTCTACTCCGTCCAGTCCCCGCCCATCGTGTTCGGCGACACGGTCGTCACGCCGATGTCCATCTCCAGCTACAACATCCGCAGGGAGATGCCGCCCGGCTGGATGCGCGGCTTCGACGTGCGGACCGGCCGCACCCGCTGGACGTTCCACACCATCCCGCAGGGCGACGAGTTCGGCAACGAGACCTGGGGCGGCGACTCCTGGCGCGAGACCGGCAAGGTCGGCGTCTGGACGATGATGAGCATCGACCCCGAGCTCGGCACCATCTACCTGCCGCTGAACACCGCCGCGCCGGACTACTACGGCGGTCACCGCCCGGGCGTGAACCTGTTCGCCGAGAGCCTCGTGGCCCTCGATCTGGAAACCGGCGAGCGGGTCTGGCACTTCCAGGTCGTCCATCACGGGCTGTGGGACTACGACCTGCCCGCCGCCCCGAACCTGATCGACATCACGGTCGACGGCCGGCCGATCAAGGCGGTGGCGCAGATCACCAAGCAGGGCTTCACGTTCGTCTTCGACCGGGTGACCGGCGAGCCGGTCTGGCCCATCGAGGAGCGCCCGGTGCCGACCGACACGGACATCGAGGGCGAAGTGCCGTGGCCGACCCAGCCGTTTCCGACCTGGCCGCTGCCGTTCGACTACCAGGGCGTGGCCATCGACGATCTCGTCGATTTCACGCCCGAAATACGGCGGATGGCGATCGAGGCGGTCGCGCCGTACCGCATCGGCCCCCTGTACACGCCGCACAGCCTGCGCGGCACCATCGTACGGCCCGGGTTCAGCGCCGGAAGCTGGGGCGGCGCCGCCGTCGATCCCGAGACCGGCATGCTGTACGTGCCGTCGGGCAACCGCTACACGGTCAAGCACTTCCGCACGCCCGAGCCGGGCGAGGACGCCTCCCTGGCGCTGCTCGAGGCGCGCGGCGCGCAGGCCCACCGCCCGCAGCTCCCGCAGGGGCTGCCGCTGTTCAAGCCGCCCTACTCGCGGATGACGGCCATCGACATGAACACCGGAGAGCACGTGTGGATGCGGCCGCTGGGCGACGGCGACCGGATCCGCAACCTCCCCATGCTGCGCGACCTCGACCTGCCCCCGCTGGGCGGCGACAGCGGACGCATCGGTCCGGTGCTGACGAAGACGCTGCTGATTCATGCCCTGACCGCGGGCGGCACCGACGACGGGCCGCGTCTGGTCGCCTTCGACAAGCTGACGGGCGAGGAGATTGCGTCCGTCGACTTGCCGGGCGGCGCCATCGGCACGCCGATGACCTATATGTCGGGCGGGCGGCAGTACATCGCGCTGACCGTCGGCGGCGGGCGCGTGCCGGAGCTGATCGCCCTGGCGCTGCCGGCCGATCCGGAGCGTTGACGTCCGGTGGCCCACCACGGCACCGGCGTTCTGCCAAGGAGGGTCGTTACCTCTCGAACGCAACCGCACGACGCGACCCCCGAGGAGATCGAGGGTCGCGCGCACGGCAGGGTAGCTTGCAGACGGAGCGTCAGTTGCCCGGCCAGGCCACGCCGACGTCGCCCTTGGCGTTGCCCATGCCCTTGTACTTGAACCGCTGCACGCGCTTGCCCTCGAAGGTCTCCGTCGTGTAGACGTTGCCGCTCGAGTCGACCGCGATGCTGTGGTTGCCGAAGAACTGCCCCGCCATGCGGCCGCCGCTGCCGAAGCTGTAGAGGTACTCCAGCGGCTTGCGGCGCAGCACGTGTACCTGCTGGTTGACGCCGTCTGCGACGTAGGCGAAGGTCTGGTCCGGATCGGTCGAGAACGCGATGTCCCAGACCGCGCCGGAGCCGAGCGTCTTCGTCATCAGGTAGATCTCCTCGACGAACTCGCCCGCCTTGGTGAACACTTGCACCCGGTTGCCCGGACGGTCGCACGCATAGACCAGGCCGTCGTTGGTCGGGTCGGCGCAGTGCACCGGGTTCCGGAACTGCTGGTCGCCGGACTTGTCGCTGCTGACCGCACCGTGCGCCGGCGCGTTCGCCGCGTCGTAGCGCGGCAGCTCGTCGTCGCTCGGCGTGTTGCCGTAGGCGCCCCAGTAGCGCTTCAGCTCGCCGGTCGTGCCGTCGACCACCGCCACGCGCCGGTTGCCGTAGCCGTCGGCCAGGTACGCCTCGTTGGCCTCGTTGTCGAAGGTGACCTTGGCGACCTTCGAGTAGCGCGTCGTCGAGTTGCTGTCGGGATCGGCAAAGCCGTCCTCGCCGATCTGCAGCAGGAACTCGCCGGTGTGGGTGAACTTCAGGGCGTGCGAGTCGTCGCCGCCGTTGCCGCCAATCCAGACGTTGTCCATGCCGTCGACCCAGACGCCGTGGTTCGACTCGGGCCAATCGTAGCCCTCACCGGGTCCGCCCCAGTGCTGGAGGAGGCTGCCCTCCTGGTCGAACTCCAGGATGGGGGGCGCCGCGAAGCAGCACGCCTCCGCGAACGGCGGATCGAGCGCGGCGGGGATCTCGTTCGGCGCGAGGTTGCCGCGGTGCACGATCCAGACGTGGTCGTCCGAGTCGACCGAGACCCCGATGGTCGAGCCGAGCAGCCAGTTGTTCGGCAGCGGCTTCGGCCAGAACGGGTCGACCTCGAACAGCGGCGCGTTCGGGATCATCCCCTGCGCCCCGACCTCACCGCGGTCGGTCGGCGCCCATACCACGAGCGCCGCCAACAGAGTGCCGATGCCCAGGACGATCAGTCGTGACTTCATGTCGGTTACCCCCTCGATTCAGCGGAAGAGAGGCTCCTATCATACGCTCGGCCGAACCTCGGCGCGAGTCCCCTCCCGCAAGGATCATTCCCGTGCGCGGCGGCCGCCCCGTCGTCGGGAATCAGGCGGCGGCGCCGGACTTCAGCCGACGCCGGACTTCAGCCGGCGCCGGACCACGCGGTTCCACCACATGTACGCACCGCTGACGAACAGCACGGGCGGCACGAGCCCGACCAGCGCCCACAGCGCCTTGGTGGTGTCGTTGCAGAGTGAACCGCAGCCCGGGATGCCCCGGCCCCCGAGCCGGCCGAAATGCAGGTAGGCGAGCCAGTACATCACCCGGTCGCCGACGCGCTCCTCCAGGCTCGTCGGGTCGAACGGCTCCAGGTAGTCGACGACCGCCATGAACGCGGCGGGGAACGACAGGTAGGCCCCCGTGATCGCCCACATGAACAGGAACGGCCAGCACCAGAAGCCGAAAGCGCTGTGAAGGTGCCAGTTGAACCGGTTCCAGTCCGCCCGCCGGTCGATGGTCAGGCTGCGGCGCCAGCGCAGGACGCCGGGCCACCAGATCACGGCGCCGGTCACCGCCAGCACGAGGAGGAACAGCGCGCCGACGCCGTTCACCCGCCGGCCCGTCTGGCCCCCCAGGAGGTTGTCGTGCAGGTCCAGCACCCAGGCGGTCGTGCGGTAGCCGAGCGGCAGCGGATCTCCCAGATCCTCGCCCGTGAAGGGATCGAACAGCCGCCGTATCTGGTCGCCGTCACGCGCCAGGGTAATCCGGACTGCATGGCTCGGGGTCTCGCCCGGGCGCACGTCCCGCACTTCGTAGCCGGGATAGGCCTGCCGGGCGATGCGCTCGAGGGCGTCTTCGCCCAGTGACGAACCCGCACCGTCCACGATGACGGGCTGCGGCGAGAAGTGGGTGTACAGCTCGTTCCGGTAGACCAGCACGCTGCCGGTCACGCAGATCACGAACACGTAGGCGCCCAGACCGATGCCGGTCCACAGGTGCACCTGGAAGACGGCCTTGCGCAACCCGACGCCCTGCGGCGCCTGCACCCAACGTGACCACGCATTTCGCATAGCGCTTCCACCGCCCGTCTGGAAGAAACCGGCGCCGGCCGCGTGCCGGCGGTCCATAGGATACCGCGCGCCGAGTCGACCCGACACGTCTCCGGCGCCGCCAGGAACGTGACGTCCGAAGCGCTTGGCGCTCCCTTGCCGCCACCGGCAGGTGACAAGGCGGCATATCGGGGATGTTCGCCCGAGGAACAACGCAGTCCACGCGGGGTGCATCGCCGCTCGAAGGCAGGGGGGCTTTCGCCGCGGGCTGGTAACATCACGCCAGGAGCTTGCGCCGTGGAGTTTCGCACCGGCGAAATCCCAATGCGACCGCAAGGTCGTGCTTGCGCCCGGCTACCATGGGCTGCCAGGGAGAACCGATGGCCACCTATACACGAAAGCAGTTTCTGAACTTCGGCGCGGTGCTGGCCGGCGGGGCCGGCGCGGCGAGGCTGCCGGTCGCGGCGGCGCAGGAGCCCGCGGGCGAGGCGCTCCGGGCGGACCTGGCGGTGATCGACGCGCGGGTCTACACCGTCGACGACGCACAGCCCCGCGCGGAGGCGTTCGCGGTCCGGGGTGACCGGTTCGTCGCCGTGGGCAGCACCGACGACGTCCGGAACCTCGTCGGCCCGGACACGGAGGTGATCGACGCCGGGGGGATGACCGTCACGCCGGGGTTCATCGACACCCACTCCCACCCCAGCGGCGTGAACGAGCTCTACGGCGTGAACACGAACCTGCGGACGGTCGGCGAGATCCAGGCCGCCCTGCGGCGCAAGGCCGTCGACACGCCGCCCGGCCGCTGGGTGCGGGGCTTCATGTTCGACGACACGAAGGTGGTCGACGGCCCGCTGCACCGGACCCACCTCGACGAGGCGGTGCCCGACCATCCGGTCAACGTGGCCCACCGCGGCGGGCACACCAACTGGTTCAACAGCACGGCGTTCGCGCTGGCGGGGATCACGCGCGACACGCCGGACCCGCCCGACGGGCGGTTCGCGCGCGACGCCGAGGGCGGGCTCTCCGGCATGGTGGCCGAGCACGCCCGGGACGTCTTCGCCGACGTCGGCGAGCGCGAGGAGCTCACCGAGGAAGAGCAGCGCACCCGCGGCCGCGAGGGGATGGCCCACATCTCGCGGCTGATGACCGCGGCCGGCCTCACCACCGTCCACGACGCGGGGGCGAGCCGCGGCCGGCTGCTCGCCTACCAGGACGCCCGCGAAGCGGGCGAGCTGCGACACCGCGTCTACGCCATGGTCCGCGGGCCGTACCAGGACCTGCGCAACGCCGGCGTCCACACCGGCCTCGGCGACGAGTGGGTGCGCATCGGCGGGGTGAAGTACAGCGCCGACGGATCCGCCTCGGAACGCACCATGCGCATGAGCACGCCGTTCGAGGGCCGGCCCGACGACTACGGCATCCTGACGATGTCGCAGGAGGAGATTCACGAGGCGGTCGAGGACGCGCACCGCCACAACTGGCAGGTGGGCATCCACGCCAACGGCGACGTCACCATCGACATGGTGCTCAACGCCTACGAGCGGGTCCTCGCCCGCTGGCCGCATCCCGACCGCCGGCACCGCATCGAGCACTGCTCGCTCGTCAACCCCGATCTGCTGCGGCGGATCCGCGACACGGGCTCGATCCCCACCCCGTTCTGGACCTACGTCCACTACCACGGCGAGAAGTGGCGCGAGTACGGCGCCGCGAAGATGGAATGGATGTTCGCGCACCGCTCGTTCCTCGACCACGACATTCCGGTCGCGGGGGCGTCCGACTATACGCCCGGACCGTTCGAGCCGCTGATGGCCATCCAGAGCATGGTGACGCGCCGGGACTTCAACGGCCAGGTGTGGGGCCCGAGCCAGCGGGTGAGCGTGGACGAGGCATTGCGCATCGGCACGATCCACGGCGCGCGGGCATCCTACGAGGAGCGGAACAAGGGCTCGATCACCGCCGGCAAGCTGGCCGACTTCGTCGTCCTCGAGCGCGACCCGCACGACGCCGACCCCGACGACATCAAGAACATCGGGGTGGTGCGCACGGTGGTCGGCGGCCGGACGATGCACGAAGCGACCGGGTAGCCCAGGTCTTGCCGCCGGACTCGTCGCCCGGCGGGATGGTGCGGAAACGTCCAGCGCGTCCGTCCGCTGCGCACGTACAGGCCGCGCATTCAGCCGGGCGGCACGTTCCTGCGGTGGCTTGTAGCTGGAGAGATCGACGTCGGGGGGAAGTCTAGAGGGCGCGCGTGTACGGCCGGTGTTTCTTTCGTGTCCTTCCTCGATCAGTGCCACGCGGACGCTTCGCCGCTCTCGGTGGCGCGCGGCGTTCTCACCCACGGGCTCCCGGGTTCGTTCATGCGCGGGTCCGGCCCCGCCGGGTGAGACAACTCAGACAGCAGGGGCTCTCGCGACGGCGTGCATTCACGAGTCGCCCGGCGGGGGCATGCGGTAGCCGACCCCGCGCTCCGTGAGGATGTAGGTCGGCCTGGCAGCGTCGTCGCCCAGCTTGCGGCGCACCTTCTTGACGAAGGTACGCACGACCTTCGCGTCTGCCGCGCGTGGCCCCCACACCCGGCGCAGCAGCGTCTCGTAGGTCGATACCCGCCCGGCGTTGACCGAGAGCACGCGCAGCAACTCGTACTCCGTGGCGGTCAACCGGATCGGACGGCCGGCCACGGTCACCTGCCGTTGCTCGTAGCGGATGGACAGATCCCGCAGCCGGAAGGGTTCGGGCTCGGCCCGCCGGCGCAGGGCCGCCTGGACTCTCGCCGTCAGCTCCGTCGGCGAGAAGGGCTTGACGATGTAGTCCGTCGCGCCGGCCTTCAGCGCCCTGGCGATTGTCTCGTCCCGTCCGTAGGCCGAGATGAAGATGACCGGCAGATCGGCCAACTCGGGAACGCGTTCCATCAACTCGATCCCATCCGTCCCCGGCAGCATCAGATCGAGCAGGACCAGTTGCGGCCTCTCCGCCTCGACGAGCCGGGAGAGCTCCTGCGGATCGCCCGTCGCGAGCGGAGAATAGCCCGCCTCCGAGAGCGCGTCCCGAACGTAGCGGAGCGTCTGCGGGTCGTCGTCCACCACCAGAACGCGCGTCTCCTCCCCTACGTCCCGATGCGAGCGGAAACGGCTCCCGGCCAGACCGGCCGCGGCGCCGTCGCCGGCCGCGTCGGCCACCGGGACCGTGAAAGTGAACCGGGTGCCCCGTCCGAGCCCGGCGCTCTCGGCCCGGATGCGGCCGCCATGGGCCTCCACCAGCCCCTTGCAGATGGCGAGGCCCAGACCGACGCCCCCGATCGCATGCGGCCCGTCCCGGCGGTCGGTGTCGGCGTACCTCCGGAACAGGTGCGGCAACCGTTCAGGCGGCACGCCCCGGCCCTCATCCGTTATCGAGATTGCGACGTGGACGCCGTCGCGTACCGCGCCGACCTGGATGGTGGACGACCCGGAAGCGTGCCGGGCCGCGTTGGACAGGAGGTTGTGCAGCACCTGGACGATGCGCCGCCCGTCGGCCATCACCGGGGGCAGGTCCGGCGGCAGGTCGATGCGGATGGTCTGCCTGCCGCCGCCGCTCAGGAACGTGGTCCGGGCCTCGTCCACCAGGGCGGCCACCGCGGCCGGTTCGGGGTCGACCGACAGCGTGCCGGCGTCGATGCGTCCCGCATCCAGCAGATCGCCGATCAGGTTGTCCATCTGATCGGCCTGTGCGTCGATGATCCGGAAGAACTGCCGTACTTCCGCCCGGTCCAGGACTCGCGAGGTGCCCAACACGGTCGCCGCCGCACCCTTGACGGCGGTGAGCGGCGCGCGCAGCTCGTGGCTCACCATGCCCAGGAAGTCGGCCCGCAACCGCTCCAGCTCCTGGAGCGGCGCCAGGTCCTGCAGGGTGACGACCAGCGACGCGGCGGCGCCGTCGGCGGCATGGATCGGCGTGGCGTTGACCAGCATCGTGATGCTCCGGCCGTCGGGGGCCGAGAGCACGACCTCCTCGGCCCGCACCGACGCGGCGGCGCCGATCACCTGCTTCATCGAGAACTCCGCGAGGGCGACCTCGCGCCCATCGGAGAAACGGCACGTCACCACCTCCAGCGACTGTTCCAGGGGATGGCCGGGCGTGCGCAGCCCCTCGGCGATCCGCCTCGCCTCCCGGTTGAACGACACGGGATTGCCGGTCCCGGCGTCGAACACGACGACACCGACCGGCGACGTCTCCACCAGGGCCTCGAGGTCGGCTCGCGCCCGCTGCTCGGCGCGGTGGACGCGGGCGTTGGCGATCGCGGCCGCTGCCTGCGAGGCGAACAGGACCAGGATCTCCTCGTCCTCGGTCGTGAACTCCTGCCGGTCCTGCTTCTCTCCGAGAAAGAGAGCGCCGACGCGCACGCGCCGGTGACGCATCGGCGTCGCCTGCAAGGTCCTCGACAGCACCAGGTCCGGGGAGTAGCCGAGCGAGCGGATATAGGCGGGGAGGTCCCGGAGCCTGAGCGGCCCGGGAAGGTCGCGGAAGTGTTCGAACAGGCGCAGCCCGTGAGGCCAGTCCAGCAGTTGGCGCTGCTCTTCCGGGGTGAGGCCGGATGTGACGAATTCCTGCGGCTGACCCGCCTCGTCGACCGCCGCGATCAGGCCATAGCGGGCGCCGGTCAGGGCGCGGGCGGTGTCGACGACCTCGCGCAGGACCGCGCCGACGTCGAGGCTCGCGCTGATGCGCAGGATGGCGGCGCTCAGGCTGGAGATGCGCTCCTGCAGGACCTCGATTTCCCGCGTCTGCTCGTCGCGTTGCCCCATCGGTCCTCTCTGCCCGGATCCCGCGCGCAACCCGATTCGCCTTCGGCGGCCGACGGCCCGGCGGGGCGCGACGGCACCGCCGGATGATACCGCCGTCCCCGTCATGGAGTTGCGGTCTCCGCGAGCGTTGCGCGTGTGTCGTCACGCGCCGGACTTCGGCGCGTCGAACAGGGCGGTCACGCCGACGAGCCTGGCCGCGACCGTCGAGAGCCCGAGCCGGTGATCGCCCGGGTCGATCCACCTCCCCACGTCCTTGCGCACCGCCGCCGGCCGCGCCCGCAGGCGCACGTAGACCGGCTCGACGTCGAGATCGAAGTGGGTGAACCCGTGCCGGAACACGCCGGCCTTCCGGACCTCGCCGACCAGGCGCCCGGCGATGCCGGCCTGCTCCAGGAACCCGCTCACCGACTCGCCGGCGGCGCGCTCCGGCGGCGACCACAGGCCGCCCCAGATACCGTCCGGCGGTCGCTGCTCCACGAGACACGCGCCGTCGGGATCGACCACTACGAAGAAACGGCTGCGTTCCAGGCGGCGCTTCCGGCGCGGCGCCGGCTCCGGATAACGCTCGGGATCGCCCGCGGCATGCGCCTGGCAGCCCGCGCGAACCGGACAATCGGGGCAACGCGGGCGGGTGCGGCGGCACACCGTGGCGCCGAGGTCCATGATGGCCTGCGTGTAGTCCGCAACGCGCTCCGCCGGCGTGTGGGATTCCGCCAGACGCCAGAGCGCGTCGCGGGTCGCCGCCGAAGACGCGGCCCCGGCGACGCGGTGCCGCCGCGCCAGCACCCGCTTGACGTTGGCGTCCAGGATCGCCGCTCGCCGCCCATGGCTCTGCGCGGCGATCGCCGCCGCGGTGGAGCGGCCGACTCCCGGCAACCGCCGGATGTCCGCCACATCCGCGGGGAGGCTGCCCCCGTGATCGAGGACGACGAGGCGGGCCGCCCGATGCAGGTTGCGCGCCCGCGCGTAGTAGCCGAGACCGCTCCACAGGTGCAACACCTCGTCGAGCCCCGCGCGCGCCAGGCTCTCGACGTCCGGGAACCGCGCGATGAACCGTTCGAAATAGGGAACGACCGTGCTCACCTGGGTCTGCTGCAGCATGATCTCGGCGACCCAGACCCGGTACGGCGTGCGCTCGCGTTGCCACGGCAGGTTCTTGCGCCCGTGGACGTCCCACCAGGCGAGCAGACGGCCGGCGAAGGAGCCGGCGGCGGCGCTGCGAGTCCCTGGCGAGCCGGGATGCATCGCCGTCAGGCGGACCGGCGGTCGGTCCCGACCTCCCGGCCCAGCCGCTCCTCGTAGACCTTGACCATCGCGCTCTTCGGCTCGTCGCCGAATCCCATCTCTATGGCCGCGCGGTAGGTCGTCACCATGGCCTCCACGAGCGGCAGCGAGGCGTCGAGCTGTGCGGCGGCCTCCTGGATGTTGACGATGTCCTTGTAGGCGGACCGCAGCGAGAAGTCGCCCTCGAAGCGGCGCTCCATGATGCGGGGCACGAAGTGCTCGCTGGCGAAGCTGCGGGCGTTGCCCGTGGTGAGGACTTCCGCGAGCTGGGCCGGCTGCAGCCCGGCCTTCACCGCGAACGGCAGAACCTCGCAGAACGCGGCGATGTTGACGTCGTAGACGATGTTGTTGACCGCCTTCATGAGCTGGCCCATGCCGACGTCGCCGCAGTGCACGACGAACTCCCCCATGACGTCGAGATACGGCTTCGACAGCGCGAACAGCTCGGTGCCGCCGCCGAACATCATGGTGAGGGTCCCCTGCTCGGCCCGCAGAGGCATCCCGGAAACGGGGCAGTCGGCGTAGGCCACCCCGGCCTCCCGGGCCGCCCGCTGCGCCAGCCGCCGCGCCGCCTGGTGATTCATGGTGGTGGTGTCGACCACGGCCGGGGTGTTTCCGCTCCGGACCACCCCACGTCCGCCGAACAGCACGCCGCCCGCTTCCTTGTCGGTCGGCAAGCACAGGAAGATCAGCTCGGCACGCTCGGCCAGCGCCGCCGGATCCGCCGCTACGGAGGCGCCGCCTTCACTCAGGGACCGCCCGGCCTCCGGAAGTACGTCCCAGACGACGAGAGGAACGCCCGCGTTCAACAGGTTCCGGGCCATGCCGGAGCCCATGCGGCCGAGTCCGATGAATCCGACGGTGCGTTCGTCCATGCGCGGGCAGCATAACACCCCTGCCGGCGGAGGCATCCGAAGCCATCCGAAGCCATCCAGGAGGACACGGCCGAGCAGAGGCGGACGCGAGGAGTCCCGCTTTGGCGGACTCGAGAACCGGTCGACGGGTCGGACAAGGCCGCGGCGGTGGTTCGTCGACCTGTACGCTACCTGGCGCCCGCGGGATCGCCGGCGGCGGGATCGCCGGCGCCGATCATGTCGGCGCTGGCGACGATCAGCGGATCGGGCCGCCCCACGACGCGGGTGTCCTTGTTCGTATAGGGCAGCGCGGCCAGGAAGTGCCGCATGCAGTTCAGGCGGGCGCGCTTCTTGTCGTCGGACTTGACAATCGTCCAGGGCGCGTCGGCGGTGTCCGTATAGAAGAACATCGCCTCCTTGGCGGCGGTGTAGTCGTCCCACTTGTCGAGCGACTGGCGATCGATGGGCGACAGCTTCCACTGCTTCAGGACGTCCTTCTCGCGCGCCTCGAAGCGGCGTCTCTGTTCCTCGCGGGTGACCGAGAACCAGTACTTGAACAGGCGGATCCCGCTGCGTACGAGCATGCGCTCGAGCTCGGGCGCCTGGCGCATGAACTCCAGGTACTCCCTGGCGCCGCAGAACCCCATTACCCGCTCGACCCCGGCCCGGTTGTACCACGAGCGGTCGAACAGCACGATTTCGCCGCCGTGCGGCAGGTGGCGGACATAACGCTGGAAGAACCACTCGGTCCGCTCGCTCTCGGTCGGCTTGTCGAGCGCCACCACCCGGGCGCCGCGCGGATTCAGGTGCTCGGTGAACCGCTTGATGGTCCCGCCCTTGCCGGCGGCGTCCCGGCCCTCGAACAGGATGACGACCTTCCCGCTCGTCGCCTTCACCCAGTCCTGAACCTTCAGCAGCTCGACCTGCAGCGCGGCCTTCTCCCGCTCGTAGGGCTTGCGGGGGAGCTTCTGCCGGTAGGGGTACTCGCCGGTCTCGAAGAGCCGGCGGATCACGTCGCGATCCCGGTTCGGCTCGGAACCCTCCGCGACCACGGCGTCCTCGACGCGATCATCGCCGGCTCGCGGCACCTCCACCGCCGGCCCCCCGCCGTCTCCCGCAGTTGTCATTTCTCGTCCCGCGAAACGCTCATGCAGACATGTCCAGGCGTGCCGCCGCTTCAACCGGAGCGGGCTCTCTCAGAAACCCGGCTCCCATACGGCCGCGACGTCGAGCGCGAATCCCGGCAGCACGGAGTCGCCCGTGAGGACATCCGACCCGGTACGCCATTCGGCGCCGCCCCCGGCACGGTAGATGGCGACCTGCCGCCGCCCCGGATCGATGAGCCAGCCCAGGCGGGCGCCGTTGTCCCGGTATTCCTCCATCTTGCGCCGGACCGCGGCAGGGGAATCCGACGGCGAGAGCAGCTCGATGACGAAGTCGGGACACAGCGGCAGGAATCCCGGCTTCTGCTCGGCCGGGAGCCGCGCCAGGCGGGCGCGCGGGACCCAGGCCACATCCGGCGAACGCACGGCCCCGTTGGGGAGCTCGAAACCGGTGGAGGAATCGAAGGCCACACCGCTCCCCTCGCCCTCGACCCAGCGAAAGACGGCGGCGAACAGGCGGCCGCTCCGCGCGCCTGTTTCCCCGCCCGTGGGCGCCATCACCGCGACGTTCCCCTCCGCGCTGCGCTCGATGCGCACGTCCCGATTCAGTTGGCAGAACCGGAGGAACTGCTCCCGGCTCATGTCGATGACCGGTTGCATCTGCAATTCCAGCGCCAGGTTCTGCGCACGAGACCGCGGAGCGGCTGTCGCCATGACCACAGGCTAGGAGCTTGCGCCGCAGAACGCAAGCGAAGCGAAGTGCTGCGGCGCAGGCTTCCCGCGCCTTCAACGCGGCGCGGTCACGCTTGCGCCCCGACGCGTCCGGGTCCATCATGGGCCAGCGCCGAGCGGAAGGCGCACGCACGAGGAGCACCTGCGGACCCTGTACGTCACGGCCGGCAGGACGGTGTTCAGCCTGCGCACCGGGATCGAGGGAACGAGACGATGACGCGAGATGCTCGGCACGGGCAACGACGCCGGCAATACGGTGTTCAGCCCGCGCACCGGGATCGAGGGGACGAGACGATGACGCGAGATGCTCGACACGGGCTGACGGACCCCGGAACGGCGCTGGCGGCGGTGATCGGATGTCGTCGCTTCCACGTGTTTCTGCTGGTGGCCGGGCTGGCCGCCGGCATGGCGGCCCCGACTGCGTCGGCCCAATCGGCCGGCGGCCCGGCGACCGCGCCCGCGGTGGCCCCGGCCCCACTGCGCTACGCCGAGGTGGTCGAGGAAGCGCGCGCGCTGGTGCGTGCGGATCTGGCCGCCCTCGGCTACCCCGGAATCGCCATCGCCGTGTCGGTCGACGGCGAGACGGTCTGGTCGGAGGGCTTCGGCTACGCCAATCTGGAGCACCGGGTCCCGATGTGGCCGTCGGTGAAGTTCCGCGTCGGCAGCATTTCGAAGTCGCTGACGGCGGCGGCGGTGGCGCGGCTTGTCGAGAACGGCCGCCTGGACCTGGACGCGCCCATTCAGGAGTACGTTCCCTCCTTCCCGGAGAAGGCGCATCCGATCACGACGCGCCAGCTCGGCGGCCACCTGGCCGGGATCCGGCACTACCAGGGCAACGAGAACTTCATCCGCGACCCGTACCCGACGGTGCTCGACGGTCTTTCCATCTTCGCGGACGACCCGCTGCTGCACGAGCCGGGTACGGCTTTCGCCTACACCAGCTACGGCTTCAACCTGCTGAGCGCGGTCGTCGAAGGGGCGGCGAAGAAGCCGTTCCTCGACACCATGCGGGAGGCGGTCTTCCGCCCGCTGGGCCTGCGCGACACGGTGGCCGATTTCGTGACCCCGATCATTCCCGGGCGGACCAGCTACTACGTGCGCGACGACGCCGGCCGCGTCGTGAACGCGCCCTGGGTGAACAACAGCTACAAGTGGGCCGGCGGCGGGTTTCTCTCGACGACCGAGGACATCCTGGCGTTCGCCAACGCGCATCTCGACGACGAGTACCTGTCCGAGGCGTCCCGCAGGCTGCTGTTCACCGAGCAGAAGACCCGCGACGGCGAGGGCGTGGGCTACGGGCTCGGCTGGTTCGTCCGGACGCGCGACGACGGGCGCCGCCTGCTGTCCCATTCCGGCGGCTCGGTCGGCGGCACCTCGCTGATGGTGATGGAGCCCGAATCGCGCGTGGTCGTCGTCGGCCTGATCAACCTGACCCGGGCGAACAACGGCGTCGTCCGCGAGGTGCTCGATCTGTTCATCGACTCGGCAACCGGAGCCGCCCGCGACGATTGACGGGCTGGGACGGTGGGGGCCGGGCCCGGCACGGAGACTCGCGACGGGTCTGGCGACGCTATCCCTCGGCGTCGAACAGAGCGGTCACGTCGACGGCGACGCCGTCGAGCAGCGACGATGTCGCCACGTCGCCGCGGGCGAACACGCCGTGCTCGACGCAAGTGTCCGCGACGAGCCTGAGCACGGTGACGGTTTCGATGCGGGGGTCGACGATCCAGTACTCCGGGATGGCCGCCTCCGCGTAGTCGGCGCGCTTGACGACGAGATCGCGGGACGGGTCGTCGGGACTGACGATCTCCATCACCAGATCCGCCCCGAGCCAGAAACGGTCGCGACGACGGGAATCGGTCCGATCGCGGAGGAGCAGCAGATCGGGCTCGCGAAACTTCCCCTCGCGCACCCGCATCCGCAATCCCGAGGTCACCACGACGCCGTCACGGGGCGATTCATGAACGTGGGCGTAGAGCAGCCGGTAGAGAAAGAGCAGGAGGATCTGGTGCCTCTCGGTCGGCATGGGCAGTACTTCGACGCGGCCGTCGGTGAACTCGACAAGGCGGCGGGTGTGGTCCGTAAGCCAGAGGTAGTGCTCGTCGCTCCAGCAACCCTGGGACGGCATGACGTCGGAGAGGAGGGCGTCGAGCGCCTCCTGAGACGTCGTCGCCGCGATCGTTGCCACGACCACAGGCTAGGAGATTGCGCCGTGGAACGCAACGCAGTGCGTTCTACGGCGCAATCGACGCGATCAACGCGCGACTCGGCTACCGCGCCGCCGCCGACGCACGGCGGTCGAGCCGAAAGGGGGATCGGGGCGGGATTGCCGTGACCGGTCGCCGGATGGAATCCCGGCGAGGGGGCCATCCTGAGTAAACTCCACTGCATGTCGACAGATCAGCCCGACGGGAAGGCGGCTCGCACGAGACGGACCGCAAGGCTCGCTGGCGCACTCGCATGGTACGCCCTGGTGCTGTCCGGTACGACGCCGCTGGCGGCCGCGCCGCAGGAGGACCCCGGCCCGGCGCGCGCCTCGCTGTCCGCCGGCGCGGAGACCCCGCCCTCCGCGCAGCCTCCACGCCAGCCCACGCCCCCGCCGGCGGGATTCCAGCCGGCGGGCCCGGTGATCGACGGTCCGCCCGCCCCGGTGCCGCCCGCCACCATCACCCGCGACGCCAGCGGCGGGGCGACGGTGCGCGCCATCCGGCTGGATGAACCCCTGCGGGTCGACGGGGTGCTCGACGAGCCGATCTACGCGCTCGTGGAACCGTTCGGCGGGTTCATCCAGCAGTCCCCCGACGAGGGGGCGCCGGCCACGGAGGGAACCGACAACTGGATCCTCTTCGACGACGAGTCGATCTACGTGGGGGCCCGCGTCCACGAGTCGGTTCCCGAGTCGGAGTGGGTCGCCAACGAGATGCAGCGCGACTCGTTCCGGCTCATCAACAACGACGGCTACATCGTCGTGTTCGACACCTTCTACGACCGCCGCAACGGCTTCACCTTCCGGGTCAACCCCATCGGGGGCTTCCAGGATCAGCAGATCACCGACGAAGGGAACCCGAATCCCGACTGGAACCCCGTCTGGGACGTGCGCACCGGCCGCTTCGACGGCGGCTGGACGGTCGAGATGGAGATTCCCTTCCAGTCGCTCCGCTTCCGGCCCGGACCGAATCAGGTATGGGGCATCCAGTTGGGCCGGGACATCCGGTCGAACTTCGAGGAAGCCTATCTGACCGCGGTGCCGATCTCGGCCGGGCCGGGACAGTTCCGGCTGTCGGTCGCCGGCACCCTGGTGGGCCTGGAGGTGCCGGCCGACAGCCGCACCTTCGAGATCAAGCCCTATGCGATCGGCTCGCTCAACACCGACCGGACCGTCGTACCGCCCATCTCGAACGACGGCGACGGGAACGGCGGTGTCGACGTCAAGTACGGCCTCACCGAGAACCTGACGGCGGACTTCACCTTCAATACCGACTTCGCGCAGGTCGAGGTGGACGAGCAGCAGATCAACCTGACGCGGTTCAGCCTGTTCTTCCCGGAGAAGCGCGAGTTCTTCCTCGAAAGCCAGGGCATCTTCGACTTCGGGCGGGTGGCCGGCTTCGGCGGCTTCGGCGGCTCCGCGCGGGGAATCCTCAACGCGCCGCCGGGCGTGTTCCCACCCGGGGACGCGCCGACCCTCTTCTTCAGCCGGCGGATCGGCCTGGACCAGGCGGGACGAACCGTGCCGATTCGCGGCGGCGGACGCCTGACCGGCAGGGTAGGCGACTTCAGCGTGGGCGCCATCAACATCCAGACCGACGATGCGCGGGCCAGCAGCGCCCTCCCGACCAACTTCAGCGTGCTCCGGGTCAAGCGCGACATTCTCCGCCGGAGCCGCGTCGGGGCCATCTTCACCAACCGCTCGGTATCGACCAGGGGCGACGGCGCGAACCAGGCGTACGGACTCGACGCGTCGTTCTCGTTCTACGACAACGTGAACATGTACGGCTACTACGCGCGCACGAACACGCCGGGCCTCGAGGGAAGGAACGAGAGCTACCAGACGGCGTTCTCCTACGAGGGCGACCTCTACGGACTGCTCGTCGATCACCTGCAGGTCGGCAGGAACTTCAACCCCGAGATCGGCTTCATGCGCCGCGAGGACTTCCGGCGCAGCTACGTCTACGCGCAGTTCAGCCCGCGGCCGGAAGGCATCGAGGCGGTGCGGCAGTTCACCTGGGGCGGCAGCGTCGACTACATCGAGAACGGCGCCGGGCAACTCGAGACCCGCATCCTGTCGGGCCGCTTTCAGACCAGCTTCGAGAACAGCGACAGGCTGAGCGCGGACATCCAGCAGGACTACGAGTTCCTCCCCCGGCCCTTCGAGATCATCGACGGCGTGACCATCCCCGTCGGCGGCTACGAGTTCACCGACTTCCAGGTGTCCTACAGCATGGGACCGCACCGGCGCGTGGCCGGCGGCCCCTCGTTCCAGTACGGGGAGTTCTTCGCCGGCAACATCACCGCGGTCGGCTATTCGCGCGGCCTCATCGAGGTCTCGCCGCAGTTCGCGGTGGAGCCGAGCATCTCGTGGAATCGGATCACGATGCCGCAAGGGAACTTCACGGCCCGGGTGGCCACCACGCGGCTCACCTACGGATTCACGCCCCGCATGTTCGCCAGCGCGCTGCTGCAGTACAACTCGACCAACAACGTGCTGAGCACCAACGTGCGCCTGCGGTGGGAGTACCAGCCGGGGAGCGAGCTGTTCATCGTCTACAACGACCAGCGGGACACCTTCATGAACCTCAGGAACCGCGGCGGCTTCCCGATGCTGGAGAACCGCGCGTTCGTGGTGAAGCTCACCCGGCAGTTCCGCTTCTGAGCCGCGTGAGGACCGCCGGACGGCCGGCTCGCGATAGCTCATCTGTTCGCCGATCCGGACGGGGTCCTCCGGCGGTGAAGGAAGGGGCGGACGGCCGGCTCGCGATGGAGTCGCGTCCTCGGCCCCGGGAGGAACAGGCGCCCGGGGCGTCAGCGTTCATCCTCGGCGAGATCGGGCGGCTCGTTCGTGTCGTGGCCGGAAAGGAACAGGCGCCCGGGGCGCCAGCGTTCAGGCGCCGGCCTTCGGCGCGTCGAAGACAGCCGCGACGTCGGCGGCGAATCCATCGAGCAGCCGTGACGCGGCGGCGTGACCGCGTCCATACGCGCCGTGCTCGACGTATGCGTCGCCCTCGAGCGCGAGCACGGTGATCGTCTCGTCGCGGGGATCCACGATCCAGTACTCCGGGATGCGCGCCTCGGCGTAGTCGGCGCGTTTCTCCACCACGTCCCGATCCGGATCGTCCGGGCTCACCACCTCGACGACCAGGTCCGCGCCCAGCCAGTAGCGATCCTGGCACCGGGAATCGGAACGGTCGCGGAGCAGCAGCATGTCGGGCTCCCGGAACTTGCCCCCCCGGATGCGCATGCGCAGCGCCGCCACCATCGCAACGCCGCCGCGCGGGGTCAGGTAGTCGTGAAACAGCCGATACAGAGCCAGGAGAACCGCCTGGTGGGTGAACGTGGGCATCGGGAGTTCCTGCACGTGGCCGTCCGTGAACTCGACCAGACGGCTGCACCGATCGGTGAGCCAGAGGTACTCCTCGTCGCTCCAGCCTCCCTGGGGCGGGAGGACCTCGCGCAGGAGGGCGTGCAGGGCATCCTGCGAGGTGGCCGAAGAGGTCATCGACGGACCGCTCGTCAGCATGCCTCCATCCTGCCACATCCGGCGGCGCAGTGAAGGCGCCGTGGGTCGACAACTCCGCTTCCGAGCGGAGAGCGCCGGGCGGCTTCCTCGTGACGTCGACAATCGAGTCGACGGCGGACCTTGCGAACCAGCGTGCCCCGTGATCGCGTTGCGAATCGAATAGCATTGGCGAAGGGTGTCGCGGCATTCTTGCCACGACCCGGCCGTGAGCATCCGCCGCGCTCCGAAGGAGAGCTTCGATGCACTACCTCCAAGGCCTGTTCTCCACGTTTCAGCGGCGCGTTTCGGGCCCGTACGACATCGGACGCATGGTCGCCTTGAGCATGGGGCTCGGATGCGCGTGGGCGATGGGGACGGCCGCCGCGTCGGCGCAGAGCGCCTTCCGGATCGAAGAAGCCACCATCGGCGACATCCAGCGCGCGATCCGGCAGGGCGAGACGACCTGCGTACAGGTGGTGGAGGCCTACGTCGAGCGGGCGAGGGCATACAACGGCGCCTGCACGCAGCTCGTCACCGCGGACGGCGGACGGGTTGCGCCCGGTCGGGGCGCGGTCCGGGCCGGCGTCCCCATCGAGTTTCCCGCGACGACCGTGCCGGTGCGCGAGATTCTGCCGGACTACGACGACTACCGCGGGCGGCCAATCGAGTTCGGGCGCATGGAGGCCACGCGGTCCGACCCCGGCGTCCAGCAGCAGTACGGCATGGTCGCCGGCATGCAGGACGCGGGCCAGCTCAATGCGCTGAGCACCCTCAACCTGCGCGGTGAGCGATCGGTGACCTGCAAGGCCGAGTGCGACGCGCACCCGTCGGACGGTCAGTTGCCCGCGCATTGCCCCGCCGCGTGCGAAGCGTTTCGACAACAGCCGGACGCGCTCGAGAGGGCCGCCGAGCTCGACGCCCTGTACGGCAGGAATCCCGATTTCGATCGGATGCCGATGTACTGCGCCGCGATCTCGTTCAAGGACGTCTTCGACACCACCGACATGCGTTCGACGAGCGGGGCCGACACCGGCTACGCGATGGATGCGCCGCCGCGGGACGCGACGGTCGTCGCCGAGTTGCGCGCCAAGGGCGCCATCGTCTACGCCAAGGCCAACCTCTCCGAGTACAACGCCGGCGGCGGCGACCCGGGGGGCGCCACGGCCGGAACGCGGACTTTCGGCGCGGGCGTCGCCCGCAGCAGTTGGGCCGGCCCGTCGTGCAACGTCTACGACACGGCCCGCGAGCCCGGCGGCTCGAGCTCCGGTTCCGCCGTGTCGGTCGGCGCGAACCTGGCCACCTGCTCGATCTGCGAGGAGACCGGCGGATCGTGCCGGCAGCCGGCCTGGCGAAACGGCGTCGTCGGCCTCGTGACGACCAAGGGGCTGGTGCCCTATGGAGGTTCGACCGGCGTGGAGCCCTACCTCGACCGGGGAGGCATCAACTGCCGCACGGTCGAGGATGCGGCCCTGGTCCTCGACGCGCTCCGGAACCCCGATCGCGGCTTCCACGATCCGCGCGACATCTACGCCGCACTGCCGGGCGCGCTGATCCCCGAGGCGCCCTACGCGAGCTTCGTCGTCGACGAGGAGAATGCCGGCGCCCGGCCGCTCGCCGGCGTGCGTATCGGTGTGGTCCGCGAATACATGGTCAGGCACACCGACAACGATGCCGCGATGAGCGATCTCGTCAACGAGGAGATCCTCGGCGTGCTGCGTGACGAACTCGGCGCGGAGCTCGTCGAATCGTCCGATCCGGAGTATCCGGACGATCCGTCGATCCCGAACATGGCCTACGACTTCCAGCGCGCGATAGCCGAGATCCTGCCCGTCCACATGCCGGAGCTCATCCAGGCCCGCGACGCCGGCGGCGCGTACCGGTTCGCGGTTCCCGGCCACGACGTGACCAGCCGCGACTATCTCGTGCGGGCGGCCGAGGGCGCCGCGCCGCTGTCGGCCGACCTGAATCTTCGCAGCATCAATCGCTCGCCGCCCACCTTGAGCTTCAGCTTTCACCTCGCCCAGTACCTGACGCGCCGCGGGGATTCCACGGTGACCGACTGGGCGAGCCTCAACGCGAACTCGAAGTACTACAGCGAGCGGCGCGCCGTGGCGATGCGCAACTGGGAGAACGCCCGCAACATCGTCTCGGAGGGCATCACCCGGCGCGTGAAGATGCGTGACGTCATGCGGCTCGTGCTGCTCAACGTGCTGCACAGGAACGACCTCGACGTGCTCGTCAACCCGACGATCACCGTGCCTCCGGTGCGCATCGGCTACGCGGGGGAGCCGTCGGTCGAGGACCGTCCGACCGGCCGGTTTCCCACGAGCGCCAACCTCGGCATTCCGGAGATCACGGTGCCGGCCGGCTTCAATCGAATCGTCTACGACCCCGAGTACGTGCTGAACGAGGACAGGGACGGCTACGACAACGTCACGGGCAGCCGGCGCACGGAGCTCGATGCCCCGCTCCCCGTCGGCATCTCGTTCTGGGCGGGACCCGGCGACGAGCCGCTCGTCCTGCGCGTCGCGTCGGCCTACGAGGCGGCAACCAGGCATCGCCGGCCGCCGCCGGACTTCGGGCCTGTCGGTCGATGACGGCGGCGCGGGCGCCGACGGCTTCTTCTGCCGCCCTCGGGTGGATGCCGTGCGCCGCGTCGGCGGCGGCGCGCGGTGCCCAGCCGAACGCGACGGCATACAAGCGTTCGCGCGCCCCGCAATCGCCATTCCGCTCGGGCCTGCCTCCAAACGCGAGCACGGCCACGCTGTGCTGCGTGTACATGAAACGACTACGGTCCAGCGTCAGATGTCCACCGCAAGCCGCTTCGGCCGGCGACGGCCGGCACCCGTCTCGCTCGCAACCGACTGAAGACAACTATCTTCAAGCGCCCGCAGCGTTTGGCATCCCGTCTGCTTCTCGTTCGTGCGGCGTCACGGATCGACCGTTGACGCCGGGGGAACCAGAGAAGGAGACACGCCATGAGCGCCATCGACATCTGCCGCCGCGGAATCGTCGCCGCCGGCTCGGTCGTGATTCTGGGTCTGAACGGGCCGTCTGCCATGGCGCAGCCTTTGCCTGCGAACACCGCGACGAGCGTGTCGCCGGCGGCCTTGCGTCTCGATGGTCCTTCCACACCTGCCGGGAAACCGCCGGGTGGGCTCGTGGCGCGCAAGGAGCGGGAAGCGCGGCAGAGGCAGAGTCCGTACTTCGACCGGTGGGGCATCGAGCTGTCCGTCGGCGCCGAGGCGCTCGAGGGACTCCCGGGTGCGATCTCGACCGAGGGCTTCTTTCTGTCCGCGGGCCTCTACCTCGGCAGCTCTCTCGCCGTCATTGCCGAGACCGGCACGACGGGTTGGGCGACCGGTAGGCTGAAGACGCCCGGGCGAGCCCCGCAGCCGTTCGTGGACTCCCCGCGGTACTGGCCGTCGAAGCCGGCCGCGTGCCCCGAGGTCGATGCGCGGTTCGGCACCTACCTCGGCGGCGTGCAGTACCGGCGTCGTTTCCGCAGGACTGCCGTGTTCATCAGGGGCCTGGCCGGCCGCGCAGAGTATTCGGGCACGGCAACCGAGATCGGCGAGAGCGGCGTACACACCAGTTGCTACGAGGCGTTCGGTTCCGGTCGTGCCCTGGCTGCCGGCGGCGGCGTGGACGTGTCTCTCACCGGCCGGTTCGTTATCCGCTTCCTGGCGGACTACCGGCGTCTCGCCGTCCCGTCGCTGGACGGGATGGAGACAGTGTTCATGGCGCCCGGCGCCGGTGCTCGTCTCGACATGGTGCGCGTCGCCGTCGGTTTCGTCCTCGGTATCTGAGGACGGCGATTCTCCGGAAGCGTCCACAGTGTACCAGCGCGCCACACCTGAGACGGGCGGCAGGCCGGACAGCACCACCTCGTTCAACGTCGAGGCGAAGGCGTGACTGGCTACCTACAAGTGTGCGCCGTGGTATCGTCGTTCAAGCCTGCGGGCGTGCGGGCGGTGCCGGGGGTACGATGACGGGGAGGGGCAGGAAGATCGGGAACGCGCTGATGCGAACTACCGTCAGCACCCGGATTGCGGGGAACTTCGATGACGGAACGAACCGGTGAGATCATAAATCGGAACTTCGCCGACATCTTCTCAGGCGAAATGCGTTACGTGATTCCCTTCTTCCAACGTGGATACGTTTGGGGATCGAGAAACTGGAATCAACTCAAGCAGGACATCGAAGAACAGATTCTCGAGCCCGCGCAGAACGGGGACCTCGCCGACCAGGAGCACTTCTTCGGTCCTGTCGTGGTTGCAGAGAAGCCTGGGTATCATCCGCGCTTCAAGGTGTTCGATATCATCGACGGTCAACAGAGATTCACGACCGTATATCTCATGCTTGCCTATTTCCGCAGGCGCCTGGAAGCGTTGATGACGAAAGCGCCGAAGGCGCGCGACCACTACGAGGAAATTGGCAAGTGGCTGGTCAATCGCACCGAGCACGGAGCGACTCTCGACGACTACTGGCGCATCAAGTTGTTCAGTGTCAAGGGCGACCGACTCGCTACATACTATTCCGTCTTTGGACAACACCAGAACCCACGAACGTCCGCCCTTCAGGACGATCTGTTTCTTTATCTTCCAAACGGCAACATCTCCGGCAAGTTCGAACGCTGGATGGGGCGCAATTTCGGTGACTCGGGAGAGGAAGACATATGGCATTGGGTCACAGCACTGGCCCAATGTCTCAAGGTCGTTTGGATCCCGTTGGGCAGTCGGGACGATCCTCAGGCAATCTTCGAGAGCCTGGACGACAAGGGCATACCTCTTACGGCCGCCGAGCTCATGTGCAACTACCTGTTCAAGCCGCTCATCGAGACCGAGAGCGACTATGAATCCCTGCACCGATCCAAATGGCTCGACGTTCAACGGATCGACCGGACGTCACCGGTTGCGGAGGCATTCGACTTCGAGGAGTATCTGCGCCACCTGTTTTCCATTGGGCACACCAAGATCGTCGGAAAGGGGCGACGGCTGTACGTATTCTTCAAGCAGCACAACAAGAATCTGGATGCAGACACCGCAAACGCTCATCTGGACAACATCGCTGAATCGGCACCGCTGTACAGGCGCATACTGGGCGAATCAATGGACGGCTTGACGACCGTCGACGCATTGCTGAAGCAGATAGGAGAGACGAATATGACCTCCTGCCGCCCATTCCTGCTGGCCATATTGAAGATGGAGCGGGACGGCGCAATCTCCGCGGAGGAGGTAGAGGCCCTGTTCAAGGAGGTGTACGTCCTCCTTGTACGCCGGAAGGTCGCCGAATTGCCGGTAACGAGATACGACTCGTTCTTTCCGTCACTCGTCGACAGAATAGCGGACCCGGACCGCGTCGCCGCGACAACGGTCCTCCTGCATGAGGCGATCCGGAAAGAGCAGCTATGGGTAGGGGACGGAGACTTCAAGGAGGCTCTGGTCAGGCGACCGGTCTATCGCTCACGGGAGATCGGCTTCACCCGCCTGATTCTCGAAGAAATCGATCGTCATCTTGCCGCCGAACACGGTGGCGAGTTGCCGGACTACTCCACTCTCGACACCGTAGAACATGTCGCACCGCAGAACATCGAAACCAGCGACGACTGGAAGAGAGAGATGGGTGAAGACGCAAAGAGTGAGAATTATGCGAGGATCATCAATACCGCGGGCAATCTTTGCTTACGCAAGCGCGAAAGAAACTCGGAGATGGGGCGACTCCCGTTTGCGAAGAAGCGGGCACTTCTACGTATGTCTCCCAGCCGGCTAGCCCTCGACATCGCCGATCGTGAAGGACCCTGGAACTTCGAAGCCGTCCAGACGCGATCCGCCGAGATGGCCGATATCGCGGCGCGCATCTGGGCCTGGTCGACGACCCACCAATGACTCCGATGACGGAGGGTCGCGGCTATTGTTCGACGATCGTCCGGCCGCGGCCGTTCACCGCGTTCTCAAAGGAGAGCTTCGATGCGGAACCTCCGATGCCTGTCTTCCACGTTCTTCCGGCACGTGCTCACCGGCTGGCTCGTGCTCTGTCTGGTCGCGTTTCCTGCCGCTCTCGTCGCGCAGGAAGAAGAGAGCGACGGGCCGAACGGCGCTGACGACGAGGGCCTGCCGCTGCAGGTCGACCGTCGGGTGCCCATCGACATGACCGAGGGAAGCTGGATCTCGCTCGACGTGATCCCCGGCGGCGAGACCATCGTCTTTGATTATCTCGGCGACCTGTTCACGATACCCATCACCGGCGGCGCCGCCACGCAGCTCACCTCGGGCATGGCCTTCGACGCACAGCCGCGGTTTTCCCCCGACGGCTCGCGCATCGTCTACGCGTCGGACGCGGACGGGGGCCAGAACATCTGGGTCCGCTCGCTCGACGGGTCGGAAACAAGGCAGATCTCCAAGGGCGACTCGAATCGCGCCGAGTCACCCGACTGACCCGCGACGCCGCCGCATACTTCGCGCCCGCGTGGGGGTCGGAGGACCGCATCGTGGCGCTGCGGGGACCGGTCCGCGCCTACGAGACGCAGGGTGAAGGCGGCGCGCCGGGCACCGAGATCTGCGGAACACGAACGCCATCGAGCAGGTCATGCTGAACGGGCGGCTCTACGACGGCGACACGCTCGACGAGGTTCATCCGCGGCAGCGTCCGCTGGCGCCGCTGTGGTGGTGGGGACGACGAGCCGGAGGGCGTGCCGGGGGGTCGCCCCGTAGCGAACGCCATCGAGCGCGATTGTCCAACCGGGTGCGGAGCACTATGATGGTCGGGTCGGGTGGACTTTCCCCCGCATGGAGTTCGCGGGCCGGCGACACGGCCGTTTTCGAGGAGGTCGGGACATGAAGCGACGGCTGCTCGATTCACTCGGTGTCGCGATGGCGCTGGCCGCCGTCGTGGTGCTCTTCCAACTCGCCACGGTCCCGGTGGTGGCGCAGGAGACCGGCACGACCGCCTGGGGACATCCGGATCTTCAGGGGATCTGGCTCGACGTCTACGACACGCCCCTCGAGCGGGCGCCCGAGCTGGGCGATCGGGAATTCGCGACCGCTGAAGAGCGCGCCGCCCGCGACCGGGCGCGCACGACGGACCCGGGGCGCAACATCCGCGGTCCACGCGGGAGCGCGCAGGACGTGTCGGGGGCCTACAACGCGGTCTTCAGCTCGGCGAAGCCGGCGGGGCCGCGCACGTCGCTCGTCGTCGATCCGCCGAACGGGCGCATCCCGGCCCTGACGCCGGAGGCGCAGCGGGAGGAGGACATCAAGCGCGAGTGGCGGCGGATGCTGATGCGGAACACGCCGACCTGCGAACAGCAGGCGCCCGGCTGCGAGGGCGGGGAATACGGGCCGGTGTCCCCGCGCCGGTTCGACATTCCGCCCTTCTACAACACGTTGCGGATGAACCGCCACGACGGCCCCGAAGACCAGAGCCTGGGCGATCGGTGCATGCTGGGCGCCACACCGGACCTCAACGGGCACCGGCGCATCGTCCAGGGCGAGGACGCCGTCTCGATCGCCTACGACACGGGGCAGGGCCAGGGCTATCAGCGCATGGTCAACCTGAGCGGGAGCCACCCGCCGAGCCAGGTCCGTCTGCGCCACGGCGACTCGCGGGGGCGCTGGGAGGGCGACACGCTGGTCATCGAGACCACGAATTTCTCCCCGAAGTTCCCGTATCGCAGCTCGTCCGCGAACCGGCGGCTCGTCGAGCGGTACACCGTGGTGGACACCGACACGCTCACCTACGAGGTGACCATCGAGGATCCGACCGTCTGGACGGCGCCGTGGACCGTCCGGCAGGAGCTGAAGCGCCAGAGCGACCTGCAGAATCGGATCTACTACGAGCCGCGCTGCCACGAGGGGAACTACGGGTTGCCCGCGATGTTCATCGGCCACCGGATGATGGAGCAGGAGTTCGCCGAGGGGCGCGGCCCGGATCCGTTCTCGCTGGATACCACCACGGGCGGCGGCGGCGCCCGCTGACACGATACTTCGAGAGTGCAAGCGGCCACCCGCGGCGTCGCGTGCTCGTCACGCGGCGTCGCGGTCGCGCCGGCCGGCGAGGAAGCCCTCCAGGGAGCCCTCCAGCTTCGCCATGCGCTCGCGGTTGTCGGCGAGTTCGCGGTTTACTTCGTCGAACCGCCGGTTCATCTCGTTGCCGAGGCTCTCGAACCGCATGTTCGTTTCTGCCAACCGCCGATTCATCTCCGTGAACCGGCTGTTCATGTCTGTCTTCAGCTCGCCGATCCGCGTTGTGGTGTCGCTCTTCAGGTCGTCGATCCGCTTGTTGATGTTGTCCTTCAGGTCCCTGAACATGAACCGGACCCACGCGAAGAGTCCGAGCACGAGTGCAGGCGTGATCCAGGGCTGCAACTGTTCCATCGTCTTGGCCAGCGTAGCACGTTCTCCGGTCTCTTCCAGAGCGGCTCTCTGTTCGCGCGGACCGGGCTCGGCAAGCGTGTTCGGCGCCGCTTCCGGGTCCGACCCGTGATCGGTCGACCCTATCGTCCGCCGCGTTTCCGCTCCAGGTGGTCGACGGCAACGCGCATCTCGCCGGCGTCCCACGCCGTCCAGTCGTCGCCTTCCGGCAGGCCGGGCGTCCCGGTGCTCCGTCCGGCGGCGACGATGCCGTCATTTGCGCGGTAGTCCCGCACTCCGCACAGCACGACGCTCTACGGAGAGCCCCGCGGGCGCTGGTCGTACCCCGCCCGCAACTGCCGCAGCACGGCCAGCAGCGAGTCGCCGATAAGCATGTCGATCTCGTCTTCGGGCCTTGGCCGCGAGGCCGCTTATACTGCCGACCGTCGATGCGCTCGTTCCCCCGCCCACCCCGCTACCGGTTCTCCGGTCACACGCTGTCTCCCGCCCGCAGGACGCTCATCCGCGACGGTCGGGAGCTGCCGCTGATCCCGCGCTGCTTCGACCTGCTCGTCCTGCTCGTCCAACGGCGGAACGAGGCGGTGTCCAGGCGCGAGCTCCTCGACACGGTCTGGAGCGACGTCGTGGTCACCGACGGCGCTCTCAGCCAGGCGGTGCGGATCCTCCGGCGCACCCTGGGCGACGATCCGCGCGCGCCGACCTTCATCCGCACCGTGCAGCGGCATGGCTATCGCTTCGTCTGCACCGGCGTCGCCGAGGAGCCGGACGACGGACCGCCCGAGCCCGTGCGGGCCGCAGCGACGAAGCCCGATGCGAACGCCCGAGGACCGGAGCCAGCCGCTCCTCAGCCAACCACTCCTCAGCCGGATATCGAGCGGACGGGAGCATCCGAGCCGCCCACGTTGGGAGCCTGCCCTCAGCCAACCGCTCCTCAGCCAAGCATCGTGCGGACCGTCACGGCGGAGCCCGACGCGAACGTGTCCTTCGACCAAGCCCTCGAGATCCTGCTCGACGACGGTGCAGGCGACGCCGAGGCGGCCGACGTCCGGCGGCGACAGGCTGCCGAAACCCTGCACCAGCTCGGCACGGCTAGAGCACTCGATCGGCTGGACCGCAGACCGGGGCACGCCATCGCTCGCGCCTACCTGCGCGAGACCCGCTGGGATGTCCCGGGTGCGGGGCCGGTGCCGCTGTTGGGACGTCCGGGCTGGCTTGCGGCCGCGAGAATCCTGTTCCTGCTGCGCATCCGGCGCGCGGCGCGGCTCGCCCGGCGCCGGTGGGCGGCCGCGGCCGCCGGTGGGGCGGTCGCCGGAGCGCTCGCCGGCTTCCTCGGCGGACTCGTTCTCCGCTTCGGACCCGGGTCGACGGCGGGCGATGGCGTGCTGGCGATGCTGCCGCTGCTTGGAACGGCAGTCGGCGGTGTCGCGGCGGCGGGTGTCGGTGCCGGTCTCGCCGCCGCGGAAGCCGCCTTTCGCGCGCGGCGGCGACTGGCGCTGGCCGTGGCCGGGGCGTCGACCGGACTGGCGATCGGTGCGACCGCCCACCTGCTGGGACGCCTCGTGCTCGAGGGTCTTTTCGGCCGCGATCTCTCGCCGCTGACCGGCGCCGTGGAAGGCCTGGTCCTCGGCGGCGCGGTCGGGCTGGGCTACGGACTGGCCACACCGACCGCGGAAGGCGGCATGGCCACCCCGCGTGGGTTCTCCCGGATCCGCGTCGCTCTCCTGACGGGGCTCGCCTGCGCGCTGGCCGCCGGGTTGCTGGGTTGGAGCGGCCGCTTCCTGGGCGCGATGAGCCTCGATTTCATGGCGCAGAGCTTCCCCGGCTCGCAGGTCGGCCTCGCCCCCCTGGCCCGCCTGCTCGGCGAGCAGGAACCGGGGGCCGTGACCCGCGTCGCGATCAGCGCCTTCGAGGGCCTGATGTTCGGCTCGGGCCTGGCCGCCGGGCTGACCAGAAGGCCGCGCCAGGAGTCTGCGCCGTAGAACGGGAGACTTCTGGTCAGGCCGGTTGGAGCGGCAATCGGAGCCGAGGCGGACGATTGTCGGGCTGGCGTTCCTGCTGCGGCCCCGCATCCCACCGAGAGCGGCGAGGCGCCCCGACACCCGGTACCCGGCGTGAGGGAGGCTCGTTCCGGCCGCATTCAGCGGAATATCACCGAACCCTCACGTCTCGCTCATGTCTCGGGCCGGGCGTCCGCCGATACTGCCGCGAACGAACCCGATCGCGGCCCTGCCGCCGACCAGGAGCGAGAACGATGGCGTCGAGGGTCGCGATGGCCGTTTCCGCGTCGACCGAGGCGAAGAGCCAGACGGTCCAGGGCCAACACCACAACCTGCGCCGCGACCGAGGTCGCACGCGCACCCGGGAGTGTCACGATGCAACAAGCGCTCAGCTCTCTACAACACCGGCTGGTTCCCGCCGAGGAGATCTTCTTCGCCTGGCTGATACGGGTATTCGCCGCCGCGACGCTCGTCGGGTCGGCGTGGATCGACGACGCGCCCCCGCTTGAGATAGCGGCCATGATCATCGCGATGTACGTGGCTGTCCGCGTGGCCACGCAGTTCGGCAACCTGGCCGCCGCCGCCCCCGTCGAGAGCCGACCCCTGCGGATAATCTTCGCCGTGGGCGCCATCGTTCTGCTCGGTCTGGCGTTCCTCGTCGTCGCCACTCTCGTCGAGCGCCTGGCCCTCTCGGTCGCCGGTTGAGGACCGAGCTGGACGGGGTGCGCGCCGTCCGGACGCCTGGTGGCCCGCCGGCAACGAGTTGCGAGCGGGCGACCGTCCGGGAGGCGGCATGAGGTGGATCGAGCGATGAGCGGCGGCCTCGCGGATCTCCAGGCCACCGTCGCAGCCCGGGAGGCGACATGAGATGGACCGAGCGATGAGCGGCGGCCTGCACGTGGGCCTGATCATGGACGGCAACGGCCGCTGGGCCCGCGCGCGGGGGCTCCCGCGCACGGAGGGACACCGACGCGGGGCCGACGCCGTGCGGCGCGCGGTGGAGGCGGCGCCCGAACTCGGCATCACGACGCTGACGCTCTACGCCTTCTCGGCCGACAACTGGCGACGGCCGGCCGCCGAGGTGTCGACGCTGATGCGCCTGCTGGAGTCGTTTCTCGCGCGCGAGTGCGCGAACTGCCGCCGGCACGGCGTGCGGCTGGCATTGATCGGTCGGCGAGACCGCCTGTCGCCCGAGCTGATCCGCGCCATCCAGACGGCGGAACGCACGACACGCGCTGGCGCCCGGCTCTACCTGCGGTTGGCAGTGGACTACTCGGCGCGCGCGGCGATCCTCGTCGCGGCCGCCACGCTGAGGTCGGACGAACGCTGCGACGAAGACGGCTTCCTGCGGCGGATCAACCGCGCGTGCCACTCCGATCCGGAGACACCACCGGTCGACCTGCTCATCCGCACCAGCGGCGAGCAGCGCCTGAGCGACTTCCTGCTGTTCGAGTCGGCCTACGCGGAGCTCCTGTTCCTCGAAACGCTGTGGCCGGACTTCGACGGCGAGGACCTGCGCCGGGCGGTCGAGGCGTTTCGTCGCCGCGAGCGGCGCTACGGCGGCCTGACCGCGGACCAGGCGATCGCCCCGCCATCCTCGAGGAGCAGCTCGACGACTTCTATCGGATTCCCGTGCAACTCATCCGGCGTCTCGCCCTGACTGCGGGTTGAGAAATCTCCCTTGCATGAGACTGGGAAGAGAATCGTGCAACTCATCCGGCGTCTCGCCCTGACCGTGAGCGCCTCCCCCCTTCAACGCACGGCGCAACCACGCCGTCGGGAATCTCGGCAGCCCAGAGGCTCCTCCGGCCTCCCCGGCACGGCACCGCGAGGTGCCGCACGGCTTAGAACGTGGCGATCGGGTTGATCGGGGACCCGGTGCCCCGCGTGGGCAGCGGCGCCGCCGTCAGCAGGAACTCGTAGCGGTCCAGCGACGCGGCTACCTCCCCCACCGCCTCGAGGTCCAGGTTGTCGAACAGCGGCATCCCGAGATAGATGAGCGCGAACCGGTGGAGCGGGCGGGGACCGAGGTCCTCCGGCACCGTCACCGCCGGGTCGGCGTCGGCCGGCGCCATGTCCTGCGCCGCCTCGCCGCCCAGCAGGGCGATGTCCCGCTCCCGCAGCCACGGAATGACCGACGCGTGCAGCCCGGCGGCGGCGTTCGCGACGTCCCAGGGGCCGACCTCGACGCGACGGGCCCACCGGCCGGTGCGGATGACCACGGCGTCGCCGGAGGAGACCGTCACCCCGGTGGCCGCCTCCCACGCCTCGATGTCCTCGATATGGATCGGCGTGCCGGGCTCCAGGTAGGGCACGCCGCGGAACCGCGCCATGTCGATGAGCACGCCCCGCGTGACGATGCCCGACTTGGCGTTGTGGACGGTGTTCCGCGAGTGGCCGCCCTGCGCCGCGACCTCCGCGGGATCCGGCCGGTAGTCGTTGTAGGTGACCCCGTCGCCGATGAAATTGTGGTTCAGGAAGTCGAGGTGCGTGTGGATGAACCCGTGGTACGAAACGCGAATCTCGTCGGCGGTGATCCCGAGCGGGGTGACCTGATACGGCCGTGGGCCGTCTATCGTCGCCTCGGTCTCGGCGTCGTGCGCCAGCGACACCGAGATACCCTCCCGCACGAGGGCGGCGGCCTGCGTCCGTTTCTCGGGCGTGATCAGGTTCAGCGTGCCGCGCTCGTCGTCGGCGCCCCACCGGCCCCAGTTCGTCAGGTCCCGCTTCCACCGCTCGACGTCCGCCTCCGTCACGGTTCGCCGCTCACCGGCTTGCGCAGGTTCCTGCGGAAAGCTCGGGGCACCGACCGGATCCCGCTGAGCCCCCAGGGAACCGACCGGATCCCGCTCGAAACCGCGGGAGGCAACGGTGTGAGCGAACAGCAGCGCGGGAAGGGCGACCGCCAACGGCAGGACGCTCGCCGGATACTTCTTCATCGTTCCCATCGGTCCCTCCCGAGTGTTCTCACATCCGCGCTCACGCACCCGACCACATCAGCCCGTGGCAACAGGCCCGCTGCATTCGAGCAGCGATGCATCCCGTCTGACGGCGTTGATCCTCGGTCGAACATGCCCAACATGCTTCCTCGTCGCGCCGGGTACCGGGTGTCGGGGCGCTTCGCCGCTCTCAGTGCGACGCGGGGTTTTGACCACGGACTGACATCCATCGATCGCGCTGTCGCAACTCGAGGCGTTGCGCGACGGCGCATCGCCGCAGTACGGCATCGACGCCATCGCCGGCGTGCCCAGGGACGAGCCCAACGGCGGCAGGCGTTATCCTCATGCTGGTCGTCGGGCGCGGCAGGATGCTGGTCGCTCTGTTTCCCGAACGTAGTCCTGGAACCGGGCCACCCCGACATAATAGTTTCGACACGGTACCACACGGAGGTAGAACCGCATGGCGGAGCCAGGGACTGACGACAACCAGCGTGCCGACAACGACGACCAGCGCCGCAGCGGCATCGACCGCTTCCTGAGCGGCATCGAAGCGGTGGGCAACCGGCTGCCGGACCCCGCGATCCTGTTCCTGCTGTTGCTGCTGCTGACCTGGGTCGCCTCGGCGATCCTGTCGCCGATCGAGTTCACGGAGACGCACCCGCGGACAGGCGAGCCGGTGCGCATCCAGAACCAGTTGACCGGGACCGCGCTGACCGCGTTCATGGTCGGGATGGTGCCGACGTTCACCGCGTTCCCGCCCCTGGGCGTCGTGCTCGTGGCGCTGCTCGGCGTCGGCGTGGCCGAGAAGACCGGATTCATCAACGCCGGTCTCAAGCTGATTCTGGGCGTGACGTCGCGCAGCCTGCTGACGCCGATGCTGATGCTGGCGGCCATCGTCAGCCATACGGCGGCCGACGCCGGCTACGTCCTGGTGATTCCGCTCGGCGGGGTGATCTTCTACGCGGCGGGCCGGCATCCGCTGGCAGGCATCTCGGCGGCCTTCGCGGGCGTCTCCGGCGGGTTCGCCGCGAACTTCATCCCGTCCGGCATCGATCCGCTGCTGCAGGGGTTCACGCAGAGCGCGGCACAGATTCTCGACCCCGAGCGGCTGGTCAATCCGTTGTGCAACCTGGCGTTCACGGCCGCGTCGTCGATGCTCGTGATCGCCGTCGGCTGGTACCTGACCGACCGGGTCATCGAACCCCGCCTCCGGGCGACGGCCATCGACGGCGACCCCGACGCCATGCCGAAGATGGAGGCATTGACCGCCGACGATCGCCGCGGCTTCCTGGCCGGCGCGGGGGCGCTGGTAGCGGGACTCGTGCTGTTGGCGCTGGCCGCGCTGCCCGGCGACTCGCCGCTGCGCGGGGAGGACGGATCGTTGACGAGCGTCGCGGCGCCGCTGATGGGCATGCTCGTACCCCTGATCTTCGTCCTGTTCATCGTGCCGGGCGTCGTGCACGGCTACGTCGCCGGGACGGTCAGGAGCCATCGCGACATCGTCGCCGGCATGACCGCCGCGATGGGCACGATGAGCTACTACCTGGTGATGGTCTTCTTCGCCGCGCAGTTCATCGCCGCCTTCAACGACTCGAACATCGGCCTGCTGATCGCGCTGAAGGGCGCGAACTTCCTGCGCGATCTGAACCTGTTCCCGCAGGTCACGATCGTCGGCATCGTTCTGTTGAGCGCGGTGATCAACCTGTTCGTCGGCTCGGCCTCGGCCAAGTGGGCGCTGCTGTCGAGCATCTTCGTGCCGATGCTGATGGACCTGGGGATCGCTCCCGAGCTGACCCAGGCCGCCTACCGCGTGGGCGACAGCGTGACCAACATCGTGACCCCGCTGATGCCGTACTTCCCCCTGGTGGTGGTGTTCGGCCAGCGGTACGTCAAGTCGACCGGCATCGGCACCGTGGTGTCGCTGATGCTGCCGTATTCGGCCGTGCTGCTCGTCACCTGGACCCTGTTCCTGGTGTTCTACTGGCTGGTCGGCCTGCCGCTCGGCGTGCAGGCCAGCTACGTCTATCCGTGAACCGACCGGGGCGACCATCCATGGGAGGCCAGCGGGACTTCCACCGGGCTCGCAAGGGCGCGCCGGCGCTGCGGCGCCTCCGCCAGTGCGAGCGCTGCCTGTACAGACGGGAGCCGGCACCTCGCAAGGGCGCACCGGCGCTGCGGCGCCGCCGCCAGGTGATCTCGATCGCCGCTCGGCCGGGGTAGGATGCTGGTCGATGGATATCGACAGGGCGAAACCTGCGAGGCTGCTCGTCGTTTCGCTGTCGGCGCTCGTCCTGATGCAGTGCGCGGCCGCCCGCAGTGCGGTGCAGCCGCGCGACGTTGCTTCGACCGCCGTCGCCGAGCTCGGCATCGCCCAGCTCCGCCTCGCCGCCGGGCAAGGAGACGCGCGGGCGCAGGCCGAGCTCGGGGCCCGGTACGAGGACGGTCGCGGCGTGGAACAGGACTACCGCGCCGCCGTGTCGTGGTACCGGAGGGCGGCCGACCAGGGGTACGCTCCCGGACAGGCAGCCCTCGGTTTCCTGTACAGCACCGGCCGCGGCGTGGAGCGGAACGATGCGGTCGCCACATCGTGGCACCGCCGGGCAGCGGAGCAGGGAAACGCCCGCGCGCAGAACAACCTGGGCACCCAGTACCGGAACGGCCATGGGGTGGCGCGCGACGACGAGCAGGCCGTCCGCTGGTTCCGGCGGGCGGCCGAGCAGGGGTACGGCTTCGCGCAGAACAGCCTCGGCGAGATGTACCGCGACGGCCGCGGGGTGGCGCGCGACGACGAGCAGGCGGCCCACTGGTTCCGGCGGGCGGCCGAGCAGGGGCACGACTTCGCGCAGCTCAACCTCGGCTTCCTGTACGACCGCGGTCGGGGCGTGCCGCAGGACGATGCGGAAGCGCTCAGATGGTATCGCCGGGCAGCCGAGCAGGGCCACGCCCAGGCGCAGTTCAACATGGGCGTCATGTACCTGGAAGGCCGCGGCGTGCCCCGGGACATCGTGGAAGCGGCCCGGTGGTACCGTCGTGCCGCCGCCCAAGGCCACGCCGAGGCTCGACAGTTGGTCGGCGACGACTGGCGCTGAGTCTTCGCCGTCCGCGGTGGAACGCACTGGTGAAGCTGGGACGCCATACGGAGGGCGAGCAAGCGACGTGATACAGTTCGCACGCTACGCGCCGCTACTAGTGGCGCAACGCGGGGCCGAGCTCGTTCTCTGCTGTCCGCCGCGAGCGCGATGCGCTGCCGCCGGTATTGCCTATCGTCATCTGCAACGGTCGCCGACGGTGGAGTGCCGCGACGGATGTCTCCGGGCCACTACGTCGTCGACGCCGGTGCCCACATCGGGATCCACACGCTCACCTTCGCCCGCCTGGTCGACCGGCAAGGGAAAGCGTTCGCCTTCGAGCCGTAGCGGCTGCTGCACCAGGTCCTGGGGCTGGACGACTTCTACGACCAGCCCCGGCCCCGGATGGTCCGGGACCTGCTGCTCGGCTTCGCTGCCCGGGACTGGAGCG
>WTFV01000034.1 GCA_011523845.1 Acidobacteriota bacterium | reverse complement strand
ACTACTGCTCGGCGGGGGCGGCGCCCCTGATCGGGTCGATCACGAGGGCACGGAGCTCGCGCATCTCGTTCTGCAGGTCGTCGATGCGGCCGTTGACGGCATCGAACCCGTGGTTGAAGCTGGCGTTCAGGTCTTCGAACCGGCTGTTGACGCTCGCGTTCATGTCGTCGATGCGCGTGTTGACGGCGTCGAACCGCGTGTTGACGTTGTCGTTCAGGTCGTCGAACCGACTGTTGATGCTGTCGTTCAGGTCGTCGAACCGGTTGTTGACGCTGGTGTTCAGGTCGCCGATCCGGTTGTTGACCGTGGCGTTGACGTCGTCGATGCGGTCGTTGATGCCGCCGGCGATGATGCCGACGAACGCCACGATGACGGTCGTCATGGCGATCCCGGTCCCCACGACGGTCGCGATGATCATGCGGTTGTCGTTCATGCGGTCCTCACGATAGCACTGTTTCCGAGTCGGTCGGGTGGTTCGCTTCGGCTCTCAGGCCGTCCGCTCGGGTCGGCGGTTGGCTGGCCGCCGGCCCGTACGCTTGCCCCTGCCGGTGGCGGTCGCCGGTGTCGTGGTGGTTCAAACGGGGCGGGTGCTGGCCGTGTTCTTCCAGATGCAGTCGATTGTGCGGGCGTTGCACGAGCAGTTTTGGTGCTTGGCGGTTCAGGGGTTGGTGGTTCTGCTTGCGCCTCTGGCGCTTCCGGACCTGGTTGCCGCGCAGGTTCCGGCTCCGACGATTTCCCTCGGGTCGTCGATTCGGGTGAGCGAGCCTGGGGATGCAGGGTGGGCTCGGGTGGTGCTCGAGTTGCCGGTGACTCTGGAAGACGAGGACGAGAGCGAAGAGGATCCTCCGAACTTCTGCTTTCCCTACCAGCTGAATCTCGCCCCCGGGACGGCTTCGTCCGCGGACGTTCGTCTTGTCGGTGGTCGTTCTTCGGGCGAGCTGGTGGTTGTCGCGGACAATCAGGACTTTGCTGCTTCGGATGATGTGGAGCTGGCCGGGGATGACCTGTTGGAGGGTGACGAGACGTTCTCCCTCGACGTGTACGAGGCGCAGTCCGGAAGCACGACGTGCTCTGTGTCGGGGGTCGTGATTGCTCGGGTCGAGGTGGTGATTCAGGACGACGATCAGGACACGTCGGGGATCTCCCCGACGGAGTTCACCGTCCAGGAGACGGACGAGAATGCCGAGTCAGCCCTGGAGCTCACGTTCGAGCAGGCGGCGGACGCTCCGTACTGTTTCGCTTTCCGGCTCGCGTATGCGGGCAGCACGGCCTCGGCGCGGGATGCCTGGGTTGGTGCTCCGGGCTCCTCGAGTGGCTCGTCCACGGGTTCGTTCGTCCTCGATCCCGGCCTTGCGGAGGCTGTTCTCACCGGCTTGATCATCGCCGGCGACGATGAGGTAGAGCCGACCGAGACGCTCTCCATCCACGTGTACCAGCGGCAGCGGGCGTCATCGTGTTCCGCGACGGGTCCCGTGGTCAGTGTCCTGACGGTGATCATCGAGGACGACGACTCGGACGCGTCGGGGATCTCCCCGACCGAGTTCACGGTCCGCGAGACGGACCAGGACGCCCCGGCCGCGCTGGAGCTGACGTTCGCGCAGGCGGCGGACGCCGACTACTGCTTCGCCTTCGAGCTGGCCTACGGGCGCAGCACGGCCGGCGACGCCGACGCGTGGGTCGGCTCCGGGAAGGTGTCGAGCGGCAGCTTCGTGCTCGGGGCGGGCCTGACCCGGGCGGTCCTGCGGGGGGTGATCATCGCGGGCGACGACGAGGTCGAGGGCGACGAGACCCTCTACCTCGACGTCTACGAGCGGCAGCGCGCGTCGACGTGCTCGGCCGCTGGCCCGGTCGTCACGATGCTGACGGTCACCATCGAGGACGACGACTCGGACGCGTCGGGGATTTCCCCGACGGAGTTCACCGTGACGGAGACGGATACCGACGCCCCGGCGGCGCTGGCGCTGACCTTCGCCCAGGCGGCGGATGCGGACTACTGCTTCGCGTTCGAGCTGGCCTACGGGCGCAGCACCGCCGGCGCGGCCGACGCCTGGGTGCGTGCCCGCGGGGTGTCCGGCGGCAGCTTCCTGCTGCGGGCGGGTCTTACGGAAGTGGTCGTCCGCGACCTGATCATCGCCGGCGACGACGAGGTCGAGGGCGACGAGGTCCTCTACGTCGACGTGTACCAGCGCCAGCGCGCGTCGACGTGCTCGGCCGGCGGTCCGGTCGTCACGGTGCTGACGGTCACCATCGAGGACGACGACTCGGACACGTCGGGGATCTCGCCCACCGCGTTCACCGTGACGGAGACGGATACCGACGCCTCTGCAGCGCTGGCGCTGACCTTCGCCCAGGCGGCCGATGCCGATTACTGCTTCGCGTTCGAGCTCGCCTACGGGCGCAGCACCGCCGGGGCATCGGACGCGTGGGTGGGGTCGGGCCGGTCCGCGGGCGGTTCGTTCGTCCTGTCGGCCGGCTTGACGGACATCGTCGTCCGCGACGTGATCATCGCCGGCGACGACGAGGTCGAGGGGCCGGAGACGCTGTACATCGACGTCTACGAGCGGCAGCGCGCTTCGGCGTGCTCGGCCGGCGGTCCGGTCGTGGCCGTTCTCGCCCTCACCATCGAGGACGACGATACCGACGCGCGGTATCCGGACGGCGCTCTCGAGGTGATCGAGACCGACGCGGACGCGGTCGCGCTGCTGGTGCTTTCGCTCGAAGACCCGGCGGCGGAGGTCCGCTGCTATCCCTACCGCATCGCGTACTCCCGATCGACGGCCGGCACGGCCGATGCCCGGCTGGTCGAGGCCGGCGGGCTTGCGCCGGCGGACTTCGGCATCTTCGTCGCGCAGCCGCGTTCGACCGCGGCGGTCTCGTCGAACCTGCTGGTCGTCGGCGACGACATCATCGAGGGCGACGAGACGCTGCATCTGGACATCTATGCGCCGGGTCCGGCAGGGGAGGCGTCGTGCTCTCCCGCGGGCACGCCGGTGCGCAGCATCGTCGTCGTCATCGTCGACGATGACCTTCCGGTCGAGATCGCCTCGCTCCGGATCGACGGCGCCGCCGAGGGCCTCCACCGGGAGGGAGATTCCGGCGAACGCGAGTCCGTGCACCTGATCGTCACGTTCGCGCGCCGGCTGACCGAGCCGGTCACGCTGCGCTACGGCTCGGTGGCCGACGCCGAGGCCCGGGGGTCGGAGCCGAAGCGAGACGTCGAGACCGTGCTGCAGGGGTCGGTGACCGTCGACGCCGGTCACATCGCGGTCCGCGTGCGGGTGGCCACCATCATCGGCGACGATCGGATCGAGGCCGTGGAGTACTTCTCGGTGTGGGCCGAGGTCGACGGGTACGCGGCGGAGTCGAAGATGTGGCTGCGCGTCGGCATCGCCAACGACGACGTGCCGGGAGACGAGATCCTGGAGCTCGTCCTCGAGGGCGAAGGCGTCGAGGGCGGTTCCATCGTCGAGGGGGACCCGGATCCGGGCGCCGGCGGCGGGGACTGCCAGCGGGAATGGAAGTGCGTCTTCCTGATCCTCGGGTTCACCGGGGACCGCCAGCACAAGGACGTCGTCTACCAGGTCCACACCGTGGCCGGCTCGGCGCGTCCGGGCGAGGACTACCGTTTCCGCGACGGCGTGCGGGTGCGGCTCGAGGAAGGGCACCTGCGCACGTTCGACGTGCGGGACCCGCTGCAGCTGCAGGTCCGCCGGGACTTCTTCGTCGAGGGCGAGCGCGAGGACCTGTTCCTCGCGGTGCACATGCTGGCAAGCGGCGAGTCGCCGGTGTTCAGCTGGTACGAGCGGATCGAGATCGTCGACGACGACCGTTCGGGCGGGGCCGACGGCGCGTTGTGGTTCGGGGTGGCCGAGGGGGACGACGGGCTCGCTTCGTGTCCTCTTCCGAGTGCTCCGATTCCCGTCGCGGAGCCGCTGGACGGCGGCGTGCGCACGGTCCGTCTTTCCCTGGCGATGGCGCAGCGGGGCGGCGAGCAGGCGCCGGCGGACGGGGAGCCGGGCGTGCAGCGGCGGTCGTGCGACGCGGACTTCGGCAAGCCGGTCAGCGAGTACCGCTACGAGCTTCGTTCCGGGGCGGCCGAGGTGGGCCGCGACGTGCTCGGTGCAGCCGGGGCGAGCGGGGTCGTTCGCTTCGTGTCGGGCCGCGCCTCGGTGGACTTCGGCGTCGTGGGCGACGGCCGGCTGGAGGGTGACGAGGACCTGACGCTCGCGCTGGTCAGCGGCGCCGGCACGGTGGCGGTGTTCACCGTGGTGATCGAGGACGCCGAGTCGGCCCGCGAGACGGTCTCGTCGCGCACGGCCGGGGCGGTGCGCATCGGCCGCGTGCTCGCCTCGGAGGTCTCCGAGGTGCTGGCGGACCGCTTCTCGTGCGCGGCCTCGTCGGCCTGCTCCGATTCGGGTGTCCGTCCCGAGGCGCAGCTGTGGCCGGGGGGGCGTTCGGGTCCGGTGTTCTCGCCGGAGACGCTGCTGCGCCGGCTGGCGTGGTCCGCCGGGTCGTTCGCGATGCCGGCGATGGTGCCGGTGGCTGTTCCCGGCGGTTCGGCGCCGGGCTTGCCGGGTCTCCCCGGCTCGGGTCTCTCCGGTTCGGGCGTGTCCGCCTTCGGTCTTCCGGGTCCCGGTGGCGGCTCCCGTGCCCTGGGTACAGGCGCAACTCCTCACGGCCTGCACGGTCCGCGTCGTCTCGATGCGGATCGGCTGGCGGTGGTCGGCCGGGCGCTGGACGGCCTGCGCTATCAGGGCGACCCGGGGCGCTGGCTCGGTACGGTGAACATCGCCCGCGGCGATCACCGTCCGGCGGTCTGGACGTTCTGGGCCCGCAGCTCCTACGCCGCGGTCGACGACACCTCGAGCACGGCGCGGCGGCTGAGTACGTCGATGCTGTCGATGACCGGCGGCCTCGACCGCGAAGCGGGCCGTTTTCGGGTCGGCGTGCTCTACACGCACGCGTTCGCGCAGTCGGAGACGCAGCTGCACGGGTACGCCCAGGAGTTCGTTCCCGACGATCCGGCGCAGGGGTCGAGCTGGCGGGTGGTTGCGCCGTACGTGGGCTGGATCCCGCACCGGCGGTTCCGGCTGTGGGTGTCGCCGGGCTGGGTGACCGGCGGCGGGGCGTCGGTCGTCGAGGGCCTGGATGCGCGCATGCGGATGGTCGTCAGCGGCGCGTCGCTGTCGGTGTACTCCTCGCGCGAGGTCAGCGTGGACGTCGAGGCCGACGTGTTCGAGGTCGACGTGGACCGGACCCCGTCGGTGCCGGAGCGGCGCTTCGAGATGCCGGATGACGCTTTCTCGGGGCGCGCGCAGCGGGCGCGGCTGGCGGGCCGGATGGGTTTCCCGCTCGGGGATCCGGCGACGGCCGCCTCGCGCCTGACGGTGCGCTTCGGCCGCCGGTGGGACGTCGGGACCGACATCGACTGGCTCTGGGGCCCTGCTGGTGGCGGGGGATCCGCGTCGGTCGCGGAGTGGGGCGGCGCGGGCCATGTCTCGGCCACCGACCTGCTCCTGGACCTGCGCTATCGGCGTGGGAGATCCTCGCTGTCGCTGGTGCTCACCCTG
>WTFV01000009.1 GCA_011523845.1 Acidobacteriota bacterium | reverse complement strand
CCCATGGCCCGAGATACGGTCTACGAACTGCTCGAAAGCATCGTCGCGCGGGGCGTCGCGATGCTGCTGGTGGAAGAGAAGTCGAGATATTTGCGGGGGCTCGCCGATCGAATCTACGTGCTCGAAAGCGGGCGCATCGTTGCGAACGGCCCCGCCGACGAAATCCTCGGGGATCGGGCCGCGCTGCTCCAAGCTTATCTCGGCTGAGGACGGGAGCGGTGAACACGCTATTCGCGATTCTGTACACCGGAATCGTTCTCGGCTCGATCTTCGCGACCAGCGCGGTCGCGCTCGCGCTCATCTACGGAACGTTGCGCTTCCTCAATCTGGCGCATGGCGGCTTCCTGGTCGTGGGCGGCTACGTCGCCTGGGTGGCGGCGCACGGTCTCGGACTGCCGCTCTACGCCGCTCTCGTGGTCGCCGCGGGGGCAGGCTTCGCGCTCGGCCTCGCGACCTATCTGATCATGCTCAAGCCATTGATCGGGGTCGGCAGCCCACGCTGGGATATCGCCACCATCATGGCCAGCATCGGATTGGCGATCGTCATCGAAGCCTCGATCCTGCTGATTTTCGGACCGCGCCTGAAGGTGCTTCCGCCCGCGGTCGATGGCGGCTTTGTGGTGGGCACGACCGTGATTCGCTACAACGCATTGTTCCTTGGCGTCGCGGCGATCACGATCCTGCTTGCCACCAACTGGTTCTTGAAGAACTCGCGCAACGGGATCGCGCTGCGGGCGGTCGCCGAGGACGTCAACGCGGCCTACCTGATGGGCATCCCATCGGGTCGGATTTTCGCGGTCACGGTCGCCGTCAGCGGCGCGCTCGCCACGGCCGCCGGCGTGCTGCTCGGCAGCTTCTACCTGTTGCGGCCCAATGGCGGCCTGGACCCGATGCTGACCGCCATCGTGGTGGTCGTGTTCGGCGGTCTCGGCAGCATCAAGGGCACCGTCGTCGCCGCCTATATCATCGGATTTCTGCAGGCGGCGGTTGCGCTGGTTTTCGGGATCAAGTGGGCATTGCCGGCGCTGTTCGCATTCCTGATCGTGGTGCTGATCTTCAGACCCTACGGTCTCTACGGCGCGCCCGAGGACGCGCGAATCTGATGCTCCGGCGGGCGGCGTTGCGGCGTCTCGCGCCGATATTGCTCGTTCTGGGGACGATCGGGGCGCCGCTGCCGTTCGTCCTTCCGGAGTACCTGACGACCAACCTGATTCTGTTTTTCGTATGGGCGGTGGTCGCGCAGAGCTGGAATCTCGTGTGGGGAGTCGCCGGCGTGTGGTCCCTGGGTCAGATGGCGATATTTGCGATGGCCGGCTATTGCACCGGTTGGCTCATCATTCACACCGGCATCTCACCCTTTGTCGCGGCGTTTTTCGGCGTTGTGGCCGCCGTCGCGACGAGCGCGACGATGGCGCTGCCGTCGATCCGTCTCAAGGGCGTGTACGTGATCTTGATGACGATCTCGTTCCACGAGATCTTTCGCATCCTGTTGACCACCGACACCAGCGGTTTCACCGGCGGCATTTTTGGATTGCCGCATTACCAGGGCTTCGTTTCCGACGAACTGAAGTTTTCTCAGAGGACGTTGATTCAGTACTACATCGGCTTGGCGATGTTTCTGATCTCGACCGGCGCGGTGTGGGTGGTTCTCAATTCGCGGTTGGGGTTGGCTTTCATGGCGATCGGCCAGTCAGCCGTCTATGCGGCAAGTCGCGGCATCAGCCTCTATCGCACCCAGGTCCTGGCGTTCGTCGTCGGCGGTGTGATCGCCGGGTCGGCGGGCGCCTTCTGGTCGCAGTATTTCGGGACCATGCAACCCGCGGTCTTGAGCTACGACACCATGGTTCTCGTCTTCGCTATGATGGTGATCGGCGGCTGGGGCACGTTCATCGGGCCGATTCTCGGCGCGTTCCTGCTCGTATGGGTATCGGAGTTGCTGCACGAGACGCAGCAGTTTCGACTTCTCATTCTGGGTTCGGTAATCGTCCTGGCATCGGTCGCCCTGCCGGATGGACTTGCGCCGCTGATAGAAGGGAGACTGCGGAACTGGAGACGGGTGTTCAACCGGTGAGACGGTGGATATGATCGCCGCGGCCGGATGACGATGGAGGCCATGCAAGACACGCTGACGCTTCCCGGGATCGAGGTCGCCTACGACGTCGGCGTTGCGATGGCGGACGGGGTCGAGCTGGCCACGGACATCTATCTGCCGGCGCACGGTCGGCCGGCGCCGGCGCTGCTCCTGCGGACGCCCTACGGAAAGCACGATGTCTTCAACCAGGGCTACGCGCACCCAACCTGGTACGCGAGCCGGGGTTTCGCCGTCGTCTGCCAAGACGTTCGCGGCCGCGGGGACTCTGGCGGCGAGTTCTACCCCTACGCCGCGGAAGCGGAGGACGGCGCGCGGACGGTCGCATGGACCGCCCGGCAACCCTGGTGCACCGGCAAGGTCGGGATGTACGGGTTCTCCTACGGCGGCGCCACCCAGATGCTGGCGGCGACCACAACGCCGCCCGCGCTCGCCGCTCACGCCCCGGGAATGACGGGATCGAACTACTGCGAGGGATGGACCTACCAGGATGGCGCCCACAACCTGGCGATCATACTCAGCTGGGCAGCGGCTCTGGGTGTGGATCAGGCAAATCGGGCGGGCCACGCCGCCGCCGCGGCCAGCCTCTCCGAGCTGCTCGCCCATCCCGGCGACCTCTACGCGCGGTTGCCGGTCCGCGACGCGATTCCGGAACGACTGAGAAAACCCTACCTTCCCTACCTCGACCATTGGCTCGACCATCCTACCTACGACGACTATTGGAAGCAGTGGTCTCCCCGCGAGCACTATCCGGCGATTCGAATCCCGGGAATGCACATCGCCGGCTGGTACGACGTGTTCCTGGAGCCGACGATCGAGAACTACGCCAATCTCGGGCGACAGGGGGAAGCCCCGCAGATGCTGGTCGTCGGGCCCTGGTATCACATGCCCTGGTCGCAATATGTCGGCGCGGTCGATTTCGGCGAAGCCGGACGCAACGTCATCGATGAGCTGCAGGTCCGGTTCTTCGGGCGCTGGCTGAAGGACGAACGCAACGGTATCGACGAGGAGCCGCCGGTTCGCCTGTTCGTCATGGGCGCGAACCGCTGGATACTCGAAGATCGATGGCCTCCCCGCAACGCCCGGGCGCAAACCTTCCATCTGACCAGCGACGGCCGCGCCAACTCGCTCAACGGCACCGGACGGCTCGGACGCGAGCCGGGTCCCGGAAACGCGCCGCCGGACGCCTGTCCGATCAACCCGTTCGTGCCGTTGATGAGCTTGGGCGGTCGCAGCTGCTGCTACGCGCACGGCGCCCCGATGGGGCCCGAGGATCAGAGATCCCAGGAGATCCGGAACGACATGCTGGTCTACGACAGCGAGCCCCTCGACCGCGAGCTGACCGTGATCGGCACGCCGAAGGTGGTCCTGTCGTACGCCTCGAACGCATCTACGACCGACGTCGTGGCGCGCTTGGTCGATGTCCATCCCGACGGCAGGGCCATCAACGTGAGCGACGCGATCACCCGCCTGCCGGCGTCGGATGTGGCCTCGCGGGGGGTGGTGCGCCTCGACATCCGGATGTCCCCGACCGCCGTCTGCCTCGGACCCGGCCATCGCATACGGCTCGAGATCGGCGGAAGCAGCTTCCCGACCCACGATCGCAACCCGAACACCGGCGCATCGTCGATCGAAGCCGCCGCCGGTGAATTCCGCGTCGCCACGCTGTTCGTATTCCACGACGAGCGGCACGTATCGACGCTCGACCTGCCGCTCGTCGACGGTTGACCATGTCGACCGATGCCGCGATCGAGGGATGCGCGCCGGGGATGGCTCGACATGCATGACTCGGACCACCCGGTCTGGCCGGCGGCCGACTTCAGCCGCGTCCCTCGCGCGGTGTTCACCGACCGCCGCGTTTTCGATCGGGAGCAGGAACGCATCTTCCAGGGCCCGGTGTGGCTGTTCCTGGGACTCGCTTGCGAGATCCCCGACCCCGGAGACTTTTTCACCACCTACGGCGGCACGACGCCGCTGGTGGTGAACCGCGCCGAAGACGGTTCCATTCACGCGTTCGTCAACCGTTGCGCGCATCGCGGCTCGCTGGTCGTTCGCGAGCTGCGCGGCAATCACCGAAACCACACCTGTGTCTATCACCGTTGGTGCTACGATCTCGAAGGCAACCTGATCGGCGTTCCCTATCGCCGCGGGGCGGGCGACAAGGGCGGACTGCCAGCGGATTTCGACATCGGTCGGCACGGCCTGTGCAAGCTCGAGGTTGCCACCTACAAGGGAGCGATTTTCGGTTCCTTCGATCCGGACGTGGAACCGCTGGCGGACTACCTCGGTGAAGAGCTGGTCGGCCCGCTCGATCGGTTCTTCACGAAGCCCGTCGAAGTGATGGGATACATGCGGCAGCGGATCGACGCGAACTGGAAGGCGTATTTCGAGAACCTCAACGACGGCATCCACGCCGGTCTCCTGCATCAGCAGGCGGTCATGATGGGCCTGTGGGGCAATACGCCGAAGGGCGGAATCGTCCTCGACAAATACGGACGCCATTCGCACTACTTCATCGAGTATCTGGAAGACGACGGACGCGCCACCGAGTTCTTCGGCAAGAAGCTGTCCCTGGCGGACGAGGCCTTCATCCAGTGGGTAGACGAGTGGGGTGACAATATCTCGACGGACACGATGAGCATCTTTCCGAACGTGATGTTCGCCACCGTCTCGAATTTCCTGATGACCGAGCAGATCCGTTTGACAGGACCCGACGAGTTCGAACTGCTCTCCACCGTCGTCGGCTATGTGGATGACGACGAGGAGCGCCGCGCGCTGCGCCAGCGCCAAGTGGCGTGGCTGGGACCGGCCGGCTATGTCGCATTGGAGGACAGCGAGTCGGGCGTGCTTATTCAGCGTGCCGCCCGGGGCCAGGGGAAGGCGTATTCATCCATGGGCTACGGTGGAACCGGCAGCATCGACAGCGTCGATCACGTCCTTTCGGAGGTCGGCGTTCGCGGATTCTGGCGCTACTACTGCTATCTTATGGGCTATCGCCCCGAGGGAGCGCCGCCGCTCGATCCGGCGACGTGGACCGCCGCCGAGCGGACTCGCTGAGACGGTCGGAGCGGGCGGTGGCGGGCGACTCGGATGTGGAACCGATGGTTGCCGAGGGCATCCGCAACCTGTTCTACGACTATGCCCACTGCATCGACGACGGCCGGCTCGAGGATTGGCCCTCATTCTTCGTCGATGCCTGCAGCTATCGCGTTCTTCCCAAGGAGAACCTGGATCGCGAACCGCCGTTCGCGATCGTCTATTTGGAGAACGGGAATCAGCTCCGCGATCGCGTTCTTATCATCCGCGAGGCACTCGTGTATTCGCTGCGCTACGATCGACGGCTCGTCGGCAACGTGAGAGTCGGGGCCGTTCGCGACGGACTGTATCCAGCCTGGGCGACATATATTGCGTGCACGACGGACGTGGTCGACGGCGTGACCAAGCTGTTCAGCGCCGGCAAGTACGAAGCTCGCGTCGCCTTGACCGATGCCGGTCCCAGATTCAAGGATCTGGACGTGATCGTCGATACCTATTCGGTCGATC
>WTFV01000263.1 GCA_011523845.1 Acidobacteriota bacterium | reverse complement strand
GAACCGCTCGATCCTCGTCGGCAGCGGGATCGGCCCGGCCAACCGCCCGCCGGTGGTCACCGCCTCGTGCGACCCGTGCGAGGTCGAGTTCGGCGACGAGGTCCGCCTGCGGGCGGACGCCTCGGACCCGGACGGCGATCCGCTCGACTTCCGCTGGAACGGACCCGCGGGCAGCTTCGTCGACGCCGCCGACAGGGCGACCACGCGCTGGCGGGCGCCGGAACAGGAAGGCCCGGTTCCGATCAACGTGACGGTGACGGACGGCCGGGGCGGCTCGGCGTCCGACACGGCCACCGTGCTCGTCAACGCACCGCCGCCGCCGCCGCGGCGAGAATTCGTGTTCGAGGACGTCCACTTCGACTTCGACCGCTACAGCCTGCGCCCGGGCGCCGCGCGGGTACTCGACGACGTCGTGGCGGCGATGACCGAAGATCCCGATCTCCTGATCCAGATCGAGGGGCATACCTGCAACATCGGCACGAACGAGTACAACCTCGCCCTGGGCGACCGCCGCGCCTCCTCCGTCCAGCAGTACCTGACCGACCGGGGCGTGGCGGCTGCGCGGCTGCAGACCATCAGCTACGGCGAGGAACGACCGGCGCACGACAACACGCGGGAGGAAACGCGCCGGTTGAACCGCCGCGCCGCCCTCGTGGTGCGCATGCGCTAGCGCCCCGAAACGCCTCGCTGGCTCGGCGTTTCGGCCCATCCCCCCGCTCCAGGAGTCTGCGCCGCAGCACTTCGCTTCGCTGCGTTCTGCGGCGCAGACTCCTGGCGCGCTCAGTACGACTTGGCGAAGTAGGCGTCGGTCATCCCCGGCCGGCCGCAGCGGACACAGTCGCCGGTCGCCGCCGGCAGATCGAGCGCGAGGTTGCGGATCGTGGCCTGGGTATCCGCCTTGATCCGCGCCTCGCACTCGGCGGACCCGCACCACGGCGCAATCACGAAGCCGGGCCGTCCCTCGAATACGCGCCGAAACTCCTCGCTGGAGGCGGTGCGCACGGTGTGGCTGTCGCGGAAGGCCAGCGCCCGAGCGAACAACGCGGACTGAACCGTGTCGAGAAGCTCCGCGATGCCTGCCTCCAACCCGTTCATCGGCATGGTGAGCTTCTCGCGGGTGTCGCGCCGCGCAACCAGGACCTGCTCCCGCTCGATGTCCCGCGGACCGATCTCCAGACGCAACGGCACGCCCCGCATCTCCCACTCCGAGAACTTCCAGCCCGGCTTGTACTCTTCCCGGTCGTCGAGCATGACGCGCACGCCGGCCCCCTTCAGGGCCGCCGCGATGTCCTGCGCGCGAGGCAGCACGGTGGCGCGCCAGTCTCCACGCGGAATCGGCACGATGACCACCTGGTACGGAGCGATTCGGGGCGGCAGGATGAGGCCGCTGTCGTCGCCGTGCACCATGATGACGCCGCCGATGAGCCGGGTCGTCATGCCCCACGACGTCTGCCAGACGTACTGAACGGACTTGTCCCGCGCCTGGAATGTGATGTCGAACACCTTCGCGAAGTTCTGGCCGAGATGGTGGGATGTCCCGGCCTGCAGCGCCCGCCCGTCGCCCATCAGCGCTTCGACCGAGTAGGTATGCGCGGCGCCGGCGAATTTCTCGCTCTCGGTCTTGCGCCCGTCGAGCACCGGAACCGCGAGTTCCGTCTCCAGAAACTCCTTGTAGACGCCCAGCATGCGCCGGGCCTCCGCTTCGGCCTCCTCCTCGGTCTCGTGGGCCGTGTGCCCCTCCTGCCAGAGAAACTCGGTGGTGCGCAGGAACAGCCGTGTGACCTTCTCCCAGCGCACCACGTTTGCCCACTGATTGATGAGGATGGGCAGGTCGCGCCACGACTGCACCCACTTGGAGTACATCGTTCCGATGATCGCCTCCGACGTCGGGCGAACCACGAGCGGCTCATCGAGCGTCTCGTCACCGCCGCGGGTGACCCAGGCGACCTCCGGCGCGAAGCCCTCCACGTGCGCCGCCTCCTTCCTGAGCAGGCTCTCGGGAATGAACAGCGGAAAGTACGCGTTGACGTGACCGGTCGCCTTGAACCGCCGGTCGAGCGCGGCCTGCATCAGCTCCCATATGGCGTAGCCGTAGGGGCGAATCACCATGCTCCCCTTCACGGGTGAGTAGTCGGCCAGCTCGGCCCGTCGAATCACGTCGGTGTACCAGCGCGAGAAATCCTCGGACTGCGGGGTGATCTCGGTTACGAAAGCCTGCTCTTTGGACGCCATCTGCTCCTGTCCTGGTTCGACGCATTCGACTCGCGCGGCGGTCGCGCCGCCGTTCCGCTCCCGCCGGTGGTGCTATTGTACCGGCGCGCATGCCCGCCACCGTGATCCAGGTCGCCGCCTCTTCGCGCAAGTACCCCGTCCACGTCGGCGCCGGCCTGCTCCCGCAACTCGATGCGCTGCTCGACGAAACAGGGGTCGGCCGTCAACGCATCGTCGTCTCGAGCCCGACCGTCTGGAAGGCGCACGGAACGACCGTGAAGCGGGCTCTCGGGAACGCGGAGCACCTTCTGGTCCCCGATGGCGAGCGTTCGAAGACCGCCCAGACGGTGGGGCGGATCTACGACGCGCTGATTCGCATGGCGGCCGATCGCAGCGTCACCATCATCGCCGTCGGGGGCGGCGTGATCGGCGACGTGGTCGGCTTCGCCGCGGCCACCTACCTGCGCGGCGTCGGGCTCGTGCACGTGCCGACGACGCTGCTCGCGCAGGTCGACAGCGCCATCGGCGGCAAGGTCGGCGTCAATCATCCCCTCGGCAAGAACCTGATCGGATCGTTCCACCCGCCGCTGGCCGTATTCGCCGACCCGGAGGTCCTCGGCACGCTCGCCCGGCGCGAGTTCCGGGCCGGCCTCTACGAAGTGGTCAAGTACGGCATGATCGCCGATCGCGGCCTGTTCGAACGGGTGGGGCGCAACCTCCGGGCCATCGTTCAGCGTGAACACGCGGTGCTGGCCCCGGTGATAGCCGATTCCTGCCGCATCAAGGCGCGGGTGGTGTCCGAGGACGAGCGCGAGAGCGGGCTGCGGCGGATCCTGAACTTCGGGCACACGGCGGGGCACGCCATCGAAGCGGTGACCCGGTACCGGCGCTTCCGCCACGGTGAAGCGGTCGCCTACGGAATGCTCGTCGTGGCCGACCTCGCTGTCCGCCGCCGCGTCTTCGCCGAAGAGGAACGATCGGCGCTGGCCGATCTCATCGCGCGGCTCGGACCGCTGCCGTCGGTCAGCGATCTCTCCGCGCAGGCGCTCGTCGAAGCGATGCGGCGCGACAAGAAAGTACGGAACGGGCGCCTGCACGTCGTGCTGCCGACCGGGATCGGCGCCACCCGTATCGTCGACGACGTCACCGAGGATGAACTGCAGGGCTCGCTGTGCTCCCTGGGGGCTCGTCCCTAGCGCCCCCCGACGCATCACCGCACGATGCGCCACGACGCCTGTCTGACGCGAGTGACCGGCGGCGCCGGAGGCGGCGGGCTCACGGTCTGCCGAACGAGCGTCGCCTGGACCGCCCGCCCGGCGCGGCGCGGCCCGAACGCCGCGGCGTGCGCGATGATGGCATCGTTGGCGTCCCGCCCGGGATCGGGATCCGGGTCCGCGGCATCGTCCGCAACCCAGACCGCTACCAGCCAGGGGCCGTAGCCGGCGGGAACGGGCGCCCAGGCGTTCAGCGGGCCGTGTGCGAACAACCGCCACTCGAGCCCGCGGCCGGCCGCGCTCGCCCCGGCGCCGATCGAGCGCAGTCGTCCGGTGATCGCGGTCAGATCGACGCGCTCGCCATCCGGCATGGCGGGACTGAGAGTGCCTTCCCGAAACGCCGACGGGACGGAACCGTCGAGCGCTCCGCTCCAGTCCGCGAGCGACCCCAGTTCCGCGGTCGCCAGCTCGAGGGCCGCGTCCGCCGCATACAGCGCCTGCACGGATCGGCGATGGTTGACGTCCACCGCGGTCTCGATCAGCGCCAGCGGAGCCAGCACGCCGGCGAGGGTGACAAGCAGCAGCGCCGCCATCATCGTGACGATCAGGGCGATGCCGCTCTCCCCGGCGCCGCAACCTCCGGAAGGGACCATTGCGCTACCAGCCGGCCAGACTGCGCGGCGCGACGTCCAGGATCGCGGCGATGTCCCGGATGGCGGTGTTGCGGACCGGCATCGACAAGGGTCCGGCCGCCGGCCGCCTCCAGGCGGCATCCGCCACCCGCAACGTCAGGTCGATCCGTACCCGCCTGATCCGAAACAGGTCGACGTCGAACGGCATGCCCCCGCCGCATGACGAATCGTCGCCGAAGAGGGCCGGGTCGAGGGCTCCGATCCCGGAAGCAGGAGGCGCGGCAGCGCCGGCGGCACGCAGGCAGGGGGCCGTCACCGCAGCCGGACCTGCCGCGGGCGGCAGAACCGGCTGCGCGATACCGAAGTAGCGAACGGCGAAGTCGACCACGCCGTCGACGAACGGCAGATCGCTGCCCGCCCCGTTGTGGACGCGAAGCTGTTCCGCATTGCGATCATGATGGAAGCCGCGAATCACCACCGGTGTGATGAACGCTCCGGCGGCGTAAGCGGGCGCGCCGCCGGCGACGTGTTCCAGCAACGCGGTCGCGCCGGTGAGACTCAGAACGCGATACAGATCGGAGCGTCCCGTCGCATCGAAGATCAGCGCCAGGCCCCCGCCGCGGTCCGACAGTCCGCAGGGCAACGCACAGGCAGCCGGCAGCAGCCCTATCGTCGCCGGGTTGCCGAGGAGATCGCTCGCCAGCCGCGCGCCTGTCTCGCCGGGCGGGGTGTACAGCACGGAAAACCGGTCCGCCCCCTGCGAGAGATCTCCCGCCGCGCCGCGCAGCGCCGGAGCCACCGCCGGACGCAGGTGCGCGACGACTCCGTTCATGCCGGGGTGCGGGCCGCTCCCGGCCAGGAGAAGATGCCGGTGGAGCTCGGCGAGCACGCCGCGCTGGCGCTGATGCAGGTCGGCGGTCAACGACTGGACGGCCAGTGCGCCACCGGACGGGTCGACCAGCGAGAACACCGCCCCCAGCAGGGCGAGCACGATGGTGACGGAGACGAGCAGCTCGATCAGCACGACTCACCGCCGGACGCGTACCGCGACCAGCCACGTGACACCCGGATCGTTGGGCCGCAGCTCGAGTGTCGCCGCCGGTCCCCGCGCACCGGCGGCCACCACCAGGACCTGCAGCAGCAGTACGTCGCCCCCCGGCGACGCCACGGGGGACACCGACCAGCGGCGGACGAACGCGGTTCCGGCCGGCGGCCGGGGACCTGCCCCGACCCAGCGGCCGTTCCGGTCCAGATAGTCGACGTAGCCGGCGTCGACTCCCGGACCGCTGATAGGTCCGGACGACTGCAGACCGCGACCTCCCGGCGCCGGCGGATCGAACGCCAGGTTCGTCGCGTCGTCGGATACCGCCTGCAGGGCGTCGTCGAACGTCCAGGCGAGCGACTGCAACTGCTCGATCTTCTGTACCGCCAGGAACAGGGCCCGGCCCTGCGCGCCGCTCGCCTGCACCGCCGCACTCGTGAGCAGGGCGACCTGCGCCACGCCCGCGGCGAGAGCGACGACGATGCCGGCTGCCACCAGCGTTTCGATCAGCGCATAGCCGGCCGCGGATCGCGTCATGCCAACCCGACAAGCAAATTCGACGCCAGCACGCCGAGCCCGCGGATGCACGACGGCGGGCGCGCGGGGTGGCGGGATCTGCACGCTCGGCCGGCCCGTCCCCGCGCAGGATTCTCGTCGCGTCTCGCAGTCGGCGGCCCGTACGCGAGTGCGGAACCGACCGGACAGGACGATGGAGAGGCGCGGGCTCAGGATTACCCCAGGAACCGATGCAGGAGTCCCCCCGTCGCGACCGAATACCAATCGAGGAACGGCTCGCCGGCCAGGGAAGCCGCTACCGCCGCCAGCGCCAGGAACGATCCGAGCGGCAACGGGTGCTGCCAGCCGACGCCGGCGATCCGCATCATGCCGATACCGATCGCCGCGCCCAGCAGGGACGCCCAGGCCAGCGTGACGCACGCCAGCGGCAAGCCCAGGAATGCGCCGATCATCGCCAGCATCTTGACGTCTCCCAGACCCAGGCCCTCGCGACCCCGGACGGCGGCGTAGGCCTTCGCGATTCCCAGCAGCAGACCGCCGCCCCCCGCGGCTCCCAGCCACGCGTCGAACCAGCCCGGCTCCAGGCCGACCGAACAGGTCAGGCCAACGGCGATGCCGGGCAGGGTGACCACGTTCGGCAGCACGTGATGCCGCAGGTCCACGACGAACAGAACGATCATCGCGGCGGTGAACAGCAGGCGGGCAACGAGCAGCGGCTGCAGCCCGAGCACCTGGAACTGGACGAGGAAGAGAGCCGCGGTGGTCACCTCGACGAGCGGATACGCGGGGCTGATGGGAGCGCGACACGCGCGGCACCGCGCACGCAGCACCACATAACTCGCGACGGGCACGTTGTCGAACCAGCGGATCGGCTGGCGGCAGTCGGGACAGCGGGAGCCCGGGGCGATGACGGACGCCCCGCGCGGCAGTCGGTGTATGCAGACGTTGAGGAAGCTGCCGACCGCCAGCCCGAGCAGCGCGACGAGCAGACCGACTCCCGAATCGCTCACCGCCCCCGCCGTTCCGGAAGCGACCCTCCGCCCGGCAGCGGGAACAGCGCGGACCGTCGAGACACCGCGATGGTCCCGTCGGGCGTCGTCAGCTCGTACGGCACGCCGGTAGGGTCCACCGGTACCGCAGCCAGGTCACCGGCCGCCAGGAGCTCGCGCCACGATCGGGGTCGTCTTCCGGTCCGCTCGAAAAAGCCTTCGATCACGTGCCGGTAGCCGTCCAGCGCGTCGAGCGCATCGAGCTGGGCCAGACGCCGGATCGCCTCGCCGCGCACCCACGCATCCCCGGTCGAGTCACGTACCTGCGCCCAGAGCGCCCGTGCACCGGCACGGTCGTCCCCCTCCGCCAGCGTGACGGCGGCCAGCGGCCGGAGCCACCAGGGGGCGCCGGGCAGGTCCGCTGCGCGCTCGAACCAGCGCGCGGCCCCTTCCGGATCGTGCAACCACCAGTAGTGCACGAAGCCCAGGTCCTGCAGGTACTCCCAGCGTTCCGGAGCGTAGTCCATCCCTTTTCGGAGCAGCGCGACGGCGAGGTCCGGCCGTCCGGGGCCGCCCGGAGACGGCTCGGCCAGGAATACCGCCCCCAGTCGGTGCGCCGCGTCGAACCGCGGATCCAGGGTCGTGGCGACGTCGAGCAGCGAGTAGAGCAGAGCATGGTCCTCCGCCCTGCCGCCGGCCAGCCTCGTCCGGCCGTAGTGCTGCACGGCTCGAATCCAGTAGAGATCGGCCAGAACCGCCTTGAACGACAGCGCCACTCGGCGCACGGCGTCCGGCCGCGGCGCGGACCCGGCGGGATACCGGTCCCCGTCCGGTCCACCCCCCCGGTCGCGCAGTGCCGAGAGCGTTCCGCCGAGGGCCACCAGCAGGGTCGCCGCCACCGCCGACAGCGCGGGCCGTCCCCAGCGCCGGAGCCGCTCGTTCCCGCCTCGTGCCGGTGGAAGACCGGAAGCACCGGCCCTCGCCTGCGGTTCGTTCATGTCAGATCCCGCTTCGCGAACACTGCGAGGGCCAGCACGAGGAACGCCAGGACGTACGCCGCGCCGGACCCGGCGGTCAGCGCCATGTAACCGACGGTAACCGGCTGCGCGTGGACGACCGCGGCCTTCACGTCGAACGACGCCAGGTCCGGCAGGACGTACGACAGCCCGGCGGCGAGGGATGCCGCAAATCGCGAGTCGACGACGCTGCCGAGGTTCCGCAACTCGCCGCCGAAGTGGCAGATTACGTAGAACCCGCAGGTCGACGCCGCGGCGACTGCCGGGCTTGCGACCGTCGAGAAACAGAGCGCCGCCGCCGCGACGACCGCGAGCTGCACGAAGGTGAGAACCACCGCCTTCAACAGGGCGGGGTCGACCACGGGCGCGGCCGGCGCCGGCGCGAGCACCGTGTCCTCGACCCACCAGGCTGCGGCGGCGAGCACGACGTACATGCCGATCGCCATGACGGCAAGGGCCAGAGCCAGCGCCGCCACGAGCCCGCCGAACTGCCCCAGAACGAACTGGTGGCGCCGGATCGGCTTCGATAGTACCGCGTCCAGGGTGCGGTGTTCGATTTCCCGGGCAAGGAGCCGGATACCCATGAATACGGCGACGAAGAGACCCGTCAGTTCGATGGCGGCCAGGCCGAGGTCCTTCACGAGCTTGACGTCCTGACCGGCGGCCAGCCGGCCGGCGACCGGAGCGGCCCCGATCATCCCCACGCCGAGCAGCGTCGCCCCGTGAAGCACACGGTTGCGCACCGCGTCCCGCAGGACGTGCCGGGCGATGGTCGCGACAACGGACATGTCGATCCCCGCGATCTAGGCGTCCTCGTGCACCCGCCTGAGAAAATAGTCCTCCAGCGTCTCGTGCCTGGGGTTCAGCGACACGATGCGGGCGCCCCGCCGCGCCAGTTCGACCACGACGCGCTCCGGAGGCTGCTCCAGCGGCAGGTCGATCACATGGCGACCGTCGGCGATGGAGGTCACGCGCCGATCCGCGATCCCGCAGGCCGCCAACTGCGACTCGCCGACCCCCGCCACGACGAGCTCCCATCCGCGGACGTCCAGATCCAGATCCGCGATGCTGCCCGCGACGGCCAGCCGCCCCCGGTTCAGGATGGCAACGTGGCTGCACACCGCTTCCGCTTCACTCAGTACGTGGGAACTGATCCACACGGTACGCCCCTCGTTGCGCAGCGCCAGGATGAGATTGCGAACGTCGCTGCGGCCGAGCGGATCGAGCCCCGTCATCGGCTCGTCCAGAAAGAGAACCTCCGGATCGTTGAGCAGCGCCTGCGCGATCCCGACACGCTGCAGCATGCCCCGGGAATACGTTCCGAGCCTTCGGCGCCGTTCGGCTCCGATACCGACCCGGTCGAGCTGGAGCGCCGCGCGCTGCCGGCGCTCGGCGGCCGGGTAGCCGAACAGCCCCGCCACGTACACCAGGAACTCCTCGGCCGTGCAGGAGTCGTAGAAACGCGCTCCCTCGGGCAGGAAGCCGACCCGGTGACGGACGGCCGGGTCACCGACCGGTCGGCCCAGGATCTCGGCCGCGCCCGATGTCGGGTGGACGAGCTGCAGCAGCAGCCTGAACGTCGTGGTCTTGCCGGCGCCGTTCGGCCCGAGGTAGCCGAGCACGGCGCCCTGCGGAACGTCCAGCGATACCCTGTCCAGCGCGCAATGACCCCGGGCGCCCCAGAACCCGGTACGGAACGTCTTCGAGAGATCGGAGAGTCGAACCGCCCGCATCATCGCGTCAGCGCCGGGCCACGGGCTGCCAGGGCCGGCGTGGCATCCCATGGCGACCGGCTGACCCGCGGCCGCACGGTGCGCGGTGCCGGCTACTCTCCCCCCTCGCCACCGGCCCGGTCCAGCTCGTACGCGATTGCCGCATCGAAGTAGCGTGGCGCGAGCGTACCCTTGACGACGACGCCGTTGATGACGTACGTCGGCGTAGCCTCCACCGGCAGCTCGTTGCCGAGAGCGATGTCACCCTGCACCGCGAGAATCGTCTCGTCGTACGCGGCGTCGTAGCTCGGCGGATCGATGCCGGTCAGATCGCCGAGCGCCTCCACGACCGCCTCGCGGGTCAACCCGGGCTGGTTGGCGTACAACCAGTTCTCCATCTCGACACGCTCGTCGTCGCCGACCGCGGCGGCGAGCCGGACGGCCACCGCCCCGGCACAGGCGCCGTGATGCTGGCCCCGCGGCGCCTGCTCGTTGCAGGCGGGATCGAGCGGATAGTCCAGCGTCACCTGCCGCACCCGACCCGGATGCGACGATGCGTACTTGGCGAAGATCGGTCCATAGATCCGGTGAGCGCTCGCACACGCGGGGCACTGGTAGTCATTGAACTTGACGACGACGACGGTGGCATCCCCCACCGCGGCGGACGCGGGCAGCGCAAGCTCGACGCGCGGCTCCGCCTCCCAGTAGCGCTCGAACTCGCTCCGTTGATCCGCCGTCACGACCGGCGGCGGCGCGGGCGACTCCCCGGCCGCGGCCTCGACCGGCGGCGGTGCGGGCGGCGACCACTGGAACCAGGCGACCGCCCCCGACGACCCGCCTGCGAAGAGCAGCAGCAGACCTAGCCCGAGCGGCGCCCGCACGAGAGCACGCAGGTCGCTCACCGCGGCGATCGGGAGTCGCCGGGCCGGCGTGGCATCTTCCCCGCCGGAAAGAATGAAGATGCCGACGACGGCCACGTAGACGACGACGCACAGCAGACAGAGCGTCCCGAGCACGAAGAACGAGGCGTACGCCATGTACATCGCCACGGCGAGCCCGATTGTCGACCACAACAGCAGGTAGCCCGCGACGTGCGGCACGGACGCACGGGGCGCGCGCACGCCGGCGTACATCAGCAACAGCACCGCCGAGAACCAGACCACGCCGCCGAGGGCTACCGGCACGCCGAGCACGCTGCCGTAGCGGCTCTGATACACCTGCGTGCAACTGACGCTGGCGTTGATGTCGCAAAAGCTGGCATAGCCCGGATCGGTGAGCATGCGGACATGAACGTACGTGGAGGTCGCCGCGGCCGCCAGACCGACGCACGCCAGTATCGCCATCCACATCCGCGTCCTTCTGGTCATCGTCTCTCCACTTCCCGCTGCCTTCGAGCGGTGATGCGCGTCTCGCCCCGGCGATGCGCCGCCGTTTCGTCCACTTGTAAAGGCATCCGGCCGCGCCCGTCAAGGTCGGGAGCCGTCGCGGGGCTACTGTATCGGCGCGGCGCCTGCCGGCGCGCCGGTCTGCGTCACCGGCATGGTAGCCGTGGCCTGATAGATGGTCGCGCCCTGATTGGTTCCGAAGAAGCGCGTGCCGCCGCCGGGATTCGGATCCGCCCCCACGAAATAGGTGGAGACCACTCCGCCGGCGGCCACGCCGTTGCACGACGCGGGTGCGCCGGTCGCGACGGCGCCGCCGGTCATCGTGATCGTGTAGCTGCTCTTGATCGACGGATCCGCTCCCAGGTCGGTGCCGATGAACCCATCGCCGCCGCCGACGGTCGGCGGCGTCGCCAGGTTCGCCAGCGTCGGAGCGTAGAAGCCGCTGCCGCAACTCGCCGCATAGGTCGCCTGGGCGCCGTTGATGGCCCGCAACGAGCCGATCGCCGAGGCCTCGTTGCCGGCCATCCGCGCCCGCAGCAGCCCCGGCGCCGCAATCGCCGCAATGATGCCGATGATCGCCACGACGATCAGAAGCTCGATCAACGTGAACCCGTCCTGTCGCTTCAGCAAGCGCGTCCGTTCCCCTTCGGTCATCGCCTTCCCTCCTTCAATGGCAGGTTGCCTGTCCACATCGCTCATCCCGCGAGCCGGCCGATCAGATCGAACACCGGCAGATACATGGCCACCACGATGCCCCCGACGACGACGCCCAGGATCGCGACCACCACCGGCTCGAGCAGCGCCGTCATGCCGGCGACGGCCCGATCGACCTCTTCCTCGTAGAAATCCGCCACCTTCGCCAGCATCGCGTCCAGGGCGCCGGTCGTCTCCCCGACGTTGATCATCTGGGTCACCAGAAGCGGAAACACCTCGGTGTCACGGAGAGGCGCGGCGACCGGCTCGCCGCGCTCGACCGCGGCGCGGGTCCTCATGACCGCATCCTCGACCACCGCGTTCCCGGCCGTGCCCGCGGTGATTTCCAGGCTGTCGAGGATTGGCACGCCGGCGCCGAGCAACGCCGAGAGGGTGCGGCAGAACCGGGCCACCTCGTTCCTGCGCACGATACCCCCGATCAGCGGCACGCGCAGCGTCGTGCGGTCGATGACCCGACGTCCGCTCCCCGTCGCATAGTATCGGCGAAACAGCATCACCGTGCCCAGGACGCAGAGACCGAGCACCGGCACGGCGGCGGCGAACGAGTCGCTGGCTGCGATCACCAGTCGCGTCGGCAGCGGCAGCACCGCGCCGAGCCCCTCGAACAGCTCCGCGAACGTGGGTATGACCTTCCAGAGGATCACTCCCACGACGACGGCCGCGATGACGAGAACCGTCAGCGGGTACATCATGGCGGAGCGCACCTGGCCCCGGAGGGCGACGTGTTTCTCGATGTGTCCGGCCAGTCGCTCCAGTATGGTGTCGAGCACGCCGCCGGCCTCTCCCGCCGCGACCATGCCGGTGTAGAGCGCATCGAACGACCGCGGGTGCGCGCGCAGCGCATCGGCCAGCGTCGAGCCGTCCTCGACGTCGGATCGCACCGTGCGGATCGTCGTGGCGAAGCGCTCGTCCTGCTCCTGTTTCGCGAGTATGTCGAGGCACTGCACGAGCGGCAGCCCGGCGTCGACCATCACCGCGAACCGACGGGTGAAGGCGGCGAGACTCTGCCCCGAAACCGCTCGCCGGCGCGCGAACCAGCCCGGGCCGGATGCAACCCCGTCGATCTCGTCTATCGTGGCGACCAGAATCTGTTCGCGCCGGAGGGCGGCGACCGCGTCCTCGGCGGATGCGGCCCGGCGCTCGCCGCTGATCCGCTCTCCCGCTCGGGTCCGGCCCGTGAATGCGAACGTGGCCTTCATCGGGACGAGCTCCCCGGCCGCGTCGAACCCGGTTCAAGCCGTTGCCGGGCAATCAGGCCCTCCAGCTCCTCGCGATTCGCGGCGTGGTCGAGCGCCTGCTGCGGCGTGATGCGCCGCTCCCGGCAGAGATCCGCGAGCGCCTGCGTCATCGTCTGCATGCCGCGCTGCTTCCGACCGGCCTGCATCGCGGCGTAGATCAGATGCGCCTTGTCCTCGCGGATCAGGTTGCGGATCGCCGGCGTGGCAACCAGCACCTCGACGGCGCAGGCGCGTCCCCTGCCGTCGGCGCTCGGCACGAGCGCCTGGCAGACGACGCCTTGCAGCACCAGCGAGAGCTGGGTGCGAACCTGCTGCTGCTGGTGTGCGGGAAACAGGTCGATCACGCGACCGATCGCGTGCACCGCCGAGCTCGTATGCAGGGTAGCCAGCGTCAGATGGCCCGTCTCGGCGATCCGGAGTGCCGCCTCGGTGGTCTCGAGGTCGCGCATTTCGCCGATGAGCACCACGTCGGGATCCTCGCGCAACGCCGCTCGCAGCGCCTGCGCGAACCCGGCCGTGTCGTTCCGGACCTCGCGCTGATTGACGATGGCGCGGCGATGCGGATGGATGAACTCGATGGGATCCTCGATCGTCAGAATGTGGACCCGCCGCTCGGCGTTGATGCGGTCGACCAGCGCCGCGAGCGTGGTGCTCTTGCCACTGCCGGTCGGTCCGGTCACGAGCACGAGTCCGTGCGGCCGCGAGGCCAGTTCCGCCACCACCGGCGGCAGACCGAGCTGGTCGAACCCCCGAATCGCCGTCGGAATCAGTCGGTACACGGCCGCCACCGTACCGCGTTGCCTGAACACGTTGGCGCGCACCCGCGCCACGCCCTCGATGCCGAACGCGACGTCCAGCTCGAGGCGTTCTTCGAAGCGCTGTCGTTGCGCCGCAGTGAGGCCGCCGTAGATCAGGCGCCTGGCGTCGTCCGGCGCGAGCGGGTCGAGATCCCTCTGCGGCTCGAGCGCGCCGTTCAACCGGATCTGCGGCGGAACACCGGCGGTGACGTGCACGTCCGATCCGCCCCGTTCGGCGGCGCGCGCGAGCAACGCGGCCAGGGTCAGCGGCACGCTCATCGCACCGTCTCCCTCGTCACCTCGTCGATCGACGTGACGCCGCGCGCGATCTTCCGCAGTCCGCTCTGACGCAGGGTAGGCATTCCGTCCTCGATGGCCGCGCGCCGCAGCGCACGCGCCGTTCCGCCCGCGAGAATCCGTTCCCGCAAGGCATCGGTCAACTCCAGCACCTCGTACAGACCGATCCGGCTCCTGTACCCCGTCCCGTTGCACGTCTCGCATCCGCTGCCCTTCATCGGCGTCACCACTCGGGCCTCGGCTTCGTCGAATCCGATGTCGATCAGCGTGGCGGGGCTCACGGCGGCCGGCGCCGCGCAGGCGCGGCACACGCGACGAACGAGGCGCTGCGCGCAGATGAGATTCACCGAGCCGGCGATCAGGAACGGCTCGATCCCCATGTTCAGGAGCCGGCTGACGGCGCTCGGTGCGTCGTTGGTGTGCAGGGTGGAGAGTACCAGGTGACCCGTGAGCGCGGCCTTGACGGCGATCTCCGCAGTCTCGACGTCACGGATCTCGCCAACGAAGATGACGTTCGGGTCCTGTCGCAGAAACGCGCGGAGCACGGTCGCGAAGCTCAGGCCGATCGCCTCGCGGATCTGCACCTGATTGACGCCGTGGAGATTGAACTCGACCGGATCCTCGGCAGTCACGATATTGGTGTCCGGGGTGTTCAACCCCGCGATCGAGGAATAGAGCGTGCTGGTCTTGCCGCTGCCGGTGGGGCCCGTGACCAGCACCATGCCCCAGGGCTTGCGGATGTTCTCCGTGAAGCGGCGGAGCGACGGCTCCTCGAACCCGAGCTCGGTCATGTCGAGCGTGAGTCGCTCCCGGTCGAGCAGGCGCAGGACGATCTTCTCCCCGAAGAGCGTCGGCAGGCAGGAGACGCGCAGATCCACCGACCTGCTCGATCCCGCGTCCCGGAGACGGATCCGGATCCGGCCGTCCTGCGGCAGGCGCCGCTCGGCGATGTCGAGCCTCGCCATCACCTTCAGTCGCGAGGTGATGGCGTCGCGCATGCGGATCGGCGGCGTCATCACTTCGTGGAGCGCGCCGTCTATGCGGAACCGGACCCTGAGCTCCTTCTCGTAGGGCTCGACGTGAACGTCGCTGGCGCCCCGCTGCACGGCCGACGTCAGGATGACGTCGAGCAAGCGTACCGCGGGCGCCTGGCCGCGAGCCTCGTCTCCCGCGACGAGCTCCGTCTCCTGCGGCGCATCGGGCGCCTGGAGATCGCCGGGGCGGCCGACCGCGGCCTCCACCTCCCGCACGGTCGCGTCCAGAGCCCGTTCGCCGACGGCCGGCTCGGGCGCGTCCGAGCCGCTGTCGTAGCACCGCGCGAGGGCCGCATCCACGGCAGCCTCGGAAGCCATCAGGGGCTCGACGGTGCAGCCGGTCCGGAATCGAACGTCATCGAGCGCGGCGACGTTGCGCGGATCGGTCATCACCACCGTCAGTGTCGACCCCGAGCGCCGCAACGGGACGATCCGGTGCCGGCGGGCGATCTCGGCCGGAATCAGAGCGAGGACGGCAGGCTCGATCTCGAATCCGGAGAGGTCGACGGACCGCACCCCGTACTGCGCGCCGCGCAACGCCGCGACCTCGTCGGGCGCGAGGAATCCCAGGCGGATCAGGGCGCTGCCGAGATCGCCGCCGTTGGCTTCGCGGAACGCCAAGGCCTCGTCGAGCTGGACCCGTGTAATGCGCCGCTTCTCGAGCAGCAGTTCGCCTAGACGGGCAGACACCGGGAAATCATCGTCTTCCCGGGGGTCCGAAGGTGAGCAGGGGGTACTTCCATTGTAGCGCGGTACCCGCGCGTGTCAACCGTGTCAACCTCGTGTCAACCGAGCCGCGCCGGCGCGCGCCGTCAGCCGACCATGACGGCGGCCGCCACCACCGTCGTCCAGAGACCGTCGGGATCGCCCACCGCGGTCTGGGTGACGTGCTGGGTCCGGACGATCTGGTTCGAGAGGCGCCAGACCTCCTTGTTCTCGTCCCAGCTCTTGTCGGGATCGAACTTCAGCCCGAGGGTGGTGGCCAGCATCTCCGCTGCGAGGTCCTCGGCGTAGTCGCCGGCGGTCTCCTCGTCCTCTCCGAAGCTGTGGTGCTCCGAGAGGTAGCCGTACAGGCTCGGGTCGCGCGGGATGGCCACGCCGACCGTCGCCGCGATGAGACGGTGGGGCTCCCGGGTCGCCGCCTCCGACATGACCACGAAGGTCACCTGACCGGGCTGCAACCGTTGTATGCCCTCCTCCCGCGGGAGTATCCGGCATCCCGGCGGGAAGATGCTGGAGATCCGCACGACGTTGCAGGCGGCGATCCCCGCCGAGCGGAGGGCCAGCTCGAACGACGTGAGCTTCTCTCTGTGCGTGCCGACGCCCCTGGTGAAGAACAGCTCGCGGGGAACGAAACCAAGCACTGGAAGTCCGGGCTCTGAAAGATGCGGCCCCAGGTCAGTGAGCGAGGCATCCTACGGCACGGGTCACGCGCTGTCAAGACGACCGGCGGGGGTGACGGGGGTGAAACATCCTGTCCCGCCGGGACGTATCAAGCGGGTGTAGACGCCTGCGGTTGCGCACGCGTCATGCGCGCGAGCGTCAGCGCGCCGCCGCGCAGTTTCCCGGCGGGCCGCAAAGTCCGCGCCGCAACCCGAGACGCCGGCGCGGACGGCGCTGACCTACAATGGAAGGATCATGCAGGACCTGAGCGGCACGACCGGCGAATCGCGGATCGAGCGCATCGGTCTCGGCGCCCGGGCCCTCGGAATCCTCACGTCGCCGCGCGAGACGTTCGAGCGCGTGATGGCCGATCCACGGTGGATCGGGATTCTGGCGCTGAGCGTCGGCGGCGTCGCGGTGTCGAGCGGAGCGCTCATGAGCACCGATTTCGCACAGCGGGCGCTGATCGACCAGCAGGTCTCCTCCATGGAAGCGTTCGGGGTCACGGTGACCGACGAGGTCTACGCGGAGATGGAGCAGGGCGGCCGGTTCGCGGCGTACAGCGCGTTCGGCTTCACGCTGATCGGCGTGCCCGTCATCTGCCTGATCCTGGCGGGGACGCTGTACGGCGCGGGGTACGGCCTGCTGGGCGCGGGCGCGAGCTTCCGCCAGGTGTTTGCGGTCGTGGCTCACGCCGGCGTGGTGTTCCTGCTGCAGCAGCTCTTCGTCGTCCCGCTCAACTACGCGCGCGAGGCGATAACGGCGCCCACCACGCTGGCGGCGTTCGCGCCGATGCTCGACGAGGGCACGTTCGTCCTGAACCTGCTGAGCGCCGTGGACCTCTTCCACGTCGGGTGGATCATGATCCTGTCGATCGGACTGGCCGTCGCCTGGCAGCGCCGGACCGCCCCGGTCGCCATCACCCTGTACGGCATCTATGCCGGCATCGCGCTGATCATCGCGGTGGCGCGCACGAACCTCGGTTTCTGAACCATGTCGAGAAAGATCCTCGTCGGCGGCCTCATCGTCCTGACCGGCGCCGCGCTCGTCACCGTCAACCTGCTGTTCGACCGTTCCGATGCGGCGGAAGTCGACGTCGAGGCAATCCAGCGCCGGGATCTCGAGGCCATCGTCTCGGCGCCGGGCACCATCCAGCCGCAACTTTCGGTCGACATGAGCGCGAGCACGATGGGTCGGGTCACCCGCCTCGCGGTCGACGAAGGCGAACGGGTGACGGCCGGGCAGTTCCTTCTGCAGATCGATCCGGAGAACCTCCGGGCGCTCGTGAGTCGGGGCGAAGCGTCCCTCGAGGCGGCCGTATCCGGTCACGCGCAGGCGCGGGTGGCGGTCGAGACGGCCCGGGTCAGTCTCGACGTCGCCCGCGAGAACCTGGAGCGGCAGGCCCACCTCTGGTCGCTGCGCCTCGTCTCGCGCGAGATCTACGAGCAGGCGGTCGCCGACGTCGAGCTGCGCGAAACCGAGCTCAGGGCCCGCGAGGTGGACGTCGAGGGAGCCGCGCAGCGGATCCTCCAGGAGCGGGCGACGCTCGACAGCGCCCGCTACGACCTGACCCAGGTGACCATCACCTCGCCCATCGACGGGATCGTGACCCGGCGCAACATCGAAGAGGGAGAGACGGTCGTCATCGGCACGATGAACAACCCGGGAACGGTGCTGCTGACCATCGCCGACTTCTCGGTACTCGAGGCGGAGATCGAGGTGGACGAGACGGACATTCCGGCGGTCCGCCTCGGCCAGCCGGTCGAAATCGAGATAGACGCGCTGCCGGGCCGTACCTACACCGGTCGCGTCACCGAGATCGGCAACAGCCCGATCCAGCAGAACGCGGCCGCCGGCGCCACGCAGGAGGCAACCAACTTCCTGGTCGTGGTCGTCATCGACGGCGACATACCCGGCGTGCGGCCGGGCTTCACGTGCACCGCGGAGATCACCACGGCGACGCGCACGGCATCGCTGGCCGTTCCCATTCAGGCGACCACCGTGCGCGAGGTGGAGCTCGACGCCGCCGGGGAGATCGTACGGCGCACGGACGAGGCCGGGTCCGGTGTCATCTCGCGCCCGGCGTCCGCCTCCTCCGCGCCGGCCACGGACGGCGAGACCACCAGCGAGGAACGGGAAGGGGTGTTCGTGGTCCGGCAGGGACGGGCGGTCTTCGTGCCGGTGGCCACCGGCATCGCCGGCGAGCGCTACTTCGAGGCGCTGAGCGGCCTCGAGGAGGGGGACCTCGTGATCACCGGTCCGTTCGAGGTGGTCCGCAACCTCGACGACGGCGACCCGGTGGATCCCAATGAAGCTGATTCTGATTCATGAGATGGTCCGGGTCGCGCTGAGCGCGATCTGGGCCAACAAGCTCCGTTCCTTCCTGACGATCCTCGGGAACGTCGTCGCCGTCACCTCGATCATCACCCTCGTCTCGCTGATCCAGGGGATCACCGAGGAGGTCGAGGACGTGATCCTGTCGGAGGTGGGCGCCGACGCGTTCCTGGTCGACCGCCGCGGGATCATCATGAGCGAGGAGGACATGGAGCGGACCCGGAACAACCCGCGGATCACGCTCGACGACGCCGAGGCCATCCGGCGGTTCGCCTCCGACGTCACCGCGGTCATGGCGGAAGGACGCCGCAGCGGCGAGGTCCGCTATCGCCAGCACGTGCTCGAGTCGGTCCAGATCCAGGGCGTGACCGAGGATTTCATCCGGTTCTCCACGTTCAACGCCGAGATCGGACGGCTGATGACTCCCACCGAGGTCCGCCGCAAGCGCAACGTCGCGGTGCTCGGCTGGGACACCGCCGACCGGCTGTTCGGCGCGCTCGATCCGATCGGCAGACAGGTGAAGATCCGCGGCGTGCCGTTTCGCGTGATCGGTGTCAGCCGGCCCCAGGGCTCGTCGTTCGGCCAGTCGCAGGACGAGTTCGCGGTCGTTCCGCTCGGCGCGTTCCAGCGGCTCTTCGGCAGCCGCACCTCGCTCGGGCTGCGCGTGCAGCCGGCCGACCCGGGCGAGATAGACAAGGCAATCGGCGAGGCGACCGTGGCCCTGCGGATCGAGCGGCGCCTGAAGGCGACCGAGGACGACAACTTCGGCATCTTCACCTCCGAGACCGCGCTGCGCATCTTCAACCAGGCCACCACCGGCATCTTCGCGGTGCTGGTCGGCGTCGTGGGTCTCGCGCTGGTGGTCGCCGGCATCGTGATCATGAACATCATGCTGATGGCGGTATCGGAACGGACGAAGGAGATCGGCCTGCGCAAGGCGCTCGGCGCCCGCCGGCAGGACATCCTCTGGCAGATGCTGTCCGAGTCGGTGGCGCTGTCCGTGCTCGGCGGCGCGGCGGGCACGGCGCTCGGCGCCGTGGCCGCGCTGGCGCTCGATCGCTTCGCCCCGGTGCCCGCCGTCGTGCACCCCTGGTCGGTGATCCTGGCGATCACGATGACCGCCGCGGTCGGGCTGTTCTTCGGGCTCTACCCCGCGGCGCGGGCGGCGGCGCTGGACCCCATCGACGCGCTGGGGAGGGCCGACTGATGCGCGGATCGCTCCTGCAGGAGATCGTGGTGATGGCGGTCACGACCATCCGGACGCAGAAGATGCGGTCCGGACTGACCATCCTCGGCATCGTGATAGGCATCACCGCCATCGTCGGAATGACGTCGCTCATCCGCGGCTTCGACGAGTCGTTGCGCGACACCATCCGCGAGATCGGCCCCGACACGATCTTCGTGGCGCAGTTCTCGGGCATGAGCCTGATGTCGGGAGCCGACTTCAACGAGCTCCTCAAGCGGCCCACCCTGACACCGGCCGATGCGCGCGCCATCGAACGGCAGGCCGACTCGATCGCACGGGTCAACATCACGATCGGCGAGGGCGGGGGGCCGGGCTCGACGCGCAGCCGGCTCTTCCATCGGGGAGAACGAACCAAGCTCATCTCGATCACCGGCACGACCCACGACTACCCGGACGTATTCCACGTCACCCTCGAGCAGGGACGATTCTTCACCGAGGGTGAAGTGAGTCACCGGCGCCGGGTCGTGGTGCTCGGACAGACGCCCTACCAGGCCCTGTTCCCCAACGTCGACCCGCTCGGCAAGACGGTGCGCATCGGCAACCAGCCCTACACGGTAATCGGCGTTATCGGTCCGCGGCCGGGCATCGGGTCGCTCGACGCCGGCCAGGACGACATCGCGCTGATCCCGTACAGCGCCCATTCGAAGCAGTTCGGCACGCGCGTCACGCGATCGCGCCGCGGGCAGTTGCAGTTCCTCATGATCGCCGCGGTGCCGCACGAAGGGGTCGCGCGCGAGGACGCGATACGCGACGTGACCGAGGTGATGCGCATCCGTCACGGACTGCGCCTGGACGAGGCGAACGACTTCGATCTCATCACGCAGGATGCGGCGCTCCGGCTGTGGGACCAGGTCAGCAGCGCGACGTTCCTCGCCCTGGTCGCCATCTCGTCCATCGCGCTAATGGTCGGCGGCATCGGGGTGATGGCGATCATGACCATCTCCGTCAAGGAACGGACGCGCGAGATCGGCACCCGCAAGGCCATCGGCGCGCGGCGGCGGGAGATCCTCTGGCAGTTCCTCCTCGAGGCGGTGTTCCTGACCGCCATCGGCGGCGTCCTCGGCATCCTCTTCGGCAGCGGGATCGGGATGGGCGTGCACTACGCCACCGAGTTCCCCGTGTCGCTGCCCTGGTGGTCGTTCGCCATCGGCATCGGCTTCTCGGCCACGGTCGGCATCGTGTTCGGCATCGTGCCGGCCGTCCGCGCCTCCGGACTCGATCCGATCGAGGCGTTGCGCTACGAGTAGAGCCCGGTGCCCGGGCACGCCCGGGCACTTCCCGGCACTTGAGCCCGCCGGCCAGTCACGGTACGATTACTGGTTTGATCCGGGGCAGCGCCCGGCGCTCGACTCTCATCGCGTTCCCGTTACAGCACTGAACGCACGACCGCGAGACCCGCTGCCCTTCCGGGGCGTCTTCGAAGGAGGCTACTGTCGATGAAGGTCTATGACGCGTCGAACATCCGCAACGTCGCGGTCGTCGGACACAGCGGTTCCGGCAAGACCCAGCTCGTGTCGGCGATGCTGTTCGGCGCGAAGATGGTCAACCGCCTGGGGAAGGTCGACGAAGGCACGACGGTCACCGACTTCGACGAGGAAGAGATTGCGCGCAAGCACACGCTGTCGGCCAGCGTCGCGTTCGCGGAGTGGCGCTCGACGAAGATCAACCTGATCGACACCCCCGGCATGAGCAACTTCCTGAGCGACACGCGAGCGGCCCTGCAGGTGGCCGACGCGGCCCTCGTCGTCGTCGATGCGGTGGCCGGTGTCGAGGTCCAGACCGAGAAGGTGTGGAGCATCGCGAAGGAGCTCGGGCTGCCCTGCCTGGTGGTGCTCAACCTGCTCGATCGCGAGCGCGCGAGCTTCGACCGCGCCATCGAATCCGCACACGGCGCGCTGGGCCGCGAGGTCGTGCCGATCCAGTTCCCGATCGGGGCGGAACGGGACTTCCGGGGCTTCGTGGACCTGGTCGGCATGCAGGGCGTGACCTTCCCGAACGACGGTAGCGGCGCCGCCGCCACCGGCGACGTTCCCGGCCCGCTGTCCGGCCAGGCCGATACCGCGCGCGAGGCGCTGATCGAAATGGTGGCGGAGGCCGACGAGGCGCTCATGGAGCGCTACTTCGAGGAGGGCACGCTCAGCCAGGAAGAGATGGAGGGCGGACTGCGCGCCGCAACCCGGAACCGGCAGGTGTTTCCCCTCGTCTGCACCTCGGCCCAGGCGAACATGGGCATCGGACCGCTGCTGGACGCGATCCTGGCCTATCTCCCGCCCGCGGCGGACCATCCGCTTCCGGCCACGGATCCGGAGAGCGGCGAGCCGCAGACCTACGACGCGGGAGAGGGGGCCCCGCCGGCGGCGTTCGTCTGGAAGACCATCGCCGATCCGTTCGCCGGGCGCATCACGATGTTCCGGGTCGCCGCCGGCACGCTCAAGGCCGATTCGACCGTGCACAACGTCACGCAGGACGGCGGCGAGCGCCTCGGCGCGCTGGCCGTCATGCAGGGCAAGACCCAGCACCCGGTGCCGGAGTTGAAGGCGGGCGACCTCGGCGCGGTCGCCAAGCTGAAGGAGACCCACACGAGCGACACACTGGGCGAGAAGGGGAGCCCGGTGCGCTTTGCCCCGATCGCCTTCGCCGACCCCGTGCTGTCCTATGCCATCGAGCCGAAGAGCCGCGGCGACGAGGAGAAGATCAGCGGGGCGCTGCAGCGCCTGCGGGAGGAGGATCCCACCATCCAGTACACCCGCGACCCGCAGACGCGCCAGCTCCTGCTCTCCGGCCAGGGTCAACTGCACATCGAGGTCACCGTCGCCAAGCTGAAGCGGCGTTTCGGCGTCGAGGTCAACCTGAAGCTGCCCCGCATCCCGTACCGCGAGACCATCATGGCCGCGACCGAGGCGCACGGCCGGCACAAGAAGCAGTCCGGCGGGCACGGGCAGTTCGGCGACTGCAAGATCCGCGTCGAGCCGCTCCCGCGCGGCGAGGACTTCGCCTTCGTGGACGAGATTTTCGGCGGCTCGATCCCGCGCCAGTTCATTCCGGCCGTCGAGAAGGGCATCCAGGAGGCGCGCCAGAAGGGCTATCTGGCCGGCTATCCGATGGTCGACTTCAAGGTGACCCTGCACGACGGCCAGTTCCACTCGGTCGACTCGAACGAGATGTCGTTCAAGATGGCGGGGCGCCTCGCCTTCCGGGACGCCATGGAAAGGGCCCGGCCCACCCTGCTCGAGCCGGTCATGGACGTCGAGGTCTACGCCCCGAGCGATTTCGCGGGCGACCTGATGGGCGATCTGAACGGCCGGCGCGGCCGCATCGGCGGCATGGAGCCGCGCGGGTCGTCGACGGTGATCAAGGCGCAGGTGCCCATGGCGGAGATGCTCACCTACGAGCAGCAACTGACCTCGGCCACCGGCGGCCGGGGCTCCTACCACATGGAGTTCTCCCACTACGAGGAGGTGCCGGCGCACCTGCAGTCGAAGATCGTGGCCGACTCGAAGTCCGAGGACGGAGACGCGGACGACGAATAGCTGCGCAGCCTTGGGTCCTGCTCCGTGGTACAGTGGTTCAGTGAGCACCACGGCTGCTACCGACCCGGGACCCGGTCGGTAGCAGGTCTTCAGGCGGGAGGAGTTCGTACCCATGGTGCTGCTGGTGGTGATTGCGTTTGTCCTGGCGTACGCCGCGGCAAGCACGGTAGTGCTCTCCGAGGCTCCGCAGGAAGCGACGCAAGTGCCGGGGGAGACCGCGACTACGTCCGGAGACGATGAAGTCGAGTTGAGCCGCCGCATCGACGAGTTGAGCCGCCGCACCGACGAGTTGAGCCGCCGCACCGATGAACAGCAGCGCGAGCAGTTCGACTACCGCGAAAGTCAAATCGGATTGTGGATGGGCGCCAACAATAATGTCATCGCGTTGCTGACTCTTGTCTCCACTGCTCTTGCTCTTGTCTTCACTGCTCTCAGCCTTGTCTTCACTGCTCTCGGCTTTTTCGGTTACCGCGAGTTCAGGAAGTGTCGAAGAACGCAGCAGCAGAAGCAAGAAACGAGGCAGCGGATTCTCGTGCCATTGTCATAAGGTTAGTCCTAGGGGCGAAGGCAGATGCACGAGACCGGGAAGCCAGTTCAACGGAGCAGGCGTTTGAGGCGGACGCGTTTGCGCCCGAGACGTCCAAGGTACATGAGACTCTTCAGAAGAAGAGGAATTCGGAGACCAGTACCAATGACTGCTGATAGGGACCTGTTGAAGACGCTGCTTGATGAGATCCACGTGGTCAAGGAAGACGATCCGAACGTCAACCTGTTCCTCGGCGTCCTGAACGACAAGATAGACGACGTGAAGAAGGCTCTGGACGACGGCGCGAACGTGAACATCACGGACGCCGCGGTGATCGATTACCACCGACCGCTCCTCCGCAAGCGATGCCGGCACGTTCTCGCCGAATGGGACGCTCAGCGGAAACAGCGCTCGAGCAGAGAGAGCGCCCAGGCGCACTAGCTCATGTGAGACTGCCTGGGACCCGATCGGACGGGCACGCTCGCGGTCGGCCAAAACGGGGTAGCAGCGTCCCGCACCGGTGACCCGCGCGGCGCCCGCCTCTACCGCCGGTTCTTCCCGCGGCGGAAGATCCGGCGCAGACGGCTGCCCTTCTGCTCCTCCGGCTGGCGTTCCGGCGTCTCGTCCGGCTTGCGCTCGCCCTTCGGCTTCTCCAGGTCGGGATCGTACTCGCTGCCGATCAGCTCCACCTGGGCCATCTCGGCCGCGTCGCCGCGCCGGAATCCGATCCGCAGCAGGCGCGTGTAGCCGCCGGGACGACCGGCGAAGCGCGGCGCGATCGTATCGAACAGCTTGGCCGCAACCGCCCGATCCGCCAGGTCGCGGCGCACCATGCGGCGCGCGTTCACGGCGCGGATGGTGTCGTCGCCGTCGGCAATCCCGCGCTTGGCGACGGTGATGAGGCGCTCCACGAACGGCCGCAGCTCCTTCGCCTTGGCGACCGTCGTGCTGATCCGCTCGTGACGCAGCAGCGCCTGCGCCTGATTGCGAAGCAGGGAAAGACGATGCTCGGTGACCCGACCCAGCTTCCGGTGTGCAACGCGATGACGCATGACTCGATCACTCCGCCTCCGCCTGCGCGGGCACGCTGTCCGCCGGCTGGTCCAGTCGCATCCCGAGGCTCAGCCCCATGTCGACCAGGATCTCCTTGATCTCGTTCAGCGACTTCCGTCCGAAGTTCTTCGTCTGGAGCATCTCGGGCTCGCTCTTCTGAACCAGCTCGCGGATCGTCCGGATGTTGGCGTTCTTCAGGCAGTTGTACGAACGCACGGACAGCTCCAGCTCCTCGACGCTCTTGTCGAGATGCTCGTTCACCACGGCGGCGGCCGGCTCCGGCTCCGGCTCCTCCGCCTCCTCGGCTGCGTCATCGATGTCGATGAAGATGTTCAGATGGTCCCGCACCAGCTTCGCCCCGAGCGACACGGCATCGCGGGCGCTGATCGTCCCGTCGGTCCATACGTCGATCGTCAGCTTGTCGTAGTCGGTGGTCTGACCGAGCCGCGCCGCCTCGACGAGGTAGTTCACCTTCTTGATCGGTGAATGGATCGAGTCGACCGGAATCCAGCCGATCCCCAGGTCCTCGTCGAAGTTCTTGTCGGCGGACACGTAGCCCCGGCCGCGCTTGACGCGCATCTCCATGTTGAGGGCGCCGCCCTCGGACACGGTCGCGATGTGGACGTCCGGATCGAGGATCTCGATGTCGGCGTCGGTCCGGATGTCGCCCGCCCTGATCTCGCCCGGTGCGTCGGACCGGATGGACACGGCCTTCACCCCGTCGACGTGCATCTTGATCGGCACCTGCTTGAGATTGAGGATGATGTCCGTCGCGTCCTCGACCACGCCCTGAATCGGCGAAAACTCGTGCAGCACCCCATCGATCTTGACCGCGGTCACCGCTGCTCCCTCGATCGACGAGAGCAGCACGCGACGCAGCGCGTTGCCGATCGTCGTACCGAAGCCGCGTTCGAACGGCTGCGCGCTGAAGCGCCCGTACTGGTCGGTGAGGGTTTCGCGGTCGTACTCCAGCAGCTTGGGTCGCTGGAAGCCTTTCCACAGCATCGAGTTCAGTCCTTTCCGCGCAGCACGCGGGTGATGGATGCGTCGGCGCGCTCTACTTCGAGTAGAGCTCGACGATCAACTGCTCCTGCACCGGCAGGTTCAACTGCTCCCGGGTCGGTACGGATGCGAAGCGTCCCTCCTGCCCGTCGGCGCCCAATTCGAGCCACTCGGGAATGCCGCGGCCCTTGACCTCTTCGCGGGCGTACGCGATCGCGGGGTTGCTCGCGCTCTTCGCCTTCACGCTCACCCGGTCCCCGGCCCGCAACGAATACGATGGGACGTCGGCGCGCCGCCCGTTCACGAGAAAGTGCCCGTGCCGCACCAACTGGCGCGCCTGGGGGCGCGAGGTCGCGAAGCCGAGCCGGTAGATCACGTTGTCGAGCCGGCTCTCGAGCAACTGCAGCAGCGTCTCGCCGGTGATTCCCTTCCGGCGGTCGGCCTCGTGGAAGTAACGGCGGAACTGTCGTTCGAGCACGCCGTACATGCGCTTCACGCGCTGCTTCTCGCGGAGCTGCAACCCGTAGCCCTGCAACTTGGCCTTGCGGCCCTTGCCGTGGTGCCCCGGCGGCACGTTGCGCCGCTCGACCGCGCACTTCTCGGCGTGACAGCGCTCACCCTTGAGAAACAGCTTCATGCCTTCTCGCCGGCACAAGCGGCAAACCGGACCAGCGTACCGTGCCATGCTTCCAGATCTCCCTCACTCGACCACGACGGCCGGAGACCGTCGCCCGCGGCTCCGCTCTCCGCCAACCAACTCTCTCCCGGAGTCCACGCCGTTCTACGGCGCAGGCTCCCGGCCGTCACACGCGCCGCTTCTTGGGCGGCCGGCATCCGTTGTGCGGGATGGGCGTCACGTCGCGGATCGACTTGATGTCCAGGCCGACCGACGTCTGCAGCGCCCGGATCGCCGATTCCCGGCCGGCGCCGGGACCCTTCACCCTGACCTCGATCGTGCGCACGCCGTACGCCTTGGCCGCGTGTCCCGCCGCCATCGCCGCCTGGGTTGCCGCGAAGGGCGTGCCCTTCCGCGACCCCTTGAAGCCGATGCCGCCGGCGCTCGACCACGACAGCACGGCGCCGGCGCTGTCGGTGACGGTGATGATGGTGTTGTTGAACGACGCCTGAATGTGCACCACCCCGTGATGGACGACCCGCTTCTCGCCCCGCTTCTTGAACGTCTTCTTGCGGCGCTTCGGCCGGCCGGCCGGCTGCTTTCCCGATTCGCTGTCGCTCTTGGCCATAGTCGCGTATTCGATGCTGTGACGCTACGGGGGATCGCCCGTTCAGCTCGTCTTCTTCTTGGCGACCGCTCCGCGGCGCGGGCCCTTCCGGGTCCGGGCGTTCGTGTTCGTCCGCTGGCCGCGCACCGGCAGATTCCGCCTGTGGCGCAGGCCACGATAGCATCCGATCTCGATCAGGCGCTTGATGTTCAGCGAGATCTCCTTGCGCAGGTCGCCCTCGACCCGGCCGAACTCCTCGATGGCGCGGCCGATCTGCCGGACCTCTTCCTCGGTCAGATCCTTGACGCGCGTATCGGGGCTCACGCCGGCCGTGCCCAGTATCTCGACCGACCGGGCCGGCCCGATCCCGAAGATGTAGGTCAGCCCGACCTCAACCCGCTTCGAGCGCGGCAGATCGACGCCAGCAATGCGTGCCATGAGTCGTTACCCCTGCCTCTGCTTGTGCTTCGGGTTCGTGCAGATCACCCGCACCACCCCCCGGCGGCGCACTATCTTGCACCTGCTGCACATCCGTTTGACCGAAGCCCGCACCTTCATGACGTCCTCTCTTCGTTGATCGCCAGCCCGACAATCGTCGCCTGCGGCTCCGCTTGCCGCCCAACCAACCCTTCAGCAGTCCGCGCCGTTCTGCGGCGCAAGCTCCTAGGCGCCGTCGAGCGGCGCCCACGTCATCGCGGCTGCGCCGTCACCGGCGCTCCCCGCCTCCTGTGGCGGGCGACTCAGCACGAACGGTCCGTCCGCGGTGACCGCCACCGAATGCTCGAAGTGCGCGGCCAGGCTGCCGTCGCGCGTGACCGCCGTCCATCCATCGCGAAGCACCTTCACGGCCGGCTTGCCCATGCTGACCATCGGCTCGATGGCCAGAACCATGCCCTCCACGAGTCGCGGTCCCTGGCCCGGCTCGCCGTAGTTCGGCACCTGCGGCTCCTCGTGCAGACTCGTTCCGATGCCGTGTCCCACGAACTCCCGCACGACGGAGTAGCCGTGCGCCTCGACGTGACGCTGCACGGCGTGCCCGAGATCGGAGACGTGGCCGCCCAACCGAACCTGTGCGATGGAGCGGGCCAGGGCCTGCTCGGTCACGTGCAACAGCATCTCCGCGGGCTCGCTGATCGTGCCCACGGGCAGCGTTACCGCCGCGTCGCCGTAGTAGTCGTTCAGCACGACCCCCAGATCGATCGATACGATGTCGCCGTCGCGCAGGCGACGACCCGACGGAATCCCGTGCACCACTTCCTCGTTCACCGAGGTGCAGAGCGTGGCGGGGTAATTGTGATACCCCTTGAACGCCGGGATCGCACCCGCCGCGCGCACGCGGTCTTCCGCGAGCACGTCGAGCTCGCGCGTCGTCACGCCCTCGCCCACGACCCCCCGCAGCTCCCCCAACACCTCGGCCACCAGCGCGTTGGCGGCGCGCATGCGCTGCAGCTCGGCCGGGCTCTTGCAGGAGATCATCAGCGCGCTCGCCCGGCTCTACGCCGTCCGTCGGACCGACCTGCCGTGGGCCGCGTCCGCCACTGCGGCCGCGACCTCGTCCGGGCCCGGGCTGCCGTCGACCGACCGGAAGGTCGGACGATTCCGGTAGTAGTCGATCAGGGGCGCCGTCTGCTCCCGGTACACCGCCAGGCGCTCCAGTACCACCGACTCGCGATCGTCGCGGCGCTGCACGAGCCCGCCGCCGCAGTCCGGGCACACCGCCGGCGGGTTCGCCTCCGCCGCCCCGACGATGGTCCCGCACGCCGTGCACACGCGGCGTTTCGACAGCCGGCGAACGATGTCCGCATCGTCCACGGCGATGTCGATCACGACGAGCGGATTCCGGCGGTCGAGCATCGCGTCGAGCGCCTCGGCCTGCGGAACGGTGCGGGGGAACCCGTCGAGCACGAAGCCGGTGGCCGCATCGGGCCGCTCGAGCCGCTGCCGCACGATCCCGATCATGATGTCGTCGCCGACGAGCCGCCCGGCGTCCATGATGGCCGCCGCGGCACGGCCGAGCGGGCTGCCCGCCTCCACCGCCTCGCGCAGGATGTCGCCGGTCGCGATGTGCGGCAAGCGAAACCCGCGGGCCAGACGGCGCGCCTGCGTGCCCTTGCCGGCTCCGGGCGGCCCCATCAGCATCAGATTCAACGCCATCGGCCTCCGGACCTCCCTGGGCACCAGCTCGGTGACCATCGATCCGTGCGGCCTTCGGCCACCGGCCGCCTCGTCCTTCTCGTGCTCGCGAACGTACAACATGTTGCCTCGATGCCTCGCGCAGGTCCGGCGCAGCCCCCGTCGTCGCGCCGCGCGCAAGACTCTCCCATCGATCCGGCTCGCTCCCCTACGCGCGCCGCCCCCGAATCCGCGTCTTCTTCATGAAGCCGTCGTAGTGCCGCATGATCAACTGCGATTCGACCTGCTGCACCGTGTCCATCGAGACGCCCACGATGATCAGCAGCGAGGTGCCGCCGAAGTAGAACGTCACGCCAAGCCCGTTGGTGATGAACCCGGGCAGGAGCACGTCGAGTTGATCGCCGATGAACGGGACCGCATCGGCCCTGAATCCGGTGATCATCAGGTCCGGCATCACGGCCACCAGGGCCAGATATATGGAACCGGCGAAGGTGATCCGGGTCAGGATCGTATCGATGTGCTCCGCGGTCCGCTTGCCCGGGCGGATGCCGGGGATGAACCCGCCGTACTTGCGCATGTTCTCCGCGACGTCGTCCGGATTGAAGATGATCGCGGTGTAGAAGTAGGCGAAGAAGATGATGCCGCCGACGAACAGCATGTAGTAGGCCGGCATGCCGTTCTGCATCTGGTCGGTCACCGTCTGGAACCAGCCCCCCACCGGGAACGCGGTCGCCGCCGTGGCCGGGAACGCCAGGATCGACGAGGCGAAGATCACCGGGATGACGCCGCCGGTGTTGACCTTGAGCGGGATGTGCGTGCTCGTGCCGCCGTACATGCGGCGCCCCACGACCCGCCTGGCGTACTGGACGGTCACGCGACGGTGTCCGCGCTCGATGAAGACGACGGCGCCGATCACCAGGACCATCACCACCACGAGCGCAATCAGCGTGAACAGGCCGATCGCGCCGCTGCGCATCTGATCCAGCGTCGTGAGCACGGCCGTCGGCAGCCCGACGACGATGCCCGCGAAGATGATCAGCGACATGCCGTTGCCGACGCCGCGCTCGGTGATCTGCTCGCCGAGCCACATGATGAAGGCGGTGCCCGTCGTCAGGGTCAGCACCGTCATCAGCCGGAACGACCAGCCCGGCTCGTAGACCAGCGGCAGGCCACCCGCGATGTTGGTCTGCCGTTCGAGGAATATCGCAATCGCAATCGACTGGATGACGCAGAGCAGAATCGTGCTGTAGCGCGTGTACTGCGTGATTTTCCGGCGACCGAGCTCGCCTTCCTTCGACAGACGCTCGAGGTAGGGCCAGACGACGGTCAGCAACTGCAGGATGATCGACGCGCTGATGTACGGCATGATGCCCAGCGCGAAGATCGTCGCCTGCGCCAGGTTGCCGCCCGAGAACATGTTGTACAGGCCGAACATGGTGTTGCCGGCCTGCTCGACCAGAATCTGAAGCGCCTCCGTGTTCACGCCGGGCGTCGGGATATGGCTGCCGATGCGGTACACGCCCAGAATGCCGAGCGTGAACAGCACCCGCTTGCGCAGCTCCGGAATCGCGAAGACGTTCTTGACGCTCTCGATCATTGCGCGGCTTCCTTGGCCTTGGGCCGAACGCGCGGCGCGATGTCCGTGCGGCCGCCCGCCGCCGTGATGCGCTCACTCGCTTTCGCGCTGAAACGGTGCGCCGTCACGGAGAGCGCCTTGCTGAGCTCGCCGCGCGCAAGCACCTTGACCAGCCCCGTGCGGCTGATCAGTCCGCGCTCGCGCAGTACTTCCGGGGTCACGTCGTCGCCCGCCTCGAAGCGCGCCTCGAGCGTGTCGAGGTTGACGACCTCGTACGCAATACGGAACGGATTGCGGAAGCCGCGCTTCGGCAGACGCCGGTGAATCGGCATCTGTCCGCCTTCGAAGCCACGCTTGCGCGAGTACCCCGACCTCGACTGCTGCCCCTTGTGCCCGCGCCCGGCGGTCACCCCGGTGCCGCTTCCCTCGCCGCGGCCGACGCGCTTCCGGCTGCGGCGCGCCCCCTTCGGCGGCTGCAGCGTGCTGAGATCCATCGGTCGCCTGTCCGTCGCCATGGTCACCGCTCCGTCGTCGTGACGAGGTGCTGCACCGCACGAATCATGCCCCGGATCGACGGGTTGTCCACCACGTCGACCGAATGGCCGATTCGGCGCAGGCCGAGCCCGCGGACGATCCGTTGCTGGCGCTTGTCGTACCCTATCCAGCTCTTGACGAGGGTGACGCGCACCCGCTTGGCCCCCTCGTTTCGCGTAGCTCGTCTCATGTCCGTTGCTCCGCTCAGGCGGTGAGCTCCTCCAGATCCCGCCCGCGCAGCCTGGCCACCTCGACCGGATCCTTGAGCCCGTCGAGGCCGGCGAACGTCGCGCGCACGACGTTCTGCGGATTGTCCGACCCGAGCGACTTGGTCAGGATGTCGTGAATCCCGGCCAGCTCGACGACGGCCCGTACCGCCCCCCCGGCAATGATGCCGGTGCCCTCCGGGGCCGGCTTCAGGAGGACGCGGCCGGCTCCGAATCGTCCCAGGATCGGGTGCGGAATCGACGTCGACTGCAACGGCACCCGGATCAGCGCCTTCTTCGCCGCCTCGATCCCCTTCTTGATGGCCGACGGAACCTCCTTCGCCTTGCCGACGGCGAAACCGCAGTGCCCGGCGCCGTCGCCGACGACGACGAGCGCGCTGAAGCTGAGGTTCTTGCCGCCCTTGACCACCTTGGTGACGCGGTTGATGGACACGACCGCATCCTTCAGGTCGAGCACCGTCGGGTCGATGTTCGCTCGTGATTCGCGCATCGGTTTCTGCGACCTCGCTACCCGGACTCCTAGAACTCCAGCCCGCCTTCACGGGCTGCCTCCGCGACCGAACGCACGCGCCCGTGGTACAGGAACCCGCCGCGATCGAACACGACGCGCGTCACGCCCTTCTGCAGCGCCCGTTCCGCCATGATGGCTCCGACGATCCGCGCGCCGGCCTTGTTCCCGCCGCGCGCCCCGTCCTCGAACCGCCCCCTGACGGCCTGCTCGGTGCTCGACGCCGCGGCTATCGTGCGGCCGGCGCGATCGTCTATGAGCTGCGCCGAGATGTGCGCCAGACTCCGGCTGACGGCGAGCCGCGGGCGCTCCGGAGTCCCGCTGATGCGCTGGCGCTGACGTAGCCGCACCCGCGTGCGGCGGTCCTTCCTGGTCTTGACTCTCATCGCTTATGCGCCGGTCTTCCCGACCTTCTTCTTCAACACCTCGCCGGTGTACCGCACGCCCTTCTGCTTGTACGGATCAGGCTTGCGGAGCGCGCGAATGTCCGCCGCCACCTGCCCCACGCGCTGGCGATCGATCCCGCTGACCGTGATGTGCGTCTGCTTGTCGACCGCGATCTCCACGTCCGCCGGAATATCGAACTCGATCGGGTGCGAGTAGCCCAGGGCGAACACGACGTGCTTGCCGGTGTGCTCGGCCCGGTAGCCGATGCCGACGATGTCGAGCTCCTTCCTGAAGCCCTGCGACACGCCGTGCACGGCGTTGGCCACCAGACTGCGGCCGAGGCCGTGGAACTTCGCCAGCGAGGCGTCCTCTCGCGCCGGGTGGACCAGCAACTGGTCGCCGGCCGCCTCGACCCGCACGCCCGGCGGCAGAGGCTGTGTCAACGTCCCCCTCGGCCCCTTGACCTCCACGGCGTCGGGACCGACCGCGACGGCTACGCCCTGCGGCAACGGAATCGGCTTCTTCCCTACGCGCGACATCTCGTCCCTCGCACCACCGGCGCGGCGAACCGCCTACCAGACATTGCACAGCACCTCGCCGCCCACGCCCGCCTTGGCGGCGTCGCGTCCCGTCATCACGCCACGCGACGTGGTGAGGATGCTGGTCCCGAGACCGGCCAGCACCGGCGGCGCCTTGGCGTGCCCGTAGTAGACGCGTCGTCCGGGTCGACTGACCCGCTTGAGGCCCGAGATCACGCGCTCGCCGTGCGGTCCGTACTTGAGATACAGCCTCAGCACGCGCAGCGGGTGACTGCCCCGCGGGTTCCGCAGCTCGAGCTGCCTGAAGCCGGCGATGTAACCTTCGCTCTCCAGGATCCGCGCGATGTCGGCCTTGAGCCGCGAATCCGGCACGTCCACGCGCGGGCGGTGTCCCATCGTCGCGTTGCGAATCCGCGTCAGCATGTCGGCAATCTGATCAGCCATGCCTTCCTTCGTTCCCGCCTCCTCGACTCTCTACCAACTGCTCTTGATGACGCCGGCGACCTCGCCTTCGAGCGCCAGCCTCCTGAAACAGAGTCGGCAGAGCCCGAACTTCCGCAGGTACCCGCGCGGCCGCCCGCACAGCCGACAACGATTCCGTAGCCGCACGCGGAACTTCGGCGGCTTCTTTTCCTTCACGATCTTTGCAGTGGTGGCCATGGGCTGTTGTCCGTGTCAGTTCTGGCGGAACGGCATCCCCATCAGTTGCAGCAACTTGCGCCCCTCCTCGTCGGTACCGGCCGTCGTCACCACGGAGACGTTCATTCCGCGGGCCTGGTCGACCTGCATGTAGTCGATCTCGAGGAAGATCAACTGGTCCTTCAGGCCCAGCGTGTAGTTCCCGCGACCGTCGAACCCCTTGGGGGAAACCCCCCGGAAGTCGCGCACGCGAGGCAGCGCAATGGACACGAGCCGGTCCAGGAACTCGTACATGCGGATCCCGCGGAGCGTCACCATCACGCCGATCGGCATCCCCTGCCGCACCTTGAACTGCGCCACCGACTTCCGCGCACGGCGCGTGACCGGCTGCTGGCCGGTTATGAGGGCCAGCTCCTTCGCGCCGACGTCGATCAACTTCGCATTCTGCGTCGCCGCCCCCAGACCCATGTTGACGACGATGCGCTCGAGCTTGGGCACCGCCATCACGTTGGTGTAGCCGAACTCCTTGCGGAGGGCCGGAACCACGTCGTCGTAGTAGCGCTCGCGCAGGCGACTCATTTGTCCACAGCTCCGTCGCATTTCCGGCAGATGCGCACCTTGCGGCCATCGCCGAGCAGTTGCCGGCCGATGCGCGTCGGCACGCCGCACTCCGGACAGACGATCTGCACGTTCGAGGCATGCACGGAGGCTTCGCGCTCGACGATGCCCCCCTTCACCTGCTGGCGCGGGTTCGGCCGCGTGTGGCGCTTGATGAAGTTCACGCCCTCGATCACCACCCGGTTGCGATCGGGGAACACCTTGAGGACGCGCCCGCGCTTGCCGCGGTCCCTGCCGGCCATGACGACCACGTTGTCGTTCTTGCGCACCGGGGTGCGTAGTCGGGACATTGCTCCTGGGCTCTTTCCTGGCTCGGATCCTCACAGCACTTCGGGTGCGAGCGAGATGATCTTCATGAACTTCCGCTCCCGCAGCTCCCGCGCCACGGGGCCGAACACGCGCGTGCCGACCGGCTCGTTCTGCTCGTTGACGAGGACCGCGGCGTTCCGGTCGAACCGGATGTAGCTGCCGTCCCGGCGACGATGCTCCTTGCGCGTCCGCACGATGACCGCCCTGACGACCTGACCCTTCTTCACCGTCGCGTCGGGCGCCGCTTCCTTGACCGCGGCCGTCACGAGATCTCCGAGCCGCGCGTACCGGCCGGTGGCGCCGCCGAGCGGGTTGATCACGGCGATCTTCCTCGCACCGGAGTTGTCCGCGACGTCGAGCACCGATTGCATCTGGATCATCGAACCACCCCGTTGCATTCGACGGCCGATGCGTCCCGCCTGGACGTCGCTGCTCCTCGGTTGCACACACCCGGGATGCGCCCTCGTGGCGCCTCGCCGGGCGCGCGCCGCGCCGGTCTCCGTGCTGCGCGGGGATCCATCAGACGGTCTCGGCCCGGTTGATCACCCGCGTGACGACGAATCGCTTGCGCTTGCTGAGCGGCCGCGACTCCGACATGGCGACGCGGTCTCCCACCCGGGCGCTGTTCTCCTCGTCATGCGCCATGAAAGTCCGTGTCCGGCGGCGTATCTTGCGATAGACGTCGTGACGCACCCGGCGCTCGACCGCCACAATCACGCCCTTGTCCATCTTGTCCCGCACCACGATGCCCACGACCTCGCGTTGGTTACCCATCGGACTCACTCACGTCGTCACTCGGCCGTCTCCGTGACGGCGCCGTGCGCCGCCTGCAGCTCACGCTCCCGCAACAGCGTCTTCACACGCGCACGGTCACGGCGCAGGCCCTTCATCTTGTAGGCGGCGTCCGACTGCCCCATCGACTTCTGGAGCCGTAGCCGGAACACCTGGTCGTCGAGTTCGTGCACGCGCCGCTCCAGCTCGTCACTCGCCAGATCGCGCAGCTCGGACACTTTCGCCATCACACCTCCGCCTCACCGAATCGCGTCGTGAAACGCGCGTCGATCGGCAGCTTCGCCGCGGCCAGCTCCATCGCGCGCTTCGCATCGGCCGCGCTCACGCCTTCCATCTCGAACAGAATACGCCCCGGGCGCACCACGGCGACCCACTGCTCGGGAGCGCCCTTGCCCTTGCCCATTCTCGTCTCCTGCGGCTTCTTGGTGATCGGCTTGTCCGGAAACACCCGCACCCAGATCTTGCCGCCGCGCTTGACGAACCGCGTCATCGCAACCCGCGCCGCCTCGATCTGGCGGTCGGTGATCCAGCACGGCTCCATCGCCCGCAGGCCGTAGTCGCCGAACGACACGCTCGATCCCCGCCACGCCTTGCCGGCCATCCGACCGCGGTGCTGCTTGCGGTACTTGACCTTCTTCGGCATCAACATGGTGCGTCAAATCCTCCCGGCTCAGCCCCGGGCGCCGCGGCGCGGCGCCCGGTACTCCTCCTCGCGACCCACCAGCGGCGTGAGCCGCTCGCCCTTGTACAGCCACACCTTGATGCCGATGACCCCGTAGGTCGTATGCGCTTCACCGAATCCGTAGTCGATGTTCGCCCGCAGGGTCTGCAACGGAAGCTGCCCGTGCAGGTACCACTCCGAGCGGGCGATCTCGGCTCCGTTCAGGCGCCCGCCGACCCGCACCTTGATGCCCCGCGCCCCGAACCGCAAAGCCGCCTCGACCGCCTTGCGCATCGCCCGCCGAAACGCCACGCGTTTCTCGAGCTGCAGCGCCACGTTCTCGCTGATCAGTTGCGCGTCGAGCTCCGGCTTCTGGATCTCCTGGATGTTGATGAAGACCTCGCGGTTCGTGCGCTTCTGGATCTCGGTCTTGAGCTTGTCGACCTCCGTCCCCTTGCGGCCGATGATGATGCCGGGCCGGGACGTGTAGATGTCGAGCTTCAGGTTGTTGGCAGCCCGCTCTATCTCGATCCGGGACACGCCGGCGTGCGAGAAGCGCTTCTTCAGATCGCGCTTCAGGGCGAGATCCTCGTGCAACAGCTTCGCGTAGTCGCGATCCGCGTACCAGCGGGATCGCCACGTCTTGTTGAATCCCAGACGGAAGCCGTACGGATGAACTTTCTGCCCCATGCTCTCAGACTCTCTCCCGCCGGGAAACCGTTGCCCTGGCGGCCCGCTCTCCGCCCGTCCAAATCCTCTCGAGGAGTCTGCCGGATCCACGGCGCAGACTCCCGGCTCGCCGTCACCTGATGCCCAGGATGCCGCCCGGCGGCAGCGTGGGCGGCTCCTCGTCCGGCTCTTCGGGCTTCTCCGGCTCCGGCTTCTCTTCCGGCTCCGGCGCCTGGTCCGACTCTTCCGGCTCCGGCGGGGTATCGGGCGCCTCCGGCTCCGGCGCCTCCGGTTCCGGCTCGGCCGGCTCCGGCAGCGTGTCCGTTTCCGATACGCCGGGCTGCGGCGCCTCCGGCTCCAGCACCTCCGGCTCCGGGATCGTCTCCGGCGCCGGCACCGCGGCCGTTCGCCGCCGCTTCCCGCCGCCTCCCGAACCCGTCCCCCCGCGACGCCGCCGGGTTCGTGACGCGGCCCCGCCCTCGGGCCGCTCCTCGACGATGACCGTCAGATGCGACGTGCGCTTCAGAACGCGGAAGGCCCGCCCCATCGGCGCAGCGCGGATTCGCTTCAGTGTGGGCCCCTGGTCGGCATAGCACTCGCGCACGTACAGCCGCTCGACCTCGTCGCCGGCGCCCTCCTTCTGCTGCGCGTTGGCGATGGCCGACCGCAGGACCTTCTCGACGTCCTTCGCGACACCCTTGCGCGCGAATCGCAGCGTCGCCAGCGCACTGTTGACGTCCTGCCCGCGAATCAGATCGACGACGAGCTTCGCCTTCTGGGCCGAGGTGCGGACGTAGCGTGCCGTAGCGCGCCCTTCGCTCACCGCCCGCCTCCCCTCGACGCCGACTTCTCGCTCTTGGTCGGGTGGCCGCGGAACAGGCGGGTCGGCGCGAACTCGCCGAACTTGTGCCCCACCATGTTCTCGGTGACGTAGACGGGGACGAACTTCTTGCCGTTGTGAACCGCCACGGTATGCCCCACCATCTCGGGCACTACCGTCGACCGGCGCGACCACGTCTTGACGACCCTCTTGACGCCGTTCCGGTTCATCTCCTCGATCCGCTCGAGGAGCGGCAGATCGACGAACGGGCCTTTCTTCAGCGAGCGGCTCATGACCTCGATTCCCCTATCGCTTCTTCTTGCGCGAGATGATGAAGCGATCGGACGGCTTCTGCTTGCGCGTCTTGTAGCCCTTGGCCGGAACGCCCCACGGCGACACCGGGTGCCGTCCACCCGCCGCATGGCCCTCGCCTCCGCCCAGCGGATGATCCACCGGATTCATGGAGTTGCCGCAGACGTGGGGACGGCGACCGCGCCAGCGCTGCCGCCCCGCCTTGCCGATTCGAACGTTCTCGTGGTCGACGTTGCCGACCTGGCCGATCGTCGCGGCGCACTTCGGCATGACGAGGCGGGTCTCGCCCGACGGCAGCCGCACGGTGACGTACTTGCCGTCCTTGGCCACGACCTGCACGGATGCGCCGGCGCTGCGGGCGAGCTGTCCCCCCTTGCCGGGCCGCAACTCGACGTTGTGAACCTGCGTCCCGAGCGGAATGTTGCTGAGGGGCAGCGTGTTGCCCGGCAGAATGTCCGCGTCCGGACCGGCAACGACCGTGTCTCCGACCTTCACCCCGAGCGGATGCAGGATGTACCGCTTCTCGCCGTCGGCGTAGGTCACCAGCGCGATGCGGGCGGAACGGTTGGGATCGTACTCTATGGTCGACACCTTCGCGGGCACGCCTGCCTTGTCGCGCTTGAAGTCGATGACCCGATAGGCGCGCTTGTGCCCACCGCCGCGCCACCAGATGGTGATCGACCCGGTATTGTTCCGGCCGCCCGACTTCTTGAGCGGCTGCGTCAACGGTCGATACGGCCGGGTGGCGGTGATCTCGTCGAACGTCTGCACGCTCTGAAACCGCCGGCCGGCCGACGTCGGCTTGTGCTTGCGAATCGCCATTGGCTGCTTTCTGCGGCGCCCCGGGTTCGGACTCCTACGCGCCCTCGAGGAACTCCGGCACCGACTCTCCCGGTCGCAGGCGGACGTAGGCCTTCTTCCAGTCCGGGCGCCGGCCCGCGAATCGCCCCTGGCGCTTGATCTTGCCGTGGACGATGGAGGTTCGCACCTCCGCGACCTTCGACCCCAGCAGTTGCTGCACCGCGCGCTTGACGTCGACCTTCGTCGCACCCATCGCGACCTCGAAGGCGATGATCTGCCCCCGCTCGCGCATCAGCGTGGTCTTCTCGGTCACCAGCGCCCGCCGGATCACGTCGGTCGGCTTCATGACGCCACCACCCGCGCGAGGTGCTCCGCCGCGGCCCGACTCACGACGAGCCGGCCGGCATTGGCCACGTCACGCGCGGTCACACGGCTCGATGCCGCCACCCGCACGTCCACCAGGTTGCCGGCGGCGCGCTCCAGGTTGACGTCCGGCGCCGCGTCGATCAGCAACGCCTTGCCGGTTACTCCCAGACCGTCGAGCAACTCCACCACCAGTCGGGTCTTCGGCTCGGCGATGGTGAACGCGGACAGCACGACGACGGCTCCCTCCTGGAACTTCGCGCGCAGGGCGGCCCGGAGGGCGCCGCGCGCCACCTTGCGCGGCAGGCGATAGCCGTAGCTGCGCGGCTGCGGGCCGAACACGACCCCGCCGGTACGCCACAGCGGGTTGCGCGCCTCGCCGACGCGCGCGCGGCCCGACCCCTTCTGGCGCCACGGCTTCCGGCCGGTACCGCTGACGAGCCCACGCGTCTTCGTCGCGTGCGTGCCGCGACGGGCGCCCGCCTGCTCGTGGACGACCGACTCCCAGACGAGACTGGAAGCGATGGCTCCCTCGAACAACTCGTCGCTCAACTCGAGTGTATCGACCGTCTCGTTGTGCTCGTTGACCACGTCACACGTCATCGTCTTCAACCACGACCCGGCTCACCGGCCGAATGCTCACCGCTTCTTCTTCCTGGTCTCGCCGGCCGCCGGCGCCGCCGGCGCGCGGCGCGGAGCGACCGCCCGGCGAATCACCACGTAGGTACCGGCCGCACCGGGAACGGCCCCGGTGACGACGAGCTGGTTGCTCTCGGCATCGACCGTGACCACGCGCAGATTGCGCACCGTGACCCGGTCCCCACCCATGCGACCGGGCGCCCGCATCCCCTTGAGAACCCGCGACGGGTACGACGACTGGCCGATCGATCCCGGCGCGCGGTGGAACATCGAGCCGTGCGTCGCCCGCCCGCCCCCGAAGCCGTGGCGCTTCATGACGCCCTGGAATCCGCGGCCGCGGCTGACGCCGGTGACGTCCACCTGATCGCCCTCGGTGAAGAGCGATGCCAGCACCTGCTCTCCCTCGGCGGGGGCGTCGCCACCGCCATCGAGGGCCACTTCGCGGCGCACCCGCGTCGGCGGCACGTTGGCCCGCGAGTAGAGACCGGCCACCGGCCTGGTCACGCGCGCGGGCCGATCCTCGACCAGTCCGAGCTGCACCGCGTCGTAGCCGTCCCGGTCGACGTGCTTGCGCTGAATGACCACGCACGGCCCCGCCTTGAGCACGGTCACCGGCCGTGCCGCGCCGTCGGCCCCGAACACCTGGGTCATGCCGATCTTCTGTCCAATGATCCCGGTTACCATCGCTCGATTCCCGGTCCGCGCGGACCCAGTCGCCCGCTACGCGTGCTCCTTGCCGAACGCCTTGATCTCGACATCGACCCCCGCGGGCAGATCGAGCTTCATCAACGCATCCACGGTCTGCGAGGTCGGCTCGAAGATGTCGATCAGCCGCTTGTGGGTACGAATCTCGAACTGCTCCCGCGACTTCTTGTCGACGTGCGGCGAACGCAGCACGGTCCACTTGTTCTTGTCGGTCGGCAGGGGAATCGGCCCCGCGAGCCGCGCGCCCGTTCGCCGTGCCGTATCGACGATCTCGCTGGTCGACTGGTCCAGCAGGCGATGGTCGTACGCCTTCAGCCGGATCCGAATCTTGTCGCTGAACGTTGCCATGTCGCGCGCACCCTGTCTTCGATCGGAGCTCCGGCGGCCGCTACTCGACGATCTCGGTGATGGTGCCCGAGCCCACCGTGCGGCCGCCCTCCCGG
>WTFV01000213.1 GCA_011523845.1 Acidobacteriota bacterium | reverse complement strand
GAGCGCCGAGCGCCGAGCGCCGAGCGCCGAGCGCCGAGCGCCGAGCGCCGAGCGTATTCCTGCGGACGCGGGACACCGCCCGACCTAACCCTTCCGCCTCTGCCCGGACCGGCCTGCCGGTTCTTCCGCCCGCGCCGCCGCGTCATCCGCGCAGGACTGCGGCTCGGTTCGCCGCCGCCCGTTCCTGCGCCGGCGCCCGTCTCCGCTTCCATGCTGTCCACCGCTCCGGTCCGCACCGCGCGCGCCGGCCGGGCGCCGCGACGATGCTTCGATCCGGTGGGCTTTCGGTTCCACGACGACGGCCGTGAGGGTCCGCCGGTCCGGCGGCACGACCTCTCCCGCGTCTTCCCGTTCGCCGCGTGTCCGGATGTGCAGGTGCCGTCCGGCTGCGCCGTCTCTCTCACCCGATAACTTCCGGGAGGCAGACCGATGAAACGTTTTGAGAAACACTGGTTCGTTACCGCCGTGGCGGCCTCGTGGCTCATTGCGGCTATCGCGACGATCGCGCCGGCGCACGCGGCGCCGATCACCGAGGACGAGGTTCTCGCCAAGATCGAGCGTCACATGAACGTGACCGGGAACACGGGTGCGCTCGCCAAGTGGCAGGGCGTCCATTCCCTGCTGTTCGGCGACGGCAGCGCGGCCATGAGCGTGGCCGACCTGGAGGCCCAGGTCGCCCGCTCGCAGGGCAAGCCGTGGCAGGCGGTCTGGGACAGCGTGTGGGAGGCCTGGGAGGCGAAGCTGGCCGCGCAGCAGCAACAGGACGAACAACCGGAGGACCAGCAGCAACAGCCGGCTGCGGCCCCGCCGGTCGCGGCCCAGGACGAGCAGCCGCAGGGCTACGGCTCGCCGCAGGAAGACGAACAGCAGGACCAGCAACAGCAGTTGATCGGGCAGGGCCAGCAGGACCAGGAGCCGCCGCCGCGGCCAGAGCCGGTCGAGATCACGGTGCCAAAGTATCACCGGATGAGTGACCACAACTCGACGGGTAACAGTGATTTCATCAAGTTTCTCACGAACGGGATGCTGAGTGCCAATATATTCGCAGGCCCTCAGCCAGACTCGTTGATTCCCGGCGAGTTCTCGTTCTGCGTGGACGGGAGCCGGAGCACCTGCAAGCTGCCGCGCGAGGAACCCTGGAAGCGTGGCGGGACGCTGGTGCGGGACACGGAGGTCCGCCACCGCCTGGGCGGGGTCGCGGGCAACGACCTCTGGTCCGTTCTCCGCACCGGCAGGGACCTCTACGGCGACACGCGCTGGAAGACCGTCACCGAGCAGGGACAGTTCAACTTTCCCGACAGCGTGCCGCAGCAACTTCGGGACGCGTGCACAAGCGGCCAACTCCGGGGCTGCGGCTTCTTCACCCCGAACCCGTCCGGCCCGCACACCCGGACGCGCAGGCTGTGGGTCACCGACCCGTCCACCACGCCGGACCGGCTGAGCCGGAACCTGACCAGGCGCTGGGTCGCGGCGGTGCATGACGGCGGCAACGACTACCGGGCTTTCGGATACTGGATGACACCGGCGTTTTATGCCCATGACACCGAGGAATGGTCGGTCGCCATGGACTCGAGCAAATACAACTGGACTCAGGTCTTTGCCTACGGCACGAACCCGGCGGACGACATCTCCGGCGTCACCGGCACCGCGACCTACCAGGGCGAGGCGGCGGGCGGGGCGCAGGCCTACAACGGGGTTGTCGGGACCGATCAGTTTGGGTGGAAAGGCGGGACCCTGGTGGCGTTCGACCAGGCCCCGGTGACCGTCACGGCCAATTTCGACACGAACAAGATGGACACCGAGATCGACCTGAGGAGGACCTGGCATCCGCTGGACGGGTACAAGGGAGACGGCACGCGCTGGATTGAGGACCACCTCCCGGTGGAGATCACCTTCAAGGCCCCGCTGAACGACAACGGCGGCATCAGGACGCTTGACGCCTTGCAGGTGGTCAGTGCGCGACCGGACAGCCCCATCAGGGACCCCGACTTGGGGCATGCGGAGTTCCAGGCGCAGTTCTACCAGCCGGACGGCAACAACGCGCCGGGCAGCGTGCTGGGAAGATTTGAGGTTACCACGGGCAGCAGTTACCTCAGGCAATCGGGCGGCTACCGGATCAAGGGCGCGTTCGGGGCGGAGAAGCAGTAGGACGGCTGCGAACCCGTCACGGGCCGGGGCCGCCGGCCGTCATTGCCCGCGCGATGACGGCGCCCACCCTCTCGGCGGCCTCGACAAGGTGCGCATCGGCAAGGTGGGCGTAGCCCGCCGTGGTCCGGTGCCGCCGGTGGCCGAGCAGCCTGCCGACCAGCGGCAGATTCTCGCCCGCCATCACGGCCTGGCTGGCGGCGGTATGCCGGAGATCGTGCAGGCGCAGCCTGCCGAGCCCGGCATCCGCGCAGACCGCGCGCCAGCAGCCTTCGAAGCTCCCCGTTCCGCGTTTCTCCGCATGACGCGGAAACAGGAACGCGTCCTTCTTGCGGGGACCGGGCAGGGTCTCGATGAGCGCCCGCGCGGCTTCGCCGAGCGGCACCGCGCGCGGGCCGGTCTTCGAGTCTTCGAGGTTCAACGCATCCGGGCCGATGTTGCGCCAGCGAAGATCGAGCACTTCGCTGCGGCGGCAGCCGGTCAGCGCCAGCAGGCGGATCGCGGCGACGGCCTCGGGCCGGCGGGCTTCGTGCGCGTCGAGCGCGCGCCCGAGCCGCGCCATCTCGTCGGTGTCGAGGAAGCGGGCGATCTTCTTCCTCGGGTTCCACGCGAGGCCGAGACAGGGGTTGGCGCCGCGCTCGCGCAAGCCCCACTCCTCGGCCCGGAACATCATCGCGCGCAGGATTTCGAGCGCGCGGTTGGCCGCGCCGGGCCGCTCCCTGCTCGCCGCGTCGAACCACGCGGCCACGTCTTGCGCGTCGATGCGGTCGAGCGGCATCCTGCCGAAGGCGGGCAGGATGCGGGCCTTGAGATAGACGCGCACGGACTCGCGGCCCGAGGGCTTCCAGTGCGGATCGCTGCGCCGAAGGTATTCCTCCGTGAACGCCCGGAAGGTCGGGGTCTCCCTCTCCTTGCGGATGTCCTCGGCGGGGTTGCCTCCCCTGCGGATGCGGTCGAGCATGTCGCGGGCGCGACGGCGCGCCTCGGCAAGCTGCATCTCGCCGTGCCGGGCGATCACGATGCGGCGGCTCCGCCCCTCGATGCGCGCCTGCACAATCCAGACCTTGCGGCCCGAGGGGTGGATGCGCAGCCCGAAGCCGGGCAGCGTCCTGTCGAACAGGATGGTGTCCTTCTCTCCGGCCTCGCTGTCGCGAGCCAGCTTCGCGGTAAGGTCAACCGTCGGCATGGTCGCGCCCTCCCTCCTGCGCCGCGCCCCTTCCGGCCAGGGCCGCATGGATGCGGTTCGATACCCGGTCGGCGGCGTCCGTGACCGACCGGTCCGACAAGTGGACGTATCGCTCGGTGGTCTCGACCAGCGCATGACCCAGCAGCTTGGCTATGGTCACCATGTCCACGCCGTTCATCGCGGCGACCGAAGCCCAGCTGTGACGCAAATCGTGAAGCCGCAAGCCGGACAGTCCGGCCTCGGTGCGGATGCGGTCCCATTGGAAGGCGATGTTGTCGATGGGCTGCGTCGGTGGACGGGCGGGAAAGAGATACGGGCAATCCTCGCTGTAGTGCGGGATGGCGTCGATCACCGCGCGCGCGGCGCTCGACAGCCACACGGTGCGCGGCCCGGATTTCGAGTCGGGAAGGTGGATGAGCTTCTCCTTGATCCAGTCCCATTCGAGCGCGGCGATCTCGCCGAAGCGGCAGCCGGTGAGCATCAGCAGGCGGACGATGGCCACGACATCGGGGCACCGGAACTCGTCGCGGGTCAGCACGGCGTTGAGCCGGGCCATCTCGTCCGCCGTCAGGAAGCGCTCCAACGGCTTCATCCGGTAGCGCCGCGTGTTCCGGCACGGGTTTGAGTTGTGGCGGCGGTAGCCCCAAAGCTCGGCCATGCGCATCATCATCGACAGCACCGGCATGGCGCGGTTGGCGATGCCGGGCCGCGCGCTCATGGACGCGAACCAGTCCCTGACGTGCTCGACCGCGATGGCGTCCACCGCCAGATGCCCGAAGGCGGGCAGGATGTCCTTGCGCACGACGCGCGCGTTGGTCTCCCGGGTCCTGGGCTTCCAGTGCCGCGCCTGCCGGTCGAGGAACTCGCCGGCGAAGTCGGTCATCGGATGCCCCGGCGTGCGGGGGCCGTTCTCCGTCTTCGCCGGTTCGATGTAGCTGGCGATCAGCCTGCGGGCCTCGCGCCGCGCCTCGGGGATCGTCATCGCCTCGGCGCTGCCGATGGTGGCGTATCGCCTGCGCCCGCGCACCATGCGGGAAAGGAAGTAGGTCCGGACTCCGGTGGGCTGGATGGTCAGCGCGAGTCCGCTCACCACGTCGTCGCGGACTTCGTACTTCTTGGCTCGGGGTGCCGAGGCGACGAGCCGAGGCGATGCCCGCAGCCGGCGCAGCCGGCCAGGGCGAGCGCGACGAGGACGGCGACGAGAACGGCGCGAAGCGCCGGCGCGAGTCCCGGATCGTCGACCGGGGCAGGCGCCATGCACCGGCGATCGGCGAGCGACAGCGAACCGGAGCACGAGCGCGGCGCGAAGCGTGCGCGAGGCCGGGCGCTGCCGCGGCCCCGATGTGCGCACGCGGAAACGGGCCGTGCCGCCGCCGGAGCGACGACGCGGCCCGCGATGCGCGGCGGCTATGGGTTGCATCGGTCGACGGGGATGCCGAGCTGGCGGGCGCGGTCCACCAGGTTGTCCGTGATACCGGAGCCGGGGAACGCGATGACGCCCGCCGGCAGGAGGTTGAGCAGTTCGTCGTTGCGGCGGAACGGGGCGGCGCGGCCGTGGCGGTTCCAGTCGGGCTTGCAGACGACCTGGTGGACGCCGTTGCGGTCTGCCCACTGCGCGGCGATGCGCTCGACGCCGGGGCCGCCGCCGTGCACGAGCACCATGTCGGCGCACTTGGCCTTCGCCTGGTCGAGCCGGGCGATGACCGCTCCCGGGTCTGCGATGTCGCGGCCGCCGGTGATGGCGACGAGGGTGCCCTGCGGCAGATGGGCCTGGGTCTTGCGGTCCTTCTTCGCGCGGATGTAGTCGCGGGCGTCGATGGCGGCGGAGGTCAGGTTGCCGGTCTGCGAGACGTGCGAACCGCGCCGGGGCCGCCAGGTGGTGCCGGTGGCGTCGCGGTAGCTCTCGGCGGCTGCATCGCGCATGGTCTCGAAGGCGTCGCGCCGGGCGGTGAGGTTCTGCGCGCGGTCGGTCATCAGCTCCAGCTCGAACGACTTGACTTCGGAGCCGTCTTGTTCCCGCTGGAGGTCTCGGAGGTCGGGCATCAGCTTGTCGGCGGCGCGGTCGAGGCGCTGGGTCTGGGCGTCGAGCATGAGGACGAAGCCCCAGAGCAGGCTCTCGCGCTCGTCGGCGATCTGGAACCCGTCCGGTGCGACGGCGTCGGCGAGGAGACCGAAGGCTTCCTGCATGGCGCAGAGGGCCTCGTCGGCGTCCCAGACGTCGCGGGTGTCGAATTCGCCCCGCTCAGGCGTCGCGCCGAACAGGGCCGCGTGCTCGCAGACGGTGGCGGTTGCGGACTGCTCTGCGCTCTCGAAGGTGTCGATATCGAAGGTCATGACGATCTCCCTTGACCGGTTCCACGTTCGGGGCCGATCCCCGATGTGATGTCCTGTTGGGACACGCGCGCACAGGGCGAGCACCTGGCCCTAGAAGGTCTTGGGCGGAGCTGGTGCGGAAAGTTGCCGATCTTGGTGCGGAAGATCGCTCCGCGATCTTCACGGTCGGCAACTTTCACGGTCCGCC
>WTFV01000068.1 GCA_011523845.1 Acidobacteriota bacterium | reverse complement strand
GCGAGCCGGTTACCGGCCGGGGAACGCCAAGCGAACGGCGCAGCGCGAATCGCGCCGCCACGCCGAAACGATCGCCGACCCTGTCGGCGCCGTCCGCGCCGGCCCTGTCGACGATGAGGGCGTCCGCCAGCCGGGCCGTCTCGGGCCGCTCGCGCAGGCGGCCGCCGGGGAACGTCGGCTGCTCCAGGTCGTCGGGCCGCAGGAGCACGAGGTCGACGTCGCGGGCCAACTGCAGGTGCTGGAAGCCGTCGTCGAGCACGTGCACGGTGGCGCCGAGCCGCGTCTCGGCAACACGGCCGGCCCGGTAGCGGTCGGCGCAGACGACGACCGACACGCCGTGGAGGCGCTCGGCCAGCAGGCGCGGCTCGTCCCCCGCCGCGTCGACCTCCGCACGCGTCCCGCCCGGGTCGCGCACGACGAGGGGGCCGCGCATTCGCACCCGCCGCCCGTAGCCGCGGCTGAGCACGGCCGGGCGCTCTCCCGCGTCGCGCAGCAACTCGGCGACCAGGGCCGCCACCGGCGTCTTGCCGCTGCCGCCGGCAGCCAGCGCGCCGACACTCACTACCGGGCGCGACAACCGGCGCCGCACCGGCGGACGTCGCTCGTACCACTGCCGGCGCCATGCGGCCGCGCGGGCATAGAGTCCGCTGAGCGTGTTCAGCACACCGCGGCCTTCCCGGTGATCCCGTTCGTCATGTCGGCGCTGAAACATCCAGGGCGGCGGGCGCGGCTCTCGGGGTTCCCGACTGCACCGCGATCCGGGCCGGCACGGATTACAATCGGAGAGCTTCGTTCGTGTCAACGAGGGCGCACACGATGTACGACGCCGTGGCAATCATCCGCTCCCTGACCGATGCGGGCATCTCGCGCGATCACGCCGACGCCATCGTCAGCGCAATCGGCGCGGCGGCGGAAGAAGACAAGCACGTCACCGCGGAGCGCCTCGACGCCACCGTGGAGAACCTGCAGAGACACACCGCCGCAACCATATCGGCCGCAGAAGCCAGGATCTACCGGGCAATGCTCGTCCAGACGCTGGCCATCCTCGGAGGCCTGCTGGCGATCCTGCGAATGGTCGGCTGAAGACGCCGCCCCACGAACCCGGCACGATGAATGCCGGACCATCCGGCCAGCGTCTACGTAGACCTCCGCCGGTCGCTGCCGGGGTCGTACGCGGACGCGGCCGGCGGCAACAATGCCGCCGCTGCCGCCAGGGTGCGCCGCGTCGCCCCGCGGTTGGCATCGACGACGGCGCGCGCGGCGGTCCCCAGGCGCAACCGCCGCGGGCCGTCCTGCATCAGGTCGGGCAGCGTGTCCTCCAGCTCCCGCGCGTCCCGAACCTGAATCGCCGCGCCGCGCGAGACGAACTCCCGCGTGACGCCGGCGAAGTTCTCCATGTGCGCGCCGACGACGATCGCCCGGCCGAAGGCGGCCGGCTCGATCAGGTTGTGGCCGCCGGCGGGGACGAGGCTGCCGCCGACGAAGACCACCGACGCGATGTCGAACAGGCGTCCGAGCTCGCCCAGCGTGTTCAGGATCACCACCTCGGCGCCGGGCTCGGCGCCGGGCCCGAGATCGCTCCGCATGACCACGCGACGGCCCGCGCGCTCCGCAATACCCCGCACCTCGTCGAACCGCTCGGGATGGCGCGGCGCGACGACCAGCAGCGCGTCGGGCGCCGCGCGCCGCACGCGGTCGAACGCGCGCAGCACCGGCGCTTCCTCTCCCCGCAGCGTGCTCGCCGCGATGAGCACCGGGCGCGATCGCGCGAAGGCGAACGCGGCACGCAACGAGTCGCGGCCGCCGGCATCCGGCTGCGACCCTGCCGGCGGGACGCCGGCGACGCCGGATCCGGACCCGGTCGGCGAATGACCGACGGCGTCGAATTTCAGACTGCCGGTGACGGTGACGCGGGCCGGGTCCGCCCCGAGCGCGACGAACCGCCGCCCCCATTCCTCCGTCTGCGCGCAGATGCGCCCGACGTCGCCCAGCACCCGCCCCATCCAGCCGCCGGCGAGACGATAGCGCCGGAACGAGCGGTCCGACAGCCGGCCGTTGACGACCAGCGTGCCCACCCCGCGCCGGCGGCAGGCCCGGAGCAGGTTCGGCCAGATCTCGGTATCGACCACCAGCAACAGCGCGGGCGCGATCCGGTCGAGGGCCCCGCTCACGCACGGCGGGAAGTCGAAGGGCGCGTAGCAGACGGCGTCGACGTCGCGCCCGAAGCCGCGGACCACCCGCTGCCCGGTCGCGGTCGTGGTGGACACCACCAGGCGGTGCCCCGGATACGCCGCCCGCAGCCCCCGCAGCAGCGGCCGCGCCGCCAGCGCCTCCCCCACCGAGACGGCGTGCACCCAGATCGACGGGCGAAGGTCCGGGTTGACCGCCGCCGGCAGCCGTCCGAACCGCTCGCGCAGGCTGCCCGGCTCCTTGCCGCGGAACCACACCCCGTACGCGGTCGCGGGCAGAACGGCCAGAAGGTAGGCGAGCAGGAGTGCCGTGTAGACGAGATGCATCGGGAGGCGCCGGGCCGCCTACATGGTACCGGTCCCGCCGCCGTCCGGTCCCCTACGCAGCGTGACGTCGGTTCCCGCAGCCCGACGTCGTCAACCCGACGGATTGGTCCGCCGGCCCGGAACCCGTGCATCTCGCCGGTCGTCCTTCGCGCGCCGGCTGAAGGGCCGTGGAAGCTGCCGTCGACGGACTGACCTGGTTTGACCGGCTTTCGCGCCACTCGGTAAGATCAGTCGTTTTGCTTCCCGGCGACAGGCCTCGCCTGGGAGTGGAACGACACGATTGTCGGCTGTTGCACCGGCGAAACATCAGAGACGCGGGACGAGGGACGCGGGACGCGGGAGCACAGGCGCGGAGCACGCCGAACCGCGCTCCCGCGGAGGAGCAGACATGGCCATCAAGGTAGGCATAAACGGATTCGGACGCATCGGGCGCAACATCATGCGCGCCGCCCTGCAGAGCGGCAAGCAGGACATCGATTTCGTCGCCGTCAACGACATCACGAGCCCGGAGACGCTGGCCCACCTGTTCAAGTACGACTCGGTGCTCGGCAACCTGTCCGACGAGGTGGCGGTCGAAGGCGACGGGCTGCGCGTCGGCGCGCGCCACTTCAAGGTGCTGTCCGAGCGCGACCCGGCGGCCCTGCCCTGGGGCGACCTCGGGGTGGAGATCGTGGTGGAGTCGACCGGCCTGTTCACGAAGCGTGACGACGCGGCCAAGCACCTGGCCGCCGGTGCGAAGACGGTGATCATCAGCGCGCCCGCGAAGGGCCCGGACCTGACTCTCGTGCTCGGCGTGAACGACGACACCTACGATCCGGCGCGGCACAGGATCATCTCGAACGCGTCGTGCACCACCAACTGCCTGGCGCCGGTGGCCAAGGTGCTGCACGAGAGCTTCGGCCTGCGCCGCGGCTGGATGACGACGGTCCATTCGTACACCAACGACCAGAAGCTGCTCGACCTGCCGCACAAGGACCTGCGCCGCGCGCGGGCGGCCGGCGTCTCGATGATTCCGACGACCACCGGGGCGGCCGTGGCGGTGGGCCAGGTGCTGCCGGAGCTGCAGGGCCGGCTGGACGGCATCGCCATGCGGGTGCCGACCCCGAACGTGTCGGTGGTCGATCTGGTGGCCGAGCTGGACCGGAAGGCCACCGCCGAGGAGGTCAACGCGGCGTTCGGCGCGGCGGCCGACGGCCCGCTCGCCGGCATCCTCCAGTTGTCGGAGGAGCCGCTCGTCTCGATCGACTTCAAGGGCAACCCCCACTCGTCGATCGTCGACGCGTCGTACACGAAGGTGATGGAGGGCGACTTCATCAAGGTGCTGTCGTGGTACGACAACGAGTGGGGCTACTCGTCCCGCTGCGTCGATCTGGTGAAGCTGATCGCCGGCAAGGCCGCCTGAGCGGACCGCATGGCCAAGCGCTCCATCCGCGACCTCGACCTCGCCGACCGGCGCGTGTTCGTGCGGGTCGACTTCAACGTGCCGCTGGCGGGTGGCGCGGTGGCCGACGACACGCGCGTGCGCGCGGCGCTGCCGACGTTGCGTCACGCCCTCGACCGCGGCGCGTCCGTCGTGCTGGCCTCGCACCTCGGACGGCCGAAGGGCAGGCCGAGGCCCGAGCTCAGCCTCCGGCCGGTCGCTGTGCGGCTGTCGGCGCTGCTCGAACGGCCCGTGCGCTTTGCGGCGGACTGCGTCGGCGAGCCGGCCCGGCAGGCGATCGCCGAGGCCGGGACGGGCGGCGTCACCCTGCTCGAGAACCTCCGCTTCCACGCGGAGGAGGAAGCGAACGACCCGGACTTCGCGGCGGCGCTGGCGGCGCTGGCCGACGTCTACGTCAACGACGCGTTCGGCTCGGCGCACCGCGCCCACGCCTCGACCGCGGGCATCGTGGCGCACGTCGCCGACGCCGCGGCCGGACTGCTCCTGGACCGCGAGCTGGAGCACCTCGGCGCCCTGTTGGCCTCCCCGGCGCGGCCCTTCGTGGCGGTGCTCGGCGGGGCGAAGGTATCCGGCAAGCTGGAGGTCATCGAGAACCTGCTGCCGCGGGTCGACGCGCTGCTCGTCGGCGGCGCCATGGCCTACACGTTCTTCCGGGCGCGCGGGCTCCCGACCGGCCGGTCGCTGGTGGAGCCGGATCTCGTGGAAGGCACGCGCACCATCGAACGCGACGCGGCCGAGCGGGGCGTGCGGCTGGAGCTCCCCGCGGACCACGTGGTCGCTGCCAGCCTCGAAGCCGGCGCGGACCATGAATGTCTCGCGGTCGACGACGCGGCGATCGGCGAGCGGCTGGGCGTGGACATCGGCCCCGAGACCGAGCGGACCTACGCGACGGTCATCGAAACCGCGCGGACCGTGGTCTGGAACGGGCCGATGGGCGTGTTCGAGGTGGACGCGTTCAGCCACGGGACGCTCGCCGTCGCGCGGGCGGTAGCGGCCTCGGACGCGACTACCGTGGTCGGCGGCGGCGATTCGGTCGCCGCCGTCGCCAGGGCGGGGGTCGGCGAGCGGCTGACGCACATCTCGACCGGCGGCGGGGCGTCGCTGGAGTTTCTGGGCGGCCGCACGCTGCCGGGCGTGGTTGCGCTGCCGGATCGGTAGACCGAGGGAGGACACGATGCGCACCCCGGTGCTGGCCGCCAACTGGAAGATGCACAAGACGGTCGCCGAGGCGACCGCGTTCACGACGGCGTTCCTGCCCCTGGTGGCCGGCGTCGACGACGCCGAGATCGTGATCGCTCCCCCGTTCACGGCGCTGGCGGCGGTCGCCGGCGCCTGCCGCGGCGGCAACGTCGCCGTGGCGGCCCAGAACGTGCACTGGGAGCCGCAGGGCGCGTTCACCGGCGAGGTGAGCCTGGCCATGCTGCAGGACGCCGGGGCGAGCCGCGTCATCGTGGGCCACTCCGAGCGGCGCCACCTGTTCGGCGAGGGCGACGCCGCCGTCAACCGCAAGACGCGGGCGGTGCTCGCCGCCGGCCTGACCCCGATCGTCTGCATCGGGGAGACCCTCGCCGAGCGCGAGGCCGGCGAGACCGAGGCGGTGCTCGACCGGCAACTCGATGGGGGGCTGGCCGGACTGGCCGCCGATGCCATCGGATCGATCGTCGTCGCCTACGAGCCGGTCTGGGCCATCGGCACCGGCCGCACCGCCACGCCCGAGCAGGCGCAGGAGGCCCACGCGCACGTCCGCCGGCGCCTCGCCGCGCTGGCCGGCCAGACCGCCGCGGACCGCTGCCGCCTGCTGTACGGCGGGAGCGTCAAGCCGGCGAACGCCGCGGATCTCTCCGCCCGGCCGGACGTCGACGGGGCCCTCGTCGGCGGCGCCAGCCTCGACCCGCACAGCTTCGCCGCGATCGTCAACTCGTGTCGGGAAGAACGGTGAAGCCTTCGCGATAGCTCGCGTCCCGCAGGCGTTGATCGAACGTGACGAAGTCCTGGCCGGCGGGGATCTGCCGGCACCACAACAGGGCCGCCGCCAACTGCAGCGCATCCGCAGTCCGCAACGGATGCACCGCCAGCAACCGCTCGGCCACGCTGCGCAACGTCTCGTTGGGCTGCATTTCCATCCAGGCGTTCGCCAGCGCAAGCAGCACGCGGCGGGCGGCACGCTCGCCGGCGCGAGTCATGCCACCCTCCCGCGTCCGGCGCATCAGCGCCGAGACGCACTCGGTACGGGTACCCCACCATACGACCATGGATGCGTCCTCGACGAGAATCTCCCGCACCCGGGCCGAGTCGGGTTCCTGCACGCACAGCGGCACCACGGCCGACGCATCCCAGAATCTCACCGGCTCTCTTCCCGCTCGCGCACGACCGCCTCGCGCACGGCCCCTTGCGGGTCCGCAGGTCGTGGCAGGTCCCAGAAATCCGCGGGCAGCGGCTGCCGCCCTCGCTTGAGCAGACCCTGAGCTTCCAGGTCTCTCACATGCTCGGGCACGGACGCGGCACTCGCCAGCGGGAGCAGGCGCGCAATGGGACGACCATGCTCGGTGACGACCACTTCCTCGCCGGACTTGACCCGACGCAGGTAGGCGCTCAACGAGGTCTTGAGTTGAGAAACGGTTGTGGTCTGCACCATCTGTCCTTTGCGACCAATTCCATATGACCACAATAGTCCATATCCGGCTTGCGAGCCACCGGGAAATCGACGCCGCTCGAAGCAGGCGGCGAAACCCTCTTGTCGAGAAGGGCGCCGGTCGACCGCCGGCGCGCGCACGGCCTGCCGGGGGGATGCAGGAACCAGCGACCGTTGCGAGCCGTTGCGTCGGGACGACGCCGCTTGGAGTATCATTGGTAGTTGTGCTGACCATGATCCTGTCCGGCGTCTACGTGCTCGCCTGCCTGCTGCTGATAGTCGTCGTGCTGCTGCAGCAGGGCAAGGGGGGCGACATCGCCGCCGCATTCGGCGGCGGGGGCACCCAGGCGGCGTTCGGCGCGCGCGCCGGCGCCTCGTTGCTGACCCGGGTGACGACGGTGCTCGGAACGCTGTTCATGGCCGGCGCGCTGCTGCTGGCGATCATCGGCCAGCGGGGACCGGGATCGGTACTCGGCGGCCTCGACGCGCCGGAGGCGACACCGGTTGCAGCCGAGGAGCCGGCGACCACCTTGCCTGCGCCGGCGCCGGCGGACGCCTCGTCCGAGGACGACGACGCGGCGTCGGAGACGACCGAAGACCCGCAGTAGCCTCGCCGGGACGCCCCGGCTTCGGACGCCCGCCCACGAACGCGGAAGTGGCGGAACGGCAGACGCGCCAGCTTGAGGGGCTGGTGGGCCAATGGCCCGTGGGGGTTCAAATCCCCCCTTCCGCACCAATCATCGACAGAGGCGATCCGCCACGAGATTCGACGTTCATTCTGGCCGACGATCATTCTCCTCCCAGCCCCACGACGGTCCCGCGATGTGACAGACTCGCGGGGGTAGGCGTTGTCCCCTCGAGGATGGATCCGCACCCGATGAAGTCAGCCCTGCAGCAGCGCGCCGAAGCAGCCGCGGAGCGGTTCGGGACGGCCAGGAAACCGGTGGTGATCGAGTTCGCCGGCGTCCCGAAGGCGGGCAAGACCACCACGCTCGGCCAAGTGCACGCGTTTCTCAAGCGGTGCGGGTTCCGCGTCGAGGTCGTCGTGGAACACGCGTCGATCTGTCCGATTCGGGACAAGAAGCACGCGAATTTCAACGTCTGGACCGCCTGTACGACGTTGTCTCGGATCCTGGAGAAGACACAGATTCCGTCACGGCCGGGTGATCCGGACGTGCTGATCCTCGACCGGGGCCTGTTCGACGCGGTGAACTGGTTCGCCGTCATGGAGCGTCTCGCCAGGATCCGCAGGGCCGAACGGGAGTCGATAGAGAAATTCCTCCTGATGGACGACTGGCGGAAGCGCATCACCGGCGTGATCGTGATGACGGCATCCCCAACGGACTCGATGGAACGCGAGCGCGGCTACCTGCCGGTCGACGGCGCGGCCGGCTCCATCATGAACGACGACGTGCTGCGGACCATGCTCGAGACGACCCGGCAGACCGCCGCACGGCTGCGGAAGAAGCACTTCCGGATCTTCGAGGTCGACACGTCTCGGAATGCATCGGCCGGTCCCCGGGCGACCGCCGAGGAAGCCGCCGGCCTCGTTCTCGGGTTGATCGAGGAACAGCTCGAGGAAGAGATCCTGTTTCTCCCGGCGGCCTCCGTGGCGCCGCTCTTCAAAGCGGAGATCTGGATCGGCAGGACCGCGGCGCGGCAGCTTGTCGGGTTGTTCACCAAGAAGGGCACGTTCGGAAGTCGCGAGACCGTGGAATCCGACGTCACGCTGGTGCAGGCCCTGCCGGTCGTGGTGGTGCGCAACCGGAGCGGCGACCTCCTGCGACTGAAGCGCAGGGAGCAGCGCAAGGACAGCCCGCTCCACGGGAAGATCGTGATCTGGGCCGGCGGTCACGTCCGACGGGAGGATGGCGCCAACGGGCCATCCATCGAACACGGCGCGGTCCGCGAGCTTCAGGAAGAGCTCCGCCTGAGTGTCGAGCCACGGGAACTGGAGATGCTCGGCGCACTCTGGATCCGGGGCCGAGATGGCGACCGGACGCGGCGCCACGTCGCCATCGTCTACGAATGGCGAGCCCGAACGGACGACGTCGCCGTCGCCCTGAGCGCCACCGAGTTCTTCGAGCGACGAGGAACGTCGCTCAGCGGGAGCTTCGTCGCGCCGCCTCGACTGGCGGCCGACATCGACGACGGTCGGATCCGCGAACCCTGGAGCGTCGAGATCGCCCGGCGCCTCCTGCCGGAGGGTGATCTCGTGGAACCGCGGCTCGTCTAGCAGCCCGTGGTGAAACCCCGCGTCGCACCGAGAGCGGCGAGGCGCCCCGACACCCGGTACCCGGCGTGAGGAGGGCGCATATTGGGCATATGTAACCGACGAACAACGCGGTCAGGCGGGATGCATCGCCGCTCGAATGCAGCGGGGACTTTCGCCACGGGCTGCCAGGTGGGGTACCGCGCCGCTGCCATCGATTGGTGAGCCGCGGTCACTCCAGCAGCCGCAGCATCGCGAGAACACCGCCGAGGATGGCGAGTGTCTGTGCGAGCATCGCACCGGCGAAGCGCCACGTCAGGCGCGCCTCCAGGCTGGCCAGGTCGACCTTCGTGGCGAGGGCCTCCAGTTCCGGGCGTGTCGCATAGTCACCGTGCTCGGCAGCCTGACGCACCGCGTTCGTGATGGCGTCGGCCTGCTCGGCCGTAAGGCCGGCTCCGGTCGGTTGCCGGGCGATCGCGTGCGTGTCGAACACGAAATCATGCTACCACGGCGTCCGGCGGCTGCCGCGGCTGCCTCGTGGCGGCGGTTGCCGAGGTGGAGACCACGGGTCCGGCGAGGGACACGCTCGTTCCTCGTAGCGGCGCCGGCTCCCGAATCGTGATACGGCGTCGCTCGACCTTTACGCCGGTTCGGAAAACGGGCATGATGCCGAGCGTGCATCTCTGCCCCTGCGGAACGTCGCGGATCCTGCGGAACATCGTCACCGCTCTCGCCGCCTCGTCCTTCCTGCTCGCCGGCGGCGTCGCGTTCGCCGCCGACGACGAACCCGGCCTCGGTCCCCCGCCGCTGTACGACGAGTTGCGCGAGGCGGAGCCGGAGCCGGCCGGCCACGTTCGCCGCGGGCGGCTGTGGATCGACCGCTTCGAGCTCGAGCTGGAGCGCGGCGACCTCTTTCTGACGCCGCCGGCCGGCGGCCGCTCCCGGGTCGCGGTGTTTCTCGGCCGCGGCACGGTGCGCGCCTGGCCGCCGGACGGCGTGGAGCACCAGCAGCTCCGGAAACTGATCGACGAGGACTTCCTGGAGGAGGAGTTCGAGCGGTTCGTCCTCTGGTTCAGCGGCGACCTCGACGAACGGCTGCGGGCGCTGGTGACCGACCCGCCGCGGGCCGGCGGCGGGCGGCGCGAGCGGCGGCAGCGGGAGCGTGCGGCGGACCTGCTCGAGGACCGCCGGGAAGCGCTGCTGGAAGACCGGCTGCGGAATCCCGACGCCCGGGTCGCACTGGATCTGTGGCGCGCCGAGTCCGGGCTCGCGGCGCCCGGCGACCGCCCCTACCTGTTCGGCGAGATCGACGGGCGGGAACATGACTGGTTCTCGATCGAGATCGAGCCCCGCGACCTGGAGGAAGTGACGATCTGGGAGTTCGACAGCCGCCGGAAGCTGACCGACGTCTGGATGGGCTTTCACGCGCGGGACGAGTTCGAGCCGGCGCTCGTCGATCCGACGATCGGCCGCTTCCCCCGCGATCCGGAGATCGAAGGCCCCGCCGATCCGGAAGCCGAACGGGACGACGACGAGTGGAGCTTCCGCGACTACGGCCTGTCGCCCCGCACCCTCGTTCCCGACGAGGAGCGCTGGCGCCCGCGGATGCAGGTGTCCCGCACCGACGTGGACATCGCCATCGAGGGCAACGGCGACGCGGCGGCGAGCGTGGCGCTGGTGATGGAGCCGCTCCTGCCGCTGGCCGCGCTGCGGCTGAACATCTCGCCGTTCGCCGACGTCACCGACGTCCGCTGGCGGACCGACCTGCCGCCGGACGTCGAAGACGCGACGCGCGTGGCGCTGTTCGCCCCGGACCGGGCGCCGGCGGATCGGGTGGCGGATCGCGACCCGGACCGGGCCGACGACGGGCCGCCCGGCCCCGACGAGCCGACCCCCATCGCGGGCGAGCAGGTCCACTACGTGCAGGCGACCCACGACCGGCGCTTCAGCGAGGACCTGCACGACCCGTGGCTCACCGTGCTGCTGCCGCGCCCGGTCGCGGCCGGCGAGCGTTTCGTCCTGGAGATCGCCTACGAGGCGGAGCTGATCGAGCGCCTGCGCGACGCCTCCGGGTATCTGCTCAAGGACACGACCTCGTGGATCCCCCGGCATCCGGACAACCGGCGGCGGCGCTTCGACCTGACGTTCCGGGTGCCCGAGCGATTCCGCATCGCAAGCGGCGGGGAGCTGCTGGACGAACGGGTCGAGGACGACACCCGCATCATGCGCTGGGTGACGAACCGGCCGGTCCGCGGCACGATGTCGTTCCACATGGGGCGCTTCGAGGTGGACGAGGTGACGCACGACGGCCTGCCCCCGATTGCCGTCTACGCGGACCGCAACCACGTCGGCTTCGCCCCGGGGAACCGCCAGAAGACCCTCGACGACCTGGTGGGATCGTTGCGCACCTACATCGACTACTTCGGCCCCTATCCGTTCGACTCGCTGCTGGTCACCGAGACCCGGACGACCGGCGGGCAGGCGTTTCCCGGACTGGTTCTGCTGACCTTCCACGTGTTCGGCGGGCTGCACACCGGCGAGTCGGAGCTGTTCCGGGCCCACGAGGTCGCCCACCAGTGGTGGGGCGCCGGCGTCGACTGGGAATCGTACCGCGACCAGTGGATCACGGAGGGCTTCGCGAACTACTCGGCCGCCCTCTACGTGCTGACGGGACTCGGCGAGGAGGACCAGTTCCGGGACATGCTCGACGCGTGGCGGCTGGACGCCCTCGGCGAGGTCAACGTCGGGCAGGGATACGGCAAGCGGTACGGTTTCGTTCCGGCGGTCATCCGCGAGAGCGACGGCAACGAATCGGGACCGCTGGTGGCCGGCTTCCGGCTGCGCACCACCGACACCCCGTTCGACTACCGCCTGCTGGTCTACGAGAAGGGCGCCTTCATCCTGCACATGCTCCGCATGCTGCTGATGGATCCCGAGACCGGCGACGACCGGCGCTTCCGCGACCTGATGCGCGGTTTCGTGCGCGATCACATGGGCGGGGTCGCCAGCACGCGCTCGTTCGAGGCCGCTGTGACCGAGGCGTTCGGGGAGCCGATGGACTGGTTCTTCGACCAGTGGGTCTACGGCGTCGACGTGCCGACCTACCGCCCGGACCTCGACGTGTCGCCGCTGCGCGACGCGCGGGAGCCGTTCGTGCTGCACGGCACGGTGCGGCAGGAGGACGTGCCGCCCGGTTTTCGAGCGACCGTCCCCATCCGCCTGGAGTTCCGCGACCGCGAGCCGATCGTCCACCGGATCCGGGTCGATCGGCCGGCAGTGGAGGTGGAGATCCCGATCCCCGCCGAGCCGACGCGCATCGACTTCAACCACCTGCACGGCGTCCTCGCCCGCGTGCGGTGATCGCCGGCCGCCAAGGGGACAGTGCAGGAGCGGTCAGGAGCGGCAGGAGCGAGCAGGAGCGGGCGCCCCGGCCGCGGTGGGGTACAATGGACTTCCCGCGACGCCGGCATCCGGATCCTGCGACGCGCATCGCCATGCGTGACAGACGAGAGGTCCGCACCTACATCGACGAGCACCGGCATCGCCGGCAGAGCAACAAGGTGCTGCACGGGCATCCGTCGCCCGTCTTCTGGCTCGATCGGAACGTCTCGGTGCCGGCCGTCATGGAGAGCCGCCGGCACGCGGCCCGCGGCGTCCGCAAGCGGATCAACCTGTACGTCGGCACGCCGTACTGCCTGCCGACCGATCCGGAACGCTGCGGCTTCTGCCTGTTTCCGACCGAGGTCTACCGCGACCGGCAGCAGCTCGACACCTATCTCGAGTACCTGAGGCGCGAAGGGGAGCTGTTCCGGCCCTACCTCGAAGGCGCCGAGCTGGCGAGCATCTACTTCGGCGGCGGCACATCGAACCTCTACCGGGCGGACCAGTACGCGGCATTGATGGACGTCGTGCGCGGCGTCTTCGACGTGCCGCCCGACATCGAGGTGACGCTCGAGGGCATACCGCAGACGTTCAGCCACGAGAAGCTGGCCGCCATGCAGGCGTGCGGCATCAACCGCATCAGCATGGGCGCCCAGCAGCTCGACGACGAGCTGATCAAGGCCAGCGGCCGCAAGCAGACCGCCGCCCAGGTGTTCCAGACGCTGTCCTCGTGCCGGACGCTGGGCCTGCCGGTCAGCGTCGACCTGATCTTCGGCTGGCCCAATCAGACGGTCGGCCACATGCTGCGCGACCTGCAGGCGCTGGTCGATGCCGGCCTGACGCACATCACCCACTACGAGCTCAACGTCGCCGGACGCACGGACTTCTCGCGCAACCGGCGCCACGAGCTGCCCTCGACCGAGCAGAACCTCGAGATGTACCGGATCGGTCGGGACTACCTGCTGTCGGCGGGGTTCACGCAGGTGACGCCCTACGACTTCCAGCACAGCGGCCCGCTGCCGAGCAGCTACCTGTACGAGGAGCTGTTCCGCCAGCCGTTCCGCGAGGACGACGGACAGCTCGTCGGCTACGACGCCTGGGGCTGGGGATTCGCCGGCATCTCGTTCTTCTTCGGCACGCCGCACGATCCGGGATGGGCCTACATCAATCAGACCCGCGTCGACGACTACTTCCGCGACCTCGACGCGGGGCGGTTCCCGGTGCTGCGGGGCTTCCACTACTCGGAGGCCGACCTCCGGCTGCACCTGCTGTTCCAGGAGCTGCAGAGCCTGGAGGTGGATCGCCGTCGCTATCTGGCGCTGGTCGGACGCGACGCGGTGGAGGAACACCGCCCGGTGTGGGACGCGCTGGTCGAGCTGGGTTGGGCGACGGTCGACGACGACCTGATCACCATCGAGGGAGACGGCGCCTTCTACCTGCCGCTGATCCAGAACGCCCTGGCCCACGACCGCCTGGACGCGATGCGCCGGGAACGGCGCCTCCCGACCGCGGTCGCCGCTCCCGGCGAGGAGGCGCTCGCCAGTGCGCGGGACACCACCGTCCCCGTTCCGGCTGCGCGCGCGAGCTGACGAACGGACGTGCGACGTCAGCGCCGTCATCATCTTCGACACATAACATTACGGAGGGAGACGGCTTGCGCCAGGCCGCACGTGACCGTTGCTCCGTCTTTGATGTCAGTGGCCCGAATGCCGAGAAGCAGGCCGAACAACTACGGCGTCTGACCGGGGAGTTCATCAGGCGATGTCCAGCATGGACCACGAGATGGATGTCCGTCTGCTTGTCCGTTGGCTCGGCGTCGCGGGCGCCAAGGCCGGCTTGCGGGAGAGCCGCCAGTGTACCGTCGAAGTGCTGTCAGCAGCCGCGCGACGCTCAGGTGTCAGTGTCGGAAAGAGAGTCACACGCGTCAAGTTCATCGATGAACTTGTGCGTGCTGCTAGTCGGCGGATTGACAGGTCGATAGATGAGCTTCAGGCGCATAGCCCACAATGAGACACGTCCACCAAGACAATCTGCACAGCTACGAGTCCCGTAACTTGCCTCTCCTGCGATAATTCCCGGACACAGTCCTGTATCGGTGCTCATAGCGCGCGAGCCTGCGGTTCGACCATCAGCAACCGCCCCGGGCCTTCATCACCAGCCACGCCAGCCGACGACGGGCTGTCGGTGTTCCTCTTGGACCTGCGCACCGCGGTCGGCAACGGCGTCACCATCCGTCCGCTCCGGGCGATGATGAACCACGCCACGACGGAGGTGTTCTTCGTCACCCCGGAGCAGGCCGTCGCGGCGCCGGTCGCCACGCGGCAGCTCGCCGAACTCGGCTACGCGCCGGAAACCGTCGCGGCGTGGCGGGCCGCCGGGATCGTCTGACGCTGGGTACAGCCTTGACTTGAATGCGGCATTGCCGCAAACTCATAATCCGTGCAGGTGTTCGCTGCCAGGATGTACGAGCGTGCCATCCGCAGGCTGATCCCGGCGGTGGAGCGTGAGGCGATGGAAGCCGCAGTTGTTGCCGATCCCGCGGGAGCGCCGCTCATCCGAGGCACAGGAGGGTTCGCAAATTGCGTTGGGCGGGGTCGGGTCGCGGGAAGCGAGGCGGCATCCGAACCATCTATTTCTACCACGCCGGGCCGGAGGCGCTGTACATGCCGACGGCCTACGCCAAAGCGGATCGCGAAGACCTGAGTCCGGCAGACAAGAGGGCATTGTCCCGGCTGGTTGCCGCCATCAAGAGGGAAGGGGACGAGGGATGACGACGGATCGAACCGCCAGGGGGCGGGAGATCGAAGAGGCGTTGGGCGAGGTTCTCGCCCATGTGCGCGGCGAGGTCGAGCTACCGTCTCGCATTGTCGATGATCCGACCGCTGAGAGGATCGTCGCGTTGCGCCGGCGAATGAAGCTGAGCCGCCGGCAGTTCGCTGAACGCTTCGGCCTCGACGCACGTGCGGTACAGGATTGGGAACAAGGGCGTCGCGTGCCGGACCGCGCGGCCCGCGTTCTGCTGACTGTCATCGATCGCAATCCGGACGCGGTCGTCAGTGCCCTTGGCGGGTAGTGGAAGGCCGCTGATTTATAATTCCCTGATCCGGGCGCCAGCGGGTCCGCCGCGTGAGCGCCGATCTTTGCAGGAGAACACTGCAATGCCTGTCAAGGAAGGTTGGACCGGCCGCGTCTACGAGGACTTCGAGGTCGGCGACGTCTACCGGCACCCGCTCGGCCGCACCGTGCTTCCGGCCGACAACGTCTGGTTCACGCTGCTGTCGCAGAACGTCAACAAGATCCACTTCGACTCGGCCTACGCCGAGAAGACCGAGTTCGGCCAGCGGCTCGTCGACTCGACGTTCACCCTGGCCCTGGTGACCGGCCAGTCGACGATGGACCTGTCGGTCAACGTGATGGCCAACCTCGGCTGGGACGAGGTGCGGCTGCCGGCCCCGGTGTTCGAGGGGGACACCATCTACTCGGAGAGCGAGGTGCTGGACAGGCGCGAGTCGAAGTCGCGGCCCAACGTGGGCATCGTGACCGTCAGGACGCGCGGCTTCAAGCAGGACGGCACCGTCGTCATCACCTACAAGCGGACCTTCATGGTCTACCGGCGGGGCCACGTGCCCGAGTACGCCAGTGCGCGTCCGGAGGTGAAGGCATGACAGGGTGGGAAGCACGGCCGAGGCCGGCGCGGGGGGCCGGGATGCGGAACAGCGGGATCGGCGAAATACCGCCGCGGGGCGGACGCGGGCGAGACGCTCGGGGCAGCGGTTGCCGGCGGCCCGGGCCGGCATCGTGCTTGCCGGCGCCTCGGGTGAACCGTTGCGGGTCGGCCGCGCCGGTGCTGCTCGCCCTCGCCGTGGTCGCGATGGGCGCCTGCGGCGGCGAGCCGCGGACGGTGGTGGACGGCGACCTCGCGTTCGTCGGCGTCAACGTGCTGCCGATGGACACGGAGCGGGTTCTCGAAGGCCGGACGGTGGTGATCGACGACGGGCGGATCGCGTCGATCGACCCGAGCGCCCGCGTCGAGCCGGCCGAGGGGGTCGAGATCATCGAGGCGGACGGGCACTACCTGATGCCGGGGCTGGCCGAGATGCACGGCCACCTGCCGAACCCGCGCATGAGCGACGAGGACATCCGGAACCTGCTGTTCCTGTACCTCGCCAACGGCGTGACCACCGTCCGCGGCATGCAGGGCGATCCGTCGCAGTTCGATCTGCGCAGCTCCATCGAGCGCGGGCTGCTCTTGGGGCCGCGCCTGTACCTGGCCAGCGTGTCGATGAGCGGCGCGCGGGTCACCACGCCGGAAGAGGCGGAGCAGCTCGCCCGCCGCTACCGGGCGGACGGCTACGACCTGATCAAGACCCACGAGGGGCTGAGCCCGGAGGTCTTCGACGCGCTGGCCGCCACCGCGGCCGAGGTCGACATTCCGTTCGGCGGACACGTCTCCGACTTCGTCGGCCTGCGGCGGGCGCTCGAGCTGGGCCAGGTCTCGGTCGATCACCTGGACAACTACGTCGAGGCGCTGGTTCCCGAAGACACGCGGCCGGACGACGCGCGCGGGCTGGCCGCGGTCGGTGCGCTCGTCGACCAGGTGGACGAGTCGCGGATCCCGGAGCTGGTGCAGGCGACGATCGACGCCGGCGCGTGGGTGGTGCCGACCATGGTGCTGTGGGAGACCGCCTTCTACAACGATCGCGGCTCGGTCGACGTGCTGCCCGAACGGCCGGAGGTGCGCTACATGCCGCCCGAGACGGTGGATCGCTGGCGGCAGGCGGTCGACACGCGGCTCGGTGCGAGCGACGTGGAGACCAACCGGCGCGTGGCTGAACTGCGCCGCCGCATCCTCGCGGCGCTGCACGCCGGCGGCGCCAACATCGCCCTGGGAACCGACTCGCCGCAGATCTTCAGCGTGCCCGGCTTCGCCATGCACCACGAGATGGCGCTCTACGTCGAGGTGGGGATGACCCCCTACGAGGTGCTGGAGATCGGCACCCGCCGGCCGGCGGAGTACTTCGGGGCGGAGGACGAGTTCGGCACGGTGGCCGTGGGGCGGCGCGCCGATCTCGTCCTGCTGGCCGCGAACCCCCTGGACGACATCGGCAACGTGCGCGGCCCGGCCGGCGTGATGGTCGGCGGCCGGTGGATCCCGGCGGCGGAGATCGAGGAGCGCCTGACGCGGATCGCGCGTTTCTACGGCAACGAGTAGACCGGCGGCCGCGGCAGCGACTGGACGAGAAACCGCCCGGTTCCATGGCAAGGACAGTGATCGATATGGATTTGCCAACTTCATCGAGTCCCAGTCCCTGTTTCGCTGCTTGGCACGCCTCGAACACGGCCCGCACAGCCGGCCGCCGGGTCCGCAGCGGTTGGGAGGAGAGCATCCGATGACCGCCATCTCCCGGTTCGCCGGATTCGTCTCGTCGGCCGACGTGCCGGCCCCCGCCCGCGCGGCGGCGCGCGACGCCGTGCAGGACACGATCGGGGTCGCCCTCGCCGGGGCGCGGGAGCCGGCCGCCCGCAGCGTGCAGCGCGTGGCGCGGGCCGACGGCGGACCGGGCGCCTGCGCCGTGCTCGGGACCGACCTGACGGCCGGGCCCGGCCATGCCGCGCTCGCCAACGGCACCGCCGCCCACGCGCTCGATTTCGACGACATGTGCTGGGTCTCGCTGGCGCATCCGAGCGCGCCGCTCGTCGCCGCCGGCCTGGCCGCGGGCGAGGCGGCCGATGCCGCGGGGCGGACGCTGCTGGACGCCTACGTCGTCGGCTTCGAGGTGGAATGCGCGCTCGGCGTCGTGATGAACCCGGCCCACTACGAGCGGGGCTGGCACTGCACCTCGACCATCGGCACCATCGGCGCCGCCGCCGCCGCGGCCCGCGTCATGGGGCTCGACGCCGAGACGACGGGGCGGGCCCTGTCGATCGCCGCGTCCGAGGCGTGCGGCCTGAAGGAGAGCTTCGGGACGATGGTCAAGCCGCTGCAGGGCGGGCTGGCGGCCCGCAACGGCGTGCTGGCGGCGCTGCTCGCGCGCGAAGGGCTCACCGCGTCGGAGCACGCCATCGACGGGCCCCAGGGCCTGCTGGTCGCCATGCAGAGCGCCGGGCGGGATCTGTCGGCGGCCAGCGACCGTCTCGGGCGGCGGTGGGAGATCGTCGAGGGCGGCATCACCGTCAAGCTGTACCCGTCGTGCGCGGCCACGCATCCCACCATCGACACGCTTCGCGACCTGCGGCGCGAGCACGACATCGACCCGTCGGAGGTCGAGGCGGTGGCGATAGACGTCGATCCGGTGACCCCGACGGTGCTCATCCACGACCGTCCGACGACCGGGCTGGAAGGGAAGTTCAGCCTGCACTACTGCGCGGCGGCGGCGCTGGCGTTCGGCCGAGTCGGCATCGACACCTTCGAAAGGGACGCGATGCGGGCGCCGGAGGTGGCGCGGCTCGTGCCGCGCGTGACCATGCGGGCGGACGAGCGGCTCGGCCGCGAGTCGCCGCCGCTGACCGAGGCGCGGGTCATGGTGCGGCTCGCCGGCGGCCGGTCGCTGGAGCGCTTCGTCCGGGCCGCCCGCGGCTACCCCGACCGCCCGGCGTCGCAGGACGAGCTGGACGGCAAGTTCATCACCTGCGCCCGGCGCGCGGTGGCTCCCGCGGCGGCCGGCGCGGCGCTCGACTGGCTGCGGGCGCTCGATGCCGCGGCGTCGGTGCGGGACCTCGGCGTCAAGCTGGCCGCGGCGGCCCCCGAGCCGCAGTCCGCGGCGGCCCCCGAGCCGCAACCCGCCTGAGATGATGTCCAGCCGACCGGCCTTCCGCGTGCGCCGCGGCCTGCTGTTCGTCCCGGCGGTCCGTCCGGACCGCTACCCGAAGGCGCTCGCAACCGGCGCCGACGCGGTCTGCATCGACCTGGAGGACGGCGTCTCGTTCGTCGCCAAGGACGAGGCGCGCGACAAGGCGCTGGCCCTGTTCGCCGATCGGGAGCCGGTGCGCGCCGAGGTCAGCCTGCGGATCAACGACCCGAAGACCGACCTCGGGCAGCGCGATCTGGACGCGGTGCGGTGCGCCGGCATCCGGCCGGATGCCCTCATGCTGCCGAAGTGCGACGGGCCGGAGGAGATCCGCGACGTGGCCCAGGCGCTCGGCGACGCCCTGCCCGACCTGCCCCTCATCGTGATGGTCGAGACGGCGCGCGGGGTGGCCGCCGCCGAGGCGATCGCCGCGGCGACGCCGACCGTATCGGCGGTTTTCTTCGGCGCCATCGACTTCGCGGCCGACGTCGGGTGCGAGGTCGGCTGGGACGCCGCCCTCTACGCCCGCTCGCGGGTGGTGGTCGCCGCCGCCGTCGCCGGGGTCGGCGCCCTCGACTCCCCGTTCATGGACGTGCCGGCCCTCGACGGGCTCGCCGCCGAGAGCCGCCGCACGCGGGGGCTCGGCTTCACCGGCAAGGCCGCCATCCATCCGACGCAGGTGCCGGTCATCCAGGCCGCGTTCTCGCCCGCGGCGGAAGAGGTGGCCTGGGCGCGGCGCATCGTCGAGGCCTACGACCGCAACCGGGGCGGCGTGCTGCTGGTCGACGGCAAGCTCATCGAGCGGCCGGTCATCGCGTCGGCGAAGCGCACGCTGGCGGTCGCGGAGGCCGTCGATCCACACACGCCCATCGGATAGTACTCCTCGAAGCCTCGCGCGGCGGCGAACGTGGATAATACGGGGCGCAGAGCGGAGCCCCGCGCCGGCTCCAGGGTTCGCCGATGACATTGCAGCGCAGAGTCCGCCAACGCGTGCTGAATGACCTGGCCGAGGGTCGACCCGACGAGTCCGCCCAGCTCAACGACGCTCTGCGCCTGCTTTCCAAGTGGCGCAGCGTGCTGATCCAGAACACGCACCTGCGGGAGCACGGCACGGCGGTCATGGCGGGCCCCCTCGAGGGGCTGGATTACCTGTCGCGCTCGGCCGAAGGCTGTCTGGTCGCGAAGCTGCTCGGCTGCTACGAGCAACCCCTGCACGCCTTCATCGAGCGTGCCGTCGAGACCGCCTACCCGGTGGTTCTCAATATCGGCTGCGCCGAGGGCTACTACGCGGTGGGCCTGGCGCGTCGGATGCCCGATACCGTCGTGCAGGCGTTCGACATCGACCCCCGGGCGCGTCAACTGTGCGTCGAGCTCGCCGCCAGGAACGGCGTGGGCGACCGCGTTCGTGTCGGCGCGCTGTTCGAGCCGCGGCACTTCGCCGACTACGAGGGGCGGAAGGTTCTGGTGTTCTGCGACATAGAAGGAGCGGAGAAGGACCTGCTGAACCCGGACGTCGCACCCGCGCTGCGTTGCATGGACCTGATTGTGGAGTCGCACGAGTGCTTCAGCCGCGGGGTCACCCGGCTGCTGGTCGAACGCTTCGCGTCCTCTCACGAGATGACCCTGGTCCAGGACAATGGCCAGCGCCGCTTGCAGAAGAGTCCGGCGTGGTTCAACCGCCTGTCTCACCTCGATCAGTTGCTGGCGACCTGGGAGTGGCGCGGCGGCCCAACGCCGTGGCTGGTGATGAAGGCGCACCAGGATCGCTGACGCGAACCTGGATTCACGCGATGAGCACCGACACCGCGGCCAGGCCCAACTGCGCGCTGTTCTATGCTCCCGACGGGTTCCGCACGGACCGCAAGCAGGTCAAGGGACGGCATTCCGCCGGGGCGGGATTCCTGAAAGGCCTGATCGACCACGGCGGCACCGACCGGCTGGTCGCGCTCACGGAGTCGAAGCGGGATTTCGACGACTTCCGCGCGCTGGTGGGAGAGCTCGACGAGGGTGGACGCCCCGTCGTCCATGCCCACCCCCTGGACCGCCGGACCCTGCAGTCGGTCGGCACCGTCTTCCTGCCGTGGCCGGGGCTGGAGGAAACGGCGTGGAAGCGCCGGCTGGGTGACGAGAGGGACTACAGCCTGTGCGGCGTGACTCATACCGTGGCCTCGAACAACGTCATCGACTCGCTCGGACGATACCTGGTCGCGCCGACGCAGCCGTGGGACGCGCTGATCTGCACCTCGACGGCGGTACGGAACGTGGTCGAACGGGTCATCCAACATCACGCCGACTACCTCGAGCGCAGGGGAGGCGGCCGTTTCCGCTGCCCCGTACGCCTGCCGGTAATCCCGCTGGGCGTGGATTGCGACTTCTACGCACCCCGGAACGATGACCTCACCCCGGGGGCCGGCCCGGAGTCCCGGCGCGCCCTGCGGGCCCGGCTCGGCATCGCCGAAGACGACCTCGCGGCCCTGTTCGTCGGACGGCTCTCGTTCCACGCCAAGGCGCATCCCACGCCGATGTACATGGCGGCGGCGCGCGCGGCGGCGCGTGTCCGGGACCGGGAGATCCACCTGCTGGTGACCGGGCAGTTCCCCAACAGGGCGGTCGGGACGGAATTCCGCGAGGCGGCGGCCCGGTTCGCCGGCGGCGCCCGCGTGCACTTCCTGGACGGTCTCGACAACGCACTGGTGCGCGCGGCATGGCGAGCGTCCGACATCTTCGTGTCGCTGTCCGACAACATCCAGGAGAGCTTCGGTCTCGCGCCGATCGAGGCCATGGCGGCGGGTCTCCCCTGCGTGGTCAGCGACTGGAACGGCTACAAGGACACCGTGGCCGACGGCGAGACCGGATTCCGCGTGCCCACGGCGACGGTCGGACCCGGCGTCGGGGTGGACCTGGCCGATCGCCACGCGGCGGGCGCCGACAGCTACGACCAGACGATCGGCATCACCAGCCTCGCGACCGCCGTGGACGTCGACGCCTGCGCCGCGGCCATCGCCCGACTGGCGACCGACCGGGAGCTGCGCGCGCGGCAGGCCGCGGCGGCGATGGCGCGGGCGCGGCGGCTCTACGACTGGCGGGTGGTCGTGGCGGCGTACCAGGACCTGTGGCGCGAGCTGGCGGAGGTGCGCGCGGCCGACCCGGGCGTGGCGCTGCGTGACCGCCGCGAGGCGGGCAGGCTCGCGTTTCCCGACCCGTTCGCGATGTTCAGGCACTACCCGACCGCCCTGCTCGGACCGGATACGGTCGTCGCCGCGAAGGGGGCCGACCCGGCCGCGGACTTGGCGCGGCTGCGCGAGGGCCGGCTCAACCTGCACGACACCCTCGCCCACGCATTCCTCCGCCCCGAGGAGGTCGACGCCCTGTTAGCGCGGTTGACCTCCGACGGGCCGAAGCCCGCCGCCGAGCTCTTCGCCGGTTCGACGGCCGAACGTCGGAAGCTGGCGCGGACGCTGCTGTGGCTCAGGAAGTTCGACCTGGTCAGATTTCGCCCACCAAGCTAGTGTCCTGCCCGTCGTGCCCGACGATCGCGTTTATGCAATTTGCGGCACCGTGGTCGCGGCAAGGCAAGCAACCGCCGCCGTTCTTCGGGCGTTATCGCGCCTCTCCCGGCAGAAGAGCGAGACACGACCGCTCGCCATTGTGTAGAGGCATTTCTCAGGCGCGACACCAGAACCAGATATCGCTGCGGATCGTGGGCGCGCCGGCGCTGCGGTCCTGCCAGCCGGAATTCGGCCCTCCAGTCCTTTTCCTCCTACCCGAGCAGTCGGAGGATGCCGACCACCGCCGCGATACCGGCCGCGACGACCGCGAGTCCGGTTCCGACGATCCACTTGATCAGTCGGAGCTCGAGCGCCGCCAGTTCCGCGCGAATCGCCGTTATCCCCGCGGTGAGCTGATCCGGCGTCATGTGGTCGCCGTGGCCGGCAGCCTGCCGCACGGCGTCGGTGATCGCCGCGACCTGAGCAGGCGTAAGGTCGGCGGCAGCCAATGCGCGGGCGATGGAGAACGTATCGAACATCTCAACCAGCGTAGCGCGTCAGACGATGCCGGCGTCCCGCCAGGAGGCGACGGTCTCCGGCGCGTAGCCGAGCTCGGCGAGGATCGCCGCGGTGTGCTCGCCGACCTCCGGGATGGCGTCCATGCGCGGCTCGGCGCCGTCGAGGGTCGCCGGCGGCAGCGGCGCCCGCAACGGCCCGGCGCTCGACGGCACCTCGCGCCAGCGGTCGCGGGCGCGCAACTGCGGATGCTCGGCGAGCTGGAACACCGAGTTCATGCGGCCGTTGGCGATCTGCGCGGCGTCGAGCCGGGCGACGATCTGCGCGGCCGTCAACGTCGCGAAGACGTCGTGGATGGCCGCCTCCAACGCGTCGCGGTTGGCCACGCGCTTCGCGTTGGCGTCGAAGCGGGGATCGGCGGCCAGCTCCGGCCGTTCGAGCACCTCGGCGCAGAAGCGGACCCACTCGCGCTCGTTCTGCAGCCCGAGGAACACCGTCTCGCCGTCGGCGCCCTCGAACGGGCCGTAGGGCGCGATGGCGGCGTGCCGGGCGCCGCTGCGGGCCGGCGGCGTGCCGCCGTACATGGTGTAGTAGAGCGGAAAGCCCATCCACTCGCCGAGCGCCTCCAGCATCGAGACCTCGATGGTGGCCCCGGCGCCGCTGCGCTCGCGGCGGTAGAGCGCGGTGAGCACCCCCGAATAGGCGTACATGCCGGCCGCGATGTCGGCCACCGAGATCGACGACTTCACCACCTGGTCCGCCGTCCCGGTAATCGACACCAGCCCCGCCTCGGCCTGCACCAGCAGGTCGTAGGCCTTCTTGTCGCGGTAGGGGCCGCTGGGGCCGTAGCCCGAGACGTTGCAGACGACGAGCCGCGGCCGGCGGCCACGCAGGGTGCCGGCGTCGAGCCCGAGCCGGTCGGCGGCGCCCGGCGCGAGGTTCTGCACGAAGACGTCCGCCCCGTCGACCAGCTTCGACACCACCTCGCGCGCCTCCGGCCGCTTGAGGTCGAGGGTCAGCGACTCCTTCGAGCGGTTGAGCCAGACGAAGTGGCTCGACAGCCCCTTGACGGTGGCGTCGTAGCCGCGCGCGAAGTCGCCCACCACGGGTCGCTCCACCTTGATGACCCGCGCGCCGAGGTCGGCGAGCTGCCGGGTGGCGAACGGCGCCGCCACGGCCTGCTCGAGGGTGACCACCGTCACCCCGTCGAGAGGCTGGCGCGACCCCGCGGTGTCCGGCGCAACCGGCGGCGGCGTCATCAGAAGGAACGCGGCAGCCCGAGCACGTGCTCGGCGATGTAGGAGAGGATGAGGTTCGTCGAGATCGGCGCCACCTGGTAGAGCCGCGTCTCGCGGAACTTCCGCTCGATGTCGTAGTCCTCGGCGAAGCCGAAGCCGCCGTGCGTCTGCAGCGCCGCGTTGGCCGCCTCCCACGAGGCGTCGGCCGCGAGCAGCTTGGCCATGTTGGCCTCGGCCCCGCACGGCTTCCCGGCGTCGAACAGCTCGGCCGCGCGCACCCGCATCAGGTCTGCCGCCTCGACGTTGACGTGGGCGCGGGCGATCGGGAACTGCACGCCCTGGTTCTTGCCGATCGGCCGGTCGAAGACGACCCGCTCGTTGGCGTACCGGACCGCGCGCTCGACGAACCAGCGGCCGTCGCCGACGCACTCGGCGGCGATCAGGATGCGCTCGGCGTTGAGGCCGTCGAGCAGGTAGCGGAAGCCGCGCCCCTCCTCGCCGATGCGGTTCCCAGCCGGCACCTCGAGGTTGTCGAAGAACACCTCGGTGGTGGCGTGGTTCATCATCGCCCGGAGCGGGCGGATGGTGACGCCGTTGCCGACCGCGGTCCGCAGGTCCACGAGGAACACCGACAGCCCGTCCGTCTTCTTCACGACCTCCTCGCGCGGGGTCGTGCGGGCGATCAGCAGCATCAGGTCGGAGTACTCGGCGCGGGAGATCCACACCTTCTGGCCGTTGACGACGTAGCGGTCCCCGTCGCGCACCGCCATGGTCCGGAGCTGCGTGGTGTCGGTGCCGGTGGTCGGCTCGGTGACTCCGAACGCCTGCAGCCGCAGTTCGCCGCTCGCAATCCTCGGCAGGTACCGGCGCTTCTGCTCGTCGGAGCCGTGCCGCAGCAGCGTCCCCATGATGTACATCTGCGCGTGGCAGGCGGCCGCGTTGCCGCCCGAGCGGTTGACCTCCTCGAGGATGATCGCCGCCTCGGTGATCCCCAGGCCCGAGCCGCCGTACTGCTCGGGTATCAGCGCCGCGAGGTAGCCCGCCTCGGTCAGCGTGCTGACGAACTCCTCCGGATAGGTTTCCTCGCGGTCGAGGTCCCGCCAGTAGGAATCGGGAAACCGCCGGCACAACTCGCCGACGGCGCTTCGCAGGTCCTGGTGCAGCTCGACGTCCGGTACGGCCACGCTCCTCCTTCGTGCTGGGGCACATTCATGCTCGGCACTTGTCACGTCTCCGCCGGCGGGGTGGCAATTGCCTTTCCCCGCCAGAGAAGACCCACGGGCACCCGGTTCCTCTCATCGACTGTCTCTGCTCCTGAACGTCGGCACGGCCCGTACAGCGCTCACGGCCCTGTTTCCGAGGCGGCCGAACTTCTCGACGGCTCGTTGCGCTCTGGTCAGCGCCGTACGACTGGCGGCGTGGTCCACGTTCTTGTCGAGCTTGTAGTCTGCCGCGTTTCGGCTGACCCGCAGATCTCGGAGAGACTGCTCGACGGAGGCCAGATCTCTGTTGTTGGCGTTTCCGAGGTAGTACGCCACGGCTCGGTGGGCTTCGTCACTTGTCGGTACGTTCCTGACCGGTTCCAGACTCAGACGCAAGTAATTGAACAGCGCAAAGTACGACCTCCCGATGGACGTCCTTCGCTCCGATTCGTCGTCGGAATCACAGAGACTGCTCGCCACCTTCAGGAAGTCCAATGGGTCCATTGTCGGGCCACGAATTCGTAACCTATGGAAAAGAGCGATCGACTTGCGGGCGTCAGACGATCGAACAGGGCTTCATGAAGCCCGTCTTCAGCATCCACGACCTCGGCGGGGGAAGCCGCCGTCCGGACCGTCACGTGCAGGCCCGTGGCGCCGTCTTCGAAGTCACGGACAACCGTCATCTCGGCATGCTCGGCTCCGGGGACGAATCGTTGAGCCAACCGCAAGACGACGTTGGCGTCCTTCCGGACACCGAGGGCTCTTGCCAGCTCATCGGCTTCCCCGGTGACCTCGATGCCGGTTGACGCCGTCCAACTTGGCGCCTGCCGGCCGGCAAACGAATCCAGCTTCCGTTGCCCGCCCGCCGCCCAGGCAGATCGCCGGGGAGCAAGCACGTCCGGGAGCGGCGCAACGCCCCGTGCATGGACTTCGGACAGCCTCCTGTTCGACGAATGCCCGACGCGCCACGAAGATCTGAACCGGAACAGCTCGGCATCTCGATGGAACGGATTCGAAACAGTCACTTCCGCACGGCGCGCCGTCATCGAGTCCATCAGCGGCGCAAGGGAATTGACGAAGGCGCTTGCCTCTTCCCAACCGATCGCATGACTAGAACCCTGCACTGCATTCATTGCGGACTCAAACGGGAAGGTCCAGCCCCAGACCGGCCACGTGAAGTTGCTCCTTCAGCCGGTCACGATAAAGCGGCATCACTTCGGACACCGCGGGCTCGACGCCGTCGATCCTGATGACGGATTGCATCCAGAGACCGCCTGGCGCCTTGTTCGATTCCTCGAGGGACAGCGATCCGCGCTCGTCGTCGTGGCTGAACTGAACGGTCGGTTGCCAGCGTTCCGACGGCGACGTGACGAACCTGCGAATGTAGGAGCCGAAGTCGTTGTCGCGGAATCTCGCCCAGGTCGACACGATCAGTTCATGCCTGGTTGTCGCGAGAGAGTCGTCGGTGTCCGCCAGAGCCAACCACCCGGATTCCATGAGCCCCTCCACCTGAGCCTCGTCCTGCGCGTTCTGGAGGAACAACTCGAACCGATCCAGGAACACTCGCGCTGTACCGGCTGACGGTAGATGGCAAGAGACATGAGCCTCGGACAGCACGGCCAGAACGATGTTCAAGCCTCGAATCTCGGCGCCATAAGGCTTGAAGTTCTTCAGCAGGTTCTGACAGAGGCGAGCCGGATTCCCGAGCACCTGGAACACGGGGTCCTTGAAGTAGCCCACGTACCGTACCTGAACCTGCTCCGGTTCTACCGGCACGATGCTCATGGCGCGAGTTCCCTTCTCGAGCCGAACCTGCGAGAATCGATCCGATCCAGCGGCACGACCCACGTCGTCAACTTCCACATCCCCTCTCCGCCCGCAGCCGGACGACCGCGCCGCGATGGCCGGGAAGCTGATTGTACTCCGTCACTCGCTCAGCCGACGATGCAGCCTGCAGCCGGATTGCAGCCGCCGGGCCGTGGGAGCCGGTCGCGGACCGGCGAGCTCGATACTCGGCACCCGGCCGCCAGCATTCCAACTCGAAGTGTCGGTCCCGCGTCGGCACCGCTTCCGTCGTCCGGGCTCATCACCTCCGCCACCTCCAGCAGCGACAGGCGTGCTAGGATCCCTGTCGCTCCGCAAGCATCCCGATGGGTTCGGCTCCGCAACCCGGCTCCGGCGTCCGGGCATCCTCGACCGTCGACGGTGACCGAGCCGCCGGGAACCGCCCGGCCAGCGACCGGCCCGTGCGGCCGTTCCTGAAGTGGGCCGGCGGGAAACGGCAGCTCCTGCCCGTGTTGCGGGAGTTCTACCCGCCGGAGTTCGGAGCCTACCACGAGCCGTTTCTCGGCAGCGGGGCGGTCTTCTTCGATCTCGCGAGCGCGAGTCGGCTCGACCGCGGCAAGGTCCATCTGACCGACGTCAACGCCGACCTGATCGGCTGCTGGCGGCGGCTGCGCGACAAGCCGGAGGCGGTGATCAGACGCCTGCAGGCGCTCGCTACGGGTTACGAACGCGATCCGGGCGAACACTACTACCGCGTCCGGAACGACTTGTTCAATCCGGCGCGTGGACGGATCATGAACGGGAACGGCCCGCGCGCGGAGTCGTACAGCGCTGCGCTGGCGGCGATGTTCATCTACCTCAACCGCACCGGGTACAACGGCCTCTTCCGGCTGAATTCGAGCGGCTGGTTCAACGTGCCGCGCGGGAACTACAAGAATCCCCGGATCTGCGACAGGGTCAACCTGCGGCGGGTTTCCGCGATGCTGTCGGGGCTGGCTGCGACCATCGAGCACGCGCAGTTCGACACCGTGCTGCAGACGGCGCACGCGGGGGACTTCATCTACTTCGATCCGCCGTACGCCCCGCTGAGCGCGACGGCGCAGTTCACGTCGTATACGGCGGACGGCTTCAGCGCCGAGGATCAGCGCCGCCTGCAGCAGGTGGTCATCGAGCTGGCGACGCGAGGCTGCGGCGTGCTGCTCAGCAACTCGACGGCGCCGGCCATCGCCGCGCTGTACGACGGCAACCGGGACGCGGAGCGGGCGGGGCTCCGGGCGTACACCGTTCCGGCCCGCCGCGCCATCAACTCCGACGCCTCCCGCCGCGGCCACGTCGACGAGTACATCGTCACCAACGTAGCGCCGCAGACGACGTAGATGGCCGGCGGACTAACGGCGATAGCGACCGGCGCGGATCTCGAACGAGAGGTGGCGATTCTCGCTGACCGGCTGGGACTCCGCGTGGCGACTCAGGTCAGAGTGGGCCGAAGACTCTGGGGTGCGGAGCGCCGCATCGATCTCGTGCTGCGTCAAACCGACTCCGGCCGAAGCCTCGGCATCGAGTGCAAGTACCAGGGAGTCGGCGGCTCCGCGGAGGAGAAGATCCCGGCAACGATCCAGGACATCGCCGCGTGGCCGATTCCCGGTATCGTCGTCTTCGCCGGACAGGGATTCTCGGACAACATGCGCGCCTACCTGCATTCGACAGGAAAGGCCGTCGCCTACGAGGACCTCCAGGGCTGGCTCACGCTCTTCTTCGGCCTGCCGGATGACCGATCCGACCGGGCGCCGGTAATCTGATGGCGGTGACCCTCGGATCCGAACGCCTTCTCTCCTCCGGCCTGCTGGACGGCCGGCGCGTCGGCCTGGTCTCGAACCCCGCGTCGGTCGACGGCGCCTTCCGCCACGTGGTCGACCGCATCGCCGCGGAGCCCGGCGTCACGCTGGCCGCGCTGTTCGGGCCGCAGCACGGCTTCCATGCCGACGTGCAGGACAACATGGTGGAGACCGCCCACAGGCGCCATCCGCGGCTGGAGGTTCCGGTCCACTCGCTCTACAGCGACACCCGCGAGCCGACGGCGGAGATGCTCGACGGGCTGGACCTGCTGGTGATCGACCTCCAGGACGTCGGCACGCGCGTCTACACGTACGTCTACACGATGGCCAACTGCCTGCGGGCGGCGCGCCGTTGCGGGCTGCCGGTGGTGGTGTGCGACCGGCCCAACCCGATCGGCGGCGAGGCAGTGGAGGGTCCGGTCCTCGATCCTGCGTTCGCGTCGTTCGTCGGGCAGTTCCCGATCCCGTTGCGGCACGGCATGACGATCGGCGAGCTGGCGCGGCTGTTCAACGACCGCTTCGGGATCGGCGCCGACCTCGAGATAGTGCGGCTCGAAGGGTGGTCGCGCGCGATGTACCACGACGACGCCGGTGCGCCCTGGGTCATCCCGTCGCCCAACCTGCCGACCGTCGACAGCGCCGTCGTCTATCCCGGCACGGTGCTGCTGGAAGGCACGCTGCTGTCCGAGGGGCGCGGCACCACGCGGCCGTTCGAGCTCGTCGGCGCGCCCGGCATCGATCCGGATGCGCTGGCCGGCTCCCTGAACGGCCTCGGCCTGCCCGGCGCCCATTTCCGGCCGGTGACCTTCGAGCCGACGTTCCAGAAGCACGCGCGACGCCCCTGCGGCGGGTGTCAGATCCACGTCACCGACCGCCGCGCGTTCCGGCCGGTGGCGACCGGGGTCGCGGTGATCGCGGCGTGCCGGGAGGCGCTCGGCGATCGCTTCCGCTGGCGAGACCCGCCCTACGAGTACGAGCACGACAGGATGCCCATCGACATCCTGGCCGGCTCGGCCGCACTGCGCGGCGACATCGAGGCGGGCCGGACCGCCGGCGCCATCGCCGCGGGGTGGGACGACGATCTCACGGCGTTTCGAGCGCTCCGACGGGAGTTCCTTCTCTACTGAGCGGCGTTCGCCCGCTCGCCCGGACGACATCCCGACCTCCTGATGGCGCGATGCCGTCGGCGGCAACGTCATCCCGCCATCCGCGGAGAGCGGAACTCGCACGGCACGGTCGCGTCACGAATGACTCCCGGCAACCCCGGCAACTGCCGGCAACCCCGGCAACTGCCGGCAACCCCGGCAACTGCCGGCAACTCCCGGCCCCGGTCCGAGTGATACGATTATTGACTCGGCCATGTTCAAGTCGAACGGGTTCCGCGTCGATCGCGCGGTCCGCATCGTCGGGGCGCCCAGGCGCGTGCTGGCTGCGTTCTTCGACGCGCAGGCCCTGGCCGCCTGGTGGGGCGTCCTGCGCTCGGTCACCACGCCGCGGCCGCTCGGCGTCTATGCGCTGGAGTGGGGCCACGCGAACGGTCTGGCCGGCGGCGTGTTCCACGGCACGGTGATGCAGTTCCGCGACGGCCGCGAGCTGTTCGTGGCCAACGCCTACTGGCTGCCCGCCGGCGGCGAGCCGCTCGGCCCGATGGGACTCGAGGTCACTTGCAGCGTCGACGGATCGGCCACCCAGGTGCGGGTCCGGCAGAGCGGCACGGACGGCGGCGCGCGCTGGAAGCGCTACCAGGACGACATGAGCGCCGGGTGGAGGGTCTCGCTCGACGCCCTGAAGCAGTACATCGAGGACGGCGCCACGCCGCGGCAGCCCGCGCGCGCGCTCCGGAGCCGCGGGTAGCGCCCCCCGCCCCGCCGCGACCCATGAGCGCCGACCGCATCGTCATCGTCGGCGGCGGGGTCGTCGGCTCCAGCATCGCCTGGCACCTGCGGAGCGGCGGCTTCGAGGGCGAGGTCGCCGTCGTCGAGCGCGACCCGACTTACCGGCGGGCCTCGTCGTTTCTCGCCATGGGCGGGGTGCGGCAGCAGTTCGGTTCGACCGTGAACATCCGGCTCGCCCAGCACAGCATCCGGTTCTACGAGCGGTTCGACGACGCGATGCGGACGCCGGATCACCAGCCGCGGGCCTGGTTCCGGCAGCGCGGCTACCTGTTCCTGGCCGACGACGAGAACGCCGCGCGGTTCGAGCGCCGCTACGCACGGCAGCGCGCGCTCGGGGCGCGGGTGGAACGCCTCGACGTCGACGCCATCCGGGCCCGCGTGCCGGATCTGGCCCTGGACGACATCCGCTTCGGCATCTTCGGACCGGACGACGGTTACGCCAGCCCGCGCGAGGTCCTGGCCGGCTTCCGCCACGCGGCGGCTGCTGCCGGGGCGACCTACGTCACCGGCGAGGTCACGCGCCTCGACGTCGCCGGCGGGCGCGTGCGCGGCGTCACGCTCGATGGAGGCGCCTCGCTCGACGCCGGCGCAGTGGTCAACGCCGCCGGGCCCTTCGCCGCGAGACTCGCGGCGCTGGCCGATCTCGATCTGCCGGTGACGCCGGTCCGCCAGCACCTCTTCCGCTGCGCCCTGCCGCGCCGCTGGCCGCACCGCTTCCCGGTGGTGATCGATCCGGGGGGCGTCCACTGGCGCCACGACGACCCGCTCGCGGCCGGCGACCCGGACCGCATCATCGTCGCCCGCACGAAGCTCGACGAGCCGCCGGGCGAGAACTTCGCCTGCGACGCGGACCGCTGGACGACGGACTTCCGGCCGCCGCTCGTCGCGCGCCTGCCGGCGTTCGAGACGGCCGAGCTGGTCGAGGGCTGGGCCGGCCTGTACGAGATGACCCCCGACCACAATCCCCTGCTCGGCGAGCACCCGGAGCTCGGGGGCTTCTATCTGGCCAACGGCTTCAGCGGGCACGGGCTGATGATGGCCCCGGCGACGGGTACGGCGCTGGCCGAGCTGCTGACGACCGGGGCGTCGACGCGCCTCGACATCAGCGCGTTCGACCCCGGACGCTTCGCGCGCGGCGCGCAGTTCCGGGACGACGCCATGATCTGAGCGCGGCGCGGATGCGACTGGACGACTGGATCGAGCACGCGAAGCGGGATGCCGCGCGGCGCGGATTGCCCGACCTGGACCCGCTTCTGGACATGCTGCTCGGGGCCACGCGGGCGCTGCGGGCTGCCGGCTGGGCACGTACCGGCGACGCCGTTACAGGCCCCGGCCGCGACGCCTCGGCCGTGGCCGGCGATGGCGCGGCGGTCAACCCCGCCGCCGCGCTCGGCGGCGCCTGCCCGCCGCCGGCGCCGGGCGGGCCGGCGTCGACGAGGCCGGCGCCCAACACGGTCGGCGTGTCGCCCGGAACGGACATCGGCGCGATCGGGGCCGCGCTGCGCCGGGGAAGCACCACCGCCGCGGCGCTCGTGGAGCAGTGCCTGGCAACGATCGCGGAACGCGACCCGGCCCTCAACGCCTTCATCGCCGTGCTGTCGGACGACGCGCGGCGACAGGCGCGCGTGCTGGATGCCGAGCTGGCGCGCGGCGTCGACCGCGGTCCGCTGCACGGCATCCCGATCTCGCTGAAGGACCTCATCGATCTGGCGGGAACGCCCACGACGGCCGCCTCCAGGGTGCGGGCCGGACACCGCGCGGCCGTCGACGCGCCGGTCGCCGCGCGGCTGCGGGCCGCCGGCGCCGTCGTCATCGGCAAGTGCAACCTGCACGAGTTCGCCTTCGGCACCACCGGGGAGGAATCGACCTGCGGTCCCACCCGCAACCCCCACGCGCCGGACCGCATCCCCGGGGGATCGAGCAGCGGCTCGGCGGTCTCGGTCGCGGCAGGCATGGCCCTGGCCTCCATCGGGACCGACACCGGAGGCTCGATCCGCATTCCCGCCGCGGCCTGCGGCGTGGTGGGGCTGAAGCCGACCCACGGCGAGGTGAGCGCCGCCGGCGTCGTGCCGCTGGCGCCGTCGCTCGACCACGTGGGTCCCATCGCGCGCTCGGTCGGCGACGCGGCGACGCTGTACCGGGCGATGCGCGACGGCCCGCCTGCCGGGAACGACCCCGCGTCCGAGGATGAGACGGGGATCGACCCTCGGCCCCGTCTCGGCATCCCGCGTCGGTACTTCCTCGACCTGCTGGAGCCTGCCGTGGAGCGGACCTTCGCCGCGGCCGTCGAACGGCTGGCGCGGACGGGCTGCCGGATCGACGACGTCGACCTCCCGCACGCCGCCGACACCGCGCCGATCTACCTGCACACCCAGCTCGCCGAGGCGGCCGACTGCCATCGGGAGGATCTGGACGCGCGGCCGGAGGCGTACGGCCGGGAGGTCCGGCTGCGGCTGGAGCTGGGACGCTACGTGCTGGCGGAGGACTACGTGCGTGCGCAGCGCGGCCGGCGGATCCTGACCGCGGAGGTGGACGCCGCGCTCGAGCGGCACGCGGCGCTGCTACTGCCGACGCTCCCGATCGTGCCCCCGCGCCTCGGCGCCGGGTCGATCGCCATCGGGGGGAAGACCGAGTCCACCCGCGCGCTGACCCTGCGGCTGACGCAGCTCTTCGACGTGACGGGGCACCCCGCGATCTCCGTCCCGTGCGGGACGGCGGGCGGGTTGCCGGCGGGCGTGCAGCTCGTCGGGCGGCGCGGCGGGACCGAGCGCCTGCTCGCCCTGGCCGAGACCCTCGAGGACGTCCTCGGCGGGTAGCGCCCCGAAACGCCTCCCTGGCTCGGCGCCTCGGCCCCTCCCCGCTCCGTGACTCTGCGCCGCAGCACTTCGCTCCGCTGCGTTTCCGCGGCGCAGACTCCCGGCCGCGGGGGTTGCCCGCACTACTCGCGCTTCACCCTCGCCCGCAGCTCCTCGTAGCTGCCGCCCGGCGCCGCCGCGGTCTCGACCGGCAGCCCGGCCTCGGCCCAGCCCGCGTGCAGCACCGCCCCGGTGGCCCGGTCGCGGGCCCCGCCGAAACCGCCGAGGACGTTGCTGACGTCGCTGAAACCGGCCGCGGCCAGCATCTCGGCCGCGCGGGCCGAGCGGCCGCCCATCTGGCAGCCGACCAGCAGCTTCGCGTCCGGGGCCTGCGTCGCCTTGACGACGGCCAGGAAGTCGAGGTTCGGCAGCATCTGGCGGGTGGCCGGGTCGAGGTGCAGCAGGGGCACGTTGAGGGCACCGGCCGGATGCCCCTGGTCGTACTCGGGCGTCGAGCGTACATCGATGTACGTATGGCCCTCGTCGGTCTGCAGCCTGTGGGCGTCCTTGACGCCGACGTGTTTCACGCTCATGACCCGCGCATGGTACAACCTGTTCCGACATGCGGGCGCCCGGAATCGACCGGTCTTGCGTACTTCCGGATGGATCGCCGCCTTGCCGGCCGGTACGGGCGTGATCGAACGGCTCTTTCACGACTGGGAGCGCCGCCTGGTCGCGGCCACCACCGACCGCGTCGTCCGGCCGTTCGAGTGGGGCCTCGACTGGATTCCGGACGCCGAGCTCGCCACCGCCCGGTCGCCCGACGATCGGCCGGCGCCCGACACCGAGCGGGCCAACGACCGGCCGGAGGCCGCCGCCGAGCGCGCCCGGATCCGACCGCCGCGCAGCCGGCCGGCGGGCAGCGCCGCCGCGAGCGACCCGGCACCGCCGGGCGAGCTCCTGCGCGCCTGGGCGGCCGAGGCCACCGCTCGCAGCGAGCGCTTCTACGCCGCGCCGCGGGGGACCGACTTCCGCTTCGACGGCCATCTCCTGCGCTTCCCCAGCGCAATGCGGACTCCGCATCCGGAGAACGACACGGTTCACGCCCGCTACTTCCCCGCCGCCTTCGGCCCCGGCGCACGCCGCCGCGCCGTCGTCGTGCTCCCCCACTGGAACGCGGACCCGGAGAGCCACGTGGCGCTCGCGAAGATGCTGGCGCGGTTCGGGGTCAGCGCGCTCCGCCTGAGCCTGCCCTACCACGACGCCCGGATGCCGCCGGAGCTGCACCGGGCCGACTACATCGTGAGCGCCAACGTCGGGCGCACCGCGCAGGTCTGCCGCCAGGCGGTCCTCGACGCGCGGCGCGCCGTCGACTGGCTCGATTCGCGCGGCTACGAGCGCATCGGCATCCTCGGCACCAGTCTCGGGTCGTGCCTGGCGATGCTGACCGCCGCGCACGATGCCCGCATCGCGGCGGCGGCGCTGAACCACATCTCGCCGTACTTCGCCGACGTCGTCTGGGAGGGACTGTCCACGGCGCACGTGCGCGCCGGGCTCGAGGGCTCCATCGACCTGGAGCTGCTGCGCGACGTCTGGCTGCCGATCAGCCCGGCCCCCCATCTCGACCGCATGCGGGGGAAACGGACGCTGCTGGTCTACGCGCGCTACGACCTCTCGTTCCCGGTGCGGCTCTCCCGCCGACTGGTCGCCGACTTCCGTGCGCGCGGGTTCGATCCGGAGGTCTTCGTGCTGCCGTGCGGCCATTACAGCACGGGGCTGCCCCCGTTCAACTGGCTGGACGGCTTCGTACTGGTCCGCTTCCTGCGGCGGATGCTGTAGCAGCCCGTGGCGAGAGCCCCGCTGCATTCGAGCGGCGGCGCATCCGGCCCGCACGGCGTTGCTCCTCGGTCGGCCCTACGGAGGTGAAGGTAGCGCAACGCTCATGCGGAGGTCCTCGGCCGCAGCGGCGAGGTCGGTCGGCCCTACAGGCGGAGGTGAAGGTAGCGCAACAGGTTCCAGACCGCCTCGTAGAGCAGCTCGGCCAGATCGCGGACAAGGGGCGTGACGTTCCCCTCGGTCACGGCGTCGGCCACCGTCACCGGCTCGGTGAAGAGCAGCCAGATCGTCGCCGCCGCCAGCACGGCGGCCAGCAGTCCGGCAACGCCGACCAGGCTCATGCTGAAGCGGGCCAGGGACATGGTTCGGGGCGCCTTGCCGCTCTCGGTGCCATGCGAGGTTCCACCACGGACTCATAGACGAACGAGAGGGCGTTCCGGTCTTATACCGTCATCGGACGAATTCGTCCACCGCCGCCTCGACCGGCTCGCCCAGGCCGAGCCCGGCCAGCGAGGCACCGACATCCGGCGGCCCGACCACCACCACGCGCAGGGCGTCCGGGTCGAGACGACGGCTGGCCGCGCCGGCCGCCGCGCCGGCGTCGACCGCCGCCACCCGCGAGACGAACGTCGTGTACTCGTCGGCGGGCAGCTCGAACAGGGCGAGACGCATCGCCGCGTACGCCACCTGCCCGACCGTCTCGAAGTTGCGCGCGTAGCCGCTCGTCAGGACCGGTCGGGCCGCGGCCAGTTCGTCCTCGGTCACCGGGCGGACGTCGCGGATCTCGCGGATCTCCCGCACTGCCTCGCGGATGGCGTCGCCGGTCACGGCCGCGTCGACTGCCGTCTGCAGCGTGAACGGCCCCCGGCCGCGACGTCCGTCGAACGCCGTCCGGACGCCGTAGGTGTAGCCGCGGGTCTCGCGCAGATTGAGATTGAGCCGGCTGACGAACTGCCCGCCCAGCACCATGTTCATGACCATGACGGCCGGGTAGTCCGCGGCGCGCCGCACGATGCCCAGGTGTCCGATGCGGATCTCGGACTGCACCGCGCCGGGGCGCGGCACGAAGGTGAGCCGGCGGTCCGGGTGCGGGTCGACGTCCGCCCCGCCCCCGTTGGACGACGCGGCGCCGCGCGCCGGGGACGCGCCGCCCGGGACATCGGAGAGGAGCGCGGCCAGCTCCGGACCGCGCGTGGCCTCGCCCCCGCCGGCGGCGATGAGGGTCCAGCGCGCCGGCGCGTAGTGGACGGCGTGAAACGCCCGGATGTCGTCGATGGACATCCGCGCGAGCGCGGTCTCCGTACCGGCCGGCATGTGGCCGTAGCGATGGGCCCCGTAGACGGACCGCAGGAAAGCCCGCTCGGCGACCGCGCCGGCGACGTGCCGCATCTGGGCGAGGCGACTGATCCGCAACGCCCGTACCCGCTCCACCTCGTCCGGATCGAAGCGCGGCTCGGTCGCCAGCTCGATCAGGAGCGCCAGCGCATCGCGCGCGTGGCGCGCGAGGGCGGTGATGGAGAGCACGGTGGCGTCGCTCGTGACGTCGGTTCCGAGGCGTCCCCCTATCCGGCCGAGCGCGTCGTGCAGATCGCCGCCCGACCGCCGCCGCGTGCCGTCGTCGAGCAGGTCGGCGGTGAAGGCGGCGAGGCCATCGCAACCCGGCGGGTCCGCCGCCGATCCGGCCGGCAGGAGCAGCACGAGGCTGACCAGGTCCGCCTCGCGATGATCGACGGTCCAGAATCGGACGCGGTTCGGGAGGGTCTCGCGCGCGATGGAGGGGAACCGCGGGGACGCCGCGGCGCCGACCGCCGGCAGCCGGCGCCTGTCGGCCGCCACTAGCACGCCTCCGCCGGAACCGAGCCGGACAGGGCGGCATCGCCGCGGCCGTGGGGGACGACGCTGAGCGCGATCCGCGATTCGGCCCCGAGCTCCGCCCGCACGGCGGCGGCCACGCTCTCGGGGGTCGCCTGCAGGTAGCGCTCGAAGTCGGCGGCAGCGTAGGCGGGCGTGCCGGCGTACACGTTGTACAGGTTGAGCTGGTCCGACCGCCCGCCGAACCCGCCGACGGACTGCCGGGACCGCGCCGTGTCCGCCTCGAGCAGGTTGCGGGCGCGCTCGAGCTCGGGCGCGGTCGGGCCGTCCGACGCGAGTCGGTCGACCTCGGCGCCGATGACCGCTTCCAGCTCGCCCAGGGACCGGCCCGGGGCCGCGGTCGCGACGATGCCGAAGCGGCCCGCGATCTCCGCCGAGTGCTGGTGCGCCGACACGTCGATGGCGAGCCGTCGATCCTGGAGCAGGGCCCGGTACAGCCGGGAGGGCTTGCCGCCGCCGAGCACCGTCGCGGCCAGGTCCAGCTCCGCGTCCCGCGGGCCGAACAACCGCGGCGTCACCCAGCCGAGATAGAGACGCGGAGCCTCCACGCGATCTTCCAGGCGCAACGCGGAAGGCCGGTCGCCGGGGGGCGGCGCAGGCCCGGCCGCCGGGGGCGCCACGGGCGGCGGCGCCGGTCCGGCGGGTATCTCCTCGAAATGCGCCCGCGCCGCCCGGACGGCATCGTCGGCGTCCACGTCGCCGGCGATCGCCAGCGAAGCATTGGCCGGATGGTAGTACGTCGCGAAGAACTCCCGCACGTCGTCGAGCGTCGCGGAGCGTACGTCGTCGGGCCAGCCGATGACCGGCCAGTGGTACGGATGCTCCGGCGGATGCTGAGCCGCCGCCAGCGTCATCGACGCGAGCCCGTAGGGGCGGTTCTCGTAGCTCTGGCGCCGCTCGTTCAGGACGACGTTCCGCTGCGTGTCCAGCTTCTCGCGGGTCAGGGCCGGCAGCAGGTACCCCATCCGGTCCGACTCCATCCACAGCGCACGTTCCAGCGCGCCGCGGGGCACGACCTCCCAGTAGTTGGTGCGGTCGGCGCTGGTCGACCCGTTCAGCGTTCCGCCGGCCTCCTGCAACGGCCGGAAGTACCCGCTGTCGTGGTGCGCGGAGCCCTCGAACATCAGGTGCTCGAACAGGTGCGCGAAACCGGTCCGGCCCGGCCGCTCGTTCTTCGACCCGACGTGGTACCAGACGTTGACGGCCACGATCGGGCAGTGATGGTCCTCGTGCACGATGACGTCGAGCCCGTTGTCGAGGGTCACCTTCACGTGGGGGATGTCGGCCGGCACACGGTCTCCCTGGCTTCCCCGGCTGCTACTCGCCGAGGATCTGCACGATCACCTGCCGGCTCCGCGGGCGCGTATCGAGCTCCGCGAGCACGATCTGCTGCCACGTGCCGAGCCGCACCCGCCGGTCCGTGAACGGGAGGGTCAGCGACGGGCCGAGCAGCGCCGCACGCACGTGGCTCGACCCGTTGTCGTCGCCCCACCGCTCGTGGTGCCGGTAGGGACCGTGCCGCGGGGCCAGGCGCTCGAACAGCGCGTCGAAGTCGGCCACCGCGCCCGGCTCGTACTCGATGGTCGTGACGCCGGCGGTGGATCCGACGACGGCGACGGTCACGATCCCGGCGGTCAGCCCGGAACCGGCCACCGCCGCGGCCACCATCTCCGTGACGTCCTGCACGTCGCCCTGTCCCGACGTCCGCGTCTCGTGCGTGACCGTGTGCACCATGGTGCGGTTCGGAAACTCTCGATCATAGCAGGCCGCCGACCGGCACTCTCGACCGACGAGCGACGCGGTCCGGGCCGGCATGCATCGCGGCTCGAACGCGGCGGTGCCCTGGGCACGACCGTTGGCGTCAGCGCCCCGAAAACGCCTCGCTGGCTCGGCGTTTCGGCCCATCGCCCCCACGCCAAACCCGTCGCAAGGCTCCGCGTTCGGCGCCGGCCCCCACCGCCCCGGGAGCTTGCGCCTCGGAACACACTTCGTTACGTTCTACGGTGCAAGCTCCTGGAATCCGGTGGCTACCGACAGGATGCCCATGATGATCATGCTGCGACACACGCTCGACGCGCTCCGGACGGCGGCGGCCGTCTGCCTGGCCGCCCTGCTGCCCCTGACGGCGGGGGCCCAGGAGCCGCGGCTGGTTCTCGATCCCCCGGCGGCGTGGATAGCCGAACCGGTCTCGTCGCCGATGCGGGTCGCGCAATTCACCTTGCCCAAGGCGGCCGGCGACGCCGAGGACGCCGACCTGACGATCTTCTACTTCGGCGGGGCCGGGGGCACGGTCGAGGCCAATCTCGAACGGTGGACCGGCCAGATGCTGCAACCCGACGGGGGGCGTTCGGCCGACGTCGCCACGACCAGCGAGTTCACGGCCGGAGACCTGGCGGTGACGCTGCTCGACGTGCCCGGCATCTACGCCGCCGAGGTGCGCCCCGGCTCGGGGATGCGCTACCACAAGCCGGACTTCCGCCTGAAGGCGGCCGTGGTCGAGACCCCGGCCGGACCCTACTTCTTCAAGCTCACCGGCCCCGAGCAGACCGTCGAGACGTGGGACGAGCCGTTCGTCGCGCTGCTCGCATCGGTCCGCTTCGAATAGCGTCTCAGCGCTCGTCCCTCTTCGGCTCCGCGGTCCCGGTCTCCGGCGGCGTCGCCGGCGGGTCGGGCGCGGGGGCCGCCTCGATCGGGTCGACGGGCGGTGGCGCAGGCGGCTCGGGTACGAGCGGCGGCGCGGCCGCACGGGGCGCGGGCAGCGTGTCGACCGGACTCGCGGACGGCGGCGAGGCGGGGGACGCGGCCGGGGGCGGCACGGGCGGAGGCGGCGCCGCGGGGAGCCCGCCGGAAGGGAAAGCTCCCGGGGCCGGGGGCGCGGGCGAGAACCGGTTTAGGAGGAGAGCGCCCAGCCCCGCGGTCCACGCCGCGTACTCCAGCAGGAAGCCGGTCAGCGCCAGCAGCGCGCCCAAGCCTCGGAAGAGTCCGCCGGCCATCCCCACCGCCTCTCCCGCCATGGTCGGCAGGAGGATGAGCGCGGCGCCGGCCCAGATGCTCGCGTAGACGGCCGAGCCCGGTGCGCCCATCCGGCTCCGCACCAGCTCGCCGGCGCCGAGGACCGCGCCGCTGAACCCGACGAGCAGAACCAGCCCGACCGCCATGGCGACGAACGGCAGGAGCAGGAGCAGCGGTATCCCGATGATCGAGATCACCAGCACCAGTATCCCCACCACCAGCAGCGGAACCGACAGCATCTGAGCCATCACGCCGACGACCCCGGCCTTGAGCGGCTCGGCGCTCGCGCGCCGCGCGATCCGCTCGACCGGCCCCCGGGCCACGAGCACGATGCCGGATGCCAGCAGCGCCAGGATGAAGAGGCGCATGAGCGTCCCGTACAGATCTCCCCGGCCGAACCACCCGCCGCCGGGCAGCCCTATCTGCCACCAGCCGCCGGAATCCCGGTAGCCGCGGACGCCGCCCAGGCCGACCTGCGTCACCGCGCCCTCGAGCGTGCTCGACGGCGCGCGCCGCAACGACCCGCCCACGACGGTAACGTCGCCGTGGGCCACCGCCTCCGGCCCGAAGCGGGCCGACCCGGCGATGACCGTGACCTCCCCGGTCACCTCGCCGTCGACCGTGAGCGAGCCCAGGATCACCGTCACGTCGCCCAGGACCCGCTCGTCCCTCTCGATCGTCACCGATCCGCCCACGCGAACCACTTCGCCCCGCGTGCTCCTGGGGCGTTCCGGGGCACTGGCAGGTGACGGTGCGGCCGGTGCGGCCGGAGCAACCGGGGCCGCCGGAGCAGCCGGGGCCGCCGGAGCAGCCGGGGCCGCCGGAGCAGCCGGAACGGCCGGAACAGCCGGGGCGGCTGGCTCCGCAGGGCCTGCAGGGGGCTGTTCGACCGTGGCCGACTGCTCGGCCACGGCGGTCCCTTCGGCGGCGGCGGAAGCCACGGCCTGCGCTCCTGCGTCCGCGGGCGGCGCCGCGTTCCCGGCGGGGTCGTCCGCGGCCGCCGCGGCCGGCGGTCGATCCGCCGTCTCGCCGGCTTCGGGCGCGGGGCCGGAGAGCGGCTCGGCCGGAACAGCCGGCGGCGGCGGCGCGCCAACCGCCTCGACCGCGGCGCCGGCGCCGAACAGCGCCCGGCGCGCCGCCTCGCCGAGATACGTGACCCGCAGGACGAGATCCGCGTCGGCTCCGAACGCCTCGCGCAGCTCCAGACCGGACACCGGCACGCCGTCGACCGCGACGACTCCCTCGCCGAGCGTGATCACGCGCGTGTTGCCGGCCTCGTCGATCGACGACAGAGCCAACCCGTCCGATCGGAGGTCCACGTCGAAGCGCTCGCGGACGGCGGCGGCCAGCGCCCTCTCCCCGGCGGTCGGCTCCGCCTGGCCGGCGAGGACGGCGGCGGACACGGCCAGCAGCACGAGCAGCCCTGTCCCGAACGCGGCGACGACGACTCCGATGCGACGACGGCGGCTGGCATGACTGGCCAATGCTTCCTCCCTGCTGTGGCGTCCCCTTCCACTAGCCCATGTTTAACAGGATTCCCGACGATTTTGTGGATTTGGGCGATATTT
>WTFV01000158.1:33271-42501 GCA_011523845.1 Acidobacteriota bacterium | reverse complement strand
GGGGTCCTGCTGGACTTCGGCCTGGTCGCGGCCGCCTACTACGTCGCCTACCGGCTGCGCTTCGAGCGCGCGGCGTTCGACGTCAACTTCGGCTACTTCCTCCAGTCGCTGCCGATCGTGGTCGCGTGCCAGCTCGTCGCCCTGTGGGTGGCCGGCGCCTATCGGACGCAGTCGTGGCGTTTCGGCGTCGCCGACGCGGCGACCCTCGCCAAGGCGGCGGCCGGCGGCACCATCGCCGCGCAGCTCGTCATCCTCTACCTGTACCGGTTCGCCGGGTACTCGCGCATCGTCTTCATCTATGACGGCGTCCTGCTGCTGCTGGCCCTCGTGGCCACGCGCGTCTCGTTCCGCCTCGTCGACGAGCACCTCCGGCGGCGGCAGCGTCAGGGCGGCGAGCGCATCGTGTTCTACGGCGCCGGCGAGGGCGATCGAGCCGCGTTTCGCGAGTTCGTCGAGAAGTTCCCCGGACGTTACCGCGTGGTGGGGTTCATCGACGACGATACCCTCCGCGCGGAGCCGTTCGTGCCGGGCCATCCGGTGCTGGGCGACCGCGGCCGGCTTCTCGACCTGGTGCGCGCGCACGACGTGGACGCGGTGGCCGTCGGCGCGGCGCAGGCCGTGCCCGCCGTGCTCGACGAGTTGCGGCCGGTGTGCGAGACGCACGACGTCCACTTCTTCAGCATCGGCGTGGCGCCGGTCAACTTCCGGGTCGCCGCCGGCGGCGGCGTTGCGCCGCGGGCGGTGGTCACCCGTAATCTGCGGGGTTGATCGTCACTTCCTGCCAGGCGCCCGACCCGGGCGCGAAGCAGAGCGCCGCCAGGGCGTCGCGCAGCCGGTTCGCCTTCGCGCGGTTCGACGCCCGGTAGTCGCAGACGTGCAGATCCACGGTGGCGCGGCCCAGCTCGGGCCACAGGTGCAGGACCAGATGCGATTCCGCGAGGACCCAGACCAGCGTGGCGCCGCCGCCGGTGAACGGTACGGCCTGATCGGCGACCACCTGCAGGCCGGCCTCGTCCACCGCCGCGGCGACGACCGCGAGCAGGCCGGCCGGATCGTCGCTGGCGGCAAGCAGGCGGCCCGAGAAGTCGCCCTCGCCGATGAAGTGGTGGGTTCTCACGAGAGCGCTCGGCCGGGTCCAGAGGCCCCCGCACTCTATCATGGCCCGCGTCGCGCTCGAGGTCGCCGCCGACACGCTGCAGGGACGTGGCGGGCTTCCTATCCTGGCGTCGGGGTCGCTCGCTCGCTCGGCGGGTCTCCCGTTCCGGACGTCGCTTCCGCAGCCCGCCGCCGGCGCGCCACGCGGAACCGGAAGCGGTCGTCGGGACTGGGTGTGGGGACCGGACTGATCTTCAGGACGTAGTCGGGAGGGTCGAGAGCCAGCTCGACTTCATGCACGATGGTGGCCATCGTCGCGGCGATGGCCACCTCGGCGAATCCGGCTCCGAGGCAGACGTGCGGGCCGGCGCCGAACGGGGCGAACACGCCGGGCTGACGGTGCTCCCGCCGCTCGGGGGTGTAGCGCTCGATATCGAAGCGCTCGGGCTCGGGGAAGTACTCCGGCAGATGGTGCGGCACGGTAGTCGCCACGAAGACGTTCTCTCCGGCCGGGATGGTGTAGCCGGCGAACTCGAACGTGTTCGCCACCGTGCGGGTGATCGCCGGTGCGATCGGATACATCCGCAGCGTCTCGAGCGCGACCCGGTGCGTGACATCGAGATGGCGCACGGCCTCCGCGGTCAGCGTGTCGTGCTCGAGGCTCGCATCGGCCTCGGCGGTCATCCGGTCGAGCAGGTCGGGGTGCTTCAGCAGCGCGTAGAGCATGAACCCGCACGTGCTCCCCACCGTGTCGAGCCCGGCGATGAACGGCCCCAGCACCGCCGGCATCAGATCCGTCTCGGGCAGGAACTGCGGGTCGACGTGGTGGAGCGCCAGCAGGTCGTCCACCAGGTCGGGCTCGGCACCGGACCGATTGTCCGGATCGTGGGCCGCCTTCACCGTCGCGAAGAGTTCCTCGACCCGCTGGCGGGCGCGCCGGAAGCGCGGGGTCCGCATCAGCACGGCCGGCCGCTGGTGCGTGACGCGCGCCGCGAGGAGCGTGCGCACGAAGACGATCATGTCGTCGAGGTAGTCGCGCGGCGACACGCCGGCGGCGATGGTGCCGAGCTGTTCCGTGACGATGCGCTGCAACGCGTGCAAGGCGGGGATGGGCTCGTCGAGCGGCCACCTGGCGACCTCGCGCCTCGTGATGGCGATCACCTCGTGCAGGTGCTCGTGGATGAACGAGCGCGAGTAGCCCGACTTCGCCGCCTTGCGCATCCGGGCGTGTTCGGCCCCGTCCATGCTCAGCATCGAACGCGCCGCGCCCAGCTCCTTGTCGAAGTCCATCCAGGTCTCGCGCGAGCGCAGGTGCCGGCTGCCCTCGCGCGTGACGAACAGGTTGGCCTCGGGTCCCGCGAGCACCGTGAACCTGCGGTGGAGGGCGCGGACGCGGAAGACGGGACCGAGTCGCAGGTACTGGCGGGTGAAGAACGCGCCGACGTCGCCGGCCATGGCGAATGCATCCCCGACCAGGGGCAGACTCGGCGCGCTGGGCGGCGCAGGCGATGCGGTAGCCTTCATCAGGTGTTGCCTCGTCGGGTCTGAAGGGCTTCCGGCGACGTCAGCTCCAACTACCCGCTTCCATCGTACACCGTCCCAGGCTCCTTCGGGCCACGGTCGGCGCCGAGGCGGTGTTGAAGCTGCGGGCGCTGCGAGCCGGCGGCGACTTCGATGCGTACTGGAACTTCCACGAAGCCCGCGAGTACGAGCGAAACCACGCCCAGCGCTATGCTGACGGGATAGTCCCGCCAGTCGCACCGCCGGTTACCGAGCCGCCCCCATCGCGCTCCTCACCCCGCCTTCGACGGATCAAGTAGGTCTTGTCATGCCGCTCGCAGAACCCCATGGACCTTCTGGACCGCCGACGAAAAAGAGCCGCACCCTTCTCAGACCGGTGATTCTCGATTTCTCAATTGCGCACGGCGCTCAAATCGGTTGGTGAAAGTAGTAGCAGAGCCCGTCCGGCGCGACCACGAAGAAGACCTGGTACTGCCGGCCGTCGCGCTCGTCCACCCGCCAGTTGGCGGTCTTCACGCCGTTGGCTTGCAGCTCGTCGCGAGCCCGATGGATGTCGCTCACCAGAATGGCGGCCCCCTCCTGGCTCGGGTCGCCGCCGTTTACGGCGAACCCGATGCGGACGCCGTCCCGCTCCATGATGACGGTCGGGCAGGGGGCAGTGCGTCGCTCCACCTCGACGAGGCCGAACCTGACCGCGTACCAGTCCGCCGCCCGATCGACGTCCTCGACGGGCAGCGCAAGGACGTCGTCGGCGAACGGAAACGCCGCTTCGTAGAGTCTGGACGAGGCCACGTCGTCAACCATCGGTAACGGGTCGTGACGGCGTGGCCCCTCCCTGGTGTGGTTCCCTACACGCCCGACAGCAGGGGCAGGCGCCCGGTGCTGTCGCCGAACTGCTCCACGCGCAGGCCGAACTTGGCCATCAGGCTGAGCGACAGGTTCGCCAGCGGGGTGCCCTTCGGATACACGAGGTGGCGGTTCCCCCGCAGGCTGCGCTCCGGCCCGCCGACCACGACCACCGGCACGTTGTAGTTGTTGTGGATGTTGCCGTCGCTCATGCCGCTGCCGTAGAGGACCACGGTGGCGTCGAGCAGCGTGCCGTCGCCGTCGTCGACCGACTGCAGGCGGTCCAGGTAGTAGGCCAGCGTGTCGACGTGGTAGGTGTTCAGCTTCGTGAAGTCCTTCATCTTGTCCGGGTTGTTCCCGTGGTGCGACATCGAGTGGTGCGCCTCGGGCAGCCCGATCTCGTTGTAGGACCGGTTGATGTTCTCGCGGGCCAGCATGAACGAGGTGACGCGGGTGATGTCGGCCTGGAACGCCAAGACCTGCAGGTCGAACATCAGCTCGGCATACTCACGGAAGGTCTCCGGCACGCCCACGGGGCGCTCGGGGACCGCGAAGTCGGTGTTGGTCGACTCGGCCCGCGCGATGCGCTGCTCGACGTCGCGGATCGAGTCGAGGTACTCGCCGAGCTTGGTGCGGTCGTGTCCGCCGAGCCGGGTCGACAGCGCCGCGATCTCGCGGGTCAGGCCGTCGAGGATGCTGCGATCCTCCTCCACGCGCAACTGCCGCTCCTCGGCGGTGTCGCCGCTGCCGAAGAGCCGCTCGAACACGAACCGGGGGTTCGTCTCGGCCGGCAACGGCATGGTCGGCGTCTTCCACGACAGCGAGTTCATGTAGGCGCAGGCGTAGCCGTGGTCGCAGGCGCCGACGACGTCGTTGCGGTCGACGGAAACCTCCAGCGACGGCAGCTTCGAGTCGCGGCAGATCAGCTCGGCGATCATCTGGTCGACCGTCGTGCCCGCCTCGACATCGGCGCCCTCGGTCTGCTTCGGGTGCGCCGAGCTCATGAACGCGGGGGCGGCGCGCGGATGCTGCCCGCCGGTGTCGCCCTGGTCGGTGGCCGGATAGTTGTCGAGCCCGCTCAGGATGAGCGTCTGCTTGCGGAAGCGCTCCAGCGGCTGCAGGATGGGGGAGAGCTCGAACCCGACGCCCTCGGTCGGGGGCGTCCAGTCCCACATGTTCATGCCGTTGCCGACGTAGACGGCGGCGAACCGCGGCGCCCCCGGGGCGCGGGCCGACATGGCCGGCACCATCGCGTCGAGGAGCGGAAGGGCGAGCGTTGCGCCCATGCCGCGCAGGAAGGTCCGTCTCGGCAGCGCCTGCTTCGTGATCAGCATTGCGTCTCTCCCGTGGATCCTGCGTCAGATTATCACGGTCCCGCCCACAGGCGGGAGATTGGAACGGCATGGAGGCGGTCGCCGAAGCTGGCGCTGGTTTCGCCGTCGTAGAGGATGACCCCGCCCGCGAACCGCGCGCCCGCGGCGCCGGCCAGCTTGCGCAAACCGCGGAAATCCGATGCCTTCACCGTTGCGCCCGCCTTGACCTCGATGCCGGCGATCATCCCGACTCCGCGCTCGATCACGAGGTCGACTTCCACGCCGTCCTTGTCGCGAAAGTGGAAGAACGCCGTCGGCGCCTCGTGCCAGCTCGCCTGCCGCCGCAGCTCCTGGAACACGAACGTCTCCAGCAACTGGCCCAGCAAGGGACGGTCGGCGGCCAGCGTGGCGGTGTCCGCGCCGAGCAGCGCGGCGGCCAGCCCGGTGTCGGCGACGTGCAGCTTCGGAGTCTTCACCAGCCGGCTGAGTCGGTTCGTGTGCCAGGGCGGCAGGCGCTCGAGCAGGAACACGCGTTCGAGCAGCGCCACGTAGTCCCGTATCGTCGGCCGGCTGAGTTGGAACGGCGCGGCCAGATCGCTGACGTTGAACAGCCGGGCCGTCTGGGCCGCCGCGAGCGCCAGCAGCCGCGGCAACGCCTCCAGCGCGCCGATGCGGGCCAGGCCCCGCACGTCGCGCTGGACCAGGGCATCCAGGTAGTCGTGATACCACTTGGCGCGCCGCCGGCCCGGCGGACGCGCCAACGCCGCCGGGTAGCCACCCGCGACAATGCGTTCCGCCAACTGCTTTCCCAGTCGCTCCCGCCGCTCGAACGCGAAACCGTCGCCGAACAGGGCGTCGAGGAAGTCGGGTGGACGGCGCTCGAGCTCGGACTGCGCCAGTGGATGCAACCGCAGGGTCTCCAGGCGTCCCGCCAGCGAGTCGGCGAGCGCCGGCACGAGCAGGACCTGACTCGACCCGGTCAGCAGGAAGCGTCCCGGTGCTCGGCGGCGATCGATGGCCAGCTTCATGGCCGCGAAGATCGCGGGTGCTCGCTGCACTTCGTCCAGGACGACACGCTCGGGCAGGTCGGCCACGAATCCGGCCGGGTCCGCTGCGGCTGCCCCGCGCGGCACATCGTCGTCGAAGCTGACGTAGGGATAATTGCTGGACGCGTGCGAGACCCCGGCCAGCGTGGTCTTGCCGCACTGGCGCGGGCCGTGAATCAGCACGGCGGGCGAGTCGGCGAGGGCTTCTGCGAGACGCGGCTCGACGAAACGCGGATAGAAGACGGCTTCCGGCACGCGGCTGATCGTAACCCCAGGGCGCGGCCGATTGAAAGGTGAACCGTCGGCTGATCGAAAGATTACGGCGCGGCCAATCGAAAGTTCGCGAGCCTCCGGCATGTTCGATTCCGATACGACGACCGGGCGGCCCTCGACCATTGCTACCCTGTGTGGAACAAACGCCGCGGTTCGGTCCCGGGCGTTGGTCCCGGTCTCCGGACCGGCGCGGCGTGCGGCGCCGGGCGGCCAGGTGTGAAGACCGTTCGCGCGGCGTCGACGACGAACGGGTACAGGCTCGCATCCGCGAGGTGGTCGAATACCTGGTTCCGCCGGAATGACCAGTTGTGACCAGAGTTCCGCACAGGATCGCCGCCGCCGAGGGTTGGGCGCGGCTGGAGCTGGTCGAGCAGCTCGGAAACGTGGGTAGCGAGGTGGACCGCGCGATCCGGGCCCACGAGGCGGGCCGGGCGGACCGGTTCGAGAGCGCCCTGGAGAGGGCGCTGGAGCTGTTCGACCTGACCGCCGCCGATCCCCGCTGGCGGGGTCACCGTTGCCAGGAGATCCTGCGCGCGCGAGAGGAGTTCTGCCGCCTGTTCTTCGATCCCGACGTGCCGCCGGAATCCGCCCGCGGGCTCAGCCGATACTTCTTCGGATTCGCGTGGGCCGCCCGACAGCTTCACCATCGCCGGCAGACTGGAGAGTAATGCTGGCCGGCGCGCGCAACGACGTTGCCGCCCCCTCGGATGCTCGCCGGGTGCGGAATGCGTCGGCGACGACCTCGGTCGAGAGGCACGGAATGCTGGGGCTGAACAATCAGTTCGTGCGGTCCTGCGCCATCCGCATCCGGAACGGCGTGCTCTCGACCACCCCCTGCACCAGCGCGGCGAAGCGGTAGTCGTCGTCCGCCGCGTCGCGCTTGATCTGCCGCACGGTGGGCATGTCGGTGGCTTCGAGGCCGCGGCCGAGCGCGTAGGTCAGCAGCCGGTCTATCGCCGTCGTCAGGAAGTCGTCGGCGTGGCTCAGCAGCAGCGCGCGGAGCTCGGCCGGCCCGTCGAACGTGGTGCCGTCGGGGAACTCCGCCGACGCGTCGATCGGCAGCCCGGACGCGTAGATGTCGCGCCACTCGCCGATGGCGTCGAAGTTCTCGAGCGCGAAGCCCAACTGGTCCATCTGGGCGTGACACGCCGCGCAGACCGGGTTGGCCCGGTGCACCGCCATCCGCTCGCGCATCGGGAGCACCTTGCGCGGGTCGCGCTCCTCGACGAGGTCGGGGACGTCGGGCGGCGGCGGGGGCGGCGGCGTGCCCAGGATGTTCTCCAGGATCCACTTGCCGCGGATGACCGGCGACGTGCGGTTCGAGCGCGACGTGCCGGTGAGAATCGAGCCCTGTCCGAGCAGCCCGCGGCGCACGCTGTCGGCCGGCAGCGGGACGCGGCGGAAGCGCTCGCCGTACACCCCGGGAATGCCGTAGTGCCGGGCGAGCCGCTCGTTCAGGAACGTGTAGTCGGCGTCGAGCAGGTCGAGCACGCTGCGGTTCTCGCGGACGATGCTCTCGAAGAACAGCTTCGTCTCCTGCTCGAAGGCCTGCCGCAGGTTGTCGTCGAAGTGGAACAGCAGCTCCGGGCTCGGCTGGAACCCCGCCACGTTGCGGATGTGCAGCCACTGGCCGGCGAAGTTGTCCACCAGCGCCTGCGCGCGGCGGTCCTCGAGCATCCGTTCCACCTGCCGCCGCAGCACGTCGGGTTCGTGCAGCTTCTCGGCGGCGGCCAGGTCCAGCAGTTCGTCGTCCGGGATGCTGCTCCACAGGAAGAACGACAGGCGCGAGGCCAGCTCCAGGTCGGTTATGGAGTAGGGCGTGCCCGGCTCGACCGATGCCGGCTGGTCCTCGAACCGGAACAGGAAGCGGGGGCTCACCAGGATGCCGCGAACGGCCAGCTCGATGCCCGCCTCGAAGCCGGCCCGCGCGGCGCCGTCGCGGTACAACCCGAGCGGAATCTCCAGGTCGGCGTCGGTCACCGGGCGCCGCCAGGCGCGCCGGGCCAGCGTCGAGACGATGGCGTGGGCGCAGGGCTCCTCGTCGGCCGCGGTCGCCGGGGTGCAGACCAGCAGCCGGCCACGGCTGGGCGAGTCTCCGGCGGTTGCGGTTCCGGGAAGCGGCCCGGTGATCGCCACGCTGGAGACGACCGGCTCGCCGTTCGGCGCCCGGTACGGATCCCGGCGCAGGTCGGGGTCGAACAGGTCCTCGACGTAGGCCGACGTCCTGGCCGTGAAGTACACCTGCACGAGGCGCGAGCCGGCCGGCACCGGCGCCTCGAACCGCATGCTCTCCAGAATGAGCCGGTTGCGCTCGTTTCCGCGCACCCCCGGCGGACGCTGCACGATGCCGGTCCAGACCCGCTCGCCGTCGATGCTCACGTGGAGCTGGTGCGGCTCGTCGGTGACGCCTTCGAACCCGCCGGCGACGCCGCTCTCCTTCGGCCGCATTTGAAACAGGTACTCGCCGTCGGCGGGGAAGTAGTAGCGGAAGGCGGCGCCGCCGCGCGAGCCGAACGGCAGCGCATCGCTCACCCGCGTGCCCTGGTCGCGGTCGGTCGGCACGAAGAACGTCTCGGGCGCGGGCGTGCCCCGGGGCCGGCCGAGCGCCATCTCCGCGATCCGCGCGGCGGCGCCGAGGTACCGCTCGGTGAGCGCCGACGACAGGGTCAGGGCGTCGGCGTTGTTGTCGAAGCCGTAGGCGGCGTTGTCGGCGGGCAGCAGCGCCGCGTCGATGTCCACCGCGAGCAGATCGCGGACGGCGTTGCGGTACTCGGTGCGGTTCAGGCGGTGCAGGGTGGGCCGGCCCGGGTCGGGGTTCGCCAGCGCCGCACGGTCCAGCTCGGTTTCGAACCACGCCACCACGGCGTCGTAGGTGGCCTTGTCGGGCCGCGGCCGCCCGGCCGGCGGCATGGCCCCCGTCCGCAGCTTGCGGATCACCGCTTCCCACACCGCCGGATGCTCGCCCGCCGCGGTCATGTCGAGGACGTCGAGAGCCAGTCCGGCCGTCAGGGTGCGCCGGTTGTGGCAGGCGAAGCAGTAGCGTTGCAGCACGGCGCGGGGGGCGGGCTCGGTTCCCCCGACGTTCGCCGTGCGCACCGGCTCGGTGGCCGCTGCGACCGCGGCTGGAGCCTGTGGG
>WTFV01000158.1:30864-33171 GCA_011523845.1 Acidobacteriota bacterium | reverse complement strand
GATGTTCGCCGTGCGCACCGGCTCGGTGGCCGCTGCGACCGCGGCTGGAGCCTGTGGGGCGGGCCCGGTTCCCTCGATGTTCGCCGTGCGCACCGGCTCGGTGGCCGCTGCGACCGCGGCTGGAGCCTGTCGCGCTTCGACTCCCCGGGCCGCCGGGGTCCCGGCGTTCCGCACCCGCGGCGCCGCTCCCCGGGCCGCCGGCGTCCCGGCGCTCCGCACCTGCGGCGCCGCGGCGTCCCGGGTCTGCGATGCGGCACCGAGCGGTGCGTGGGAGCCGGCGATGGCGAGACCGCTCGCCAAGCCCAGCACGAGGGCCAGCCGCCGCATCCCGGAAGGCGCGCTGCACCCACGGCGCGAGGCCCCGTCCGCCGATCCCGACGGCAGCGCCGGCCGTCCCGCCTGTTGCATCGACGCCGCATTCCGGCTCGTCATCGCTCCAGCGCCTCCTCCGGGATGGCCGCCGCGCAGGGCGCCGGGCATTCGATCTCCCGGGCGCCGAGCTCCCGCAACAGGATCGCCGTGTGGGGATGCGCGGCGAACGAGTTCCCGTACTCGACGCCGTCGGCGACCCGCAGCGGCGTCCGCCCGTCCAGGGCCACGACGTCCAGCTCGGCGCCCTTGTCGAACAGGTACTGCACGACGCTGTTGGCGCCTCGGTACGCCGCCGCGTGCATCGCCGTCTCGCCGACGTCGCTGACCGCATTGACGTCGGCGCCCAGCTCCTCGACAAGGAGCTCGACCGCCTCGAGCACCTGCGCTTCGCTGGCGCGGTCCTGGTTGGACGCCCACGAGATGCCCGCCGCAGCCATCAGCGGCGTGATGTCGTCCTCGGTGTTGATGGTCGGATCGGCGCCGTACTCCAGCAGCAGCCGCAGCACCTCGACGTCGGCCGCCTTGGCGGCCAGCATGAACGCGGTGGCGCCGGTCATGTGCCGGCGGTAACGCGCGCCCGACCAGCGCGGCTCCTCCATCGTGTTGCGTCCGTTGACGTCCGCCCCGTAGGCCAGCAGCGACCGCAGGACGCGCAGCCGGTCCAGGTTCACCACGATGAACTGGTCGCTGATGTGCCAGTTCGCCACGTGAACCGCCGCCTGCAGCGGCCGGCCGAAGATGTTGCCGCGGGTGATTCCCTCCGACTCGCGCTCGCTGTAGCCGAGCTTGCGGACAACCAGCGGCATGGCCTCAGCGCGCATGCCCTGCACGGTCAGCCGCGTGGAGCCTCCCTCGGCGTTGGGGTCCGCGCCCTCCGCAAGCAGCAGATCCACGAGGTCTTCATGGCCGTTGACCACCGCCACGAGCAGGGGCGTGGCGCCGTCCGGCCGCACCTCGTTCACGTCGGCCCCCGCCGCGAGCAGCGCCCGGACGGCGTCGATGCTGCCCTTGCGGGTGGCGAACAGGAGCGGCGTCGCGCCGCTGTTCGAGCGCGCGCGGATGTCGGCGCCGAGGGCGATCAGAGCCTCCACGACGGGGACGTGCCCCTCCGCGCCCGCCCACATGAGCGCCGTCTGGCCGTTCCAGCGCTCCCGGACGTCGAGGTCTGCGCCGGCGTCCGCCAGCGCCTCGATGGCATCGACCTGCCCGGCCCGCGCGGCCAGCATCAGCGGCGTCTCTCCGGCGTTCACCGCCTGCCGCGGATCGTTCGGATCGACGCCGGCGGCCAGCAACTGCGCGATGATCCCCGCGTTGCCGTTGCGGGCAGCCAGGGCGAGCGGCGTGACGCCGTGGTCGTTCGACGCGTGCGCGTCGGCCCCGGCGCGCAGCAGCGCCGCGGTCGTTTCGGCATCGTTCAGATAGGCCGCCCAATGGAGGGCCGTCGCGCCGTCGCCCTGCCGCGCGTCGACGTCGGCGTTCCGCGCGAGCAACGAGCGCACCGCCTCGCTGTCGCCGTATCGCACGGCGTCCGCCAGCACGGCCTCCTGCGCCGCGGCGCGGGGAGCGTGGAGTGCAACCCCGAGACCGACGGCGAGCAGCGAAGGCGCCAGCCATCGGGTGAGCGAGATTCCTGCCCGCATCCTGGTTGTCCTGACGGACGCCATACTACTACGCGGGGCCTGCTTCCGGCATCGCTTTTGCTCCGGATCGGTGGTACGATGCCGGCGGACGGCCGAGCGGTGTCCGGCCCGTCGCCGTCGTCTCGGAAGGAGAAGGCGGCCATGCGCATGGAGCAGATGGAGCAACGTTTCGAGAACCTCGAGCGTCGGGTCGACAGGGTCGAGCAGATTCTGCCAACCCTCGCGACCAGGGACGACCTGCAGGCGGAGATCGAGCCGCTGGCGACGAAGGCGGAGTTGCGGGCGGCGATCGAGC
>WTFV01000158.1:0-30764 GCA_011523845.1 Acidobacteriota bacterium | reverse complement strand
CGCTGGCGACGAAGGCGGAGCTGCGGGCGGCGATCGAGCCGCTGGCGACGAAGGCGGAGCTGCGGGCGGCGATCGAGCCGCTGGCGACGAAGGCCGAGTTGCGGGATCTGAGGACGGATGTCCTGGCCCGCATCTCGGACTCGGAGCAGCGCATGCGGACGCACTTCGACGTGGTCACCGAGAGCCTGCGAGACGACATCAAGCTGATCGCCTCCGCATTCGACTCGCTGGCGCAACGCGACCGGTAGGCGCCGCGCGGTCAGGCGCATCGGAGACGGTCGGACCCGCCGGGTTCGCCGCACCCCGTTGGCTCCCGCGGCCGAATCACCGGTGAGCTGACAGGCACGCGACGATGTGCGGGCCGGAACGACGGTGGCTGTGGCCGCTGAAGTCGCCTGTGCGCATGCCGGCGCTGTCGTTACCAGTCGTCACCCGGAAGCCGTGGCGCCGTACGGCGCATCCTCTTCGCGCACGCGCACGCTGCTCCGCTGCCGGCGGCGCACGATGCGGGCGACGGCTGACGTGCGCTCCTCGCGGGTCAGGCTGAGGCGCAGGTCGTCCACGGCTTCCCGGACGTCACCGGGGGTGAGCGCGCCGAGCACTTCCGACGCGGCCAGCAGGCGCGGCGCCGCCCCGGGGCGCAGGGCGAAGAACTCGACGCGCAGGTCTCTGGAACCCTTCCGGCCGTGCAGCCGCCAGAGCTCACGGACCCCAATCTCGCCGTACCGTCCGATCTTGCCTTCATCGGCGTGGGTGATCTCGGCCTCGACCACGAGATCCGGCGGCACGCGATCGAAGTACGCCTCGGCGGCCGGCTCGCCTTCCGCCCGAGCAGCGCGGTAGCCCCTGGCGCGCTCGCCGACGTAGAAGGCGCAGTCCGGCTCCATGCCTGTGCCGGGAGGCTCGCCGCGTCCGCGGAGACGGGTGCTGCGCAAGCCCTTCGCGGCGCCGGTGATGGCGCTGGCGGCGGCATCGATGATGTCGTCGAGGACGCCGGCGAAGTCGTCGTGGAGGCGCGAGGGGCTCATCAGCGTGATGAGCCCCAGAACGGGGTCGAGGCAGACCCGGCTGAACGACCGGCTCCAGTCGATGGACGCGAGTTCCGCCACCGTGCCGGGGTCGGCGCGGAGGACGTGGATCCGGGAGCCGAGCGGCCCGGTGAACGTCGTTGCGGGATGCTCCATCGTGACTGCTTCCTCGCGGCGCGACGGCTGGCGCTACGTCCAGCGGAGCGCCATCGGAATCGGCCTTCGTCCACGTGACTGCTTCCTCGCGGCGCGACGGCCGGCGCGACCGACCTGGAGAGCATCATGGCACATCAGGCGAGCCCCGTGCGAAGCCTCCACCCGGACGTCCGGCACGTCCGCCATACCAGGACCTGTCGACGGTGCAGACGCCCTCGGTCGTGCGGTGGCCACGAGTCGACTCGGCGGCCCACGGTCTTCGGTTTGACCTCCGCTGCACTCCGGCGGTAGGGTCGAGGTATCCAGATGGGGATACGGATATGGCTGAGAGGATGACGAAGAAGGCGACCATCCTGTTTCCGCCTGCGCTCTACAGGCAAATCGAAGACGAAGCGCGGTTGCAGGGGCGATCCGTTGGGGAACTGGTACGCGAAGCGGCGATGATCCGGTACGGCTCCGGTGGTGTGTCCGCGCGGATCGAGGCCGTCGAGAGACTCGCGAGACTCGATGACGACGTCGGGGATCCAGAGCAGATCGAAGACGAGATCATGCGGGGTGCGCTCGAGCCGTGAGGGTGTTCGTCGACGCCAACGTTCCGATGTACGCGGCGGGCGGGAGCCACCGCCTGAAGGAGCCGTCGGTCGAGTTCCTGAGGGCGGTTGGACGGCGCCAGGTCGACGCGGTGAGCGATGTGGAAGTCTTGCAGGAGATCCTCCACCGCTACCGTGCGGTGCAGCGGGTCGCGGACGGCTTCGTCGTGTTCGAGTCGTTCGCTACGACCATTCGCCTGTTTCACCCGGTCGTACTCGAGGACCTGTGGGAGTGCCGCGCGATGCTGGCTCGCCACGCGGCCGTGCAGCCGCGGGATGCGATCCACGCTGCGGTCATGTTGCGCACGGGGGTCCGTACCATCGTCAGCTACGATCGGCATTTCGACGAAATCCCCGGCATCGATCGCGTCACGCCCGACGAGGTACCGTGATCACGTATCCGTCGCCGCACGTCGAGACGGCGCGGCGAACCGTTGCGGCGTCACGACGGGATCCCGGCCAGTCCGCGAACGCCGGCGGCGCCGTCGCGGCGCCGCGCGAGATTGCCACATGACAATCGCCACCTGGAACGTCAACGGCCTGCGGGCCCGGCTGGACTTCGTGCGGCACTGGCTCGACGCGCGCCGGCCCGACCTGGTCGGGCTCCAGGAGCTGAAGCTGACGGACGACGAGTTCCCGCGACAGGCGTTCGAGGACGCCGGCTACCACGCCGAGCCCTACGGCCAGAAGGGCTGGAACGGGGTGGCGATCGTGTCGCGCGAACCCGTCCGGGTCGTGCGCCGCGGGCTGCCGGGGCAGGAGGAGCTGGGAGCCCGCTTCCTCACCGCCGACGCCGGCGGCGGCCTGTCGTTCACCACCGTGTATTGCCCGAACGGCAAGTCGGTCGACCACGCGGACTACCCCCGCAAGCTGGCGTGGTTCGAGAGCCTGCAGCGGCACTTCGCGGAGCGGCACGATCCGGGGCGGCCGGCCGTGCTGTGCGGCGACTTCAACGTCGTGCCGGCTCCGATCGACAGTTGGGACGAGGCGGCGCTGCACGGAAGCATCCATCACACCGATGCCGAGCGGGCGTGCTTTCGCGGGCTTCTCGACTGGGGCTTCACCGACCTGTTCCGCCGGCACCGGCCCGATACGCAGGCGTTCTCCTGGTGGGACTACCGCGGCGGCGCCTTCCACCGGAACCTCGGCCTGCGCATCGACGTGCTGCTGGGCACGGCGGGCGTCGCGTCCCGCCTGCGGCGCGTCGAGATCGACCGCGACTACCGCAAGAAGAAGGACGGGCTGATCGCATCCGACCACGCCCCGGTCATCGCCGAGCTGGCGTGAGCCGGAACAACCGTTGGCCATGACGGCGCCCCTCTCCGACCTGCTGCCGGCCGGTGACGCGTCCAGCGACGAGTTGCTGGATCGCTTTCTCGACTACGTCGACCGGCTGGGCCTGACCCTCTATCCCGCTCAGGAGGAGGCCATCCTGGCGCTCCTCGAGGACAGGCACGTCATCCTGAACACCCCGACCGGCTCGGGCAAGTCGCTGGCCGCGTTCGCGCTGCACTTCGCGTCGCTCGCCCGCGGGCGGCGCTCGGTCTACACCTGTCCCATCAAGGCGCTGGTCAACGAGAAGTGGATGGCCCTGTGCCGCGAGTTCGGTCCCGACACAGTGGGCCTGGCCACCGGCGACGCCACCGTCAACCGCGATGCCCCGCTGCTGTGCTGCACGGCCGAGATCCTGGCCAACATGGCGCTCCGCGAAGGGGAGCACGCGCCGGTGGACGACGTGGTGATGGACGAGTTCCACTGGTACGCCGACCGGGACCGCGGCGTGGCCTGGCAGGCGCCGCTGCTGACCCTGCCGCAGACGCGCTTCCTGTTGATGTCGGCGACGCTCGGCGACGTGACCTTCTTCGAGCAGGAGCTGACGCGGCGCACCGGTCGGGAGACGGTGACCGTCACGTCGAGCGAGCGGCCCGTGCCGCTGGAGTACGCCTATTCCGAGGAGCCGCTCGCACGGGCCGTGGAACGGCTGGTGGAGGCGGAGCGCGTTCCCGTCTACGTGGTCCACTTCACCCAGAAGGACGCCGCGGCGAGCGCCCAGAGCTTCACGAGCCTGCAGATCGCGACGCGTCCCGAGAAGCAGGCCCTGGGCGCCGCCGTCGAGGACGTGCGCTTCTCGACGCCCTACGGCCCGCGTGTCCGCACCTGGCTGAAGCACGGCATCGGCATCCACCATGCGGGCCTGCTGCCGCGCTACCGCGTGCTGGCCGAGCAGCTCGCCCAGCGCGGTCTGCTCAAGGTCATCTGCGGCACCGACACGCTGGGGGTCGGCGTCAACGTGCCGATCCGCACGGTGCTCTTCAGCCGTCTCTCGAAGTACGACGGGGAGAAGACGGCCGTGCTCTCGGCCCGCGACTTCCACCAGATCGCCGGCCGCGCCGGGCGCAAGGGCTTCGACGAGCGCGGCTACGTCGTGGCCCAGGCCCCCGAGCACGTCATCGAGAACCGGCGCCTGGCGGAGAAGGCGAAGGCCGGCAAGAAGGTGGTCCGCCGCCAGCCGCCGCGCAACTTCGCGCCGTGGGACCGGGCGACGTTCGAGCGCCTCGTCCGCGCCCGCCCGGAGCGGCTCCGGTCGCGCTTCGCCGTCTCGCACGGCATGCTGCTGAACGTGCTGTCGCGCACTGGCGACGGCTGCGCGGCGATGCGGCAGCTCGTGCGCGACAGCCACGAAACCGAGGCCGCGAAGCGCGGGCACCGGCGCCGCGGCTGGCAGCTCTTCCGGTCGCTGGTCGCGCGGAAGGTCGTCGAGATCGTGCCCCGCACCGCGGACGGCTCGCGGGTGCGGGTGAACGTGGACCTGCAGGACGACTTCTCGATGGACCAGACGCTGTCGCTCTACCTCATCGAGACCATCCCGTTGCTCGATCCCGACGCCGAGTCCCGCGGGCTCGATCTGCTCACCCTCGTCGAGAGCATCCTGGAGAACCCCGACGCCATCCTGCGCCGGCAGCTCGACAAGCTGAAGGGCGAGGCGGTGGCGGAGATGAAGGCTGCCGGACTGGACTACGAGGAGCGCATGGAGGAGCTCGAGAAGCTGGAACATCCCAAGCCGCTCGCCGACTTCGTCTACGCGACCTTCAACGACTTCGCCGACCGGCACCCGTGGGTCGGCGAGGAGAACATCCGGCCGAAGTCGATCGCGCGCGAGATGTTCGAGACCTGGCTCTCGTTCTCCGACTACGTCCGCGAGTACGGCCTCGAACGGATGGAGGGGTTGCTCCTGCGGCACCTCTCCAGCGTCTACAAGGTGCTCCGGCAGACGGTGCCTGACGGCATGAAGACGGACGATGTCGTGGAGATGGAGCTCTATCTGCGGGACCTCGTGCGCCGGGTGGACTCGAGCCTGCTCGAGGAATGGGAGCGCATGCGCGATCCGGACTTCCGGCCCGCGTCCGCGGGCGAGCTAGAGCCGGCCGTGCCCCGCCGCGACGAGCCGGTGGACGTGACGCGCGACGCGCGCGCCTTCACCGCCGCCATCCGCACGCGGGTGTTCGCCCTGCTCCGCGCCTGGTCGATCGGCGACGACGAAGCGGCGCTGGAGGTCCTGGATTCGGAGAGCGACCGGGACGGGCGTCCCTGGACCGCCGAGCGGTTGGCGCAGGCGCGGGAGGCGTTCACGGCGGACAACGGCGGCCTGCGCCTGGATCCCGAGGGCCGCAACCGCCGGCACACCTACACGCAGCCGTCCGACGACGGCGCGGCGTGGCGCGTCGAACAGATGCTGGTGGATACGGAGGGGCACAACGACTGGGTGGCGGAGATCGAGGTGGACCTGGCCGCCTCGCGCGCGGCTGCCGAGCCGGTCATCCGCCTGCTGCGCCTGGAAAGTCTGACGTCGTAGCCGGTTCCGAGTCCGGTCGTTAGTTGGATGGACCGTTTCCCTGGATTGGTCGTCGCGATCCATGGAACCCCGGGGCCCGAGGGCCGAAGCGTACCGTCAGCGTAGCGCTCGGGTTGCCCGCGTCCAACGCGGATACGATAATCGGAGGTCCGAGGAAAGACCCTGTCGGAGTCTACCGGCACAGCGCATGTCCAGCGACGACCCGATTTCGTACGGTGCCGCAGGCAGGACGCTGGAGACGTGGCTGGAGGGCGTGCGCCAGGGCTGGCCCGACGACGACGTCGGACGGCTGATCGTGCACGGCCTCCCGCGCTGGTTCCACGCCCTCGACAGGACGAGACAAGCCGAAGTGCTGGCGCAGCGCCCCGGACGAACGGGTAGCAGGTGGGACGCTCTTCTCGCCGCCACGGTGGAGCACCTGTGCGAGCTGCATGGCCACTCGGTACCCACGTGGGTGGACGAGCCGGAACGATTCCTGGAGGAGACCTGGGTACTGGCCACAACGCCGGTGATCCGCCGAGAGAGCCTCCTGTACGCACCACCGGCCTTCATTCGCCACGGGGCCGTCCCGGACCCTGCAGACCTGGACGAACGGGGAGGAGAGAGGTTTGCGTGGGTACTTTGACCGGGAGGGTCTGCTGAAGCTGCTGGAGGAAGTATCGGAGGAGTTGCGCTGGTCGAGAACCCGGGTCCAGATCTACGTCATCGGCGGGGCCGCCATGAGTCTGGCCTACGCCAGAGAGCGGCAGACCGAGGACATCGACGCCCGGATCGACGACGGACACCGGCGGTTGACCGAAGCGGTTCGAACCGTCGGCCGCCGCCACGGACTTCCGGACACCTGGCTCAACGACAGCGCCACGACCGCCATCCCGCGGGAGCCGGATCGGGCGGCGCGGACCGTCTTTGCATCGCCGTATCTGACCGTGTCCAGCGCATCGCCCAAACATCTGCTGGCGATGAAGCTGCACGCCGCGCGGGAGAAGGACCACCAGGACATACGGATGTTGCTCGAGATCATCGACATCCGCCGGGCAGGCGAAGCCGTCGCCATCTACGAGCGGCTCTTCCCGGACGAGCCGCTCAAGGAGCGGGCGCGGGACATCCTGCGAGGGATCACCGGGCAGGAGCCGTAGCCTTGAGCTCGTGCCCTTGCGGCTCCGCTCGTCTACCCATCCAGGAGCTGTGCAGGAGTGTGCACCGCGTCTGCGGCGCAGATTTGCGGGGCGCAGGACCGGCAGGCGCTGCACCTCGACGCGAGGGCGCGGGCGTTGTGATTGAATGGAACCCATCATGCACGGAACATCCAGAACCCAGACGTTCATCGTCTTCGCCGCTGCCTGTGCCATGCTGTTGACCGCCGCCGCCGCGCCGGCGCAGCGTCTGACCGGCACGGAGAACGGCGAGTGGCGCTACCTCGGCGGCGACGCGGGCCACACCCGCTCCTCGGCCCTGGACCAGATCGACGGCGGCAACTTCTCCGACCTGGAGGTGGCCTGGATCTGGCGGGGGGACAACTTCGGCCCGAACATCGACTACTTCAATCGCGCCACGCCGATCTACGTGGACGGCGTCGTCTACACCGTGGCCTCGCCCCGGCGGCAGGTGGTGGCGATCGATCCGGCTACCGGCGAGACGCTCTGGACCTTCCGCGAGCCCGAGTCGGTCCGGCACCTGCGCTCGCCCCGGCAGGCCTACGGCAAGGGCGTCGCCTATGCCGAGGTGAACGGCCGGGGCGTCATCTTCGTAACCAGCCCCGCCTTCTTCCTCTGGGCGCTCGACGCCGAGACCGGCCGGCCGCTGGAGAACTGGGGCCGCCCGATCCCGCTCGAGGGCTTTCCGCAGTCCGGCGGCCTCGACCTGATTCCGCCGCTCGTCGAGGACTGGGGGCGCTGGCTGGACCGCGCGGCGAGCTACGACCCGGGCTACGGCATCCCCCGCGAGCTCGGCATGGTCACCAGCTCCGCCCCGCCCATCGTGGTCAACGGGGTCGTCGTCGTGCTCGTCGGGCACCAGCCGAGCTACGGACAGACCCGCATCGAGAACGTCCCCGGCCGTCGCCTATGCCGAGGTGAACGGCCGGGGCGTCATCTTCGTAACCAGCCCCGCCTTCTTCCTCTGGGCGCTCGACGCCGAGACCGGCCGGCCGCTGGAGAACTGGGGCCGCCCGATCCCGCTCGAGGGCTTTCCGCAGTCCGGCGGCCTCGACCTGATTCCGCCGCTCGTCGAGGACTGGGGGCGCTGGCTGGACCGCGCGGCGAGCTACGACCCGGGCTACGGCATCCCCCGCGAGCTCGGCATGGTCACCAGCTCCGCCCCGCCCATCGTGGTCAACGGGGTCGTCGTCGTGCTCGTCGGGCACCAGCCGAGCTACGGACAGACCCGCATCGAGAACGTCCCCGGCGACGTCATGGGCTTCGACGCCGCCACCGGCGAGTTCCTCTGGAAGTTCCACATGATCCCGCGTCCCGGCGAGGTCGGGCACGAGACGTGGCACAACGACGCCTGGCAGTGGTCGGGCGACATGTCGACGTGGGCGCCGGCGTCCGCCGACCCGGAGCTCGGTCTCGTCTACCTGGTGACGAACGCCTCGACCGTGCAGAGCTACACGGGGCACCGGCCGGGGGACAACCTGTTCGGCGGCTGCGTCCTCGCGCTGGACGTCCGGACGGGGGAGCGGCGCTGGCACTTCCAGATCCACCGCAGCGATCAGTGGAACTACGACCTGCCGACCGCGCCCATCCTGTTGGACCTGACGGTGGACGGCGAGCGCGTCCCGGCGCTGATCCAGAACACGAAGCAAGGGCTCGTCTTCGCCTTCAACCGCGAGACGGGGGAGCCGATCTGGCCGATCGTGGACCGCGAGGTCATCCAGACGGAGGTGCCCGGCAACTACACGTCGCCCCGGCAGCCGTACCCGACCCGGCCCGAGCCGCTCGATCCCATCGTCCGGGACGGGCTGACCGAGGAGTTCGTCATCGACTTCACGCCGGAGCTCAAGCAGCGGGCCCTCGACATCCTGAGCCACTACCGCATCGGCGGGCTCTACGTGCCTGCGCTGCCGGAGAACCACACCAACGACTTCTACAACAACCTCGGCTGCCGCGGGGGCGGCAACATCATCCCGCACCCGCCCGTCGCGGACCCGAGCACCGGGTTGATGTTCAACTCGCACCGACGGACGTGCAGCGCCCCGTCGTTCATGCGGGCCACGGGCGGAGTGGACCGGGACAACCCGGACTACGCGCGGCCCGGCCCCGGGGGCGCCACCCCGAATTCGACCCCCACCACCGGCACGACGGTCGTCGCGTGGCTGCCGGGCGGCTTCCGCCGGCCGACGCCGGAGCAGGAGCCGTTCGTCTCGGTGACGGGTCTGCCCACGATCGACGGCCTGCGGCTCTACAAACCGATGGACAACCAGCTCTCCGCCGTCCAGATGAACACCGGCGAGCGGGCGTGGTCGCTGCCGGTGGGCGAGACGCCGGAAGTGATCCGCAACAACCCGCGGCTGGCGGGGCTCGACGTCCCCAACTCCGGGGGCGCCGGCTTCTCCATCCAGATGGTGGCCGGCGACCTGCTGGTGCAGACCCGCGCGCTCAGCGAGGGGACCCGGCAGATCGTGCCCGACGCGCCGCTGCTGCTGCACGGCCGCGACAAGCGCACCGGCGAGATCCTCGGCAGCGTCGAGCTTCCCGCGCCCGGGCAGTACGGCATGATGACCTACCTGCACGAGGGGAAGCAGTACATCGTCGTGCAGATCGGCAGCATACAGACCGGCTTCCCCGGTTCGCTCGTGGCCTACGCGCTGCCGTAGCGCGTCACGCGCGCAAGCCGGAAAGGACGAACGCGCCAGGAATACGTTCGTCGAGCGTGGCGAGCTTTGCTCCGTGCGCCTTCGCCAGCTCCAGGAGGTGGGCGTCGGTGGTTCGTGACGCCTGACGACACCATCCCGGGAACCGCCTGGCCGACCGGTCGTCGGGCAGAAAGGCGTGCTTCGCGCCGAGGCTGCGCAGCATGCCTGCCAGCACGTTGCCCGCCGCCTCGACTGTCACGCGTCCCGTCGTCCGTTGAACCGACACGCGGACGAACCCAAGCTCCGGGATCGGCGAGGTGAGCAACCTGGAGGTTTTCTGCTCGGTTGTAGCGGTGATCCACTTGGCGGTTTGCTCGTGGGCGACATGATCGGACCATCCCCACGCGACGAGGACGTTCACGTCCAGGAGGTACTTCATGGGAAGTCGGCGAGCAGCTCGCGCACCGTGTCCGTCGTGAGAGGGGGCTGGTGCTCCAGGGCTGCGAAGATCATCGCGCCCGTGTGCGGGCAACGCACGAGTCTCGGCGAGCTGGGCGGGGGCATGGCGAGGCGCGCCCGGCGCCGGAGGTACTCCGAGACACTGATGCCCTCGCTGCCGGCCCGCGCCCGTATCCGGCGAGCTTCCTCTTCACTGACCTTGAAGGAGATTGTCGCCATCGCGGGTAATACCGTATTACCAGGCCGTCCGACTGTCAACAGCAAAGGCGGTTGCCTGCCGGCGTTCCGTCGTTCACAGCGGAGCGTCACCAGCCAGGTGAGCTTCCCATCTTCGCGGGGGTGCGACCCGGGATGAGAGCGCTACGCCGGCTCAGGGCAGCCGGAAGACCCAGAGCACGTTGCCGCGCGGCGGCTGCCGGATCTCCGGCGTGACCATCCGGTAGTTGACCCCGCCCCCGGCCGCGATGGCGACGTACCGCACGCCGTCGTGCAGGTAGCTCACCGGGAAGCCGCCGGCGCTGGAGTTGAGGATCCGCTCCCAGAGGATGTCGCCGGTCCGCGCGTCGAAGGCCCGGAAGCGCCGCGCATCGTCGGTCACGAACACCAGCCCGCCGCCGGTGGTCAGCACGGAGCCGCCGATGCCGGCCCGCTGGCGATGCACCCACCGCGTGCCGCCGGTCGCCATGTCCATCGCCGTGAGCATGCCGACCTGCCCGTCGACGTCCGGGGCCACCTCGCGCGTGGCCCGCGCCGATCCGTGGTGGAAGCCCGGGCGGTCGCGGAACTCGTTGAGCGTCAGGGTCATGCAGACGTTGTTGGTGGGCGCGTACAGGGCGTTCGTGCCCGGGTGGTAGGCGGTCGCGTTCCAGTTGATGCCGCCGGTCAGGCTCGGGCAGACGAAGACCGGCTCGCCGACCTGCGGGAACTTCAGCGCCTCGTTGAGGAGCACGCGGCGGCTCTCGGCGTCGACGGCGGCCACCACGTTCTGCCGGTTCGTCGGCTCGGCCCAGAGGAACGCCCCGGTGGCGGCGTCGAGCGCCCAGACGATGCCGGTCTTGCCGGGGATGCCGGTCACGATCTTGCGGCGCGAGCCGGGGATGATCCCGCCGTTCAGCCATTCGACCACGTCGGGATCCGGCGACACCTCCGTCTCGACGACGAGCCGGGCGTACGGATGGTCGAGGTCCCACTCGTCGTTCGGGGTGTGCTGGAAATACCACACGATCTCGCCCGTGTCGGCGTCGAGCGCGAGGGTGGAGTTCGTGTAGAGGACGTCGCCGTCGCCGGTGCCGCGCTGCACGGAGCCCCACGGAATCGGCACCCCGACGCCGGCGTAGATCAGGTTCAGCTCCGGGTCGTAGCTCGGCGCGTTCCACGAGGAGCCGCCGCGCCGCATGTCGTCGGGGACGTCGCCCCAGGTGTCGTAGCCGAACTCACCGGCGCGGGGAATGGTGTACGTGCGCCACACCTCCTCGCCGGTCTCGACGTCGTGGGCCGAGATCCAGCAGCGCGTGTTCAGGTAGTAGCAGCCCGACATGCCGGCCACCACCCGACCCTTGATGACCTGCGGCCCGCCGGAGTAGTGCTGGCCGACCTCCCAGTCGCCGACCGTGACGTCCCACACCACCTCGCCGGTGCGCGCGTCGAGCGCCACCAGGTGGGCGTCGTGGGTGCCGATGAACAGCTTGTCGTCGTAGAGGGTCCCGTTGCGATTCGCGCAGGCCAGCGTGGCGCCGTGCTCGACCCGCGGCCGGCGATACTCCCACAGGCGGGCGCCGTCGCGCACGTCGAGCGCCTCGACGTAGTCGCACGCCTGCACCAGGAACATGACGCCGTCGTGCACGAGCGGCGTGGTCTCCTGCAGGCCCTCGGCCATGGTCCAGGCCCAGGCGAGACGCAGGCCGCCCACGTTGGTCGTGTCGATCTGGTCGAGGGGGCTGTGGCCCCAGTGGTTGTAGGTGCGCCGCCACATCGGCCAGTCGCCCGCCGGCGGGTCGACGAGCATCTGCTCGGTCACCGGCGTGTAGTCGTCGAGGGGAGACTGCGCCGAGGCGATCGCTCCCGCGAGCAGAAGGCACGCCGCGATCAATCCGGGGATGGTGCGGGGGAACTGTCGCATCGGTCGGGATCCTCTCGTCGGTGCGCCAATCACCGTGTCAGTGGCGTGTCGAATGCGCCCTGGGCGCCTCAGCGCCGACGCGCGACGGTAGTGTAACCGTTGCCGGTGTGCCCGTAGCGTCAAGCGTTCGTCTTGCGCGCAGGACAAGCGGGCCGGTGTATCTTGGTGCAGGTCGAGCGTAGCCCGACCGGGTCTCCCGGCTCGGTCGTGCCCTACGCGCTGTCGTGATGTTCAATGCACTTGCCCGTCGCGAGGCGGTCGATGAACTCCGGAAGTCGCTCGCTGAGCATGAGACCCTCCGCGAGCAGGTCGAACAGGCCAGCGTGCGGCTGTTCGAGCAACGGCAACGGGCCGTCGCCGAAGTGGTCGAGCCGGTCGAAGACTACGTGAACCGACTGGCGCGTTCGCCCAAGGAGTTCGACCGGTCGGTTCGCGAGTACCGCATCGAGGTCGGTCGGTTCAAGAGCACGGTGCGGCGGATCGAGAACGAAGCGAGGAGGTCTGAGGCCGTCGGGGGGGGCGCGGGGGTGGCCGGCGCCACGGCCGGGGTGGGACTGGCCGCATTCGGCCCGACCGTGGCGATGGCGGTGGCGACGACGTTCGGCACGGCGTCGACCGGAACCGCGATTTCTGCGCTGTCTGGCGCTGCCGCCGCCAACGCGGCGCTCGCCTGGTTGGGCGGAGGGGCTCTGGCGGCCGGTGGCGGTGGCATGGCGGCCGGAAACGCGCTCCTGGCCTTGGCCGGACCAGTGGGCTGGACTGTCGGCGGCCTTGCCGTGGCGGGTTCAGGAATCTATCTCCACTACCGGAACGGTGAGTTGGCCAGGAGGGCCACGCAGGAGCGTCTCGAGGTCGAAGGGGAGATCCGTTCTCTGCGGACGGCCAATCGGGAAGTAACCGGGTTCGCGACGAGTACGAGAACGCACATCGACGGAACGCTGGCTGTACTGCGCTGGCTCGGCGACAATGCCCCGAACGACTACCAGCAGTTCGATACCGGCCAGAAGGAGCGTCTCGCGGTCCTCGTCAATCACATTCGGTCGCTGGGAGAACTGCTCCGCAAGGAGGTCGCACTGTGAAGCGGTCTCCGGCCGGTCGAGCCGATTGGCATGTCTCCGCGCAGGTCGCCGCGGCTTGGGCTCGTCTGGACGCGGCGAGTCGGGCTGATGAACTCGCCCGTACGCTGGGGGAGCAGGATCGGGTTTTTCTCGGCGCCATGCGGGAACTGCAGGCCGTCCGCGACTTCGTCGGATCGCCGCAGAACATCCTCGGCAGAGCGGCAACCAAGCACGGCGAGATCGCCGAGCGGGTCCATGTCGGCGTGAGCCGGGCTTGCGATGTACTGCACGGCCGCGCTCCGACGGCGACGTTCGACGGGGTTCCACGCACCGGCCCGGTGGACTACCGGGTAGACGGCGTGGACATTCAGTCCAAGTACTACAACGGCCTCCGGAACACGTTGGATGGTGTGGCTTCCCATGCGGAGAAGTACCCGGGCTTTGCCGGCGGAGACGGTCGCTACCACATTCCCGGCGATCAGCATCGGCAGTTGGAGCAGTTGCGCCGTACGGGAGAGATCGAGGGATTGTCCGACCGGAGTGTGAGGGCGATCCAGCGCCGGGCCAACGACCTCGAGCAGTCAACGAGCCGTCCGGTGGATGACTTGACCGAATCTGGCGATGCCACGTACGCCGAGGTTCAACGGGGACGCGTCCACGAAACGCTTCGAGGCCGGGGGGACCAACTCGCTCATGAGAACGAGGAGCTCAAACGGACGGCACGGGTCGAGCATGGCCCGTCCACGGCCGGGTTCGTCAAGGCCGCGGGAATTGGTGTCGCGGTCGGGGCTGGAGTCAGCTTGGCGCAGGCAATCTGGATCAAGTACCGAGACGGCCGGAACCCCTTCCGCGGAGAATTCTCGGTCCGCGACTGGCAGGACGTCGGCGTCGTAGCAGCCCAGGGTGCTGGTGGCGGTGCGGTTGCAGGTAGCTCGCTGTACCTTCTGACGAACACCACCGCGTTGGCGGCGCCGTTCGCCGGCTCTCTCGTCAGCGGCCTGATGGGTATCGGCGTGCTCTTGCGGGACCATTACGCCGGAACCATAGACGGCGACCAGTTTGTGGAGATGTCGCATATCGTCGCCATGGACGCCGCGGCCGTGGGTTTGGCGTCCGTAGCCGGCCAGACCATGATTCCTGTTCCCCTGCTCGGAGCCATGGTCGGCGGCCTCGCCGGGAAACTTGTGACGGCGGCTCTCCAGGACAGCCTCAGAGAATCGGAGTCGGCCTTGATTTCACGGCTCGCCGAGTACGAGCGATACGCCCTTGGGCAACTCGACGAGGAGTTTCGCGCCGTCATGCGAGGGTTGGACGCGTGGTTCGGAAACCTGGAACGTTTGGCTGCGACCGCCTTCGACCCGGAGGTGAACACCGAGCTTTTGCTGGCCAGCGTTCGAGTGGCGGAGCGCGCGGGTGTGCCCGAGGAGCTGATTCTCCGCACGACGGATGATCTGGACGTTCTCATGCAGGAGTGACCATGGATCCGTTGCGCAATCCGCTCGACGGTCTGTCACCGACACTGTACGTTGCGACTCTGGCGGAGATCGCGCATGCGGACGGGCTTCATCCGGCCGAGCGGGAGCTTCTCGAACACCACGCCGTTCATTTCGGTGTGGATCTCGACAACCTTCCCACGGTGCCCCGTGACCTGTCGGCGCTGCCGTGGGCCACGCGGGTTCTTGTCTTTCGCGATGCGGTGACGTTGGCGCAGGTCGATGAGATGAGTGCCGAGGAAGAGCGGTATCTCGATGCCTTGGCGGAACGAATGGGTCTGCCGGCCGATACGGCTGCAGCGATTTCCACTTGGGTGCGCGACTACGAGGCGCTGCTCGAGCGTCTTGACGCGCTAATCGGCCCATGAAGACTGGGTGCCCGATGGAAAGCCGTTGGCTCGCGGAGCCAAGTCCATGACTATCGAGGAGTGGGCCGGGAACCAACAGGAACGGCGCCGCCGGTTCGACGACGAGGTGCGGGGCTGCAGGCTGAAGCCGCCCGAGGCCTTCAGTGACGAGCCGGCTCCCCCGGGAGCGTTGCGGAGCCTCTGTCCCGGTCTCGATCCGGGGCTCACCGGCCGCAGGAGCCATGCGGTCCGTTGGCGCATCGCGCGAAGCTGCTGCGGCTGGGCGGAGCCGCCGACGACCGAAGAATTCTACGACGCCTTCCACACCGACGCGCCCGACCAGCGCCAGAAGAGCATCATCTACATGTGGGGAACGGAAGCCACCTTCACGGAGCTCTTCGAAGCCTGGGCGCAGCACGCGTACACGTTCCGCGACCTCGTGCGCGCGTTGCGCCTGGCCGCCTTCCCGTGGCCGGACCGGATCGCCGAAATCAACCAGTGGGCCGATCCCCATCACGTCGAGCAATAGCGGCACGCCAGCATGGACCGACTCACGCTCCCGCTACCCGCCAGAGGCATCTGGTTGCGGGTAAGGAGTCTGCTGGAACGGGCGCGCGAGCGCCTCGGACCGGAAGCAGGTTCCTGGAAGATCGGCGGTGGGACCGTACTCGCGGCACGCTGGAACCACCGCGAGAGCACCGATCTCGACCTTACCGTCAACGCGGCCACCGCGATTCCAGCCCTGTTCGCCGGATCCGACGACGATTTCGAGGCAGAGATCCGGCAGCGCGGTGGATACTCCATCACCTTCGACCGCGACCGGTGCACTATCAGGTTCAGCACTGGCAAACTGGACCTTTGCGCTCTCGACCCCACGCCCGGTGAAGGCCATACCGTTGCGCTCGTTGATGGTGAGCCGGCTGTCGTCCTGAACAACGCCCAGATCCTCTGCGGGAAGCTCCGGCGAGCGAACCGCAGCCCCGTGCGTGACGTGTTCGACATCGTAGTCGCCGAGAAACTCGACCCGCACGCCCTGGCGGTCGCTGCGAACACGAGAACCGCACGCGACATCGAGGCAATCGCCGCCGCCTGGAGAACTTCGAACCCCGTCTTCGCGTACAACGCACCACTCGACCTCAGCGGCGTTGGGCCGGAGTTTGCGGGCGACCTGATGAGCATCGGACATGCGGCTGCCTCCGCCTTGACCGGAGCGCGCTACGAACGGGTCAGAATGTACACCGGCGGGGACGTCGGCTTCGTGGAAACGAGAACCCGGAACGGGGTCGAGAGGGAGTTCACGGTCGAGGCCGCCACCATCGACGAGGTTTTCGAGGCGACCGGCCTGAACCACTACCTGCCGCAAACCGGCGCTCGCCCTGTCCACATCCGCGACCGCATGCGTGCCGCATGCCGGGATGGCGCAGAGTTCGTGCACGACACGGAGTCCAGAGCGGCACGTTGACTTGGTGCAGGAGCGGCTCGCGCAGGCCATCGGCATACTCCGCTCCGTGCAGGCACTCGGGAACCCGTCGGATAGCGCCCCGAAACGCCTCGCTGGCTCGGCGTTTCGATCCATCCCCCCGCTCCATGACTCTGCGCCTCAGCACTCCGCTTCGCTGCGTTCTGCGGCGCAGACTCCTGGCTGCGACGAGCCGGGCAGGTCAGACCCGCATCGCCGAGTAGACCGCCATGTGCGCGCTCACGATGCGCTGCATCGCTTCCTGATTCGGCTCCTGCGACCACTCGCCCCGCTCCGACGTGCCGCCCAGAACGATGCCGTCGCGGCGCGGCTGCATGTGGATGCCGAGGAGCCCGCGGTTATCGCCGTCGGGAGGGTCGCCGCCGATGCCCCAGTCGACCTCCTCCTGGGGCACGAGCACGGTGAGCTGTCCCTTCGCCGGCAGCAGCTCGTCGTCGCCGAAGAGGTCGCGTGCGCCCAGCCCGCTGCAATTGACGACCAGCGGCTCGCTCAACGCCACCAGCTCGCGCGGCTCGGTGAACTCGCGGATCTCGATACGCCCGCCGAAGTCGATGAAGTCGTGGACCAGCGCGTCCAGGTAGATGGACGGCTCGATGCGCAGTTGGCTGCTTCGCATCGCGTAGCGACTGGGAAAGGGATGCTCCCCGGGTTCCAGCGTGAACCCGCCGGTGCGCAGATGGGCGGGAAGCAGCGGCTCCCGCTCCTCCTCGGCATCGTTCCCGGCGGCGCCGGGCGGCGTGTCGCTGAGCCCGTAGCGGTCGATCCAGGAAACGCCGAATCTCGTCCCCGCCAGCAGTTGCAGCTCGCGGTAGGAAATCTCGGCCGCTTCGCGGAACTGCGCGTCCCAGGCAGGTGTCCTGAGGTCGTCGTCGACCAGCCCCGCGGTGGGGGTGAAGCCCGCGAACGACATGTTCGAGGTGGTGTTCGGCGGCACCGACATGGCGTAGATGGTCACCGCGAAGCCGCGCCGCTGCAACTGGCGCGCGGCGGTGAGGCCCACGGCTCCGCAACCGATGACCGCCGCCCGGCGGCTGTCGTGCCCGAGGGCCATCTCGGCCGCCATCCGGCCCGTGCCCCACGAGAGCGACATGCCGGAGCCGCCGTGGCCGTAGTTGTGGATCACCGTGGTGTCGTCGAGCTTGTCGGCGCACAGCACGAAGCCGGAGGGGCGGTGCGGGCGCAGCCCGACCGTGGTGCGGATGATCCGGTCCCATGCCGCGCGCACGGGCGCGAGCCGCAGGGGCGGGCGCTGCGGCGTCGTCGGCGCCGGCGCCGACCGCGCTGCGCAGCCGCCCAGGCCTGCGCCCACGAGGCCCAGGCCGCCCATCTTCAGGAGCGTTCTTCGGTCCACCGTCGCCTCCCGGTTCAGTCGTCCCACAGCAGGATCTTCGCCGATGCCGATCCTGGATCGTCCGCCCACCGTCGCGTCATGGTGGTGCGCGGCGACTCCGGCCGGGGATCTTCGCCGATGCCGATTTTGGATCGTCCGCCCATGTCGGGCAACTCCCGTCGGTTGGCCGGCGCGCCGGCCGCCGCACCGCTTGGATGTATGGCTGATGGCGCTGAACAGAATCATGCCATCGGACGGGCCGCGCAGAGGTTGAGCCAAGACGCCAGGACAAGGCAGAGCCTTCACCAACCCAGGGCTTCCGGCGCTCTGGAGAAGAGCTCGTCAATGTCCGGTACGAACGGGTGTTGCCGCTTCATTTCCGCCCAAACGGTGGCGTGGGGCATCGCCTTGAGACTGTCGGCCAGCCGGCCGATCTCCTCGGCAGTGGCTATTCCGCGCATGCTCACATACTCATGAAGTCGCGCGCGGTAGGACCCGAAGGCGGTGGCACGGGCTTGAAGCAGTACGTCGCGATTCAGCTTCAGCGTTTCAATCGTGAAGTCGGTTCTGTCTCGATCGATGTCGGGCAGGCCGTCACGGGCAAGCACCATGAAGGTGCCTTCGAGATCGAGATCGAGAAAACGGAGCGGATCCTCGACACGCGGATTGAGAAAGGCTGGCGCACCCGGCTCGGGCGGAACCACCGGACCGCCCCGCGGCCGAGTGACGTCCACAAGGCGGTCTCCCGAGATGACGGCGAACTTGTTGCTCTTGCCGCCGTTGCAGCGTCCGCAGGCATAGACATAGTTGGCCCAGACGAACACCAGACACGGGTACAGGTCCTGCGGTTGAATGTGCTCCACTTCATCGCCGACAGAGTCTTCGCAATAGACGCAACGCTGGGCGCCCGAGCACATGCGCGTCAGTGATTCCCTGACCCTTCGGAAGGTCGGATTCGAGCGCTGGTTCCGTGAGGAGAACCACTTCTTGGCGCTGACCACGCGATCCTCGTAGCTCCCTGCCGCGTCAACCTGCCTCTGGTATTCCTCCAGTTTCCTCGTCGCTTCCGGATCGAGGCCGGCGTCGGGAAGGTGGACCATGGCGGCTCCTACTCGGAGATCGCCGAGACACTGGGCAACGCGCTCTGGAGCTTCCGGCGCCGCTGATCCTCGTCCGCGGAAAGTGGACCTCGCCGACGCTTCATGTTGAGCTTCGCAAGCTCCTTCATCATGCTGTGGGAGGCGTCCGACCGGGTGACGTTTTCGCCGAAGTACTCAGTGTCGAACGCGTCCAGAATGCTGCCGTTGACGAGCCGGTCGCGGTCCTGTCCCGCGATCCGGTGAGCCTCCTCTCCGGTCCCCGGTGTCGGCAGGCGCCAGATGGAGCCCTTTGCGGCCGAGCGGCAGATGATGGGACTGTGTGTGGTAACGAAAAACTGGACCTTGGGAAAACGTTCGACGAGCCAGCCGCCGATCCGTTTCTGCCAGGCAGGATGCATATGGGCGTCGATTTCGTCTATCGCGACCACACCGGGCAGGTTGACGGTGCCCGCTTCGGCGTCGAGGGCGTCGAGGAACGTCGAATCGCCATAAGCGACCACCATCCCTCGCAGCAGTTCGAACGTCATGCTGAGTACCGACCGAAACCCGTCGCTGAGCTGTTCCACGGGAAGAGGCACGCCGGCGCCGTCGCTGAATACAACGGCACCGGAGGTGATTTCCTCGATGCGCGCGCCGTGAGGCAGCAACTGCGATTGCCTCAGGAAATCCACCAAATGGTCCAGCAGGCGGATCGCCGCAGCGTCCTTCTCGTAGCGCTTGAACTGCAGGTCCTGTAACCATCTCAATGCTTCGCCAAGGGCCACGTCTTCTCCGAACGCGGAGAGGTGGCGCGCCAAGCCGGGATTGCTATAGAAGAGCCTGTCGAAATCCTTGTCGCCTCCGGAAAAGCGGCGAAAGGGCCCGAAGGATGCGGAGAACCAGCCGGTGCCTCCACCCCAGAGCGTGCGATCGGCGTAGCGGCCCGCAATCTCGGGTGCTGCCGAGTTTGCACCGGTGCCTGCGGCTGGAAACGTGACGGTTACCGTGATGGGCTGTTTGGCGCGGCGGCCGGTCCGTTTCCATTTGTCGAATTCCGCATCAGGGGCCACCTCGAGCTCGACGCGCGCCCTTGAGGCGGTCTTGCGGATCCAGTCCTGCCAATTCTGCCGTGTGGCCGTAGCGTCCAGTGGGCCCATCAGCGCCAGCGCCATCGCGCGGATTACGCTCGACTTGCCGGATCCGTTGTCGCCCAGAATCACATGCCAACCCGCACGCGGGTCGGGGATCTCGACATCGAGGTTCGTGATCGAGCGGATGTCCTGAATGCGCAGTCGTCGGATGTGCATGCGCCTTCCCTCGTGAAGGCCGGGATTCGCAGGCCCTCGGGCGAGATTATCACCCTTCGACGGGAGCGACGGCGGCCGGCGGACCCGGCGTGGAGCGCCTGGAGGTGCGTCTGCCGGGGCGCCGTCGGTAGCCGATGCCGGCGGTGGTCCACGGCCGCGGGAGCGGACCGCCGTCCGCCGCGGCGCGAGGCGGAGCCGTCCGACGTCGGCCGTCAGTCCGTCAACTTGACTGCCGTGACGGGGCCCGTCTCCACCGCGATCGCGGCCTGGATGGCGCTCGCGATCAAGGTCGGCGTGTCTACGCCGCGGCGCGCCGCCGCCTTGGCGGCGAGGGCATCGATCTCCGCCGTCCAGCGTATCCGGTACTCGACCAGGCCGGCCTCGTCGTTGATGTACTGGGTGATTCCGACGCCGCCCATGATCAGGTCGCTCATGCGTGTCCTTCCCCTCGATGTCCGTCCCGCGAAACCGGCTCCGAACGCCATTGTTCCATGTAGAGGGCGCGGGCCCGGGATCGCGAGCGGTCCCGGGCCGGTTGTGGCATGATGACTTGTCCGCAGCGGGGCCGGCGGCTCTGCTGGTGCGGATCGGGACCATCCAGACCGGCCTGCCGGAGACCGGAGGGAGGAAGGCATCATGCCTGAGCGTCACAGTTCACTCGTCGTCGGCGTCGCGGCAGCGGTCGTGGTTGCGGCGCTCGCGGCCGGTCTCGCCGCCCAGGCGCCCGAGCCGGGCCGCGGGTTTCCGTCCACGGAGTGGCCCTTCACGGGCGGCGACTGGTCCAGCTCGCGCTACTCGACGCTGGACGAGATCAACGCCGACACGCTCGACCGCCTCGGCGCCGCGTGGATGACGCCGCTTCCCGGCGGCGCGGCGTCGCGCTCGACCCCGGTGGTGCAGGACGGCGCCATCTACCTGACGGGCGGCGCCAACGTCTTCGCCTTCGACGCGCGAACGGGTGAGACCATCTGGCACTGGCAGCCGGACCCCGACGCGGGGCGGGTGGTGTCGTGGCAGGGCGTCGTCGTGGCCGGCGATCTCGTCGTCTTCGGCACGCGCAGCGGGGAAGTGCTCGCGCTCGGCCGCGACACCGGCGAGCTGTCCTGGGCCACGCGCGTCGGCAGCCCGGAGCAGACCCGGGGCGAGGTGGTGACGACCGCGCCGATGTACGCGCGCGGCAGGGTGTTCGTCGGTCTCGCGAACGGCGACATCGGCGGGCAGGGGCGCGTGATCGCCCTCGACGCGGCGACCGGCGAGGTGGAGTGGATCTTCTTCGTCGTGCCCCGGCCGGGCGAGTTCGGCCACGAGACCTGGCCGCAGGACAGCGACTCGTGGGAGTACGGCGGCGGCGGCGTCTGGCTCGTCGGCACCGTGGATCCCGATCTCGGCATGGTCTACTTCTCCACCGGCAATCCCGTGCCGATGTTCGGCGGCGAGCTGCGCGAGGGGGACAACCTGTTCACCGCCTCCGTCCTCGCGCTCGACATGGAGACGGGCGAGCGGCGCTGGCACTACCAGGTGGTGCGCCACGACGTCTGGGACGCCGACATCGCCACGCCGCTGCTGCTGTACGACACGACGGTCGACGGCGAGCCGGTCAAGGCGCTGGCCGCGATGCGCGCCGACGGCTACCTGTTCCTGTTCAACCGCGAGACCGGCGAGCATCTGCTCCCCGTCGAGGAGCGCGAGGTGCCGCAGGACCCGCACCAGCTCACGGTGCCGACCCAGCCGTTCCCGGTGCAGACCGAGACCATCCTCTTCGAGTGCTCGTACTGGCGCGACCGGGTGCCGCCGCCGTTCGAGCTCAACTGCAGCAGCTACACGCCCCCGTCGGTCGACGAGCAGACGGTGGTGGCGCCGGGGTTGCCGATCCCGCGGGTGCGGGTCACGCCGATGGCGTTCTCGCCGCAGACCGGCTACATCTACGCGCAGGGGCGTGCCCACGTCGGCCGTGCCCGCCGCTTCGCGGATCCGTTCGTCTGGAACACGTCCCAGTTCCACCTGACCCTGCCCGACGCGGTCGGCATCCTGGCCGCCGTCGACACCCGCACCGGCCGCGTCGTGTGGCGGAAGGAGATGCCGAGCGCGTTCCTCGGCGTCAGCGGTCCCCTCGTCACCGCGGGCGGCCTGCTGTTCCGCGGCTCGCCCGGCGGACAGGTGGAGGCCTACGACGTCCGGACCGGCGACCGCCGCTGGGCCTTCCGCACGAGCGAGGAGGGGTCGCGGCTGCGTCCCGGCCCGGCATCGACCTACGAGCTGGACGGCACGCAGTACATCGCCGTCCCGATGGGGCCCGCGCTCTGGGTGTTCGCGCTCGACGGCGAGGTGCCGGCGCGCGGCGAGCCCTCGCCGGATCCGCCGGTGGACGATCAGCCCGCCGGTCCCGCCCCGCGCGAGACCGACGAGATCGAGACCGCCACGCTGCTCGAGAACCCGCGCGGCGCGGTCGGCGGCCGGCGCTATGCGTTCGACGAGTACAACTTCAACCCGCTCCGCGCGCGGGTCAGCGCGGGCACGCGCGTCCGGTTCACCAACAACGGCGAGATCCCCCACACCCCGGCCGCCCGCGACGGAAGCTGGAGCACCGGCACGTTGAACCCGGGCCTGTGGGGCTTCGTCACGTTCGACGAGCCGGGGACGTTCCTCTACCACTGCGAGGACCATCCCTGGATGGTGGGGGAGATCACCGTCGATCCGTAGCCCGGCCCGTTGGGGCGGCGTCGGGGGTACCGTGTTCAGGGATACGCGGCGCGCCGAAGGCGCGGCTGCCACACTGATCGGGGAGGGCGGTTCGTAGTCGGCTGGGACCGGTCCTGTCTGGTTGGGGTCGGTTGTTCGTTCCGCGTGGTGTGGGTCGTTCCGCCGACGTACGCGCGCCGTTGCCGCCGCCAGGCTCGTCAGGCTGCTACCGGCTGCGTTTCGGCGGTAGCAGCCGCAGGTCCGATCGCGGCTCGCGTTCGAGGTACCTGGCGAAGTCGCGCAGCCGCGGCAGCGATTCCCGGTCCTTGTCCCGGTTCGACCGCACCTTGCTTTCGATGACGTCCTGCATCGAGCACACGCGGAAGCCGTCGATTTCGCGGCCCCGTCGCCGCGCGTCTTCGTACCGCTCGATTCCGTCCGGCGCGTACACCAGATCGACGTCGAACGGTCCGCTCCTCAACTGAATGAAGTCCTTTCCCTGCCGGATGTCGGCTTCTTCGACTTCTCCGATCGCGAACCCCAGTGCGCGCAACGCCCGGGTCAGCCGCTCCCCGTTTTCGGTGGTCTTCTCCACGAACAGGTCTGCATCCTGTGTCGTGTCGGGGTATCCCTGCAGGATGGCGGCCATCTGCCCCAGGAACAGGTACTCGACGTCGTGCTCGGCGAGCGCGTCCCGCAGGCGCTCGAGGTCCTCCGCTCTAACCGGCGCCATCGTCGTCGCTCCTGTCCGCCTGTTGCTCCTCTCCGCCGCGGGACCGGTAACCCAGCCACAGCGGCAGGTTCTCGTTGCACCATCGCCGGTAGTCCGCCGTCGAGTCGAACGCGCGGTACGGCGCGTCGTCCAGGATCGGTTTGCGGGTTCGGAAAAACATCGCCATGCGGCGTTTCAGCGGCCGACGTCTGGCTGCCTCGAAGTCGAGCAGATGCTCGGGGTCGATGCCGATTTCCGCGGCTCGGTCGGCTACCTCGCGGGCCGCTCGGCTCAGGCGTCGCATGATCGATCTTCCATATCTTGCACCGTCGCCGCATCTTCGACGAGGCGCAGCGCGCTACGGTACGATATCCGGACTTGACGTCGACCTCCCGTGCACTCTCGGCACGAGAGCGTTTCGTGGGCGGTGGACGTCGCTGGTGGAGGGATGAAGAAGGTGGATGCGAGAAGGCTGGCCGGGTTGGCGTTCCTGGCAGCGCTGCTGGCGGGCTTGGCCGGTCCCGTCGCCGCGGCTCAGGACACGCGGTTGCTCGACGCTGCGCGGGCGGCGGACTCGACGCGGGTGATCGCGCTGCTTGAGCAGGGTGTCTCCGGGAGTGCCCGGCAGGCGGACGGCGCGACCGCCCTGCACTGGGCCGCCCACTGGGACGACGCGGAGATGGCGGACGCGCTCCTCGGGGCCGGCGCCGACGTCGACGCGGCGAACGACTTCGGCGCCACGCCGCTCTGGCTGGCCTGCCTCAACGGCAGCCGGGCGATGGTCGCGGCCCTGCTGGCGGCCGGCGCCGATGCGAACGCGGCGCTGCCCTCGGGGGAGTCCGTGCTGATGACCGCGGCCCGCACCGGGTCCGCCGAGACGGTGCGCCTCCTCGTGTCCCACGGGGCGGACCTGAACGCCCGGGAGCACACGCGGGGGCAGACGGCGCTGATGTGGGCGGTGGCCCAGCAGCATCCCGACGTCGTGGAGACGCTGATCGCGCTCGGGGCGGACGTCCATGCCCGCTCGGCCCCGCAGCCCCGGCGCATCCACACACGGACCGCCGGGTTCAATCCCACCGGGGTCATCGACACCTTGCTGGGTGGCAACACGCCCATCCTCTTCGCGGCCCGGCAGGGCGATCTCGATTCCGCGAGTCATCTGGTAGCCGCGGGCGCCGACGTGAACGACACGGCGGCAACGGGCACGAGCGCCCTGGTCGTCGCCGCGCACAGCGGCCATACCGCGCTTGCCCTCTTCCTGCTCGAGCAGGGTGCGGACCCGAATGCGGCCGAAGCCGGCTACACCGCGCTGCACGCCGCCACGCTGCGCGGCGACGAGACGCTGGCGGCGGCGCTGCTGGCGCGCGGCGCGGACCCGAACGCACCGGTCGTCCGCGGCAGCCAGGGCCGGCGCAACAGTCCCGACTACGTGCTCGACCACGACGTGGTCGGCGCCACTTCCTTCTGGCTTGCCGCCCACTTCGCCGAGCCCGGCATCATGCGGGTGCTGGCCGACGGCGGAGCCGATCCGCGGATCGTCATGGAGGACGGCACGACGCCGCTGATGGCGGCGGTAGCCGCCCGCCGCCGCAGAGAACCCGGACTGGCTCCGAACCCGGTTGCGGACGAGCGGCTCGTGCTGGAAGCGGCGAAGGTGGCGATCGAAGCGGGAGTCGACGCAAACGCGGCGGACGCGGCGGGAAACACGGCGTTGCATACCGCCGCGTCGAGACGTCTCGATACCGTCGTCCAGTTTCTGGCCGACAGCGGCGCCGACCTGCATGCCCTGAACGACAACGGGCAGACGCCGCTGGCGCGGGCCCGCGGGCGCGGGGGCGACGACAACAGCACCGTCGAGCTGCTGCGTCGCCTCGGCGCAACCGTTGCGCCGTAGGCGTTTTCGCCTGCCACCCGGACCACCGCCCCGTAGCGCCCCGGCTACGGAATCGTCTCAGGGCCTGAAGACCGCGCCGTTCACAGCCTTCCTTTCTGGGTAGATCTGAGCGTGACCCCCGAGGTCGTGCTGGAGGTGCTCGGGCTCGGCGTCGCGAGCGCGGTGTTCGCCGGCGTCCTGCCGGCGCTGCGGGTCACAGGGTCCTCGTCCCAGCGCACCCTGCAGGAAGCCGGGGGGGCCTGGGCGGTTTCCGCTTCGGTCGCGTCACGGGCGCGTTGATCGTCGCCGAGGTGGGGCTGGGCGTCGGCGCCCTGTTCGCGGCGGGTATGACGTATCGCATGTTCAGCGCGATCGACCAGGAGACGAGCGTGGCGATGCAGACGAGCCGGGCTTCTTCGGCACGCTCGGCATCGAGTCCCTCTACGGGCGGACGTTCGACCGGGGAGACGTCCCTTTCGAGGTCGGTCAGACGCCGACCCGGGTTCTCGTGAACACGAAGTTCCTCGACCGCCGGGCATCGAGTACCGCAGCGCCGTGGGGCGAACGATGCGCATCTCGGACCCGGGAGAGGCGCCCACCGGTCCGTGGATGGAGATCATCGGCGTGGTGCCCGATCTGGAGGCGAGCCTCGGGCAGGCCATCTTCGACGGCACGCCGATGGCCTACCTGCCCGCCGTCCCCGGAGCCGTGCATCCACTCACGCTGGTGATCGCTCTCGGCGCCAACCCGACGGCCTTCGCTCCCGTGCTGCGCAGCTTGCTCGTGGACGTGGACCCGACCGCGATCCTCGGCGATGTCGTGGCCCTCGACGCGCTCCCGAACACGGCGGCCATGGTGCAGCGGACGGCATCCGGGATCCTCGTGGGCCTCTCCCTGATCGCCATCGTCCTTTCGACCGCGGCCCTGTATGCGCTCATGTCGTTCACGGTCGCCCGGCGTACCCGAGAGATCGGCGTGCGCATCGCCCTCGGCGGGAAATCGAGCCGGATCGTCGCGTCGATCGCGCGTCGACCACTCCGTCAGCTCCTGTTGGGGGTCATGCTCGGCGCCGGGTTCTGGACCATCGTCTTCACGCGGCTCCACGCGATCGGCGCGTTCCGGGGCGAGCTCGGGGTCGCCGTGCAGTCGTGGCCGTATGTGCTGTCGATCACGGCCGCAATCGTCGTGGCGACCGGCCTGTCGGCCTGCCTCGCGCCGATGCTGAGAGGGCTCAGGATCCGCCCGGTGGAGGCGCTACGGGTCGACGCGTAGTCGGCGGGGTGTGCTCTCGTCGCGATGCAGGGCTACGCGATCCGTTGCCAACCCTTCACTTGTCTCTGTACGCCCGTCATGCGCAGCCGCCAGGTAATCAGAGCCTCGCTGACGCCGAAATGCGCCGCGAGCGCGGAGGTTCCGCGAATGCGCCGCCACGCGTGTAGCAGATCTTCGCGAGGCGCGAGCAGGCAACCGGCGAGCCAGTCCGCTTCCGCTTCCTGCTCGGCATCGAACGACGAACGAAACATGAATCCTTCGCTCGACAACTGCGCCTGTGCGGATTTGTGGTTGAGAATGATGTGGGCAAGCTCATGGCCGAGGCTGTTGGCCTGTCGCGCTGGCGAGTGGCCGGAGTTCAGGATGATGAGCCGTTTTCCACCCTGCGATACCGTCACGGCCGACCAATGATCGACGCCGGCGCGGGTGAGCTGGGCCAAGCTGCCTGGGGGCAGCCTCGGCAGTTCTGCCGGGGTTGCCACCCGCACCCCAAGCGACGCCGCCAGTGCACGAAGGTCAAGCGCATCTCCGCGCGCAACGCAGAGCGATCGCCGATACTCCGCGGCGGTTCGTTCGCACCACGACTTGAATCCGCGGCGCATCAGTCGGACTCATCCAGCGCCCGTTGCGCGGCCAGGATCAGGTCCTGCAGTGCAGCCGCGGTTTCGGTCGTCATCGTTTCGCGGCTCCGAAAGTGCACCGCAACCGTTGGGCGGTCGAGGTCGGTCGGATCGAAGCCCAGCAGGCGGGCCGGATCGATCTCGAGCCACCTGCAGATCTTCGTGAAGTTCTCCAGGTCGGGAAGCTGGCCATTCTCCACGCGCGAGAGCGTTGCGGGCGACAAGCCGATCTCCCGGGCCGTCGTCCGGATGCCGACTTTGCCGCGCTTCTGTACCACCATCCGGCCCAGCGACGCCAACGTCGAGGAATCTGCCACGGTGCCTCCCAAGTGCTTGACATGTGAAACACTGCACCGGTATTCTGGTGAGTGTTTCACGAACGGTGCACTTTGACAGGTTGCGGTCTGCCGCGTCAACATGCGGCGATGGCCGATGGAGATTGTCGATGAACGGCAAGCGCGACGACGAAAACAAGGAATCTCGGGCGCCCGATACTCTCGATCCGGGGACAGGACGGCGCGGCCTCACCGACAAGCCGGACGAACCCGATCTGCCTCCGGGCCGCGTCCTGGACCGCAAGCCGGGCGACGACGGCTTCATCCGCTACGAGGTCAACGGCGAGCTCCAGCGGACGGAGGAGCAGCAGTTGACGGAGGAACGGATCCTGCGCAACGCGGGGGCCGCCGCGGGCATCGACGTCGGCGACATCGACAACTACTACTTGGAGCGCGTTTCCACGGGCGATGAGTACCGGAACCTCTCGGAGGTCGTGACCATCGAGGACGGTGACCGGTTCCTGGCTGTCTATGCGGGAAAGACACCGGTCGCCAGCGCGGCGGACCAAGTTACCCGCGAGCTCAACGGGCTCGGGTTCGCCGCCGACGTGTTGCACATTCCCGGACTGGGCGGTGACCAGGCCGCCGTCTTCGACTATCAGGTCGACACAGGTCGCCACAGGGGACACACGTTCAGGGTCGGTGTTTCGTTCCAGGAAGCCGAGTATCCCGAGTATCCTCCCCACTTCGTCTGGGTGGCCGGTCTGCAGTCGCCTGCCCTGCCTGCGCACAGCAACGGCCGCCACGACGGTGTGGAGTGGTGCGCGTTCAGCGTGCCGCCGAGCGATTTCTGGGACCGCCTGCCGTCGGCCGACAAGAACATGAAGACCTACATGGCGCGGCACATGCGGCGGTTCTGGAACCAGATGTGACCTTCGACGCCGTCCTTACCGAGCCGGTACACCGGCAGGCCTGCAAGCATCTTCTTCGGCACGTCCGTGGGGGGCATCGTCAGGAAGAAGTCTGCTTCGCCTTGTGGCGGCCGGGTACGGGGGCTGACCGCCAGTCGGCGATCGTGTTCGATCTGGTGCTTCCCGCCGCCGGCGACCGTCATCTCCACGGCAACGCGAGCTTCGAGCCCGGCTACCTGACGCGCGCCGTAAGACTGGCGTGCGCTCGCGGGGCCGGTCTCGCCTTCATGCACAACCACCTGTCCGCCGGCTGGCAGGACATGAGCAAGCCGGACGTCGTAGCCGAACGCGACCGCATCGCAGCGCCCGCCCGAGCGAGCGGCCTACCCCTGGTCGGCTTGACCCTCGCGACGGACGGTGCCTGGAGCGCGCGATTCTGGACGTGGGACGGTACCCGCTTTCGACGATCCTGGTGCACGAAGGTCCGCGTGGTCGGTCGGCGGCTGCTGGTCACCTGCAACGATGCCCTGTTGCCGCCGCCGGGCCGACGCGCTGCGTTGCGCCGTACTATCGACACTTGGGGCGAGGCCCGTCAACAGGACATCGCGCGGCTGCGCGTGGGGATAATCGGCGTCGGCAGCGTCGGCTGCATGGTGGCGGAGACGCTGGCCAGAATGGGGATCGAGAACCTCGTGCTGGTCGATCCCGACCGTGTGGAGACGCACAACCTGGACAGGTTGCTGTACGCAAGCGAGGCCGATGCCGGGGAGTACAAGGTGGATCTGGCGGTTCGGAATCTCGAACGCGGTGCGACGGCCGAGCGATTCCACGTCGAGACCCATGCACGTCCGATCCAGCACGAGGCCGCCTACCGTGCCGTGCTCGACTGCGACGTGCTTTTTTCCGCAGTGGACCGGCCGCTGCCGAAGGACCTGCTCAACCGCATCGCCTATGCGCACTGCATCCCCGTTATCTCGGGCGGCGTCCACATCGACAACAAGCCGTCCGGCGAGCTCGCGAACGCCCTCTGGAGCGTGACCGTGATCGGTCCCGAGCGTCGCTGCCTGCGCTGCGCCGGGCAGTACACGACGTCGGATGTCGTCATGGAGCGCGACGGTTCGCTGGACGATCCGGCCTATGTTCGGCGTCACGGCGACACCCGAACGCCCACGAACCAGAACGTATTCCCGTTCAGCGCGAATCTGGCCAGCCTGATGGTGATCGAGATGGTCCGCCTGACGGTGGCCGCAGCCTGGTGGCCGGACTCCGGGGGCAAGCTGAGCTACAGCATGATTCCGGGCCGGTTGCGATCTGTGGACGAGCGGTGCGAAGAGGCGTGCTCCGTATCGGAGGGTACGGCGCTGGGCGACCGGTACCGCTATCCGTTTCTCGTTGACGCGGAGCCTGAAGGGTCGCCGACAGGTGTAGCCGCCGCCGCGATGGAGATCGTGAAGCGCATGGTTCGAGCGGGCCGGCGCCTGCTCCGAGTGTCCGCGTGGGGGCGCTGATGGCGAGAATCACCGAGGTCGAGATCGGAGACGTACGCTGCTTCGACGGTACGCAGACCGCGCGGACACGGCGCATCACCCTGCTCGTGGGCGAGAACGGCGCTGGCAAGTCCACGTTCCTCGGTTGCTACCGGACGCTGGCCAAGCTCTGTAACCTGCATGACCTCGCGGAAGCCAACCACTTCGACGAGTCGCCGTTCCACATGGGAGGGTTCGACTCGATCGTGCGCGCCGGGAAGACCGCCTTCACCGTCGGCGGGACGTTCGCCGGACACTGTCACGACCGCGTCGCGTTCACCTTCCAGGCAGTTGGCGGCCGGCCCGTTGACCGCGCGATGGAACTGCGCTTTCGCGGGATGAGCGGGAATTCCCGCGACCTGCGCATCACCACGCCGGCAGCGCCCGGCGTGCTCCTGCGTTTGCAGACTTCAGGACTCACGTTCGACCTGCTGCCGGGCGAGGTCTCGTTTCTCTCCGTGTCGACATGGCTGTCGCGCTATGTCCGCCACGGTCACGTTCCCTTCGCCGGTGACTTGAACAGATTCCGCAGAGAAACACGCCGAGGGACCGATGCGGCAACCGAAGCCGGTTTCTTGAAATTCGTTTCGTTGCTGACCAAGGACCTTCGTTTTCCGGAAGCCCGCGCGGTGCGAGCAGAGGGCTTGGAGCCGACGCTGCCACCGCGCCCGCGTCACTATGACGCCGTGCCTGGCCACCTCGGCGCCGGCGACGAGGGCGAACTGCTCGCCTTCCTTGCCGACATGGGCAGGAAGCTCGGACTCTGGGGCGCCGTACACGTCGATCGCCGCCTGGACGAGCGCG
>WTFV01000264.1 GCA_011523845.1 Acidobacteriota bacterium | reverse complement strand
CGACACGACCGGGGGGGCTCCAACAACGCGTTACCGCATCGCCACCGGGCCGGTCACGAACGCGGCCCATCGGTCCATCAGCACGCGACGCTGCTCGAACAGATCGCTGCGCGCGTAACTCCGCTCGACCGCCCCGCCCACCACGTGCGCAAGGGCCAGTTCCGCCACGTCCCTTGTCGCCCCGGAACGCTCCGCCGCCCACGTGCGGAAACTCGACCGGAAGCCGTGAACGTCCGCGTCCGTCCCCGTCGCTCGCCGCAGCGCAATGACCAAGGTGCCGCCGTTGAGCGGCCGCCCGCCCACGCCAGGGAAGATCAGCGAATCGGCCGCGCCGCCGGAATGCGCCCTCATGCCCTCCAACAGGCCCACAGCCGCGTCCGACAACGGCACCCGATGCTCCGACCCCGCCTTCATCCGCGAGGCCGGTACGCGCCACTCCCGCGCCTCGAGGTCGACCTCGCCCCACCTCGCCCCGCGAGCCTCGCCGGACCGGACCGCCGTCAGCGCCGTGAAGCGAATCGCCGCCTTGACGGACGGACCGGCCCCGGACGCCTCGACCGCCGCGAGCGCTGCGGGAACGTTTGCGTACGGCAACGCCCGCCGATGCTCTCGGGTCTTCGGCCTCTTCGGCAAGGCCGCGTCGATCACTTCGCCCGCCGCGTTCACGTCGACATGGCCGAGCGCTTGCGCCGCCGCGAGCACGCCCCGGACCCAGCCGCGCAAGAGCTTGCCGGTCGCGGGCTTGTCGCGGTAGACCGGCCCGAGCACCGAGAGCACCGCCGCCCGGTCGATCTGGTCGACGGGTCGACTCATCAGCCGCGCCGCATACCGCGCCAGGGTCCGCCGCCGCGTCTCCCGGGTCCGGCCGCGCCACTGGCCCCCTCGCTCGACCTTGGCGGACAGGTCCGCGAACGTCGGCACGGTCGACGCGCGCCCGGATGGGTCGCCGCCCCGCTTCGCCGTCAGGCGGTTGTCGTGCGCCCGCTCCCGAGCCTCCGACAGCGTGACGGCCGGGTAGGTGCCGATGCTGATGTCGCGCCGTTTCCCCTGGACGTGGAGCCGTTGAACCCATCGCTTGTTGACCCGGCCCGTCCGCCCCTTGGCCACGACCAGGTACACCGTGTCGCCCGCCTGATACCGGCCGGGCTTCCGCAACGTCTCGGCCCGCTTGGCTGTCAGTCTTTCCATTGGCATCGGCATCTCGACCGAGATGCTACACCCACGGTACACCCACAATCAAGCCTTGGATTGAAGCAGACCGACATGGACCGGCACGGACCGCGAGGATGGCCTATTCCTGCGATTTACGCTTGTGAATCCGACGTACTTGGAGCGATGCGGACCGACACGGACCGGCGCCAGCGTTAAGGCAGCGCGAACACGAACAGGTTGTTGCCCGAGCTCGGACGCAGCTCCGGGGTCAGCCGGTTGAAGTGCGACGACGTCCCCGCGTTGCCCGTGCCGAACGCGACGTATTGCTTGCCGTCGACCGCGTAGCTGATCGGAAAGCCGCTGACCGGCGAGCCGAGGTTGATCTCCCACAGCACCTCGCCGGTCTCCTGGTCGAAGGCCCGGACCCGCCCGTTGATGTCGCCGCCGAAGACCAGGCCGCCCCCGGTGGTCACGAGCGACAGCGTGCCCGCGCGCTGCTCGTGGAGCCAGACCGTCCGGCCGGTCTCCGCCGAGATCGCCCGCACGGTGCCCGCGTACTCGTTGCCCGGCGCCAACTGGTGCCGGTAGGCGATGGCATAGGTGGTCGAACGGCTCTCCGTCGGCAGGGCCGGGGTATCGTCGTTGAACACCCGCGTCGCGAGCATGCGCGCGCAGGTGTTGCGCAGCGGCATGTACATCGTGTTGGTCAACGGGCTGTAGGCGCCCGCCTCCCAGTCCTTGCCGCCGTTCCAGGTCGGGCAGGCGAAGACCTCCTGGCCCACCGCGTTGAAGACCACCTCCGCGTTCTCCGTCACCTCGCCGGTCGCGCCGTCGATGCTGCTGATGACGTTCTGGGTGACGGTGGGGGTGGCCCACAGGAACTCGCCCGTCTCGCGGTCGAGCGTGTAGACGACGCCGGTCTTGCCGGGGATGCCGGTCAGCACCTTCCGGACCTCGCCCGGCTGCAGGCGCGGGTTGATCCAGCTCACCTCGGACGGGTCGGGCGCGACCGCGGTGTCGACCAGGATGCGCTCGAAGGGATGGTCGAGATCCCAGTGATCGTTCAGGTGCTGGTAGTACCAGCGAATCTCGCCGGTGTCGATGTCGAGAGCCAGCGTCGAGTTGTGGTAGAGGTGCGTGTTGTCGACGCCGCCGAGCATGAACTTGGGGGCCGGCGAGGTGACCGACGTGCCCTGGTAGAACAACCGCAGCTCCGGGTCGTAGCTGCCGGCCACCCAGGTGCCGACGTGGATCCGCTCCTCGAAGGGCACGCCCCCCCAGGTCTCGTCGCCCGGCTCGCCCGGAGCCGGCACGGTCCGCCGCCGCCACAGCTCCTCGCCGGTGCGCGCGTCGTGGGCCACGATCACGCACGACTCCGGACCGCCCCGCGGGCGGCAGCTTCGCCCGGAGACGGCCCTGCCGTCGGCGATGATCGGCCCCGAGCTGTGTCCGGCCGGTATCACCTTGTAGTCGAAGATCTGCGTCTCCCAGGCGATCTCCCCGGTGGTGGCGTCGAGCCCGAAGATGTAGTCGTCGTCGCTCGTGTTGACGATGAACCGGTCGTAGATGGAGATGTTCCGGTTGCTGCGCGCGTTGCCCCCGACGTACTCGTAGACGTCCTCCGGCAGATCCCGCCGGTGCTGCCAGATCAGATCGCCGCTCGCCCCGTCGATCGCCTCGATCACGTCGTTCGACTGCGGCATGTAGAGGATGCCGTTGTAGGCCAGCGGGGTACCCTCCTGACGCCCCTCGGCGAGCCCCCGCGTCCAGACCATCCGCAGCCGGTGCACGTTGTCGCGGTCGATCTCGTCCAGCGGGCTGTAGCCCCAGCCGTCCGGCGTCCGGCGCCACGACAGCCAGTCGCCGTCCGCCGGGTTCTGGAGCATCTCGTCCGTCACCGGGACGAACTCGGCGGACGACTGCGCGCCCGCGACGGCCGGCGCCAAGAGGAGCGCCGCCAAAGACAGCGCGATTCCGAGCATGTGTCGTGATCCGCGGGACTGCATCTGCATCGTAAGGCTCCTCGTCATGGTTCGCGCGTGATCTGCCGCAGTTCCTCCCACGACAACGTCATGCGAAGAGGATTCCGGTCGATGGCCTCCAGGCACTCTTCGACGCTCTTCTTCGGCGCGGGATCGGGCCGGTGCAGCCGGACGAGCACATATCGTTCGTCGCCCTCGGGCTGGACGTCGAAGACGTCTCCCGGCGTGGCTCCCGGAATGACGACTCGCTTCCTGGAATCCGCTCGCACCGTGGCCATGGGTCGGATTATCCCACCCGCCGCGATCTCGGTCGATTTCGACGTCCGACACATGCTACGCCGGACGACGCTGTAACTACTGCTCGGCAAGCGGCAGGAAGATCGAGATCCGGTCCTCGTCGCCGAGGGCCCGCGAGATGTGCCCCTGTCCGGTGGTGTCCTCCGCGAGCAGGATGTGGCCCGGGTGGAGGCGGACCTTCGTGCCGTCGCCGAGCTCGACCTCGCTCTCCCCCGCCAGCGTGATGACGTACTGGCGGCGCGGGGCCGTGTGCCAGTCGATGAAGTACTCGGGCGAGGTCCGCCGGAACTGGACGCTGGTGACGGCGACCGGGTCGGACAGCTCGGTGGCGCCGCGCTGCGAGGTGAGCGGCACGTCGTACTCCTCGGCGTGCGTCTGGCCGTCCTCGCCGGTGTAGATGCGGGTCACCTTGATCGGCGTCCGCTCCTGGGCCGAGGCCGCCGGCTCGTCGAACCACCGCACCCCGCCGGCGACGAAGAGCGTCGGAATCCAGCCGAGGACGAGCGCGCGGGTGAGCCAAGTCTTCAGCATCGGTCGGTCCCTCCTGGTCAGTCGTGGCATTATAGGGGCCACGCTGAACGAAAGGTGTGCTCATGACCATGCTCCGATTCGCCACGATTCGCAGCGCCGCGCCGCTGATGCTGGTGGCCGCCTTCGCTCTCGCCGCCGCGCCCGCCGCGGGGCAGGAAGAGAACGCGGCCGAGGACCCCGAGGCGATCCGCCCGTTCACGATCGACGTGCCCGACGAGGTGCTGGCCGATCTGAAGGACCGGCTGTCCCGGACGCGGCTGCCCGACGACCTGGTCGGCACGGAGTGGGACTACGGCACCAACCGCGAGTACCTGGAGGAGCTGATCGCCTACTGGCGGGACGAGTTCAGTTGGCGTGACCAGGAGTGGCTGCTGAACGGCTTCGACCACTTCAAGACCGACATCGACGGGCTCGACGTCCACTTCATCCACCAGCGCTCGCCCCACGAGGACGCCCTGCCGCTGGTGATCACCCACGGCTGGCCCGGCTCGATCATGGAGTTCTACAAGATCATCCCGCTGCTGGCCGATCCGACGAACTACGGCGGCGACGCGGCCGACGCGTTCCACGTGGTGGCGCCGTCGATTCCCGGCTACGGCTTCTCCGACAAGCCGACCGGCCGCGGCTACGGCCCGGAGAAGATGGCCGAGATCATCGGCAAGCTGATGGAGCGCCTGGGCTACGACCGCTACGGCACGCAGGGAGGCGACTGGGGCAGCATCATCAGCCGCTGGCAGGCGGCGCAGCACCCGGACCGCGTGGTCGGCGTGCACCTGAACATGGTGACGGCGGGTCCGCCCGAGGGGGTGGACGACCCGACCGCCGGCGTGCCGCCCGAGGAGCTGGCGCGCACCCGGGAACGGCAGGCATTCTTCGCCGACGAGCGCGGCTACAGCAACATCCAGGGCACCAAGCCGCAGACGCTCGGCTACGGCCTCAACGACTCGCCGGCCGGGCTGGCCGCCTGGATCGTCGAGAAGTTCCGCACCTGGTGCGACTGCGACGGCGACGTCGAGAGCGGGTTCACCAAGGACGAGTTGCTGACGAACATCACCATCTACTGGGCGACCCAGACCATCACGTCGTCGACCCGCATCTACTACGAGTCGCGCCGCGCGACCAGCCAGCCGGGCTACATCGAGACCCCGGTCGGCGCCGCCATCTTCCCCAAGGAGCTGTTCATTCCGCCGCGCGCGTGGGCCGAGGCCGCGTACAACGTGACGCACTGGACCGAGATGCCGCGCGGCGGGCACTTCGCGGCGCTCGAGGAGCCGGAGCTGCTGACGGAGGACATCCGCGCGTTCTTCCGGGAGCTGCGGTAGGCGCCACATGTTGGTCGCAACAACCCCAATTCGTCGCGTTGGGAGCGTCGGCGGCGCGAACCTACTGCAGGCGCAAGCTCTTGGCCGGCGCAGGCGAGCGTTCGCCTTCTCACGGTAAACGGGCTACGATGACTGCCGTCCGCGCGGTGGGCGGCAGTCGTCGTCGCCAGTCCGGCATCCGAACCATGTTCCTTCCATGAAGCCTATGCACTCTGCACGCATCGTGAGCTACCCCTGTCGCATCGAGACCGGCGACCCGGACTGGACGATATCCTTCCGCGACGTCCCCGAGGCCCTGGCGGGCGGCCGCGGCGTGCCGGCGATCTTCGAGGTGGCCGAGAGCGCGCTCGTCGTTGCGCTGGGCTCCCTCGTTGCCAACGCCGCACATGGCCTGCCGGCGGCGAGTGCGCCCGCACCGGGCGAGCTGATGGTCACCGTGCGTTTGGGCGGCCCGCCGCTCGTCCGGACTTCGGCCCCGGAAGGACCTCCACCTATCGAGTCGGTTGCCGACGACGAAGACGTGCCGACCGTCTCCGGCGAGGTCGTCGACGTATCGTCGGAAACGGGTCTGGTAGCCACTCGGCGGCAGGGAGGCTTCTGGAGCTGGCTCACCGGCCTGTTCGGCGGATCGCGTTGATCCCGGCCCGGCCCGACC
>WTFV01000021.1 GCA_011523845.1 Acidobacteriota bacterium | reverse complement strand
CCTGGCGCGCCACCGGTCTCTTGCCCATCGCCATGCCGCGCAGTCTACGGGTTCGACCGCGCCGGCGCCAGGCCGAATCCGCGACTTTTGCCACAGGCTGCTAGGATCCATGACTCGGTTCGGGCGCTCCGTCCTTTGCCCACGGTCTGTGTACCGGGGAATGCTCCAGTCCACAGTAATCTCCGGGTTCTTGATGGGCCGGGAAGACTCAACACTAATGTCGAGCCGCAAGTGAGAAGACGGGACCCAATCGTAGCAGGGCAAGTCGAGGCCACTCACCCGTACCCACCGACGGCGGATTACGGGACGTGTAGCCACTTGCATCAGCAACGGTAACAGTCTTGTGAGTATGTCGTCCTCGTCGTCGGGCGTACTGTTCAGCACGCCGCCCATTGTACCGCAGCGCGGTCTGGCCGTCCAGGACTGGTCATTCCCCAGCCGCTCTGCGACCAGCCGCCGGACGACGGCGTACTTGGGGTCGCGTTCAGGGTTGGCGTCAAACGCTCGCTAGAGCCGCAGCAACGCCGCGCTCCTCTCCAGTCAGCGCCGCGAACGGGTTCTCCAGGTCCTCATCGTCCTCTGACGCGTCCAACCCGGTGCCGTTCGTGCAGGATCCTCTGAGGTATCTATACCCGAATGTTGTGGGTCGGGACGTGAGACAGGGGGCGTATCCTTCCACGTGAATCCGGGAGACCCGGGAGACACCCTAGCTCCCTAGCTACAATACTGTTCATTTAATGTTTTCGCGCTATACTCTCCCCGTGGTTCAGCCAGGGGGAGACGATGGCACGAACGGTCGCGGAGCTTCCCAAGGGAAGCCGGATCACGGATTACATCAGCCTCGGCGTGTTGAACAAGATGATCCCGCGCAGGGCGGTGGATGCGGCCTTGGAAGCGTCGAATCGGCAGAGTATCCGTCAACGGGATTTGCCGGCGCATGTGATGGTCTATTACGTGATCGCGTTGGCGTTGTACATGCAGTCGTCGTACCGCGAGGTCCTGCGCTGCCTGCTGGAGGGGCTGCAATGGTTGAGCGACCCGTCGGCACGGCCCCGGGTGGTCGGCAAATCGGGTATCTCGCAAGCCCGGACACGCTTGGGGGCTGCACCGCTGCAAGCCTTGCATGATGCGGTGGTCCGGCCGGTGGGACGAGCGTCGGAACCGGGGTGCGGGTATCGACGATGGCATCTGGTCAGCATCGACGGCAGCGGCTTGGATGTCGCCGATGAACACGACAACGCGGCTGCCTTCGGGCGCCCCGGGGCCAGTCGCGGGGCGAGCGCCTTCCCGCAGATTCGGTTCGTCTCGTTGGTCGAGAACGGGACGTATGTGCTGTTTGGCAGCCGCATGGCAGGCTGTGCGGTGGGCGAACAGCGTTTGGCCCACGATGTGGTTCCGGCCTTGTCGGCCGGCATGTTGTGCCTGGCGGACCGCAACTTCTTCAGCTACCCGCTGTGGAATCAGGCCCGCGCGAGCGGGGCGGACCTGCTGTGGCGCATCAAGAAGAACCTGCGCCTGCCGCGGGAGACCCCGTTGGCCGACGGCTCGTATCTGAGTCGCATCTACTCCACGCAGCGCGACCGGCGCCACCAACGCGGCGGCGTTCACGTGCGGGTGATCGAGTATCAACTGTCCGGCGTGGCCGACGCCGAACCGCTGTACCGGCTGCTGACGACCGTTTTGGATGCCGACGACGCCCCGGCCCTGGAACTGGCGGCCCTGTACCACGAGCGCTGGGAGATCGAAACGGCGCTCGATGAACTCAAGACCCACTTGCGCGGCGCCCGGATCGTGTTGCGCAGCAAGACGCCCGAGTTGGTGCGGCAGGAGTTCTGGGGCTTGATGCTCGCGCACTATGCGATTCGCGCCCTGATGCACGAAGCCGCCCAGCAGCGGGGCGACGACCCGGACCGGCTCTCCTACGTGCATGCGGTTCGCGTGATACGCCGCGACATCATCACGCACGGCGCTGTTCCCCCCTCGACGGCGAGTCAAGTCCCGCCGACAGGTGCTTGACGAAATCCTGGATGAACATGCGGTCTCGAGTCGAAACCGGCGCAAGCCGCGCGGCGTCAAGCGAAAGATGAGCAACTACCCTCTACGGCCGCGACATGCCACGACCCAGACGGTGGATGCCAAGGTGGTCATCTCGAAATCGTAAAGTGAACAGTATTGTCCCTAGCTCCCTAGCTCCCTAGCTGGCGGGCCGGGGGGACGAGACACTCTCAGATGGCCCCAGGTGTCTCGCTTCGCAGCCAGCGCGACAGCGCCTTGTCGGGGTCAGCGATCTCTTCGAGCGAAGCGTACCAGTACACCTCCCAACCCGTCGCCGGCAGGCCGGCGAACAGCATCAGGTTGAGCAGGTACGCCTCACTGTCGGCGCAACGCCGATAGTCGTCACGGAACAGGAAGGTCGGCTTGCCCCAGGCGATCGCCAGTCCGAGCTCCACCATCACTCCTTCGTCCGGCGGACAGCCATTCACCACCTCGAACGGGCCGTCGGCAGCGCGCACATCTCCAAGGTCGGCCTGTCCAATCCGGTAGGCCCAGCCGCGGCTCGTCTTGTCGACGCGGTTGTTGCGGCCGAACGGCTCCCACACCTCCGCGCCCGCCGCCGCCAGCGCCTCGACCAGCCCGGCAAGCGGGCCTTGGCTCAGTTGGGCGCAAGAGCCGTAGGGGATTCGCGAGATAGAGCGTCTTCTTCATCGGTTCGCCAGTGTAGCCGACCGGCGCGGCGCATCGACGCCGAGGCCTTCGGGCCGTGGCCCCGCAGCAACGTCAACCGCGCGCTCGCCAGAGCCGCCCGCCGCGCCGGCGGGCCGTATTCACCACCCACCAGATCCGTTACTCGTTCGCGGCAGGGCTGCGCCGCGCCGGGACCGACGTGGCCGAGATCCAGGACCTCTATGGACACACCCGGACCGAGACGACCATGATCTATACGTCAACAGAGCTGGCCAAGCACCGCGCCGCCTCGAACGCCTGCGCCGTACTGATGGCAACGGTGTGCCGGCACCGGCCGGCAGGCCCGTGCAGCTGGTGCGGACAACTGGCAGAGCATCGCCTGAGTCCCGTAGGATGGAGTCGATGGAGTCCCTCCAACTCGCCCGGCCGACACGACGCCCGCTCCGGCAGGTCGTTGTGGACGCCGCACAACGGTTCGGCCGCAAGAAGGCCATCGAGGTCGGACGGATGCACCTGTTCCTCGACGAACTCGGACCGCCCGCCGATGGCGTCCTCGTGGCTGGCGAGACACCGGACTTCACCTACACGACGGCGGGACGGCGAATCGGTATCGAGATACGGACCCTCTTCGACAACAGGCCCGTCGAGGACGCCGCGCGCAGAGAACGCATCGTCACGGAAGCGCAGAAGCTCGCAGCAGGCAACGCTCGATTCGACCGCCGGCGACTGTGGGTCACGTTCGGGAATGCACCGCTCCCCACCGTCAAGGAAGGCGCCGAGGAACTCGTCCGGCAACTGGACCGGCTGCCGCCGACCCCAGAGATCGCGAAGATCAGCAACGACCGGTCCAGTCTGTTTTCCGAGATCAGCGCTTTCCCAAACGACACCGATACGAGGTGGCGGGCAGTGGGGAAGGCTGAGTCTCCCGAAGAGCTGACGCAACCGGTCCTGCAACGGGCCGTGAACGAGAAGGACAGCAAGGCGCGCCAGTACCGACGAGACTGCACGGAGCTGTGGCTGTTGGTCGTCTTGCCGTTCTTTCCCGCCCAGAAACCGGCCTTCGGACAGCTCCGGCGGCCCGCGGCAGCCGAACGGTGGATCCTCAGAACAGCATTCGACCGGGTCTTTATGTTCGAGGACGACTCCGATGTACCGCTGCACGAAGTCGACACCGTCCCCCTGAAACCCGCCTGACAAGGAACCGGGTGACTCTGACACCTGCGACGGATCAGGTGGCGCGAAGCGGCGGTTCGCCGGGCGTGACCGACGGCTCGCAGGAACCGGACATCGCGACCATCCCGACCATCGCCCTGCGGCAGGTGGAGGGTGCTGCGCGACGGCGCCTCGGCGCAGTACGGCTCGGCCGCGATAGCCCGGTGTGCTGAACTTCCTGCTCAAGGACAACCTGACGGGCGGCAGCTTGGAGTTGAACAGCGGCACCCACTGCGTCGGCGACGGCGACGCCTACAGCGTCGCCGTCAATCGGCCTGCCGCTCGGCGCCAACGGCTTCGCCAATTCCGAGACGTCGACGCGGAAGTAGTCGGCGGTCAGCGAGGGTCTGTGCCACCAAACGCAGTCCGCGGTCCGAAGCCGCCCGCAACGAACAGGATGATCGCGAGACCCGACCCTGGCCCCGCGGCCTGCCTTGGGCTGTTCCTTGCCGCTGCCCTGCTCGCGCCGGTGGCCGTCCGCGCCCAGGACGCGCCCGCTGCGCAGGACGCATCCCCCGGTTGGCGAGCGCGAGCAACTGAAGGAATCTGGACTCGTGTCGACCGCAAGATGTTGTGGCCACCGGCGGCATCGTCAGACCGACAGCGTGCGCGTGTGCTCACCGGCGTCAAGGCGCGTCGCTACGCTCCGCCCCCGCTTCGCGGGGCTGACGGCCTTGACGCCGGCTCCGCGCACGCTCGTCCAGGCTGGCTCTTGCCGACGATGCCTACCCCTGCACCCCCTACATGTTGTGGTCGACCTCCCGTGCAGAATGACCCCCTTTCGCGCGACCGTTGACACCCCCGCACGAAACGGAACGCTCTCGGGCACGGTGACCCACACGACGGGCTTCGTCCTCCGCGGTGTTACGGTGGAAGCGCGAAGCCCTGACGGTGCCGGCGCGGTACCGACGGTCCAAACCGACCGTACTCTGGTAGCGACCGTCGTAACCGACGCCGCCGGCCGGTTCACGATCGGCGCGCTGCTTCCCGGCACGCACGACGTGACGTTCACGCTATCCGGGTTCTCAACGGTCGTGCGCAACGCGGTGGAAGTGACCGCCGGGGCGACGACCACCCTCGACGTGGCGATGGCGGTGCTGCTCGAGGAGCGTGTGGTCGTGGTCGGCAGCCGCGCCCAGCCCCGATCGGTGACCGAATCGCAGGTCCCGATGGACGCCATCCCCTACGAGGACGTCGTCAGCCAGGGGAGCACGGACGTCGGGGACCAGTTGCGGACGCTGGTCCCCTCCTTCAACGTCAACCCGCAGCCGGTGGGCGATGCGGCCCGGATCATCCGCCTCGCCAACCGCGTGGCCTCGCCTCGGATCACACGCTGGTGCTCGTCAACGGCAAGCGGCGGGCGCGGTGATATCCTGGATCGGCAACGGCGTATACGATGGGGCGCAGGGCCCGGACATCTCCGCCATCCCGTCCATCGCGCTGCGGCAGATCGAGGTGCTGCGGGACGGCGCGGCGGCCTAGTACGGCTCGGACGCCATCGCCGGGGTGCTGAACTTCCAGCTCAAGGACGATCGCAGCGGCAGCAGCCTCGAGCTGCATACCGGCGGCTACGGCGCGGGCGACGGCGGCACTTACGCCGTAGCCGGCAACGTCGGGCTGCCGCTCGGACAGACCGGCTTCGCCAACCTCAGCGTGGAGTACGGCAACACCGCCCCGACCAACCGTAGCGTGCACCGGGACGACGCCGCGTTGCTCATCGCGGCCGGCAACGACGCGGTTGCCGACCCGGCCCAGATCTGGGGCTCGCCCAGCATTGACGACAACGTCAAGCTCTGGGCCAATTTCGGCCACCTGTTCGCCGGCGGCGTGCAGGCCTACGGCCACGCCAACTACGCCAGCATGCGGGTCGCCAGCGGTTTCTTCTTTCGGAACCCGAACACGCGGGCGGCGGTCTTCAGCGGCGACAGGGGTCGGACGCTGCTGATCGGCGACGTGCTCGATGCACGGGACGGGACCCTCGACGGGTCCACCAGCTGCCCGGCGGTGCCGGTCTCGGGCGGAAGGCCCGACTAGGCCTGCCCGTGCCCCGGATGTCCGGGGCTGGACTGTAACGAGCAGGAAATC
>WTFV01000159.1 GCA_011523845.1 Acidobacteriota bacterium | reverse complement strand
CCGGATGACGGACCGGCCGTCGCCCGTCACGTCGTAGGCGAGCGACAACCGCGGCGAGATGTTGTTCCAGTCGCGCGGGTCGGTCCCCGGCACCATCAGCGGATTGTCGGTCGCCGCCGCGTTCAGCATCTCGGCGTCCCACCGCACGCCGAGCCCCACCGTCCAGCGTTCGTTCAGCGTCCACTTGTCCTGCAGGAACACCTCCCACGTGTTGATGGGATAGTCGAACTGCCGGCCGTTCGCCTTGCCGACGCGGATCCGGAGCCGCTCGGGGTAGGTCGAGTAGTCGTCGACGTCGAACGGCCTGTCGGTATTGAAATGGAACTCGCCGCCCAGGAAGCTCTCGCGGAAGTCGTCGATGAACGCCTGGTGGTAGGTGCCGCCGAACTTGATGTCGTGATCGCCCATCTTGTCGGGAACGAACCACGACGTCGTGTTGTTGTACTGCCACTGCGAATCGACTCGAGCGCCCGCCCACGGCGCAACCCCGTCCTGGAAGCTGTCCATGGCGTAGGCGGGCGACAGGTTCCGCATCTGCCCGTCGCGGAGCCCGGGCCCGTCCAGCTCCCACCAGGCGGGAGGGCCGCCGCCGACGTCCTCGAAGCTGCGGGTGATCCGCACGGTGTTGACGATGTTGTTGCCGATGACGCTGGTGTAGCTGCCGACCCAGATGTACTCTTCGTCCCAGCCGTCATGCCCCGAGGTCAGCGTCCGGTTGCCGTACCGGTTGGTCTCCGGGCTGGTCTCGCGCATCAGCCGCAGGGCCCACGAATTGCTGCCGTTGACCTGGTGGTCCACCCGGTACATGGTGTTCCATGCCTGCCAGTTCTCGGCCTGAGACCAGTTCAGATTGGGCAGGCCGGGGCCGCGGTCGGGGAAGATATACGACCGGGCCGGGTTGGTGATCCGGCGCTCGAGACTGACGAAGAAGTGCGCCTTGTCCTGCACGATCGGCCCGCCGAACACGCCGCCGAACTCGTACTTGTTGTTCGTCGGCTTCTCGTTGGCCGGGTCGGTCGGGTCCTCGGCGAACTGCTGGGCGTTGAAGAAGTTCCGCGCCGTCATCGCGGTGTTGGTGCTGTAGCTGAAGCCGGCGCCCGACCACTGGTTCGTGCCCCGCTTGGTCACCGCGTTGATGACCGCGCCGCTGGAGCGGCCGAACTCGGCGTCGAACTGGCCGCTGACGACCTGGAACTCCTGCACCGACTCGATCGCCACCTTGACCTGGCTGCCGCCCGCGCCGCCGCTGGTGGAGTCGCTGTTGTAGCCCCCGTCGACGTTCAGGTTGCTGGACGCGGCGGTCTGCCCGTTGGCGATGATCGTGTCGTTGCCCCCCGAGGCCGACGGCAGGAACTGGATGCCCGGCAGCAGCGAGATCGCGGCGAACGCGCTGCGGTTCTGCAGCGGCATCTCCGTCAGCTCTGCGCTGTCGAGGGTGCCGCCCACCTCGGCCGAGGTGAGGTCGACCAGCGGCGCCTGCCCGGAGACGGTGACCGTCTCCTCGAGGGCACCCACGCCGAGGATGATGTCGAGGGGCAGCGTCTGTCCGACCCGCAGCTCGAAACCGGTCGTCTGGAACGTCGTGAAGCCCGGCAGCGCGGCCGTGACCGTGAAGGTCCCCGGCAGCAACTGCGCCGCGAAGTAGCTTCCGTCACCGCCGGTGATGACTTCGCGGAACGTCCCGTCCGCCTCGTTCTGGATGAAGACGGTCACTCCCGGGAGGGCGCCTCCCGTCTCGTCGGTGACCGTCCCCCGCAGCTCCGTCCGACCCACCTGTGCCAGGGCCGGCGTCGCCGCCACGCCCACGAGCGCGCCGACGATCAGGAATGTCGTAAGCCTTCGCACTGTTCCACCCTCCTTCTGAAACCGGCGCCACAACGGTTCTTCGAATTCGACGCGGACGGCGACGACGACGCGTGATTGCTATGCCTGATTCCTGGCTCCAGCAGCTAGCTAGCTAGATAGGTTCCTCCTTGATGTGCACGAGCCGAGAAATCGCACCGTAGCGCAGACGCCCGGCGGTTGCAAGTCCCTTTTTTCAGGCGCGCTCGGTCTCGAACGCCACGACGTTGCGCTCCTGCCTGCTGAACTCCACCCCGATCAGGTGCACCTCCCGCGCCCGGTGGCGGTACTTGTCCGCGTAGCCCTTCGCCCTCAACTGTGCCAACGCCGCCCCCCCGGGCGCCTGCTCCACCACCTTGAACTCGAACAGGTACACGTTCCCGTCGAGCCGCACCGCCAGGTCCGCGCGCCCGGCGGCGCCGCTGTCCTCGACCGTCACGTCCAGCCCGACCGCCGCCAGCCAGGCGTAGAACACGCTGGCGTAGTAGCCCTCGTAGCGGGCGATCTCGTTGCGCGTGTGCCACTCGAAAGGAATCGCGGCGAACAGCCCCCGCACCAGCGCCTCGACGCCCTCGAAGTACTCGTCCACCAGCACCGCCACCCGCTGGCCGGCGCGCCGGTGCAGAGCGCGCAACAGGTGGCGCAGGCGGCTCGGCGCCGTGTCGTACTCGGATTCCTCTCCCGCCGCCTCCTCGATGGCGTCGATCTGCTCCATCACCTCCCTGTGCAGGTCGTCCGCCCGGCGGTAGCTCCCGCTGCCGAAGTCGAGCCGCACCACCGGACGGCGCACCGACCAGTCCCACCCGTCGTGGACAGCAAGCCCGCGGAACAATGGCTCGTTGCCCTCGAACAGCTCCTTCAGGGTGTCCAGGAAGAGGCTCTTCCCGAACCGCCGCGGGCGCGAGAGAAAGTAGTGGTCGCCCTCCTCCACCAGCCGCCGGGCGTAGGCCGTCTTGTCGACGTAATAACAGCCCTGCTCCCGAATCTTCCGGAAGGTCTGGATCCCGAGCGGCAGCTTGCGCTTCGTCTTCATCGTCGGCCGCGTTCCACGCTCCGGCCTCCGATGTTACCCGCGATCCCGGTGCATTCGGTCCGCCGGCGCGCCGAGGCCCCGAGCGTGCCGTCCCGGTGCAGCGCGACGCAGTGCTCCGCCCGAGTGGGTTCGGTTCGGCGACGCGCCGAGGCCCCGAGCCTGGGCGGCGGCGGGAAAGGCGCACAGAAAAGGAGCCGGACGCCCCTCGCGGGCGCCCGGCTCCAAGGACTTCGTCAGCCCCTGATGGTGCGGTGCCGCCTAGAAGCCGTACCGCACGCCGAAGTTCGCCTGCCGCGGGATCCCGTTCGAGCGCAGCAACGTATAGCGTGAGAAGTTGCTGTCGTTCTGGTTCCCGTTCGCCCACGACGCGACGAAGAAGTTCGGGCGATTGAACACGTTGATGAGGTCGAAGTAGATGTCGAGCGTGTCCCCCTCCGCGGGTCGGGCCCGCCATCCGAACCGCAGGTCCATGTTCATGTAGTTGCCCTGGCGGGCGCCGCCCTGCCGGCCGTTGTGCTCCACCGTGAACGAGTTGGGGCCTTCGCCGGTGTACGTCCCCGCGGGAATCGGGTCCCAGTTGGTGCCGTTCCGGTCCAGGTCCCACAGGCTGTTGTACATCGTGAACGGGTTCGCGCTCATGTAGCGGAAGATGGGGCTCAGGGTGATCCCGCCCGCCAGCTCGGTGCGCCCGCTCAGCGTCAGGACGTGCTTGCGGTCGTGCTCCGCCGGCTGCCAGTTCTCGTCCATGTTGAGTTCGTTGAGAACCTGGGTCTGGACGCCGTTGAGGCTGATGCCGTTGGTGCCGTACTGCTCGAAGGTGTCGCCGCGCGAGTAGCCGAGCGCGTACGATATCCGGGCGCCCCAGCGGTCCGAGTAGCGCTTCTCCATCGAGAAGTTCAGGCCGTCGTAGGACGAGAACCCGGTGCTCTCGATCGACAGCAGCCGGCCCTTCGCCCAGACGCCGATCAGCAGGCCGGTCCGCGGATCGATGCCGGTCAGCGGATCCGCCTTCGCACACTCGGCTTGAATGACGGCGGGATTGCTGCTGTAGAGATGGGCATCGGTCACCGCCTGCGGACAGCTCGGGTAGAACACCGTGTCGGTCCGGTTGTAGACCCCGCCCCGTTCCGGAAACACGTCGTAGTACGTGAGATCGGAGGAAGCGTCTATCGAATCACGGAGCGGCGCCACGTAGTTGATGCGGTTGAGCAGTTGGCTGCCCCGGATGTTGACGTAGTCGACCCCGACCGACAGCGTCGGCATCAGCTCGCGTTCGAACCCCGCCGTGAACTGGGCGAACACCGGCTGCTGCCGGCGGTAGTTGTCGATGAAGGTGTTGGCCTCGTTGAATTGCGTCGACGTGCCGGTGGGGTAGATCGTCTCTATGAAGTCGCGATTCAGCAGCACGCAGTTCGGCACGCCGTCGCGCGTGGTCGCCGGCCCGCACTCCCCCGCCGCCGCCGAGCCGATGCGGATGGCTCCCGCCAGCTCGGGATCCTGGATCGGCATGCCGTTCCTCGGCCCGGGATCTTCCGCCCCGCCCTGGTCGCCGCCGCCCCGGGGGAACGAGGCGACGAACGAGTCGGTGATGATCGGATCCTGCAGGACGTTGTCGAGTCCGCTGAAGAGCGTCCGGTCGTAGAAGTGCCCGTAGCCCATCCGGATGACGGACCGGCCGTCGCCCGTCACGTCGTAGGCGAGCGACAACCGCGGCGAGATGTTGTTCCAGTCGCGCGGGTCGGTCCCCGGCACCATCAGCGGATTGTCCGTCCGCCGCGCGCTCAGCAGCTCCGCGTCCCACCGGACGCCGAGCCCGATCGTCCAGCGTTCGTTCAGCGTCCACTTGTCCTGGAAGAACGCCTCGAACGTGTCGATGGGGTAGGCGAAGTTGTTGCCGCCCGGGTTGCCGACGCGAATCCGGAGCCGTTCAGGGTAGGTCGAGTAGTCGTCGACGTTGAACGGCAGGTCGGTCGCGAAATGGAACTCGCCGCCCAACCAGTGCGCGGCGAAGTCGTCGATGGCCGACCGGTGGTAGGTGCCTCCGAACTTGAAGTCGTGATCGCCCATCATGTCGGGGACGAACCACGAGGTCGTGTTGTTGAACTGCCACTGCGAGTCGTCGCGATTCCACGCCCACGGCACGTAATCCTGGTAGCTGTTGTAGATGTAGGCGGGCGGGAGGTTCCGCATCTGCCCGTCGCGGCTGATGTTTCCGCCCAGCTCGTACCATTCGGGGGGGCCGCCGCCGCGGGCCTCGAAGACGCGGGTGACCCGCGCCGTGTTGACGACGTTGTTCCCGATGACGCTGGTGTAGCTCCCGACCCAGATGTAGTCGTCTTCCTCCCTGTTGAGCGGCGAGATCACGGTGCGGTTGCCGATCTGGTTGCGCTCCGGCTTCGACTCGTCCACGTACCGCAGGGCCCAGGAGTTGTTGCCGTTGATCTGGTGATCTATCCGGTACATGGCGTTCAACGCCCGCCACTCCTCGTTCGACGACCAGCTCAGATCGGGCAGGCCCGGGCCACGGGAGCCGAAGACCTGCGCCCGGGCCGGGTTGGCGACCCGCCCCTCCAGGCTCACGAAGAAGTGCGCCTTGTCCTGCACGATCGGCCCGCCGAAGACCCCGCCGAACTCGTACTTGTTGTTCGACGGCTTCTCGACGGTCGGGTCCTCGGCGAACTGCTGGGCGTTGAAGAAGTTGCGCGACGTCATGTTGGTGCTGGTGGTGTAGCTGAAGCCGGCGCCGGACCACTGGTTCGTGCCCCGCTTGGTCACCGCGTTGACGACGGCGCCGCTGGAGCGGCCGAACTCGGCGTCGAACTGGCCGCTGATGACCTGGAACTCCTGCACCGACTCGATCGCGATCCGGACCTGGCTGCCGCGGGCGCCGCCGCTGCTGGAGCCGCTGTTCGAGCCCCCGTCGAAGTTCAGCGAGCTGGCCGCGGCGGTCTGCCCGTTGGCGATGATCGTGTCGGCGCCCTGCGAGGCCGACGGCAGGAACTGGATTCCCGGCAGCAGCGAGATGGCGGCGAACGCGCTGCGGTTCTGCAGCGGCATCTCCGTCAGCTCCCCGCTGTCGAGGGTGCCGCCCACCTCGGCCGAGGTGAGGTCGACCAGCGGGGCCTGC
>WTFV01000132.1 GCA_011523845.1 Acidobacteriota bacterium | reverse complement strand
CGTTGAGCGTGGGCGACGGGAACCAGGAGGGCCTGTCGCTGTCGGTGTCGCCTCGGTGGGGCGACGCGGCGGCTGGCGGCGGCGCGTTGTGGCAGGACCAGGTCTACCGCCGCTACCGGCCCGAGGCAGCCGGCGACGAGTGGGCGCTGGACGTGCGCGGCGAGTACGGGACGCGGCTGGGCAGCGGCCGGCGGCTTACGTGGTTCGGGTCGCTGAACCAGTCGCGCTACGGACGCGGCCTCCTCGTCGGCGGTCGGGTGTCGGGTCGCTGAACCAGACCACCTGGCTGGCGCGGTTGGTCACGCGGTCCTCGTCGGAGACCGCGCCCGTGCTAGGCGACGGCGACCTCGACGAGATGCACGGACGCCGCGATGATCCTCGTTGACACGTCCGCCTGGGTCGAGTACCTGCGCGACACCCGATCGCCGGCGTGCGTCCAAGTCGCGCCGCCTGCGACCGCGTCATGAGCCGCGCAATCTTCGAGCTCAGTCACCGCCGCACGGCTCCCCGGTGCGCCCGTGGTACCATGAATCCGTGCTCGACATTCGCCCGTCGACCGCCTGCCGGCTGACCCGTGCCGACGCCAGAAGCGCTGAGTGCCGTGACGACGCTCTTTCCGATCGAGTCCACTGAGCCGGCCGCCCTGAAGGATACGCAGGGCGACCACACCCCACGCTACCTCCGTCTCGATGCGGCAACGGACCGTGAACTCTCCGTTCTGCCGGCCACTGCGTTGATTCGCGGGAGAGCCTCCGAAGCGCTCGACCTCCTGCCCGCCGAGAGCGTGCGGACAGTCGTTACATCACCGCCCTACTGGTCGCTACGTGACTACGAGATCGGGGACGCTTTCGGAAGGGACGATACGCTGCGCGACTACGTAGGCAGCATCGTCGCCGACTTCCGCAAGCTCCGGCGCGTGTTGAAGGAAGACGGAACGGTCTGGCTGAACATCGGCGATGCCTACACTTCGGGGAATCGCCGCTACCGGGCGCCGGACAGGAAGAACCGGGCGCGCGCGATGTCGGTCCGACCGCGGACGCCCCGCGGACTCAAGCCCAAGGATCTGATCGGGCTGCCCTGGCGCGTGGCGTTCGCGCTCCAGGAAGACGGCTGGTGGATGCGGTCCGAGGTGATCTGGCACAAGCCGAACGCACACCCGGAGTCGGTCGCCGACCGGCCGACGAAGGCGCACGAGACGGTCTTCCTGCTGTCGAAGGACCAGGACTATTACTACGACGTCAACGCCGTTCGGGGGGCCAACGATCGGCGCCTGAGAACGGTATGGGACATTGCGACCAGCCCGCGCCGCCGCGGTGAGTTTCCCGACGACGATCACCCTGCGCCCATGCCGATCGGCCTGGCCCGCCGCTGCGTCACGCTCACGAGCGAACCGGACGACGTGGTGCTCGATCCGTACGCCGGCTCCGGCACCACCCTGCTCGCCGCAGCACAGTTGCAGCGGCGGTGGATCGGCATCGAGCTCAAGGAAGAGTTCGTGCGCCTGATCGAGCGCCGCATGGGCAGATGAATGATCGCGACCGCCTCAAGGCGCGCATAGACACCCTCTCGCCGATGGCCGTGCGGTTCGTCGCGCGGCTTGTCGACTCCCTGTCCGAAACACCCGCGCCGCACACGATCACCCCGACATGGTTGACTCGGCATCCGGAATGGATCGAGTACTTCGGGCTCGCGATTTCGGCGCACCACGGCACGACGACCGAACCGCTCGGACTGACGAGCTTCGAGACCGTGTTTCGCAACGCCTGCGAAGCCCTGGATTGGACCCTTGACGCGCCCGGCTCCGCGACGCGGCGATTCGTCGACCTCACGCTCACGCCGGCCGACGGGATTACGCGCCGACTGTCGCTGAAGTCGACCGCCGCCAGGAAAATCGCCGAAGGTACCGCCCATATCTCGAAGCTGACGGAAGCCGCATGGATTCAGGATGTGCGGAGTGCCAGAGCACGCCGACAGCGTTTGTTGGAGCTTTTCCGGGAGTATCGCGCGGCGGTGGACGCGATCATCATGCTCAGAGCGTTCCGCGAGCCGGACACGATTCCGAACCGCTATCAACTCATCGAGATCCCCAGCGACCTGTTCGAGGCTCTGGAGGACGCGCCGGAGTCGGCGTTCGCAGCCGACGGTCCGGTAATCGACTGCGCCTACCGGGGGCTTCCATCGGCGGCACAAGTGTCGATTGATCGGTCCGACGCCAAGATCACAGTCCGCCGGATCCAGCTCTCCGTCTGTACGATCCACGCGGAGTGGCGCCTGGTCAGATCCACCGTCTCATCGCCCGAGTCTCCAGATCGCTCCGGGTAGAACAACGGCGATGGAGTCAGGTTCTGGCTTGGCTTGCCATCGTGCAAGCCACTGAGACAGCGCGGCAGGGAGCGTTCCGGCGAAGTGCAATAGGCGACGCGACGAAAACCAACCATGACGGCTTGGTCTGGACGACTCCGGCGAGGCGCATGAAGGCCAAGACAACTGAGACCAGTACAATGGCAGGAGAAGGGAGGTCACGTTGACCAAACTTTTGCCGAAACCGGAAACACCCCAGAGAAGCGGGGATAACCACAGCCGACCCGGTGAGGATCCGTCAGGGGGATCGACAGAGCGGCGTTGACGATGTGGGCTCGCGCCATGGCATGGGACGCGGAATGCTCTGACCGTTCCGCGTTACTTCGCGACGGCTGATAGCTTCTCCACTCTCTTCCTCTCTTGGGCGGTAGTCCTGGCGAGCCTCGCCGTCATGGATGAGGGACATCCTCGGTAAGTGATCTGCTGTGCGCCCTGCAGGTCGGCGGCAACGTCCACGGTCGCCCACTCGAAGCGCGGGCCGATGCGGACCCGTTTGCCGATAAGTTCCTCGCCGGGCCAGTAGCGCGCGGCGGCGCTCTCGCTCGCAATCGCCACGCGTTGCGCATCGACGCTGTAGGTGCGCGTCAACAGTCCCCGCCGAGACGAGGACCACCACCGCGAACGCAATCTGGGCTCCGGCCATCACTTGGAGTCGGCGGCCGGTTCCATGCGACGGCTCGGCGGAGCGATGCGCGAGAAAGCCGCGCAGTCTCGTCACGCGCGTCTGCCACGCTTGCGCGGTGTCGAACGCCAGGAACCACACGGTCATCGTGACGACGGTGAACGTCATGACCTGGGGACCAAGCGACGCCTCGTCGATGCGCGGCACCTGGCCCGGATCGACGACGTTCGCCCGTGCACGATCCCCAGCTCCGACCGCGCCTGACCTATCGAGACGCCCGGCGCGAGTCCCACGATGTAGAACTGTCGGGTCCGCGGGCTGTCCAGGGTCGCGTCGGGGTTACGAGCGTACGCGGACACCAGCGGAACCAGATGTCGGCATCGACCGGATAGGTCTCATCGGGCTGCAGGACGCCGACGACCGTGAACGGGTTATCTCCGGGGAACCGACCGCGAACAGCGCCGTCACCGACGCGAGGCCGAGACTCAGCGTGGCGACCGCAGCCTCCGCGGAAAGCGGTCGGCGAGCGAGGCTGCGAAACGCAAAACGGAGATCCGACGCGATGCTCGATCACAGCCCGGTCAGCCGCCCGGTGCTGTCGCCGAGGCGCTCGGGCCGCACCCCGGCCATGTCGAGCATGCTCAGCAACAGGTTCGTCATCGGCGTTTCGGGCCTGGCGCGCAGGTGCCGGCCGCCCTTGAACCTGCCCGCGGCACCGCCCGCCAGCACGATGGGCAGCGGCGAGTGGTTGTGCAGGTTGCCGTCGCTCATGCCGCTCCCGTAGAGGAGCAGCGTGTGGTCGAGCAGCGTGCCGTCGCCGTCCGGCGTGGCCTGCAGCTTCTGCAGGTACGACGCGAAGGTCGCGACGTGGTGCGCGTTGACCTTGCCCAGCTTCGCGAGCTTCTCGTCGTCGTTCTGGTGGTGCGACAGGGCGTGGTGCGGATCGCTGATGCCGATGGCCGGGAAGGTCCGGTAGCTCGCCTCGCGGCCGAAGGCGAACGTGACCACGCGCGTCAGATCGGCCTGGTAGGCCAGCACCTGCAGGTCGATCATCAGCCCGGCGTGCGTCTCGAAGTCCTCCGGCACGCCGATGGGCCGGTCCGGCACCGGGAACTCCTGCGCGCGGTTGTACTGCTCGGTCCTGCGAATGCGGCGCTCGGTCTCGCGAATCGCATCGAGGTACTCGTCCACCCGCCGCTTGTCCTGCGCGCCCAAGTCCGTGTGGAGCCGCCCGATCTCCGCGGTGACCGAGTCGAGCAGGCTGCGATCCATCTCCATCTCGCGCAGCCGGTCGGCGGTGCTGTCTCCGTCGCCGAACAGACGCTCGAACACGGCGCGCGGATTGCGCTCCATCGGGTTCGGCGTCGTCGGCGTCCGCCACGAGATGGTGTTCATGTAGGCGCAGCTATAGCCGGCGTCGCAGTGGCCGACGATGTCGGCGGCATCGAGGGCGAGCTCCAGCGACGCCAGGGGCGTCGTGGCGCCGATCTGGCGGGCCGCGATCTGATCGGCGGTGGTGCCCACCTCGACGTCGGCGCCCTCGGTCCGCTTGGCGTGCACGCCGCTCAGCCAACCCGCGCTCGCGCGGGAGTGGTCTCCCCCGCCGTCGCCGAGCGACTCGAGCTGGCGATGGGCCAGGTCGGTCACCACGACCACCTGCTCGCGGAACGGCGCGAGCGGCTGCAACGAAGGCGACCACTCGAACTCGCGCCCCGTGCCCTTCGGCGTCCAGGCGGCGTGGTAGGCGCCGTTCGGGATGTAGACGAAGGCAAGCCGGCGTGCGGGGTGCGCGGGCGTACGGGTCATGGCCGTCAGCGCCGGCACCATGGCGTCGAGCAACGGCAGCGCCACCGCGGCTCCCATTCCCCGCAGCACCGTCCGGCGCGGCAAGGCCTTCTTCGTGATGATCATGGCTGTACTCTCCGCATGCGAAACGGCTTGCTGTCGACGACGCCCCGGATCAGCGACGAGAAGCGATAGTCGTCCCGGGCGGCGTCGCGAACGATCCGCCGCACGACGGGCGCGTCGGCAAGCTCCATGCCCCGCCCGACGGCGTAGGTCAGCAGCTTCTCGGTCAACGTCGTGACGAACTCCTCCGCGCGGCTCTCCAGGACGGTTCTCAGTCCCTCCGGACCGTCGAACCGGGTGCCGTCCGGCAAGACGCCGGAGGCGTCGATCGGCGCGTCGGACTCGCTGCGTTCCCGCCAGCGGCCCACCGCGTCGAAATTCTCCAGCGACAGTCCCAGCGGGTCCATCTGCGCGTGGCACACGGCACAGCTCGGGTTCTTGCGGTGCTGCTCCATCCGCTCGCGCATCGACAGCACGCGGCCGTCGGCGGTCTCCTCTTCGAGTTCCGGAATGTCCGGCGGGGGCGGCGGGGGCGGCGCGCCGATGATGTTCTCCAGGATCCACTTGCCGCGCGTCACCGGCGAGGTCCGGTTCGCGTAGGACGTCGCCGTCAACAGGCTGGCATGTCCCAGCACGCCCGACCGGCTTCGATCCGTCAGGGTCATGGGCCGGAAGTGGCTCCCGTAGACCCGCGGAATCCCGTAGTGCCGGGCCAGCCGCTCGTTGAGGAACGTCGTGCGCGACGTCAGGAACTCCAGCGCGCCGCGGTCCTCGCGGATCACCTGCTCGAAGAACAGCTCCGTCTCCCGCCGCATCGCCTGCCGCAGGTTCTCGTCGAAATCCGGAAACTGGATGGGATCGGGCGCCGCGCCGGCCAGGTTGCGCAGGTACAGCCACTGTCCCCCGAAGTTGTCGACGAGCGCGTGCGAGCGCGGATCCCGCAGCATCCGGCGCACCTGCGCGTGGAGAACGGCCGGGTCGCGTAGTCGCCCTTCCGCCGCCACATCCAGCAGGTCGTCGTCGGGAATGCTGCTCCACAGGAAGAACGACAGGCGCGACGCCAGCTCCAGGTCGCCGAGGGGCCGCACCTCGCCGGCGGCGTCTGTCGGGCCGTCGCGCTCGATGCGGAACAGGAACTCCGGGCTCACGAGCACGCGCTGCAGCGCCCGCCCGACGCCGTCCTCGAAAGTGCCGTCCCGGCGGCCCGCCTCGTAGAACTCGAGCAGCACCTGCACGTCCGCCCCGGTCACCGGCCGTCGATACGCGCGCCGGGCGACGGTCGCCATGATCCGCCGGGCGCACGCCGACTCTTCCTCCGCGTTGTCCGGACGGCAGACGAACAGGCGGCGGCGGCTCGGCGTGTCTCCCGGTCCGGTCGCGCCGTACGGTCCGCCGATGGCCACGCTCCGCACGTGCGGCGGGCCGGACGTATCGGCGGGATCGATGTTGCTGCGCAGCAGCGGCTGGCGAATGGTGGCGACCTGGGCGGACGTCTTCCTGAGAAACGCCACGGCGACCGTCCGCGTTCCCGCCTTGACCGGCAGGCGCACCTCCAGCGCCGCGTCGGCGTTCATCGAGTACGCCAGCGCCGCCTCCCGCGCCGCACGCCGCGCCGCCTCCCGTGTCGCCTCGTCGGCGTCATCGTCCACCTCGAACGCGTCCGCCCGCGGCTGCGCGCCGCCGATGGTGAAGAGCCGGACACGCTCGCCATCCAGGCTGACCTCCAGGTCGTGCGGCTCGCCCAACCCTCGAATCGTGTCGATGACCGTTCGCAGCAGACGCACGCGGATGACGTACTCGCCGTCGAGGGGAAAGCGGTGGCGCACGGCGATGCCGCCCCGTGTGCCGAGCGGCAGGCCGTCGAGGTGATCGTTCTGGGTGAGCACCGTCGGCACGAGGTAGGTCGATAGGGCCGGGCTGATCGCAGCGCTGCCGACTGCCAGGCGGCTGATGCGCCGTGCCGCTCCGAGGTACCGCTCCAGCAGCAGCGGCGACACGCCCAGCGCGTCGGCGATGTTGTCGAAGCCGTAGCTCGCGTCGTCCGGCGGCAGCAGGGACGCGACGTCGACATCCAGCCCGAGCAGATCCCGGATGACGTTGGCGTACTCGGCGCGGTTGAGGCGATGGAAGACGGCGGTTCGCGGGAGCTCGGATCGCGCGGCCCACGCGGCGTCCAGATCGGCCTCGAGCCGCGCCAGGAAAGCGTTTCGCATCTCCGCGTCCGGACGTGGCCGGCCAGCGGGCGGCATCGCGCCGGCGCGGAGCTTGCGGGCGACCTTCTCCCAGGTCTCCGCGTCGCGGCCGACGTCGTTCAGGTCCAGCGTGTCGAGGGTCAGCCCGACCGCACGGAGCTGCGCGGCGAGCGGCGAGGCTGCACCGCCGCGCCCTTGCACGACCCGCTCGTTGTGGCAGGCCACGCAATAGCGATCGAGCAGCTCGCGAGACGGAGCGGTATGCTCACCGGCCGCCCCGCCGTCGTGCTGCGAGTGACTGGCGTCCTGCTGCAGGTGGCCGGCGTCGTGCCGCGAGTGGCCGGCGTTCTGCGGTGGGCCGCCAGCGGCCTGGAGACTCGCCGCGGACGGCAGGAGCGCCAGCCAGCAGGTGGCCAGAACGCTCAGGCAGATCGCGCCGGGAGTCCGCACGGCGGAAGACCGGGCTGACGACGCCGAGCCTTCGCCGGGAGCCTGCGCCGCGCAAGATCGCGCAGGCGACGCCGAATCCCTGCCAGCCCTGCAGGACCCACACTGCGATCGATACGGCTCGGCCAGGTTGCGGTCCATCACCCTTCCCCGAGACCCCGCGAGGCTCTCGACGCCGTCGACGCGAATCGAGCTGTAGAGGCGCGTTCCCGTAGTCTATGAGTCTGCGCGGTAGAACGCAACGGAGTGCGTTCTGCAGGGTGCACGACATCGTTGTGAGATGACCGCCCCTGGCACTGTCGGGCTGGCGATTTCGGTGCCGTTCCCGGCGACATCTCACTTGCTCGTCGTGCACCCCGTTCTCCGTCGCAAACACCTGGGGTGGTGGGGACCGGGGCCGAACACGGAGCCCTGCGAGGGTTGGCGGCGCTATACTGCGGCTGTTCGTTCCGCGACCGCCGTCCGCCTTCATCGCCATCGGAGGGCATCGACATGCGCGTCACCTGCCTGTACGGGTTGTTGATTCTCCTGCTCGCGTCGGTCGGTCCCGCCGTCGCGACCGCCGACGAGCGAGTGGTCGAAGCGGTGCGGAACGGCGATTTCGCCGCGGCCCGTGCACTCGTGGAAGCAGGCGGCGATGTCAACGCGCCCGAGCCCGACGGCACGACCGCCCTGCACTGGGCGGTGCGGCAGGACCTGGCCGGCATCGCCAAGCTGCTGCTTCGGGCCGGAGCCGACGCCGACGCGGCGAACCGCTACGGCACGACTCCCCTGTCGCTGGCGGGCACGAACGGAAACGCGGAGACCGTCGCGCTGCTGCTCGACGCGGGTGCGGATCCGAACCTCGCCCCCCCGGAGGGCGAGACCCCGCTGATGACCGCGGCACGCACCGGGAACCCGGAGGTGCTGCGCCTGTTGCTGACCCACGGCGCCCGGGTGGACGAGAGCGAAGCCTGGCGCGGGCAGACGGCGCTGATGTGGGCGGCGGCGGAAGGCAACGCGGAGGCCGCTCGGGTGCTGATCGAGGCTGGAGCCGACGTGGCCGCCCGCTCGTCCCGGGGAATGACGGCGCTGTTGTTCGCCGCGCGCAACGGCGACCTGGACACTGTGCGGGCGTTGCTGGACGGCGGGGCGAGCATCGACGAGACGGCCATGGACGCCGTCCCGGCACCGCGTCGTGGAGAGCAGCACGCCGACGAAGACCTGCCGCCCCGCCTCGGTTCGAGCGTCCTGGCCACGGCCATCGAGAACGCGCACTACGCCCTCGCGGCCTGGCTCGTCTCGGAGGGTGCGGACCTGAATGCCGACGGACCGCGCGGAACCGCGCTGCACGGCCTGGTGCGGACGCGCAACTGCGAACGGACGGCCCTCCCCTGCCCGGTGCGCTCCGGACCGCTGGACAGCCTTGCGCTGGCCCGGTTGCTGCTGGCCCACGGCGCCGACGTCGACGCAAGAATGACTGCGGATCCACCGAAGAACGGCACCTACGACTACACCTACATGAGTCATGTCGGCGCGACGCCGCTCTTCCTCGCGGTCAAGGCGTCGGACACGGCGATGACTCGCCTGCTGCTCGATCACGGTGCGGATCCGGCGCTCGGGAACGACGAGAACACGACGCCGCTGCTCGTGGCGGCCGGTATCGGCTACATCGAAGGCCAGATCATCGCGTCGGAGGAGAAGGCGTTCGAGGCGGTCCGGATGCTGGTCGAGCGGGGCGAGGACGTCAACACGACCAACGACAAGAACGAGACGGCGCTGCACGGCGCCGCCTATCGGGGCGCGAACTCCATCGCGTTGTACCTGATCGACCGCGGCGCCCGGTTGGACATCGAGGACGAGCTGGGGCGCATGCCGGTAACGATCGCCGACGGCGTCGTCGCGGGGCCCTACTTCCGGGCGCACGACGAGACCGCGGCGCTGCTGCGCGAGTTGATGGGTCCGAGCGCTCCGCCGAGACCGACCTCGCAGGGCGCCAGGTAGCAGATTCGGGCAACCCTCTTTGCCTGCCAGCGTTGCAGGGCGATGCTGCCCTGTCAGGCCTTCGTCTCCTTATGAGCCGCTCCGCTCGGACGAGCGGGCGACGAGCATTTGGGCGAAGTCTGCGAGGTCGTCCAGATGGTCTCGGATCACGGCCGTGATGATGTCGAGGTCCAGCTCCTGATACTGGTGCACGACGACGTTGCGCAAGCCGACCATCGCCTTCATGTTCGCCACCATCTGCACCGGGATTACTCCCGCCCGTGCGAGCAGATCGAAGCTCTCCCCGCTGGTCCGAGGCCAGCCGAGCTTCTTCACGTTGACGACATGGTTGGCCATGTCGATAGCCTGCTCGCAGGCCCGTTGCAGATTGAGAACGATGATGTCCTGCTTGTCGTAGTCCTCCTCGAACGGTAGCGTCGAGGACTGTGCCCAGGCATGGCGCACGCGTGCCAGACAGCGCTCGATGCTCTGCTGCTTCCCGATCAGGACATCGCTCACGGCGGCGTCCGTGCGCTCTCGACGAGCGCAGCGCGGATTCCGGCGCGTTCGTCGTTCAGCTTCTGGTACATCGACAGGACGAGTGTTTCGAACGCCAGCCGGAAACCGTCGTCCTGGCAGTAAATCAGGCGTCCCGTGCGCAGGATCTCGGCCTGCAGCGTGGTGCCGGCACGGCGCAGATTGACGAGATCCGCATGCTCCGTGCCCGCCGCGCCGGCGAGCTTCACTGCGAGGAGATGCCACTGCCAGCGATCGACCCGCTTTGCCTCGTCGTGCGGCAGGAGCACGGCGACATCCAGGTCGCTGTCCACACGGTGGGCGGCGGTCCCCCAGGTGCCGTACCGGTAGATCGCCTGCGTGGCAGGATGTGTTTCCAGGATGAGGCAGATGATGTCGTCGACGAGCGCGTCCGATCCGCTGGCGCGCGCCGGAGAGGACCCGACGTGATGCGGAAGACGCAAGTCGGAGGCCGAACCAATCCTGCTACCCACCGGATCAGTCTAACCCGGGAGCCGCGAATACGAAGACGAGGAGGCCATCGCCTCCCCGCTCATGTTCTGTTTGCCGGTCAGAAGCCGGTGTGGTGAAGCCGCACGCTGAATCACGTGTGTCCTCCCATTCCGGCTCGCCAACACGGACACGCCCGCCACATGCGCCCGGTGTACTCGCCGGACGCTCATCTCCCAAGCCCTGATGGTCCGCAAGCTGCACGCCTGAGCCGGTCCGCTCCCCTTGCGCGCACTCCCGTGTGGAGGTGGAACGATGGCTTGTCGACTCGCCCTGATTCTCTTCCTGCTGGCAGTCGCTCCGGCATCGGCCGAAGACCGGGACATCGAGGCCGGCGCCGGGTGGTGGTTCGTCAACCCGCTACGCGTCCTCGACTTCGATCAAGGGTCGAGCCCCAGCGCCAACGCCGCCTGGACCAACTGGTACAGCGAGCGGTCAGGCTGGACCATTGGCGCCCTGGCGCTCCCATCCTACGGGTCCGGCTTCTTCGGGCACCTCACGTGGCGGCGCCGGTGGCTTCACGACGGCGAAGGCAACTTCACCCATCTGGGGTTCGGGGCGGGGCCGACGCTCTGGTACTACGGCTACCCCCACGAGACGACAGAGCCGTCATGGAGCTTCTCGTTCCTGTGGCACGTGGAGGCGCTCACCACGCACCGCATCCGGGACGGGCTGGCGCTACGCGCCGGTGTCACCTTTACGCCCCTCCTGCACATACCGATCATCGTGCAGCCCGTTGTGATGGCCGTCTGGTCGCGCTGAGCCCCGATCTTGATCTAGAGATCGCCGGGTCCCCCGCGCCGGTGGATCAATCGGCCGTCTCGGCGCCGGGGTCGACAAGCGGGCGTGCGGCCGAGTCCCCGACACCGAGGTAACATATCCGTTACTGTGGACCGATGTTCGAGATCAGCGAGTACATCGACGCGCGGGGCGGCAGCCCGTTCGCGCGGTGGTTCGATCGCCTGGACGGGCGATCCGCCGCGAAGGTCACGACCGCGCTGGCCCGCATGGAGCTGGGCAACCTGTCCAACAGCAGAAGCGTCGGGGCAGGCGTCCTGGAGTACCGGATCGACTCCGGACCCGGCTACCGGATCTACCTGGGTCGCGATGGCGATGCGCTGATCGTCCTGCTCGGTGGCGGAACGAAGGCACGCCAGCAACGAGACATCGAGACCGCGCGGGAACTGTGGCGGGAGTATCGGAGACGGAAGAGGCCGGAGGAATGAGCCGATGGCATTGACGCGAAACGTCAAGGAGACCGTTCGAGCGCGGATGGAGCGCGACCCGGGCTTTCGGCAGGCGCTGCTCGAGGAGGGCGTCGAGCGTCTTCTGGCCGGCGAGGTGGACCTGGGCAAGGCAGTCCTGCGCGACTACGTCAACGCCACCATCGGGTTTCAGGAACTCGGGGACCTGACGGCCAAGTCGCCGAAGAGCCTCATGCGGATGCTGGGGCCGGATGGGAATCCACAGGCGCGCCACCTGTTCAAGATCATCAGTTGCCTGCAGGAACGCGCGGGCTTGGAACTGAAGGTTCACGCGCTCCGGTGAGCACAGCCCACGAACGCAAGCTCTGGCCGTACGCAACGGGGCGACACCCTCACCCTCGCGGACCCGGCTCACCGAAGCCGGCGTCGACCAGAAGCAGCGAACGCCGTCGCGCTCGCCATTCACGATGCCCAGGGCGAGACCGTCACCAAAGCCGACCTCGCACAACCTGGCGACCAAGGCCGACCTGCTGCAGGTGCGCGCTGACCTCTACCGCGTGCGATTGCGAAGGACGGGGAGGCCTTCGCCTCCCCTCTCATGTCCTGTTTGCCGGCAGGAAACCGGTGCCAGGCCAAAGTACTCCGTGCCTACCGCGCGTCCGGCTCCCGCACGATGTCCGGCGGACTCGGCTCCGCGCCCAGCGATCGCAGCAGCGCGGCCGTCGTGTCGGACTTCGCGTAATTGCCGCCGGTGTGGATGCCCTCGGCGATGACCAGCGGGGTCCACTGCCGGTAGTTCTTCGCGTCGATGTCGGCCCCGCGGTCGGCCAGGAACTGCACGATCGAGTCCGCGCGTTCCCGCCACGCGGCGCCATGGAGCGCGGTGTCGCCCCTGTCGTTCGCCGCGTTCACGTCGCCGCCGACCTCCACGATGAGGTGGATGGCGTCGAGTGCTTCGACCTCGGTCGACCGGGTGATGCCCGGCTCGTGGCCGATGCCGGCCGCGTGCATCAGCGGCGTCGTCCCGTCGACGGTGGGGATGAACGGGTCGGCGCCGGCGTCGAGCAGCGCCCGCATCACCGGCAGGTCATTCGCCTTGGCGGCGATCGCGAACGCGGTCGCCCCGCGCATGTTCCCCAAATGGCCCTTCACCTGGATGTGGAACCCGGGGGTCCGCGCCGTCTGGCGATCCGGGTCGGCGCCGTGCTCGAGGAACGCGCTGACCATGCGCAGCCGGTCGGCCGCGTGCAGCCCGCCGAACGGGCTCCACTGGTTGCCCTCGGCGACACCGTTGGAGAGGTCGTTCAGCTCCGTGTCCCACTTCCCCGCGGCCCAGTGCAGCGGCGAGAAACCGGGGCCGAGGTTCGGGTCCGCCCCCTGGTCCAGCAGGAACTCCGCGAAGTCGAGGTGCCGGCGAACCGTGGCGACGAGAAGCGCGGTGGTGCCGTCTACCGCCGAGGCGTTGACGTCCGCCCCCGCCTCCAGCAACGCCTCGGTGGTCTCCCGATAGCCCTCGCGCGCCGCGAGCACGAGCGCCGTGTACCCCGTCGTCGTGCGCGCGTCCACCTCGGCCCCGTGCTCGATCAGCGTGCGGACCACGTCCGTGTGCCCTTCCCACGCGGCCCACATCAGCGCCGTCTGCCCGTTCGTGGCCTCGCTCGCGTTCACGTCGGCGCCGCGGTCGAGCAGCGAGGTCACCGTATCCAGCACGCCGCCGCGCGCACAGGTCATCAGCACCGTCTCGCCGGTCGCCTGGGCGCCGTGCGGATCCGCTCCGGCTTCGAGCAGCCGGTCGACCATTCCGGGGCTGGCGTTGGTGCACGCCAGCACCAGCGGGGTGATTCCGTAGCGGTCCGCCGCATCCACGTTCGCGCCGGCGCCGATCAGCAGGTCGGCGAGGTCCGTGCGATCCCATTGCGCGGCCCAGTGCAGCGCGGTGAAGCCGTCGGCCTGGACGCCGTCCACGGGGGCGCCGGCGTCGAGCAGCGCACGGACCGCCTCGACGCTCTGACTCCTCGCCGCATCGGTCACCCGCAGATCGGGCGGGGCCGCCACGGTGACGGCGGATGAAAGCAGAACGGCGGCCGCGACGCTCGTGAGTCGGATGGTTGTGCGCATCTGATGTCCGTCCTTCGAATCCGAACCCCGCGGAACGAGCCTCGCGGCACATACGCATCGCCGCGAGCGCTCGTACCCGCTGAACTACACATCCGGCAGCCGGGCCCTGTCGCTGACCCGGCGTCGCCTGCGACTCCTACACGCCGCCGGATACGCCGGGGCCATCAACGCCGACAACATCGACGTCGCTGACCCGGCGTTGCCCGCGACTCCTACACGCCCGACAGGATCGGCAGCTCGCCGGTGCTGTCTCCGAGACGCTCCGCCGGCATGCCCATCTTCTCGAGCAGCGTCAGGTGCATGTTGGCCAGCGGCGTGCCTTCCGGCAGGCGGACGTGGCGGTTGCCCTTCAGGGTGCCGCCGCCGCCGCCGGCGACCACCATCGGCAGGTCGAGCGGGTCGTGGGCGTTGCTGTTGCCCATGCCGGCCCCGTAGACGACCATCGACTGGTCGAGCAGCGTTCCGTCGCCGTCCGTCGTCGCCCGCATCTTCTCCAGGAAACGCCCGAAGATGGACATGTGGAACGTGTTGATCTTGGCCAGCTTGACCAACTGCTCCTCGCGGAACCGGTGGTGCGAGACCGGGTGGTGCGGCTCGGCGACCCCGATCTCGGGGTAGGTGCGCACGCTCTTCTCGCGACCCACCAGGAAGGTGCTGACGCGAGTCAGGTCCGCCTGGAAAGCGACCAGCATCAGGTCGAACATCAGATCGGCGTACTCCTCGAAGTCGCCGGGGATGCCCGCCGGCTGCTCCACCTCCGGCAGCGCGCGGTCGCTCTGCGACTCGGCGATCTGGATGCGCCGCTCGATGTCGCGCACCGAATCGAGGTAGCCGGCGAGCTTCGAGCGGTCGCCGCGGCCGAGCTGCCGTTGCAGGTCGGAGATCTCGGCGTTCACCGAGTCGAGGATGCTCTTGTCCCGGCGCAGGGCCCGCGCCCGCGCGGCCGGCTCGGTGCTGTCGACGGCGCCGAACAGATGCTCGAACACCGCGCGCGGGTTGGTCTGCATCGGCATCGGCGTGTTGGCGTCGCGCCAGGCGATGGTGGCGCTGTAGGCGCAGCCGTACCCGTCCTCGCACTGCCCCACCAGCTCGTTGGCCTCCAGCGACAGCTCCAGCGAGGCGAGCTGCGTGTCCTCGCGGAGCTCGCGCGCCGCGAGCTGATCCATCGACACGCCCACTTCGAGGGTGCTGTTGGTCCCGGATGCCTTCACCGCGTGCGCGCCCGTCAGATAGGCCGCCTGGCACCGCGAGTGGTCTCCGTCCCCTTCGTCCAGCCGCTGCTTGGCCTCCTTGTTGGCCATGCCGCTCAGCACCAGCAACTGATCCTTCACCGGGGTCAACGGCGTGAGGACCTCGCTCATTTCGAGGTGTCCCTCGGTGGGCGGCAGCCAGCGGGCCATGCTCATGCCGTTCGGCACGTAGATGGCGCCGAGCCGCTTGACCGGCCTCGCCGCGGTGTTCCGGATGGCGGCGAACGCCGGCACCATGCCGTCGAGCAGCGGGAGCGCGATGCTGGCCCCGAGGCCCCGCAGCATCGTTCGGCGTGACAGCGACTTCTTCGTGATTACCATCAGAGACTCCTCATTGCCGGGTCAGAGCAAGGTCTGCATCACGGGCTATTGTTGTGCGACGGTCGCCGGTTCCTCGCGCACCCTGCGCATCTGGAACGGCGGACTCTCCACGATACCGAGAACCAGCGACGACCAGCGGTGGTCGTCGGCGGACGCGTCGCGCAGGATGGCGCGGACCGCCGGGATGTCGTAGTGCTGGACGGGCCGGCCGAGCGCGTAGGTCAGGAGCTTTTCCGCGAACGTGCGCACGAACTCCCCGCTGCGGTCCAGCAGCGCCTCGCGGAACTCGACGGGACCGTCGAACGCCGTTCCGTCGGGCAGTTCGCCCGAGGCGTCGATCGGCGTCGACCCGTCCATGTCGCGCCAGCGCCCGATGCCGTCGAAGTTCTCGAGCGCGAAGCCCAGCGGGTCCATCCGCAGGTGGCACACGGCGCAGGCCGGGTTCCGGCGGTGCGTCGCCATGAGCTCCCGAATCGAGGCGGGCTCGTGCCCGTCGCCGGCCGCGTCCTCCAGCGCCGGCACGTTCGGCGGCGGCGGCGGCGGCGGCGCGCCCAGGATGTTGTCCAGCAGGTACTTCCCGCGCACCACCGGCGAGGTCCGCGTCGCATAGGACGTGACCGTCAGGACGCTTCCATGGCCCAGCAGCCCGGCCCGGTTCGGGTCGCGCAGCGGCACGCGGCGGAAATGAGCCCCGTACACGTTGCGCACGCCGTAGAACCGCGCCAGGCGCTCGTTCAGGTACGAGTAGTCGGCCGTCAACAGCTCGGTGAGCGGACGGTCGTCGCGCATCTGGCTCTCGAGGAACAGCTCGGTCTCGCGCTGGAACGCCTCGCGCAGGTTGTCGTCGAAGTCCGGATAGGCGCTGGCATCGGGATCGACGGCCTGCAGGTTGCGGATGTACAGCCACTGGCCGCCGAAGTTGCGGGCCAGGGCCGCCGCGCGCGGATCGGCCAGCATGCGTCGCACCTGGGCGCCCAGGACACCGGGGTCGCGGAGCTTGCCGTCCGCGGCGATATCGAGCAGCTCGTCGTCGGGGATGCTGCTCCACAGGAAGAACGAGAGCCGCGAGGCGAGCTCCAGGTCGCTGATCTCGTATACGCCGCCGGCCGCGAGCTGCGCCGGATCGCGCTCGATGCGGAACAGGAACTGCGGCGAAACCAGCAGCCGCGCCAGCCCCTCCTGAATGCCCCGTTCGAATCCGCCCTCGCGGTATCCGGACCGGTAGAACTGCAGCAGCGTCTCGACGTCCGCGTCGGTCACCGGCCGGCGATAGGCGCGCCGCGCCAGCGTGCCGAGAATCTCTCGCGCGCACGGTTCCGCGTCGGCCCCGCCGGTGGGACGGCAGACGAAGATGCGGCGCCGGCTCGGCGTGTCTCCCGGGCCCGTCGGGTCGAACGGGCCCTCCAGCCGCACGGTGTCGACGTCCATGCGCGGCGCTTCGTAGGTGGAGCTGGTGTGCCGCGGCGGCAGCAGCGTCGGCGCCATGCCCTCGGTCAGCACGCTCTTCCGGACGAACGCCACCCCCAGGTCGTGCATGCCGGCAGAGGCCGAGAACCGCACTTCCAGGATGTCGTCCGCGATCAGGTGGTATGGGGACGTGCGGTAGATCCCGGATCCGGTGCAGTGCGGCGCGTCGGAATCGTTGCACTCGCCCCCGATCGTGAACCGGGTGACGAGCGCCCCGTCGAGCAGGACGTCGATCTCCTCGCGCGTGCGGATGGCGCGGATGCGCGAGTTCGTGAAGTTCCGGCCGAGCCGGATCTTCACCAGGTACTCGCCGTCCAGCGGGAAGTAGTGGCGGATGAGCGTGCCGCCCCGCGTGCCGTACGGGAGACCCTCGTTCATGCGCTGGTCCTGACGGAGCCCGCGCGACAGGTTGAACGTCTCGACCGCCGGCCCGATGGTCGGATCGCCGACCGCGAGCTGGCTGATGCGGCGCGCCGCGAACATGTAGCGCCCGAGCAGCGTCGGCGACATCGACAGCACCTCGGCGATGTTGTCGAAGCCCTGGTCCGACTCGTCGGCCGGCAGCAGCTCCCCGGTGTCGATCTCGAGCGCCAGCAGGTCGCGGACGGCGTTGCCGTACTCGAAGCGGTTCAGCCGGTGGTCGGCGACGCGGCCCGGATTCGGATGGGCGGCCGCCTCGCGGTCGAGCTCGGTCTCGAGCCACGTCACGAACGAGTCGAGCGTGGCCGGCTCCGGACGGCGGCGCCCGGCCGGCGGCATCGCGCCGCTCCGCAGCTTGCGCACCACCTTCTCCCATGTCTCGGGGCCGGCGCCGATGTGGGTCACGTCGGCCGCGTCGAGCAGCAGGTTGGCGGTCCGCAGCCGATCGTTGTGGCAGGCGACGCAGTGGCGGTCGAGGAAGGCGCGCGCATCGGTCGCGGGCGATGCGGAACCGGTGGACGCGGCCTGAACGGTGGGACCCTTCGCCGCCTCAGCGGCATGAAGCGGCGCGGTGGTCAGGGAAAACGCCGCCGCCAGGACGACGATGCACCCCAACGGAACGACGCGTAGCGGCCTGAACATCCTGCCCTCCTCCCCCGCCGAACCGGACGGTACACGGACGAGCGGCCTTCCGGAAAGGTCGTCGGACTGCGTGCGTGGTACTCCGCGCAGTATAGGCTGTTCTCGGATCGATTCTCAAGCCTCAACCGACGGCCGGGTGCACGCCATCATCATGAGATGACCGCCTCTGACACTGTCAGGCTGGCGACTTGGGCACCGTTCCCGGCGATATCTCACTTTCTTGTCGCGCCACCTCCGACCGCCGGGCCGGCGAATCCCGGGCGCCGGCAGGATGGCGCCATCGTGCCGGCCGCGACAGGCGGCACGCCTCTGCCCGGCGGGCGCCCGTCACATGCCCCAGACGGTGACCGGGGCGCGGTCGCCGCGGCGGCTGGTCTGGCACGTGCTCCAGATTCGCCTACTCACATGCCCCAGACGGTGACCGGGGCCGCACCGTCTTGGGCCGGCGTTTCGCGGCGGAAGATCTTCTCCTCCCACGTCCTGGTCTCCGAGCGGTCGAAGACGATCAGGTGGCCCGCCTCGGCTCCGCAACGGTCCATGTAGCCGCGGGTCTGCTCGACTCCCTCACGGACCGTCCGCTCCAGCCCGTCGCGGCGCACCTTGCACTCCACCACGAATCGGCGGGTGCATCCGGCGTGCGGCCAGACGATCAGCAGGTCCACACGCCCCCGGCCCAGAGCGTACTCACGCTCGATGCGGCCGCCGCCGTTCACCACCTTCTGCAGGTACGCCTGCAGCAGCAGTTGCGGCCCGGCCTCCTGGTAGCGGTCGAAGCGCTGCGTCCAGTGCTCCGAGTGCTCGCGGAAGAACTGCTGGAAGGCGGCCAGGAGCCTGTCGACGTTCAACCCGCCGCCCGTGTCCACGAACCACCCCTCCTCCGCCTCGACGTCGTCCTGCGCCACCCACGTGAGCTCGCGCGGAATCACCTCCGCGTAGATCGGATTCGCTATGCGCTTCGCATCGTGCTGCGCCAGCAGGCCCAGGTCGCGCACGTACTCGACGTCGCGGTCGCGGTCCGCGTAGCGGTCGCGGTCGGCGGCGCCGGTCAGCATCGGCAGCACCACCCGCCGCACCCGCTCCTCCCGCAGCTTGTCGGCCAGATTGTCGAGGTGCGTCACGCGGGCCAGGATCAGCCGCTCCTGAGCGTCCAGGATGTCGCGCTCCGTGATGGTGCGGGAGCGGTCGCGGCCCGCCCTGCTCTCGAAGCACGCCTCCCGGCACAACGCGTTCACCAGCCACGGCTGCCCCGCCGTCCGCGTCCAGATCGCTTCCAGCGCCGTCGGGGCGAACGCCTGCCCGGTCTCCACCGTGTGCTGGGCCAGGAGCGCCCGCGTCTCCGACTCGGTGAAGTCGCCCAGCCGTAACGACTTCGACTTGATGTTGAACGCGCTGCCACCGAGCACGAGTGCGTTCCGCGCCGTTGAATGGACGCGGTAGTCGCGAACGTCCCGGACGCCGCACAGGATCACGCTGTGCGGGAAGCGTCCGGGGCGCTCGTCGTATCCGGCGCGAAGCTGCCGCAGCACCGACAGCAGCGTGTCGCCCACCAGCGTGTCGATCTCGTCGATCAGCAGGACGAGCGGCCGCGGGTCGGCGCGGGCCCACCGCGACAGCACCTCGAACAGCGCGCCGTCCGGCCCTGCGTCCGCCAGCGCCGCGTTCCGCAACCGGCCCGGCGTCTCGTCGGCCAGCGTCATCTCCGCCCTGGCGGCCAACTGGCTGAGCAGCGCCCGCAGCGCCCGCGCGGTATCCTCGCGCGCCGCCTGCCCCACCTCGAAGTTCGCATAGACGCAACGGTAGTCGCCGGCCGCGCCGCTGTTGAGCAGGTCGCGCAGCGCCAGCAGCGCCGACGTCTTTCCTGTCTGCCGCGGGGCGTGCAGCGCGAAGTACTTCCCGCTCCGTACGAGACCGAGCACCTCGTCGAGGTCGATCCGCTCCAGCGGGGGGATCAGGTAGTGCTCGTCCGGGCGAACGGGACCTTCGGTGTTGAACTCCTTCATCGCTTCCATCGTCGCCACGCGCAACGCACCGGTACTCGACGCCGCAGCATAGCGTCTCATCACCGGCAACGGCCGAGATCGGCAGGGAGAATCATCCCCGAATACGCTCGTCGGTTCGCGTGAACAGATCGAAACCGCAGTCATCGAATCTTTCCCGCAACTCCTTGACGACGCGGCGCAGAGCCGGGAAGTGTCGTCCATCCTCCAATTGAATCCCCTCTTCCTTGATCGAACTGAACAGCACCAGTTCCAGGCCGAGCGCGGGAGCCCAGGCGCCTGTCCAACCCGTTTTGACGCTGTAGCCCGAAACGCCCATTGCCCAGGTCTTTTCCAGGAACGTCTTGACTCTCGTTCTCACCGTATCCTCATCACCGCCCAGGACCTCACAACCACCGAAGTGAACGAGACAGTGTTCACAGCTCTCCGCCAGCAGGTCCCCGAGCGTGTCCAGCCCGAGAGGATGATCATAGGACAGCCGGATACCACCCTCGCTGCCATGAGACGCGATGTAGAGCACGGACCCGGTCTTGCACCGGTGGCACCATTCATGCCTGATGTAGTGCTTGAACTCCTCTGTGGTGGCGCAATCGCGTCTCGCATAGGCGGCCCATTGGCCCTGTCGCCTCAACATCTCGAGCATGGGCTCGACAGAGGGTTCCACCTCTCGGCCGCCGTAGTCCCATACTCCCTCGATGCAATAGATCCGCTGCTCCAGTTTCACCTGCACCCTCCTTGGCACCGAAACGGTTGGCCGGCCAAGTCCTGGCCGACGCCCTCCTGACTATTCTGTTCCCGGTTCGGGTGATTGCCGGCGCGCCTCCAGGCGCTTCACGAACGCCGCGTGGGCCGGCTCGCCGAGACCGCGCCGTTGCGCCTCCACAACGGCAGGCAAGTTCCCGCGGAGCAGGGCGTCCACTGCCAGACGCAACCCGGGGAACACTTGGCTGTTGACGACACCGGATGCGTCCGGCTGCCGCAACCGGTAGACCCCGTCGACCAGCCCGAACCAGTCGAAACCCCTATCCAGCGTGCGCCAGACCAGGTACTCGCGCACGCCGTTGCGGCGGTAGGCATGCAGCTTGTCGTGGAGATCGTACGACGCGCTGCTGGCGGCGATCTCGCCGACCAGCTCCGGCGCGCCCTCGATGTAGTCGTCATCGCTCACTCGCGCCTGCCCCCCGGCGGCGGGGTCGATGAGCAGCGCGACGTCCGGCTGCGGCTCGTTGTCGAGATCGAGGCGAATCGTCGGGTTGTCGTTGAGCTGAACTCCCGGCGTCGACGCGACGTACGCGAACAGCCACCCGACCAGAGAAGCATGCGGCCGGGCGTGGCTCCCGGAACGCGTCGGCGACGGCATGCAGACGACCCCCTCGACGAGCTCCGCCTTCTTGAGATCGGGTCGGGACTCGTAGCGGCGCTCGAACTCGGCGCGTGTCAGCCGGTCGCCGTTCTCCAGCCGCGGTGCGCAAGTCGAACCCGCCGGTCGGCCGGTGTCGTCGTACGGGGGCGTGGACGGAAAGTCCGGCGATCCCATGTCTCGCGTCGTCCAGCACGTGGGTCCGGGTCCAGCACGTGGGTTCGGGCCGCGCGCCTCTCCACGTGCCGTGCTCTGCGCATGGCGACGGTTCTGGCCATGCAGACGGCGGCGCCACTCGCGATGCCGTCGTGCGGCACGGCGCTCAGGGCGAATCGGGCGGTGGAGCGGCGACCGGCATCTCCCGGAGGCGCCGCCGGAAGTCGGAGAGATCCGAGCACGTCACCGCCGCGGCGAGGAACGCGTCGAGCGGGAGGTCCGCACGGCGCGCCACGTCATCGGCGACGATGTCCGCCGGCGCGTCGACGCCTCGTGCTCGAAGGGCGGCGGTCACCGCCTGCGCGCGAACTGCCGCAAGACCTTCCGCATGCCCCTGCCGGCGGCCTTCCGCGTGTCCCTGCGCGGCCGCCCGCCGGCTCATCGAGCGTGTGAGCGGATCATCTTCCGGGGTCGTTCCCTCGCGCGCGCCCATCGCCAGCGCCACGCGTTCCAGCGCCCGCCAAGTCTCCGCGGACAACGGCTCCTCCGTCAGCGCCCGGTGGATTTCCGCCGCGGTCCAGCCCGGAAACGCCAGGCTCTCCCCCTCTTCGCGATAGCCGTCGCCCCGGCGCACGTGAATCGCCAGTCCCGGCCGCCGCACCGAGGCGTTCCACGGGACCTCCACCCAGATCTCCGGAAATCCGCATTCCTGGTACACGCCGAGCTTCCACCGGCGCACGTCCGTGGAGTGGTCCACCTCCAGCACGACGTCCGGCAACGGGTCTTCGCCGATGATCACGGCCGAGCCCAGGCCCCGCGCCCGGTCCGGATGCAGATACAGGATTTCGTCCGCCTGCATGAGCCACCGCTTGCGGCCCTCCGCGTCCGTACGCAACAGATCCGCCGACCCGAGGCACAGGATCCCGGAACCGCGCAGCGAGGCGATTCGCTCGACCAGTCCCGACAACCGGCGGGTCGGCCGCTCGTGCCACGTGGACGTCTCGCGGACCTTCCAGGCGGTCTCGCTGGAGCCGTCCCAGAATTCCAGGTGGCCGTCGTAGGCGTCGAGGGCGCTCTCGGGCAGATGAAACGACTCGCAACCGGGCAGATCCGGCGGGCGGGCGGTTGCCGGCAGCGGCGGCTCGGCGGCGACCGGCCGCGGCTCGAACGACGTGAAGGCGAACGACCCGCCGCCGCGCGCCTTCCGGTCGGGTATGGGCATGAAGCCATTGTAGCCCGTCGATGGTCGCCTGCGGCTGCCTGCGGCTCCGCCTGCCGCCCAACCGACCCTTGCCGGAAACTGCCGGTTCCGCGGCGCAACCCGCGGACGGCAATCCGCGGAGGATCCCTGCGATGATTGAACGGTCTTGCGCCGGGTTCGTACTCTGGATACAGTGCGAGATCGTACGGGGAGGAGACCTATGCCCAAGTCGACACGGAAGGATGCGAGCGTCAGTCGGAGAGCCTTTCTCAGGAAGGGCGCGACCGCCGGCGTCGGCGCCACCGCGCTGGCCGGCCTCGGCGGACGGACGAGCGAGGCGGAGGCGCAGAACTTCTGGGACATGTCGGCGGATCTGGTGACGATCGGCGCCGGCACGGCGGGGATCGCGGCGGCCGTCTCCGCCCTCGATCACGGCGCCTCCGTGATCATGGTCGAGGAGAACACCGACATCGGCGGCCACGGCCTGTGCTCCGGCGGCAACGTGCACCTCGGCGGCGGCACCAGCAACCAGAAGAAGCACGGAGTCGAGGACTCGGCTGACCAGGTGTTCATCGACTGGATCCGCCACGACCACATGCAGAGCCGCTACAGCGACCGGGACCTGGTGCGCGCGTTCGCCGACGAGAACGCCCCCACCTTCGAGTTCCTCATCGAGAACGGCGTCAAGTTCCAGGATCACCTGGTCGGGCCCACCCAGGCGTCGCGGGTGCGACGGCAGCAGCGCACCATCCAGTGGCCGGTCGCCAGCGAGCGGGTGACGCATCATCCGACCCGCGTAGGGTCCGGCCTCATCCGGGCGCTCGAGAAGAGCGCGCGGGCGAAGGGCGCGGAGGTCCTGCTGCGGCACAAGATGACGAGCATCGTGCGCGAGAGCCCGTCGTCCGGCCGGGTGCTCGGCATCACCGCCAACCACGACGGCCGCACCGTGAACATCCGGGCGAACAAGGGCGTCCTGGTGGCCACCGGCGGCAGCACCAGCAACGTGACCCTGCGCCGCACCTTCGACCCGCGGCTGACCGAGGAGTACCAGGTGGCCGGCGAGCCGTGGTCGCGGCAGAGCGGCGACGGCGAGCTGGCCGCGATGGCGGTCGGGGCGTCGCTCTGGGGCACCGCCAACCAGACCTGCGAGCAGGGGATCGCGATCTCGAAGACGCGCCACATCGGCTGCCAGTGGGGCTACTCCAGTCTGATCTGGCAGACCGACAGCCGCATCTTCGACCTCGCTCGGGCCTCGGGCCTGACCGTCATCGACTGGCAGGACCTGATTTTCGTCAACCAGGTGGGCCGGCGGTTCTGGAACGAGGTGGACGCCCGCTACGACTTCTTCGCGGCGGCCATGGCCTGGAGCGGGGACGAGAAGAAGCTGAACGGCGGCGGGCCGATCTGGGCCATCTTCGACCAGGACGCGGTGGAGCGGGAGGAATGGGATCCGCGTCCGCCCAACGTCGATCCGGACTACTTCTTCCGGGCCGACACGCTGGCCGAGCTGGCCGCCGCGATCAAGAACCCGTACCAGACGTTGTCGATGTCGGGCGCCACGCTGGAGGAGACGGTCGCCCGTTACAACTCCTTCGTCGACCTCGGCGAGGACGAGGACTTCGGCAAGCCCACGCCGCGCTACAAGATCCAGCGGCCGCCGTTCTACGCGGCGTGGTCGACGCCGATCCTGCACGACTCGCTGACCGGCCTGCGCACGAACACGAAGGCGCAGGTCATGGACATGCGGGGCCACGTCATCCCGGGCCTGTACTGCGCGGGCGAGTCGCAGGGCGGCTTCGCCCAGCACGGTCTCGGACGCTGTCTGGTCTTCGGCCGCATCGCCGGTCGCGACGCGGCGCTGAACGGAGGGATGGCCTGAGCCGTGCGCACCGCCAAGTCGGGCGATCCGGTTCCGGACGTTCGCACGGCCGGCAGGCGCGAGACGGTGGAAGGCGGGCACGTGACCACCCCGGACGACGGCCCACACGCGACCACGTCGGACGCCCGCCGGGGCGAGGCGCCGGAGCCGGCGCCCCACCCGACGAGCGTCGTCGTATGGGGGGTTCCGTCGCCCGTCGTCGCGAACCGCCGATTCGTGGCGAAGGCGGGCGTGAAGTGCGCGGCCGGATGCCCGCTGTCGGGCCGGCTCGTCGTGGTCCGCAACGAGGCGGGCGCCGATGTCGGGCATGGACGGCTCGGAGCGGCGCCCGAGCCCGGCACCAGCGCCCTGTACGCCGCCGAAGTGACGTTGGACGCCCCCGACGCGGAGGGCGTCCACGCGTGGACCGCGGCGTTCGACGGCGCCGGGCCGGACCCGGCGCCACCCGGCGCAGTCGTTCCGGGGGAGGGGACGGCTCCGACGCACGCGGCGACTTCCGTTCGGGACGCGCTCCCGGCGCACGAAGCCGACCCGGTTCTGGAAGCGGCGCCGGCCCGGGGAGCGCTCCCGAAGTCCGCGCGGACCCGGCCGCAGGAAGCGGCGCCCGCGCATGCGAGCGCCGCCGCGACGTTCGGTTTCCGCACCGTGCGACCACCCGAGCACCGTGTCATGGTGACGGTCCGCCACCGGGACACGGAAGCGCCGGTCGCCGGCGCCGAGGTGCGGGTCGGCATCTATCGGGGAAGGACCGGTGCGGGCGGACAGGCGGCCATCGAGGTGCAGGCGGGCAGCTACGCCCTCTACGTGCGCAAGGCGGGCTGCGCGCCGCACAACGACACGGTGGCGGTGTCCGGCAACCTCACCCTGCACGTCACATTGGAGTCCGTGTCCGACACGGACACGGACGAGGATCAGATCTGGATGTGACGTGCCTGCGACTCGCCTCCGGTCAGCGTCCCTCCGCCGCGCGGCGCTCTTCCTCGCGGGCGCCGGCCAGGATGTTCGTCAGGCCGTAGTTCCCCTCGTGGCACGCGTGCTCGAAGATCGGGCCGATCGTCTCCTTCATCGGCATCTCGGCCGTCCAGGGCGCGTCCCATGTCTCCGGGTCCACCACCGTGAAGCGGTAGATCATGGTGTCGTCGGCGACGCGGGTGAACCGCTCGGTCACCTCGAGGGCCGGGCCGGATCCGCGGAACGGGTTCTTGCCGTTGAAGTTCGTCGTCTCGACCACCAGCGTGTCGCCCTCCCAGCGCCCGCGCGACTGGCCCATCCATCCACGTGCGCCGGCCGGCGGCGCCGGTCGGCCGTCGAGCGGGATGATGCGCGCGTCGTGAATCATCTCCGTGAGGATCATGACGTGGTCCCGGTTCTGGACGATGTGGTAGTTGGCGTTGTAGCCCGCGTTCATCATCGGCGGGCCGGCGCCGCGCATGACTATGCAGCGGGCGCCGAGCGGAAGGTTCTCCGCCCGGTCGTACTGTCCGCCGCGCGCCTCGCGGGCCGCCCGCCGCTCCTCGGCGCGCCGCTGTCCCGCTGCGTTCATTTCGGGAATCCTGCCGTCCGGCGGATCGACGATCAGCGAGGTGCGCAGGTTGCGCGCGAAGGTCGACTGGCTCCGGTCGAGCCCGAACTGCGTGAAGTCGTAGTGTACGTCCGGAATCGTGCCGGGGACGGTCTGCGCCGTCTCGCGGTCGGCCCTGCCCTGCTCGATCGCGGCCGCCTCTTCCGGGGTGTAGAACGCCTTGTCGACCGAGTCGGGCCGCTCCAGCGGCGTGTAGGTCTGGTTGGTCCAGAATCCCTGCAGGTCCGGCTGGCCGTCCGGGGTCCGGGGCACGGTGTAGGTCTGGTCATGCGCCTCGGCCGCCGAGGCCGACGGCTGCCCGGCGCAACAGGGCGGGCCACCCGGCGCGGTCCGCTGGCCGTGCGCCTCGGCCGCCGGCTCCTGGCCCGCGGCGGGGACGGCGGCGACGAGGGTCACGATCCCGACCAGGACGAGAGCGCGATGATGCATGGCGGTTCTCCTTCCAGCGGTCCAGCCCCGGCATCCCACGATCAGGTAGGCTGCCGGCGGCTCGGACCCGCGAGCGCAATGTCCACTGCCCCGCCACTCTACTACAAAGGGTCGCCATTCGATGGCGTTCCCGAGCGAGCTCCGATGCGTGCTACCATTGAACTGATTCTGGAATCGTGAGCAGGTTTCTTCCACCCGGAGGCCCGCTCAGAGTAGCGGGCGTCGCCGGGAACCCTCCCGGCCCCTTACCTCCTCCCCGATTCTTTCTGCGAAGACCGCCGTCTCGGAGGACCATCGCCCGCCGTCTCGACGGACGATCGCCCGCCATCCCGGCGGACCATCACCGGTAACGGTCCGCGGCCGGGTGAGCGCGGAACCAGGAGCACGAATCTGCATGAAGTTCGCCGACCTGGGCCTGCGCCCGGAACTCCTGCGCGCGGTCGACCGCGCGGGTTACGAAACCGCCACGCCGATCCAGGCGCGGGCCATTCCGGCGGTCCTCGACGGCCGGGATCTGATTGCCTGCGCGCAGACCGGCACCGGCAAGACGGCGGCCTTCCTGCTGCCGATCCTGCAGCGTCTGGCCGCTGGCCGGCCGTCGCGCCCCCCGCGTGCCCTGGTGGTTGCCCCGACGCGTGAGCTGGCCGCCCAGATTACCGAGGCGGCCCGCGAGTACGGCCGCCACCTGCGCGTGCGCAGCACCGCCATCTTCGGCGGGGTCGGCATGGAACCGCAGGAGCGCCGGCTGCGCGCCGGTCTGGATCTGCTCGTCGCCACTCCCGGACGGCTGCTCGATCATCTCGGGCGGGGGCACGCGCAGCTCGATCGCGTCGCGACGCTGGTCCTCGACGAAGCGGATCGCATGCTCGACATGGGATTCCTGCCCGCTATCCGCCGCATTCTCGAGAACCTGCCCGCCGACCGCCAGAACCTGTTCTTCTCGGCGACCATGCCGGAAGAGATCGAAGCGCTCATCCGGCGGACCGCGAAGACTCCCACCGTGATCGAGGTGACCCCCCGGGCGACGCCGGTCAGCGCCATCCGGCAGGTGGTCCACCCGGTCGCCATGACCGGCAAGAAGGACCTGCTCACGAAGCTGCTCGACCGCGCGGAGATGGGACCCACCCTGGTCTTCACTCGCACGAAGGCCCGCGCCAACCAACTGGCGCGGCGGCTGGAGAAGTCCGGCCGGCAGGTGGCCGCCATCCACGGCGACAAGAGCCAGAGCGCGCGGACCCGCGCGCTCGCGGGGTTCCGCGACGGCAGGATCGACACGCTGATCGCCACCGACATCGCCGCCCGCGGCATCGACGTCGAGGGGATCAGCCACGTCGTCAACTTCGACCTGCCGCACGTCCCCGAAGACTACGTGCACCGCATCGGCCGCACCGCCCGGGCCGGATCCAGCGGGCACGCGGTCTCGCTGGCGGCGCCGGAGGAGTGCGTGCAACTGGCCGCCATCGAGCGGCTGGTCGGGAGCTCGATCCCGCGCGAGACGGTGGCGGGGTTCGGCGCTGCGCTCGATGCCGCTTCGCCCGGACGCCGGCGCCAATCGCCCCGCACGAAGGGGCGCAACGCGAGTCGCGGCGGAAACGGACCGGCCCGGCGGGCGGCGTCAACCGGCAAAGCTTCAATACCTGGTTCAGTCCAACCGTTTTCGTCGAGGTCCGACGAGGGTGCAGGACGGAGCCGAGCGCGGGAGAGACGGCGGCGGCCGGCTCGTTGATCACGAACCGGTCCGCGTGGTCACCGGTCTCCCGGTCACGCTCGCCGGTCGCGACGCTACTCGTCGAGGTGGACCTCCGCGATCGCGATCCCGCTCTCGCCCGCCACGGCGTACAGCAGGAAGATGCGCCCGCTGTCCGCATCCTCGAAGATCGCCGGATCGCGGAGCTGGTTGACGTGCCCGTAGGCGGTGCTCCGCACGGACGGCTCCAGCGGCGCGTCGGCCCCCTCCCAATCGAACTCGGGCCGCAGCACCTCGACACCCGGAGTCTCCTTCCAGCTCATCCAGTCGCCCGAGAGGTCGATCGTGCTCAACTTGATGTGCTCCGGCGCCTCGCCGACCTGTGTCCAGAAGACGTACAGCGTGTCGTCCCGCTTCAGCAGCGCCAGGTGGCGCATGTCCGGATTGAACCGCAGCGGTCCCTGCTCGAAGCTGCCCAGCGGGTCGCGCGAGCGGTAGAACTGCCCCGGCATCGACAGGGCGTAGGTGTAGCCGTCGTGTGCGAACACGCGCATGTAGGTCCGGCCGAGACGTTCGGGCCGCGTCTCGAAATGGATGCCGTCGGGAGAGGTCGCCACCCGCGTCGTCTGCGTGCTCACGTCGTCGAGGCCGTGGAAGTACATGACGATGCGCCGGTCGGCGTCGTCGACGTGCACGTCCGGCGAGGCGATGTGCGGCGTCGTCGCCTCGAACAGACCGTCGTGCGACATCGGCACGCCGCGCCGCTCCTGCGACGCGCGCAGGCGCGCCGCCACGTCCGGCGGGACCTCCGGCGGCTCGGTCAGGAAGTACGAATCGGCGATCTGCAGGCTGCCCGGCGGATGGACGGTCCAGGGTCCGAGCAGGTTGTCTGCGTACGCCAGCCGGATGTAGAGCCCCTTGTGATCGGCGAAGTACAGGTAGTACCTGCCCAGTCGGTCCTCCACCCAATCAGGAACCTCGATGAGGGACGGGCCCTGGATGTTCACCCCGATGCTCGGGTGCAGGTCGGGCGTGATGATCGGTCCGTCCAGCAGGCGCTCGACGCGTACGCCGGGATCCGCCGTCTGGGCGCCGGCCGCGGCAGTCCCGAAAACCATGACCGCAACCGCAGCGCCCGTGAACGCTCGCATCGTCTTCACGTCCGTCCTCCCGCCCCTTCCCGCGCCTCCCCTCGGTCGAAAGCAAGGGCCGGCTTCCCGACGGGTTGCGCTCGGGGTGTCCCCAAGCTCGGCCTCCGGACCTTCCTGACAGTTGACTCCGGGTACTTCCTCAATCCAACCGCTCCACAGTCGGCCGGCCCGTTCGATCACCGCAGCACGGATGCCCGCCAGCGACGCCCGCTCGAAAGGTCACGGGCGCAGCTCGCGGCCCAGGCTCTCGAGACGCCGCGCCCCGGCGAGAATGCCGGTCAGCCCGTAGTTTCCCTCGTGACAGGCGTACTCGAAGAGGTCCTGGTCGGTCCTGCGGAACGGCATCATCACCGTGTACGGCGCCGTGTAGACGGTCGGGTCCGTGACGGTGAACTCGTAGGCGACGGTGTCCGGATCGATACGCGTCAGGCGCTCGACGAGATGCATGTTCGGCCCGGTGCCGCCGCTCTGGCCGCCCCGGAACTGCGTGGTCTCGATGACCAGGGTCTCCCCCTCCCAGTGGGCGCGGGACACGCCGGCGAACTGCGGGAACGGCGGCTTCGCGACCTCGCTGTCGATCGGGATGACGCGGGCGTTGTGCACCATCTCGTTGAGGATGGTCACGTAGCCCGGCGTCTGGAAGATCATCACGTTGTTGTTGTAGGCGCTCGACCGCATGGGCGGACCGGAATTGAAGCCCATGATGCAGCGGTCGGCGAGGCTGCGGTTCTCGTACGAGTCGTAGCGGTGCAGTTCCTGGTAGGCGCGGCGCTCCGCCCTGGCCAGGACGGCGGCCTCGGTCATGGGAGGCAGCCGGCCGTCGGGCGGGTCGACGATGAGCGACGTCCGCTTGTCGGAGGTCAGCTCGATGCCCCGCTCGTACCAGAACTCGTTGTAGGAGAGCACGCCTCCCTCCGAGCGCGGCCGGTAGCCGGCGGCCCCCCTCTCGGGATCGAAGAGGTCGCGGTTCAGCCGCACGCGCTCGGATGCCTCGAACGCGGCCGCCTCCTCCGGGTCCAGCCGCTCGCGTCCCTCGAACTGCGCGGGACGCTGGAACGGCGTCAGGGTGCGGAACGTGAAGGTGCCGGACACGTCCGGCTGTCCGTCCGGGGTCCGCATCGGCATCGTGCGGTCTCCCGCCTGCGCCAGGACCGGCGGCGCCGCGAGCGCGAGCGCGACGGTCAGCACGAAGAGCGCCGCAAGAGATCTCCTGAGCATCTTTATCCGCCCTCCCCGCGCCGGCGACGGCCGACGCTCTGATCCGCCTCACAGTAGACGCGGGCGCTACGAAACGCAAGCGCCTCATTCTTCGTCCGCCACGCGGTCCGGATGTCCGGCCATCCAGGTCGCGACGGCCGCGATTGTCTCCTCGACGTCGCCGAGCCGTCCTGACGCCGGATCAGGAGGACGCGCTCGGCAACGACCGCGCGGTTGACGCGTCCCGGCGTCATGGTCCGGGTGCGAGCGCCAGCGCGCGGCGCGCCCGCTCGAACGGCAGCAGGTCGCCCGACCGTCGCAGGACGTACAGATCGAAACGGTCGGCCTCGACCTCGCGCCGGGCGAAGAAACGGTCTCCCCGCACGACGGCCAGCGCCAGAAACGGGCTGACCCGCGCCGCGTCGACCAGGTCGACCGGCGCGCCGGTCTCCCGGTGCAGGGCTTCTTCCAGAGCGAGCGTCTTCTCGAGCGTCTGCGGCGAACCGTAGAGTACGCCGATGTCCAGATCCGAGTCCGGGCGCGCGGTACCGTCGACCCGCGAACCGAATGCGTAGAGCGCGCAAACCGCGGGGTCGCGCTCGGCCACCGAGCGCAGGAGCCGTGTCAGGCCGTCCGGCAGCGGCATCGGCGCAGTATAGCGTTCGCCCTGCACCTGCTCGGACCCGCGGACGCGCTCCGCCGACTGGAAACAGCCGGGAACCCCTGGGCGCCGATCACGACGGCAGCTTGAACGCGACCAGCGAGGGCGCCTCTCCGCCGACGGTGAGCGCGACGTACTGCCGGCCGTCGAGCAGGTAGGTCATCGGCGTGCCGATGGCCCCGCCCGGCAGATCGATGGCCGCCAGCGCTTCGCCGGTCGCCTTGTCGTAGGCGACGAGCTGCGGCCCGTCGTCCTTGCCCCCCGCCGTCAACGTGTAGAAGAGCAGCGTCTTCGTCACCAGCGGCCCGTTGCGGCCGCTGTCTCCGCCCAGCGGCGGCAGATCGAGGTGCCGCAGCAGTGGATGGTTGCGGATGCGGTCGCCGTTGCCGAGGGGCGTCATCCAGACGTGCTCCCCCGTGTTCATGTCGATGGCGGTCATGCGCGAGTAGGGCGGCTTCCACAGGGGCAGGCCCTGCGGCATCACCGGCGTCCGCCGCGAATTGCCGCCGTCGATGAACGGCGCCCCGCCGCGGCTGAGGATGTAGCGCAGGTTCGATTCCTCGCCCGGCTCCCGCTCGCGGAACCGCATGACCGAGTGGGCGTTGCGCGACGGGATGTACAGAATCCCGGTCTCCGGGTCGACGGCGCCGCCGCCCCAGCTCGCACCACCGCCGGCGCTCGGGCGGAAGATCGTGCCGTTGAGAGAAAGCGGCGTGTACAGGGGACCCAGGCGGAATCCCTCCACCGCCTCCAGCGCCATCTGCCGGACCTGCGGCGTGAAGTCGATCAGATCGCCGAGGGCGGCCCCCTGGTACTCGAAAGGCGCCGGCCGCGTCGGAAACGGCTGCGTCGGCGAGAGCACCTCTCCTTCCAGGTCCGTGTCGGTTGCCACGGGCCGTTCCTCTATCGGCCAGATCGGCTCTCCGGTCACCCGGTCGAACGCATACACGAATCCCTGCTTCGTGACCTGGGCCAGCGCCTTCACACGGCGTCCGTCGACGGTGATGTCGAGCAGGTTGGGACCGGTCGGATTGTCGTAGTCCCAGACGCCGTGGTGGACCATCTGGAAGTGCCAGACGCGCTGGCCGGTGTCGAGGTCGACGCAGATGAGGCTCTCGGCGAAGAGGTTGTCCCCGATCCGATGCCCGCCGTAGTAATCCGACGTCGGCGTGCTGGTCGGCAGGTAGACGTAGCCGAGCTCCGGGTCCGCCGCGATGTTGCCCCAGACGTTCGTGTTCCCGGAGTAGCGCCACGCCTCGTTCAGCCAGGTGTCGGAGCCGAACTCGTCGGCGCTCTGCGGCACGGTGTGGAAGTCCCACTTGTGCCGGCCCGTGCGCGCGTCGTAGGCGCGCGCGAAGCCCGGCGCGTTCTCCCTCCTGAGGAGGAAGTCGTGCACGGACGAGCCGACGACGATGGTGTCGCCGACCACCAGCGGCGGCGAGCGGGACGGCGGCGGAAGCCGGCTCGGGTTCTCGCGCGCCCGCGGGATGCCGTCCTCCAGGCTGACGCGCCCGTTGTCGCCGAAATCCGCGGCAAGGAGTCCGGTGCGGGCGTCGACCGCCGTCAGGTAGCCGTCGCCGGTCCCCCAGATGATCCGCGCTTCGTCGCCGTCCTCCCAGTAAGCCACGCCGCGATGGTTCCAGGGAGACGGCAGCGGCGGGCTGCCGGACTCGTAGACGCGTGGGTTGTGGACCCAGAGCGTCTCCCCGGTGCGGGCATCGATCGCCGCCGCCTGGTACAGCGGCGTGGCCAGGTACAACACGCCGTCGACCATCAGCGGCGTCGCCGACAGGCGGGCGATGCCCGGCCGCGTCACCCAGAGATCCGGATTCGCCGCGCGCAGCCGCTCGAAGACGGTCTCTGACGGTACGAGAGAGACGCCCTGCTCGTCCTCGACCGGCAGGTGGGAGTCCGCGGTGCGCCAGCGCCACGCCAGCTCGAGATTTCCGAAGTTGTCGCCGTCGATCTGGTCGAGCGGCGAGTACTTCGTGCCCCAGGCATCCGCCGCGTAGGAGCGCCACTCGCCGCCGGAGGCCCCCTGCTGGGCGAAAGCCGGGGCCGCCGCAAGCCAGGCGACGAAGAGTATCCGGGCCGGTATCGCCTTGTTCCGCCTGATTCGACCCGCGCTCCTTGCCCCAGGAACTGCGTTCGGCATGCCTGTTCTCACCGCCGGTCACTCCGATGCGAGGACAGCGTGTCGGCAAGACGCAGCTTGATGAATGCCTGTCGCGTCACCCCCAGTTTGCGCGCTTCCCGGTCGATCTCACTGAGCAAGTCGACCGGGAAATCGACGTTGACGCGCCGCGTTTCGCGACCAGGCCGTCTCGCGCGGTCGAGATCCAGGTGTGGCGTCATGTCGGCGCCAGCGTCGTGAAGCTCGTCCAATCGAGCCGCGCTCGACTTCTCAGAGATCGAAGTACCTTGCTCTCTCTTCCGACCGCGCCCGCCGGACCGAGATGATGCGAATCCGTTCATGGCGATAGGTGATAAGGCCGACCATACCGTACGCCCGACCAAGCCGATGACCTGCCAGCGCGGCTCGTCCGTGCTCCTGGCGGCAATCTCCATCCGATCCGGGTCGCGCCAGATGGCTTGCGCGTCGACGAAGTCGATCCCGTGCTTGCTCCGGTTTGCAGAGGACTTCCGATGGTCGAACTCGAAAGTCATCCAGTACGGAGACTATACCTCGCCCTGCTCCATCAGCCGGGCGCCGACACTACTGCAGGTCCGCCAGATCCACGTCACGCGCCCGCAGAGCCGGGGTCAGCAGACGCCCCGCGTTCACTGCGGCCGGCCAGCCGGCGTAGAACGTGACGTGCAGGACCACCTCGGACAGCTCCTGCGGGGTGACGCCGTTCTGGTCGAGGGCGCGGTCGATGTGCAGCCGCAGCTCGTTGGTGACGTAGAGCGCCTGGTTCACCGCGACGGTGACGAGGCTCCGGTCCCGCTTCGACAGCAGCGGCCGTTCCCAGATGTCACCGTACAGCAGGCTGTTGCGCAGCGCCCCGAGACGCGGGACCGCGGCGTAGGCGTCGCTCAGGCCGCCCGGGGTAGTGACGGCTTCCTCCAGCGCCGGCGCGCGCGGCAGGTCGCCGAGCGTGATGCCTCGTTCCTCGAACGCCTCGGCCGCCGTCAGGGACGCCTGCACCCCGGTCGGCCACCCCGCGTAGAAGGTGACGTGCAGGATGATCTCGGAGATCTCCTCCGGCGTCAGCCCGTTGTCCAGGCCGCGCGGAATGTGGATCGCCAGCTCTTCACGGGCCAGGGCCTGCAGGACGGCGATCGTGATCAGGCTCCGGTCGCGCTTCGACAGGTAGGGGCGTTCCCAGATCTCGCCGTAGACCAGCGCGTTGCGCAGCTCGCGCAGATACGGTGAGCCGGCGTACAGGTCGGGCGACGGCAGGGCCGGCACGTCGGCCTGCTGCGCCGCCGCGGGCGCGGCGCCGACGGTTGTGTATCCGGAGATCCCGACGAGCGCCGCGACAGCGACGGCGAACAGGCTGGTTGCGCATGACTTCTTCATGGTGCGCCTCCTCCACGCAGGCATCCTCATTGTAATCTCGGCCGGTGACGTCGAGGCACTGCTCGATGCGATAGCGAAAGTCGCAGAGCCCGTCAGACTGTCCTACGTGTGGCGTCCGACGCTGTCGGACCCACGGGACGACATGGTGGTGGAAACGGCAGTGAACGGACAGGCGGACCTGCTGATCACGTTCAACCTGCACCACTTTCAGAAGGCGGCGAAGACGTTCGCCCTGCAGGTGCTGAGACCTGCGGACGTACTCCGACGGGAGGAACAGCCATGAAGAAGAGCAACTTCGCACTACGGCTTCAGCCCGCGTTGCTCGAGGAGGTGCGCAAGCTCGCCAGCGCGGAAGGCGTGGCGGTAAACCAGTTGATCAACGTCGCGGTCGCCGAGAAGCTCTCCGCACTTCGGACGGAGCAGTACTTCGCCGAACGCGCCGCCAGAGGCGACGGCGCGGCGGCGCGGCGTATCCTCGAACGCGCCGGCGTTGGCCGGCCGCCCGTGCCGGGAGACGAGATGCCGTGACCTCGCGATCATCGGGGCCGGGGCGCGAGTCAACCGTCGGTCAGCGCCAATCGGACGCCGGCACGCCGATCGGACTCCCGGGCGGCGCCGCGGGAGCCGGCACGGAGGGGCTTGCGGCAGGGTGGCCGGGCCGCTCCAGAAACCGCTCGATGTCACGAGCCAGCACTCGGCCGTAAGCATCTCCGGGCGCCCGTCTGGAGATGCGCTCCAACGACACCGTCGCGTGCGCCCGCACCTCGGCCATCGGCGCCTGCTCGGCGAGCCCCATCAACCGTTCGGCGACGACGCGCTGCACGGCCCGTCGAACCGCCCGCTCGTAGCCCGTGTCGCCCGGCGCGTCGAACACGTCGTCAATCAGCACGTCCAGTACCTCCTCCAGGTCCGGCAGCGTTGCGTCGAACATGGCCTGCTCGACCAGACGGGCCGCCCGGGAGGGAATCAGCATCTGCGAGACGGTCAGGTCCGCCGCGACGATGGCCGGCGTCAGGGCATCGAATACCGGACCGGTGCGTCGCGGGAACAGCTCGCGATGGAGGCCGTGCCCCGGCGGCCGCGGCGGGATCGAGCGCAGCACGCTTTCCGGCAACGTCAGCTCCGCCGGATCCAGCGTGCGCAGCAGCGCCGCCAGCGCCGCACGTTGCCGATCGCCCGGAACCGGGGTCACCGGCACGCGGCCGTCGCCCCGCATCGCATAGACGTAGTCCACGCCGCCGAGGGCGGACGCCGCCGCGTCTATCTGGTAGCGGTGGTGGAGGTAGAGCGGCACGAGCGCTTCCTCCAGCGTGGCCAGCGGACGCCCGGCGGGAATCGCGCTCTCCCCGAAGCGGTCGAGCGCGATTCGGCGCACCTGCAGCATGCGCTCCAGCTCGCGGGCCGGATCGGTCCCGTTGGCCCACTGGTGGACCCGCGGATGAGCCGCTGTGTCCTGGTTCGTCAGGTAGCGCAGATCCTCGTCCCAGGCCTCGTCGAGCAGCCGCTGCAGCGCCGGCGCGGCGTCCGTGTCCGCCGGATAGTCCCGGTAGCCGTACGCTATCGCCACGGTGTCCCATTCCCCGATGCCCACGTCGTAGGCGTCCGACAGGTCGATCTGCGCGTCGGGCCCCAGCGTCACCAGCGGGTGCGGATAGTCCATGACCGAGATACGCCCCCGGCTGCTCGCATAGTAGTTGTGGCCGAGTCCGAGGGTGTGCCCCACCTCGTGGGCGGACAACTGCCGGATCCGCGCCAGCGCCAGCTCGGCCAGCTCGGGCGGCTCCTCGTCGCCGGTCAGATACGGCGACAGCAGCCCCTCGGCGATCAGCCAGTCCTGCCGGACGCGCAGCGAGCCGAGCGTGACGTGCCCCTTGATGATCTCGCCGGTCCGCGGATCGGTCACCGAGCTGCCGTAGCTCCAGCCCCGCGTGGAGCGGTGCACCCACTGGATGACGTTGTAGCGCACGTCGAGCGGATCGGCCCCCTCCGGCATCAGCTCCACCCGGAACGCGTCCCGGTACCCGGCCGCCTCGAACGCCTGGTTCCACCAGCGTGCGCCGTCGAGCAGCGCGGAGCGGATCGGCTCCGGCGTGCCGCGGTCCAGGTAGTAGACGATGGGTTCGACCGCCTCGCTCATCGCGGCCGACGGGTCGCGCTTCTCCAGACGGTGCCGGCGCAGATAGCGGCGGGTCATCGGCTCGCCGAGCGGCGCCGCGTAGTCGACGTAGGAAACGGCCCCGTAGCCGGCGCGCGGATCGTAGGGCCGCGGCGTGTAGCCGTCATCCGGCAGGGCGATGAACGACTGGCGCTGGCGCACGGTCACCGCCTCCGCGCTGGGAGTCACGGCCTCGATGGATCCACGCCCGAAGCCGGGCCCCTCCCCGCGGCCCTCGCGCGCGAACGTCAGCGTGGCCTCCATCTCCGTGTTTCTCGGAAACGCCTTCGTCCGCGGGAGGTACACGGCGCTGCGACCGCCGTCGAGCCGGTACGCGCCGGGCAGCCGCTCGGCGACGCCGTGCACGTCGCGCAGCAGGAAAGGCGTGGCGTCGACGAGGAAGCGGTCGTCCGTGCGGGCGGCGACGGTGAAGCCGAACAGGACCGAGGTGGCGAACGCGTCGTCCACGGCTCGCTGCTCGTCCGGGTTGGAGGTCGCCGCGCGGTAGGCATAGTTCGGCTGGACCATCAGGACCTTGCGGCCCACGCGCTCGAACCGCACGATGCGCGAGCCGCCGAGCTGGCCGCGGTCGAGGCCGATGTCGTTCGAGCCCACCCCGGCGGCCAGTGCGTTGACGTACAGCACCTCGACGCCGAGTCGCCCGATCTCGAGCCACAGGGCGCCCGTGTCGTCGTCCCAGAAGAGCGGAAAGAACCCGTCCAGCCGCTCGAGGCCGGCCGTGTGCGACTCGATCGTCGGCAGGTCGCCGTTTCCCTGCGCACCGGCAGGAGCCGGGAAGCCGAGCAGGCTTGCGAGCACGAGTACCACCGTCGCCCGCAACGCGGTCTGCGCCTTCGTCATCCGTCTCTCCTTGCGCGGTGTGCTTCTCCGCGGCAGCCCGACCCGACGACAGCCGCCTGCGGCTCGGATTGCCGTCCAGTCGAGCCTCGCCGGAATCCTGCGCCATTCTACGGCGCGGACTCCCGGCACGCGGCCGCCCGCGGCGATGCGACGCCGGCGGGTTCGCGGCGGGCGGAACGGCGAACCGTCAGTCCCTGAACGGCGCGGACTCTTCGACCACTACACGGAAGCGCCGAAATCTGCTGTAGGTGGCGGTGCCTTCGACGCGCGAGCGGCTCAGGTGATTGTGGTAGCGCTCGTGCATCTCGACCGGCACGAGGTGCTCCAGTTCCTCGGGCGCCCCGTAGCGGACGGTGATGAGCGCATCGACGTTCTCGTCCTCGATGACGAGCTCGGTGATCAGCACGCGGCCGGTGTCCGGCTCGATCCAGTAGCGGCCCCGCGCGGGCAGGTCGACCCCGCCGCGCCGGCTGATCACCGTGTTCGGGGCCGTTTCCCGGTACGCGATCACCCAGAGGTCGCCGCGCCGGTCCGGCTCGTCGATGCCCAGGCTCGGCGTGCGGTCCGCAACGCGTTCGAACTCGAACCGCTGCCTGTACGAGCTGCGCAGGAAGAGCAGCGGCAGGGTCGGCCTGTTCATGGTGCGCTGGACGTCGCCGATGTTGTAGCGCGCACTGTCGGCCAGGATGTTCTGCACCTGTCGATCCAACGACGTCGCCCCGTCGAGGAAGAGCCGGGCCAGCCGCTCCTCGCGGTCGCGTACCCGGGCGCCGTCGACCTCGAACACGTCCCGGAAGCCGAAGTACCGTTGCGCTCCCTCCGGTCGCACGAGGAGGTAGTCCGAACGCAGCGTCACCCGCTGGTATCCGTCATTGCCGCTCCGGGCGAACACGGCCGGCAACGTGGCCTGCTGCTCGTATCGCTCCTCCATCACGACGCCCGAGAGCTGGGCGTGGAGCTCCTCGACGTAGCGGGTCGCGCGGATGAGCACGAGCCACAGTGACGGCTCCTGCGCCAGCCCCGGCAGGGCCGACCCGAGGACCAGCGCCAGCGCCACGCCGACCACCGGCATCACGGCCGACGGTGCGCGCCTCCCGGCGCTGGTGCTCGCCATGTTCGAACGCCTCGCCATCCTGCGTCCTGCCGTATCACCGGGTCTCTCCGCCGCCGCCCGCCGTCCGCGCTCGCCCCGGCCGCCAACGGCCGTTCACCGCAACGGATCAATTCCGAAAGGGCGCCGACTCCTCCACGAGAACCCGAAAGCGCCGGAAGCGGCTGTAGGTGGCCGTGCCCTCGACGCGCGAGCCGCTCCGGCGGTTGTTGTACCGTTCGCGCATTTCGACCGGCACGAGGTGGTCGAGCGCTTCGGGCTGCTCGTAGCGAACGGTGACCAGCGACTCGATGTCGTCGTCCTCGATCACGAGCTCGGTGACCAGCACGCGACCGGTGGACGGCTCGACCCAGTAGCGCCCCTGCGCCGGCAGGTTGCCGCCGCGGCGGCGGCGGATCACGCTGGTCGGCCAGGTCTCCCTGTACGCGATCACCCAGTAGTCGGCGCGCCGGTCCGGTTCGTCGATGCCCAGGCTCGGCGAGCGGTCCCGCACGCGTTCGAACTCGAATCGCGGCTTGTACGACTGCCGCAGGAACAGCAGGGCCAGGGTCGGCGTGTTCGTGTTGCGCTGGATGTCGCCGACGTTGTAGCGCGCGCTGTCCGTCAGTATGCCCTGCACCTGTCGGTCCACCGTCGTCGCCCCGTCGATGAAGAGCTGCACCAGCCGTTCCTCGCGGTCTCGCACCCGGCTGCCGTTGGCCTCGAAGACGTCGCGGAAGCCGAAGTAGCGTTCCGAGCCTTCGGGCCGCACGAGGAGGTAATCCGAGCGGAGGGTGACCCGCTCGTAGGAGTCGGCGCCGAACCCGAACCCGCGCGAGGAAGCGCGCTGCTGATAGCGCTCCTCCATCACCACGCCGGAGAGCTGTGCGTGGAGCGCCTCGACGTAGTCGGTGGCGCGGGCGAGCACCTGCGGCAGCGACGGCTCCTGGGCCAGGCCGGGGAGCGCCGGCGCCAGGGGCAGTGCCAGGATCGTGATCGCCGCCGCCATGCGCACGGCCGGCGTGAGGCGCCGGCACACCTCGCAGGAGACGATGCTCGCCTCGGTCGAACGTCGGCTCATGGGCTCCAGTCGACTATACCGCCGTCGGGCCGAGCGAGCCAGCGCCCCGAAACGCCTCGCTGGCTCGGCGTTTCGGCCCATCCCCCCCGCTCCATGACTCTGCGCCGCAGTACTCCGCTTCGCTGCGTTCTGCAGTGCAGACTCCTGGCATCGGAGGCCGGCCCGGCAGTTGCGCTCGAGCGGGCGCGGCAGCCGGCCGCTCCGCGCACCGCCGCACGACGGACTCAGTTGCGGAACGGCGCCGACTCCTCGACGAGCACCTGGAACCGGCGAAAGCGCGTATACGTGGCCGTGCCCTCGATGAGAGATCCCGACAGACGATTGCGGTAGCGCTCGCGCATCTCGACCGGTACGAAGTGCCCGAGCGTGTCGTTCGCCTCGTAGCGGACGGTGATGAGCGCCTCGAGGCTGTCGGCGTCCAGGACGAGCTCGCTGAGGAACATGCGGCCGGTCGCCGGTTCGATCCAGTAGCGCCCCCGGACAGGCAGACGCTGATCGTCACGGCCGCGAATCACCGTGGGCGATCCGGTTTCCTCGTAGTCGACGACCCACAGGCCGAGGCTGCGTCCGGGTTCGTCGATGCGCAGGCTGGTCGCAGTGTCCGTGCCGCGGCGGAAGTCGAATCCGTGCTTGTACGCGGAGCTGAGAAAGAGCAACGCCATGGTGGGTATGTTGATGTTGCGCTCGACATCGCCGACGTTGTAGCGGGCGCTGTCGGCCACGATTCCCTCGATCCGCCGGTCCACCGAGGCGGAGCGGTCGAGGAAGAGCTCCGTCAGGCGTTCCTCGCGGTCGCGGACGGCTCGGCCGTTGACCGCGAACACATCCCGGAAGCCGAGATGACGTTCGGATCCCCGGGGCTGCACGAGGAGGTAGTCCGAAAGAAGCGTCACGCGACCGATTCGCGGAATCTGCCCGGCGTACTGGGGCGGCACCCGCGAGCGCTGCTCGTACCGTTCTTCCATCACCACGCCGGCGAGCTCCCGGTGCAACCGGTCGACGTACTCGGTCGCCTGCGTCAGCACGGTAGCCAACGGGGGCTCCTGGCTCCCGCCTGCCGCCGGCGTCTGCGTCAGGGCGAGCGCGACGAGCACTGCCGACCGCTTGCCGGCCGCGGAGACTCGCATCGTTCCCTCCCGTTGCTCCCGCTGGTCGCCGGTCGGCCGCGCGGCGCCGGCGCGCCGGCAGCGTATGCCCGGCAGCAAGTCAAGCATAGTCCGATCGCCGCCGGATCAGACGCCCGGCTCGTGTGGTACCGTGCGCAACGAAGGCTGATCGAGCGCGGCGCGGATCCGAATGGGGCCGGGGGACGCTCGGCTCGTGTGGTACCGTGCGCAACGAAGGAGTTCCGAAATGCACCATTCGTTTCCGGTCGGCCGCTGCGCTTTCCTGCTGGCCGCCGCGCTCCTGTTGGCGACCGCCGGTTCCGCGGTGGCTCAGAGCTCGGCGGACACTGAATTCGTTCCCGTCACCGACGCCATGCTCCAGAATCCGGCGGACGGCGACTGGCTGATGTGGCGCCGGACGCTGGACGGCTGGGGCTACAGCCCGCTCGATCAGATCGACCGCGACAACGTGGGCGACCTGCGCATGGTCTGGACGCGGGCGCTCGCACCAGGCGCGCAGCAGGGCACGCCGATCGCCTACGGCGGGACACTGTACATGCCGAACCCGAACGACATCATCCAGGCGATCGACGCGGTCACCGGCGACCTGCAGTGGGAGTACCGGCGCGATATTCCCGACGACGTCAACGACTACCTGGGCGGACTGATCAGCGTCAACCGCAACATCGCGATCTGGGACGACATGATCATCGACACCGCCAACGACGACTATGCCTTCGCGCTGCACGCCGCCACCGGCGAGCTGGTCTGGGAGACGCAGCTCTTCGACTACACGCAGAACCCCGCCCGGCACTCGGCCGGCCCGATCGTCGCCGACGGCAAGGTGATCTCCGGCCGGAGCTGCCGGCCGCGGCGCGGCCCCGAGGCGTGCGTCATCATGGCCCACGACGCCGAGACCGGCGAGGAGCTCTGGCGCCGCCGCCTGATCCCGGCCCCCGGCGAGCCGGGCGACGAATCGTGGGGCGGCGTGCCCTACGAGGAGCGTGCGCACGTCGGGTCGTGGATGGTGCCGAGCTTCGATCCCGAGCTGAACCTGGTCTACGTCGGAACGTCGGTCACCTCGCCGGCGCCCAAGTTCATGCTGGGCGGCGTGGACAACAAGCACCTCTACCACAATTCCACCCTGGCCCTCGACGCCGACACCGGCGAGATCGTCTGGTACTACCAGCATCTGAACGACAGTTGGGACCTCGACCATCCGTTCGAGCGGCTGCTGGTGGATACCGCCGTCGCGCCGGAGGCGAGCGAGGTGACCTGGATCAACCCGCGCATCCAGCCCGGCGAGGTCCGCCGGGTCGTGACCGGCGTGCCCGGCAAGACCGGCGTCGTCTACACCCTCGACCGGGAGACCGGGGAGTTCCTCTGGGCCAGGAACACCGTCACCCAGAACGTCATCAGCGACATCGACGGGGCCACCGGCGCGGTCACCGAGAACGCCGAGCTCGTCTTCAGCGCGGAGGGCCAGGAGGTGCTCGCCTGCCCCACCTGGAACGGCGGCAAGGACTGGGAGGCCGGCGCCTACAGCCCGCTGACCAACACCATGTACATGCCGCTGCGCAACGCCTGCGCGCGCATGCTGGCGACCACCGCGCCGGGAACCTCGCACTACGCCCTCGCCGTCCGCAACCAGATCGCGCCCGGCACCGATCAGGTCGGTACCGTCCATGCCATCTCCGCCGAGACCGGCGAGACGGTCTGGCTGCACGAGCAGCGCGCGGCCACCATGTCGCTCGTCGCCACCGGCGGCGGGCTGGTCTTCGGGGGCGACGTCAACGGCCGCTTCAAGGCATGGGACCAGGAGACCGGCGAGGTCCTCTGGGAAATCAACCTCGGCTCGGCCGTGACCAGCTTCCCGATCAGCTACGCCGTGGACGGCAGGCAGTACATCGCCGTCGGGACCGGCACCGCGAGCACCGCGTCGCTGTTCGGCCGGCTCACGCCGGAGATCCGGCCGAGCGCCGGCAACAATCTGTTCGTCTTTGCGCTGCCCGAACGAGACTAGTGTCCGTAGAACTCCGAGACACTCCGTAGAACCCGTCCGACGTGTGCAGGTGACACCACGTCGCCGGACTCGACGCAATCACCGTTGGCGCCCACTACCGTGAACTGCCCCCAAGGGACCGGGCGCGTCCGGTCCGCAATGACGTCACCGCTAGCGTCGCTAGCGTTGCCAGCCGGATCTGCGCTCCGGCGCCCGGTTCCGGGAGGTCCGCCCTTGTGGTTGGGCGCCACCGGGTGTGCTGTCGTCGTGATGGCTGAAGACCTTGCACGTCTCACCGCGCTCGAGCGCATTGTTGGCTTCGTTGCGCACGCGGCCGCTGCTGATCCCCAAGCCGCGCAGCGCGATATTGATGCCGGATTTCTCGAATCCCGTCCGCGCTTCCGCCGTAGTGTCATAGACCAACTGCAACACTAGCCCAAGTTTAACAGCGGTATTGCTAAGCAATTTAGAATCAGCGGTTTACA
>WTFV01000069.1 GCA_011523845.1 Acidobacteriota bacterium | reverse complement strand
AGAACACGCGATAGACAGTGACCTGTTCACCAGAAAACGCCCTTGTTGAAACCCGTACAGAAAATCGGAGATAAGAGGGTGAGCGACCCCGGTCCCGGGGTCGCTCACCCCTGATTTTTCCCTGCGGGAAGGCTGGATCCGGCGGAGCCGGTGACCTGTGCACCGTCAGTGCACTACCCGCCCGATCCGGGCGCCATGAGCCGAAGGGAACAGCGGCCGAGAAGCGTGCTTCCCGAAGCCCCGGAACCCTGCTACGCACCCCGAAACGACGGCTACACTCCCCTCCGACGGAGTTCTCCCGATGCGAAAGCCAGCGACCGCGACGCGATCCGACACCACCCGCACCGAGCCGTACCCTCGGTGGAGCCCGGTCTTCGCCTACAACAACCTGCCCCCGATCCCGAGGGAGCAGTTGACGACGCCCGCCATCGAAGCGCGGTGCAAGCTCGCGTCGGCAGCACTCCGGACGCTGCGCGACGCGACGGCCAGGTTCTCGGACCCGCACACCCTGTTCCAGACGGTTGCGCTGGTCGAGGCCCAGGCGAGCTCCGCCATCGAGGGCATCGTGACGAGCGTCGGCGAGATGCTCAAGTCCATCGGCAAGCGGCACCTGTCGAACGGCGAAGACCCCGACGCCGACGACGCGCTTCGCCACCACCAGAGCATCCTCGACGCCTGGCAGCGCCGCAAGGCCGAACCCGTGAGCACCGCAATGGCGATCCGCGCGTGCTCGACGACCAAGGGCCGCCGGATGCCGGTGCGCCGCGGACGCGGAACGGTGATCGCCGGACCGCGGGGAATCATCTACACGCCGCCGACCGGCGAGGAGCGCATCCGCTCGATGCTCGAGGAGCTGTGGAGCTTCATGCGCGACGACGCCGGCTCGCACGCGCTGGTGCGCATGGCGGCCGGGCACCACCAGTTCGAGTCGATACACCCGTTCGCTGACGGCAACGGCCGGACGGGACGGCTGATCAACCTGCTCTACCTGAGCGAGCGGAAGCTGACCGACCTGCCCATCCTCTGCCACAGCCGCTACATCCTCAGGAACCGCCCCACGTACTACCGGCTGCTCGACGGAACGAGGAAGACCGGCAACTGGGAGCCGTGGACCCTCTGGATGCTGGACGGCGTGCGGGAGACCGCCGAGTGGATCGCCCGTACGCTGGAGCGCCAGGCGACCATCGCCGAACGAGCCGTCGCGCGGTACCGCGAAGCGGAGCCCGGCGCAACGACGAGCAGCGACACCATCCGTTTCGTGTGCAGCCGACTCTGCTGCCGGTCGACGAACCTCGTCAAGGCGCGGCTCGCGGCGAAGCCGGCGGTAGCGCTCGCGACGCTGCGGCGGATCGCCCGCGCCGGAACCCTCCGGGAAAGGCCAGGCCACACGCCGGCGCTGTTCTTCAACCCCGAGGTCCTCAAGCTGTGGACCGGCGAGTGAACACCGAAGCGAGACGGACGACGGCTTCCTGAACCAGACGCAAGGACACGACCCATGCACGACGAGACCGAAGAACGCATGCGGAAGGATCGCGACACCACGAAGCGCGCCGAGTGCTTCGCCAGACTCGTGCTGAGCGACCGCGAGGACCACGAGGGCCGGAAGCTGCTCAACTACGCCGAGCGCACCACGGACCGCCTCCCGATGCAGTGGGAGAAGACCATCGCGTGGCTGTCCCTCGCACTGCGCACCGACGGCGTCGACGACAGCACGCTGACCGGGCTCGGCTTCGACTGCCAGGACGTAAGGCACGCGACGGTCGTACGACCCCGCGAGAACGAGACGGCCATGGCGTACGCCGAGCGGCTGGCCGCCTACGACCAGCCCGAAGCCTTCGCCGTCGGCGAGGCGATGCTCAACGAGACGGCCTACACCAACTCAACCGTGCCGGCGGGTACAACCAACACCGCACGGGATGCGGCGATCGACCGGCTGCGCAGCGCGCAGAAGGAATGGGCCGAGGGACGCCGGGGGGGGCAGGCCAGGGGGCAGGCCCGGGGCAGGCCCCCGGCCGGCGGCGTCGCCGACGAACGGCCCACGGCGCCCGGGCTGGCCGACGCGGTTCGCCGGCTGGAGCACCACGTGCAGATGGTCGGCCTGTGCCTGAACGAGATGCAGCGCGGCCCCGGGGGCACGCCCTGGGGGATCGCCGAACGGCTGTCGCTCGACGACCTGCACAGTTTCCTGAACAGCGCCTCCCTGCTGACCTTCAACGCCGGTGCGATCGTCGTCGAGACCGCGAACCTCACGACGACGCCGGCGACCGGAAAGGAACGCGCCACGCTGGCGGCCAGCCGAGAACCCGATACCCCGCACATCGCCGGCATCGCCGCAGTCGCCGCCACAATCTACGAGGTGGCAACGCGCCTGCAGACAGAAATCGTGCTGCCGGAGGACGACGACAAGAGCATCCACTGAGGGCGGGATGACAACCGAACAGGCCTACGGCATCATCCTCAACGAGAGCGACCACCTGCACCGGATGCCCCGCCACCGGCGCGCGACGCCGCTGACCAGGCGGGACTACATCCGCGGACGCCTGCTCCTGATGGTCGCAACGGACGCGGTGCACCGGGGCCGAGTACGAGGGAGCCGAGGAGCCGGAACCGCCGCCCCGGCATTGAGAGGCGCGCTTCTCTGTGCCGCACGGGCTATTGGACGCTCGAACCAGCGAAAAGGTTCCGCCCGAAACACGGAAAAGCGCGAGGGACGATCGCGCCGTCCCCGCCTGCCCGCGGCCGAACGCGATCCCGGCACGCGGGCCCGACCACCCGCTGGAACGGCATCCGTACACTCCCTCGCACAGACACCGGCGACGCCGGACCGGAACGCGAGAAAGGACGACACCCGATGAGCGACCACATCCCCGGCGCGATCCCCCGCGCTTGCGACTGCACCTACCGCGGCAACCTCGCGGCGAAGCCGAAGCTGATCGACAACGACGGACGCAAGTTCGTCTCCGCCCGGATAGGCGTCAACATGGCCGCGCCCAACGTGCCCCGCGAAGAGCAGGACGAGCTGACCGAGTGGGTCGACGTGATGGCCTTCTCCGAAGCGATGCAGGCGCGGCTGCTCGCCTGCGAGAAGGGCGAGACGATCGGCGTCTCCGGCAACGTGACCAAGCGGTTCTACCAGCGCAACAGCGGCGAGACGGCGGTGAGCCGGACCATCATCGCCGACTACGTCCGCGCCGCCAGCGCGAGCAGCGCCGGCACCGCGCCGCGCAAGCGGGCCGAGAAGGTCGACCCGGCGCCCGCGCCCGACCAGCCGCCCGAGTAACCGACCCGTCCGAAGCTCCTGAGGCTCCCGGCGCCGGCGACGCCCGCGGTCACCACGGCGCCCACCGTCGTTTCGCGGGCGGTAACCGGTCAGGACCCCGTTGATGGCCATCGGCGAGACGCTACGGCTTTCGGTGACGGCCCGATTCTCGGACGGTTCGAGTCAGGTGGTCGAAAATGCGCTGGTCGAGTGGCGGTCATCCGGTGCCGAGCGTGTCGTCGGCGACGTCGTCCCCGGCTGCCGAGCGGGACCCGCCGAATCGTTGACCCGGTGGCCCGCAGCATCGTGGCGAACAGCAAGCGGCGGTGCGAAGTCGCGTTGGCGGGCGGTGCGCACCACGCTGGCCAGCACCTGCTGCGTATCGGCGCCGGTGCGTGACGGCGTCGGGTGAACTGCATCCGACCGAAGCCGAGCTGCGGTCGGAGATGACCGGGCGCGTCGACATCCGGGTGGGCGAGCGGCGGGACGTCGTGCGGCTGCCGGTGAGGGCGGTCACGCGCCCGCTCGTTGCTTCCGCCAAAAGGTCCCCCCTCGCGAGGGGGCGGACGATCGGTTCCGCGGTGACCGACCTGGGGCCGGAAGACACGCAAAAGACATCGTAACTACATGCCATCGACATGAGTTGTGTAAGAGAATCGACATTGCTGATCCGGTGCCCTACGAGGGCACGGCAGACGCCGATCCCATCAAGGACAACGGGGGGCGACGACACGCTCAGGGGCTTCGACGGCGACGACACCATGGCCCGATTACGTGACGGGCACACGACGACAGCCGGACGAAGGGAGGCGCAGATGGACGGTTCGCCGAAGATTCCAGGACGCCGAGTCGAGCGAGGTGGTTGGCGCGGTCTGTTGGCGGGAGTCGTTGCGGGGCTTCTGCTGGCGCTGATCGCCGTCGACGATGTCCGAGCGCAGGAGCGGAACCGAGCGCGCGATTTCGACTTCACGCTTGAGGCAATGGACCCGGGGCAATCCGTTGGCGGTACCTGGACCGACGGCACCACGATGTGGAGAATCGAGGGGAGGAACGAATCGCTGGTCGCTTACGACATGACGACTGGACGCCGGGACCCTGCCAGGAGCATCACTGCCTCCTTGTTGCAGGGTCTCGTGCGCGATTCTGACCTCTGGTCTGACGGTACCACGATGTGGATTCTCGCCGGCGGTTTTGATTTTGAGGGCCACAAGTTGTGGGCCTTCTCCATGGCCACCTGGGAGCGCGATGGAGCCAAGGATGTCGAATTCCGGGACGGGTTTGGTCCAGGGGCCATATGGTCGGACGGCGCGACGATATGGGTGACCGACCGCTTCGCCGTGCTCGCCTATGATTGGGCGACCGGCCGGCGTGAACCCGCAAAGGACATCCGGTCCGAGTATTTTCGGGTGCACGATATCTGGTCGGACGGCACGACGATGTGGATAGCCGGCCAGCCGGATCAGTATGAGCCGCAGCAGCCCAAGGTGCGTGCCTACGACCTCGCGACGGGGCAACGCGTGCCCGCCAGGGAGATCGATACCGGGGACCTCGTGCCCGGTACCCTCGGCTCGGATGGCCGGACAATGTGGATAGGTGACCGCGAGGACAATCTGTACGCCTATCGCCTGAGCACCGGGAACCGGGAGTCCGCAAAGGACGTCAGCCTGTTGAGCAGACCTGTGCTCGTCCCCAGAGGCCTCTGGTCCAACGGCAGGAAGGCGTGGGTGCTGACCGACTACCCAGAGGAGATTTGGGTCTATGATCTGGCGACCGGGCACCGTGATTTTGTCGTCCGGCCGGAACGCGTGCTGGGAAGAAGACAACTGACCAGTTACCCCAGCGACATCTGGTCCGACGGCACGACGATGTGGATTGCGTATCGGGGGGACCGCTACGAAGAACACCGACTGTACGCGTATGACTTGGCGACTGGACAACGTGACTCGGCCAAGGACGTGGAGCTGGAGCGCCTGGATCCGGGCCCGAAGTTCGATCTGATACGGAAGATCTGGTCCGATGGCCGGACACTGTGGGTGGTGAACGCGGGGCATCTCGAGCAGGGCGAGGTCACTTATGTGTACGCCTATGATTGGCCGAGTGGAAGGCGGGTTCCCGCCAAGGATTTGGAGCTGGACAACTCCAATCGCCGGCCCGAAGACGTGTGGACCGACGGCACGACGATGTGGGTGTTGGATGGGCGTGACGGGATGGTGGCTTACGACTTGTCGACCGGAAACCTCGATCCCGGCCGGAGCTTCGATCTTCCTGATGCCGGGCGTAGTTTCTGGTCCGACGGCACGACGATGTGGGTGGCGGTCTGGGACGACACCACCGTGTATGCCTATGATCTGGCGACCGGGAACCGCAATCCGGCGCGGGACTACCCGTCGTTGCTGGGTCCGTCATGGCCGGAGCTTCATGGGTCCGCCAGTTTTGGGTCGGATGGCAGGACGCTGTGGGTGGCGGATGCTGGCACGGTATATGCCTTTGAACTGGCCAGGAACAGGGAGCCGGCCAAGGACCTTATTTTTCTGAGTGAGGGATGGGGGGGCGACGGCCTCTGGTCCAATGACGGGCGGACGCTGTGGGCGTTGGACGATGGCAGATTACGTGCTTATGATCTGGATTCCGATCAAGGGCCGCGGCCGCGAACCCTTCTTCCCAGGGAAACTCGCCGGTTCGAGCTCCCGGGCGAGGGTGGCGATTTGTGGTCGGACGGTGCAACGATGTGGATCCCGGCGGGCGGCGGCAACGTGCTGCTCGGCACGAGCACCGCGCCGAAGCTGTATGGCCATGATTTGGCAGCGGATGCTTGGGATGGCTTTGGACCACCGCCGGATCACGACAGGGAATTTGCGCTGGACCCCGCGAACGCCAATCCTTCGGGTTTGTGGTCGGATGGGGAGACGATGTGGGTGGCGGACGCTGCGGACGCCAAGCTTTACGCTTATGACTGGCCGACCGGGGCGCGCCTCCGCGACAGGGAATTCGATACCCTGACGGCGGCGGGGAACACTTTCCCTGGGGCCATCTGGTCCGAGGGTACAACGATGTGGGTGGCGAACAATATCCATTATGACCGGAAGCTGTACGCCTACCATATGCCGCGCGGCGGGCGGGTTTTCACCGATCTGCTATTGGAAGCGGGCGTCACGGTCTTCAGGACGGTACATGTTACCGAGCTTCGTGACCGAATCGACAATCTTCGCATTGCGAACGGACTGTCAGCGTTTTCGTGGACCGATCCGGTCATTCTCTCCGGGGTCACACCGATCAGGGCGGTTCATCTGACGGAGCTTCGGACGGCGCTCGACCAGGCTTACGCGGCGGCCGGGCGGATTCGACCTCGCTACGCCGAGGCGATTCGCGCCGGTGGAGTCATCAAGGCGGTGCATGTCACGGAACTACGGCGCCTGGTGGTCGCCCTTGAGTGAGACTGCGCGTTGTTCCGTTTGGAGTGGGCCGAGATCACCGATGCCCTCGCCGATGTCCGCACCGCGTTCGGCCCGGTTCGGCCCCGGTTCGGCCCATCGACGTCGAGATTCACCTACACGCCGTGGCCCTCGCCGAGTCGCACGGCTTCAGCTTCATCGCGGTCGAAGGCATAGCCCGCGGGCAAGGGCTTTCCGGCCGGCAGGGCGAGCAGCGTTGCTCGCGTGCGACAAGCAGGCCCAGCCACTGCCGCGTGGTTCCCCGAGATGCCGGAAGTACTGGTCCGTCGCGAATCCCACCCGTCGGTTCGACAGTCGCCGGGCGTCGTCGGTCACAGGCGACGCGTTTCGCACGGCTGGATCGAGGACGCTGTCCCAGGATCGCCTCCGGGTCCGGTTACGATGGTGTCGAGAGAGGACGGCAGCCGCGACGCGTAGCGCGGCGGCGACGCGGGACCGGCCCTGGCGAGAGGAGCGCCTGTCGGCGGTCCAGCCAGATGGCCGGCTGCACGACAGCCATGGGCGCGCGAACCGGGCGGTGGCCGGCGAGGCGGCGCGGAAATGGGACGCCCGCTGCTTGCTGGTGAGGCTGGAGACCGCCCGGCGGGCGGCGCAGCCTGCGGACCCCGGGCAAGGCACGCCCAGCCAGAGCTTCGCGGGCTGATTCGAGCGGAGGGGCCGGCCCTGCAAGGCCGGGTCGGTGATGCAGGCTGACGAACCGGACACCGGGATGCGACACAACGACACGCTGCCGTGCGTCGAGACTACGATGCGCTTCCTTGCCGTGTGCGAGCGGTACGGTTCGGAAGAGTCGGCGGTGGCCGCTGTCGTGTGGGGCCGTCGCGCGGGCGTACCGGGGTTACCCTACCGCGACGACTGGCCGGCGTGGAATGCGGCCGAGATGCGTGCGGAGATCGACTACCGCCACGGACTCGACAGGCTCTGGCGCCAAGCCGAGGCCGTCGCCGGTCCCGTCCCCGCCGTCCTCGCCGAAGCCGACTTGCAGCACCTGACGAAGTACGGCGGTGAGTTCCGGTACCCGGCACCGGGAAGCCGCCAACTGGACCCGGCCGCCACGTGGCGGCGGCTCGAGGCGCCGGAGCGGGCGGTGGTCGCACACGCCGAGCGAACCGTGCCGGGGCTGGTCGAGCGGACGAAGGCACGGATCGCCGAGGAGTGAAGAGCGCGATGGCCGAGATTCGCACCGAGGTGACGCTGGAAACGCCGCGGACCGCTAGCTGGTCCGCTACGGCCACGCGACCGAGCCCGAGGTTCGGCACACGACGGTGGACGGCATCGTCGACACCAGGGTTGCGACCTTGAGGTTGCCGCAGAACGTCGTCGAGCGCCTCGGCCTGAGACGACAGGGCACAGCGTTTGTCATGGACGCCGACAAGCGGCTCGAAGAACGGCCGCTTGCCGGTCCCGGGACCGTCCGGATCGGCAACCGCGAAATGTTGACCGAGTGCGTGGTCGAAGCCTCACCGAGCGAGCCGCTGATCGGGCTGGTCGTGCTCGGGATGCTCAACCTGATCGCCGACTCGGCGAAGGGGACGCTGACGCCGCGCCATCCGGACGGCCCGGTCCTGCGGTGTTGACCAGGTAGGCGAGGTTGCGGCCGGCGCCCTCCGGTTCAGGCGGCCAGCACCTTCTCGCCATGCTCGCGCAGACTGGGCCCCGCGGGTCGACGTAGCGGTAGAGCGTCCCCGGCGTGACGCCGAGTTCGCGGCACAGCTCCGACACCGAGGTGTCGCGGTGCGCCGAGTCCGCCTGGGCCAGCCGGGACGATACTGGCGCGCATCCCCCTCAGCTTCCCGAACGGCAACTACCGCCTGAGCCGGCTCGAGTACAGGGCCGCAGTCGAGGCGGGCGCCACGTGCGGGCGGCGGGAGAGCCGCCAGCACGACATCGCCATCGAGATCGTCGCCGAGGCCCTGCAGGCCGCGGCCGCGGTTCGGGCGTAGGTGCGGGCGCGCACCGATCGCCCGCTGGCCGCCGGCGACCACGCCGAGCCGGTGCCCGACATCGCCGTCATCACCGACGCGCTACGCCACCACAAGGAGCGCCACCCCGACTGCGCTCTGCTCGTCGTCGAGCTCGCGGCCGAGTCGCTGTACCACAACCGCACCGTCAAGCAGCGGATCTACGCCCGGCGCGGGATCGACGAGTAGTGGATCCGTCGCGCTGCCAGAGAATCGTGTCGAAGTGCACCGCGACCCCCGACGAGGGCGTGTACCTGACGGGTGACGGCGCACGTGCCCGGCGACGTTCTGACGCCGATCACCGAGCCGAAAGCCCGGATCCTCGTCGGGGACCTGATGCCACTGACCAGCTCCGGAGCGCAGGTCGCAGGTGGGGCACCGCGTGGGAGCAGTCGATCGCTGCCGCAAGAGTAGCCAAGCTCTTCCCGGCGGTTCGGGTGTCGGTCCTGTTCCTGGGGCAGGAGCCCGGACCGGACCGCTACCACCAAGATCGGTGGTTGCGGCAACGGCGCCCGGGCCCGTCAGTCAGCAGTAGCCCGCACTCGGGGCAAGTGCGCCCGCTGTGCTCGCTCACGAGTTCGGCGATTCCCCAGCGGTACTCGTCGAAGTTGTGCGCCGTGATCTGCATCACGGGCCACCGCACGTTCGTGCGCTGGCTCCTGGCCATCTTGAGGACGCGAATCGGCCGCGCCTGGCCCTCGCACTGCATCGGCAGCACCAGCGTGAAGAACGCACGAATCAGGGGGCTCCACCCGTTGGCGCCGTGCATCAGCCAGTACGGCAGGCCGTAGATGCCGCCCACGAACTCGTCGAGGTACTCGTCGCCGTCGGAACGAGGCCATCGGCTGCCGACGTCGCGCCCCTCCATCAACGCACCGAGGTTCTCGTCGGTCAGGATCTCCTCGAGCACGGGCATCGACCGGTAGTCGTACAGCTGATCGGCCTCCGGATCCGGGATCTCGCGATCGACGTCGGGGCGCCGGCGCCAGGGCGGCCGCGGCAGGATCTCGTCGGCTACCGAGCGGCAGTACTCGCAGCGCGTGGTCCGGGTCCCCGTGCCGGCCAGACCGACGGGGTCGCCGGGACCGCCGCACCGGTCGCAGATTTCGGCGCTGACGGCGTGGACGCCGGCTGCGACGCCCCGCGCTCGTTCGGGCCGGCTCGAGCGGATGTCCAGCAACAGCCGCCCGCGGGCGTCGAGCGCGGCGCCATGAACGCGACCCCGCTCGCGCAAGGGCGCGGATCCGGATCGACGCCGTAGCGGGGGGGCTGCCGCGTCCTGCGCGGACCGCGCGAGGTCAACCCAGCCCGGAGGGATCATCTCGTGGGGCATGAACACCACTCTACATCCGGCCGGCCCGGTCGTGTTCCTGGGGCAGAGCCAGCAGCAAATACCGGAAACCCCGGTTTACGCGGTTGCGGTCCGCTCGACGCGCCTCCAACGGGCGACGTCGCGATCGTCGTCCGAATACACGCGGAACTGATCGGGAGCCGTTGCACCGACGACCTGGTAGTCGACCGCGCGGACGGTTGCCTCGGTCTCGGGGTTCACCGTCGTGAAGGCGTTGACGATCGCCACCCGGGTGCCGTTGCCGTCATGCAGCGTGTCGCCGATACGGGCCTGAGTCAGGCGGAGCGGCCGTGGTCTCGCGGCGGTTTCGGTGTTCACGCCGCGGACACTAGCACGTCGGCCGTAGAAGGTCCGAGCCCGAACACGATGGGAACCGCGCCGCTCAGAGCTTCGAAGTCGACCTGGATCTGCTCCGAACAGCATCCCGGCGTCTGGGCGGGCGACGTGGCGCGCGCCAGGAAGGTTTCCTGCTGAGGGATCGGCAGGCGGCAGAGGTTAACGGATCGCGGCGTTATCGGACGCCAGACGAGAACACTGAAAAGCTCGGTCACCGCCGCCGGACATCCGGATGGGCGACATCGTCGAGGGATAGCGGCACTGGTTCAGAGCGCTTCGAGAGCCCCGAGGCCTTCGCGATGGCGATCGATGCCAGCGAGCGGCGCATCAACTCGACCGTCGGCCGCGACGTCGAAGTAGCTGCTGCCGGCCTCGATGACCGACAAGCCGCGGCTCTCGCCTCGATGGTCTCGTACCGGACCTCGGCGCCGCCGAACGCGTGCGAACGGCCGCCGGAACCGCTCGCGCCCGCCGTGTGTGGCGCGCGACGAGGTGCACGCCGAGACCATCGGCACCGAGTCGATCGACGTGAACTCCGCAGCGGCCGCGAACGGCGGGCCGGAACCGCTGATCCGCGTCCGGCCGTGGGGCGGTACGTGGGAACGAGGATCGGACGAGTGCCGACGAAGACCGCTTTCACCGGCCAGTTGCGGCGGCCGTTCTACCTCCGGGGCAGGAGCCGGACCCGCGTCAGACCCGGAGTCCCGTGCCCGGCCGCAGCGTGCGGGTGACGGGATCCGGGACCAGGTCGAGAACGCGCAGCGTCATGGAGCCGATGCGGACAGGACTTCCGGGCGGTCCAACCACGCACTCGCCGGAGGTGCGTCGGCCGCCGATCCGGGTTGTGATGGGGCCGGCGCAGCGCCGCTCGTCCCACCGCCGGTCCTGCTCCCGAAGTCCCAGCCGCTTGACCAGGTCCTCCGGTGTCGCCCATGTCTACGAGCCCCTCGGTCACTACGCGGCGGACGCCAGCCGCGCGAGCGCGGCCGAGCCGAACCATCACCACCTCGTCGCCAGCGTTCTCGAGGACCACGCTGACGCGGATCGCCGCCTTGGTCTGGGGCGACATCACGCCGACGGCGGATTCGCACGCACGCGCCGTCGAACCTGCCCGCGGCGACGGACCCCGCCGCGGCGGAGCGCGTCGTCCCGTTGAGCCCGCACCAAGTCAACCTCCGCGTCCAGGTCCTGGTCGCCAGCTCCGCCTCGAAGGCGTCTCGTCGCACTCCGGCCGCCGGAAGGTTGGCCTCTGACCTCGTCCGCCGCGGCGCCTCGACCACCGCCGTGCAGGCCGCCAGCGGCTGACGCAACTCCGCGATGGTCGCATGCTACGCCTCGGCCGTCGCCGTCGAGGATCGTGCCGTTCCGATCCTCGACGACGAGCGAGCGCACAGCACGGTGGGTGGGCGGCAAAGTCCGCCGCGGCTGGCGCTGGCCAACGAGTTCGCGGCCGTGTTCCTCTTCCTGTGCGATCCGTCGATCGAGGCCACCAACGCGCGCTCCGAGCGAGCCATCCGCCCGGGGTTGGTCACACGCAAGGTTTGCGGCGGCAACCGCACGCGCAAGGGCGCCGACACGCAGCAAACGAATACGATTTCATTTGCAGCCGGATCTGTATCCGTAGCATAATTTGGAAATAAGGTGTGTGGAAAACAAACCTTGGGTCCTTTCGCAAGGAGGAGACGTGAAGCAACTGGTGGCGCTCAGTGTGTTACTGTCCCTCCTGGGATGTGCCGGCAGGGGAAAACCGAACGTGCCGACTGAGCCGGTGAACGGCCGGTGCGGTGTTATGCAGGACGTCTGCGTCCTGGGCACTCCTTCCGATACTGGCGACACCACCCCGCCCTACGGATGGATGTGTCTCGGTCGCAACGGTGGCACCAACGATACCTGTTCAGTACCCACCGCGAGGATAGAAGAGGATGAGGTTTTCGCCGGGCAGAAGACCCTGGAAGAAAAGGTCAAGGCGGTGGGTCCTTTGCGGGGCAAGATGGTCGTGCTTGATCCGACCACCGACAGTGACGACCCTACTCATGCTCTCGCGATGAGAGCAGACATCCTGGATATGGGAGTTCCGGAAGAAGTTCTGGTCTTCACCGCCGACCATCCGCACAAGTTTCTCACGCAGGACACTTGGCGGGAAACCCGTGAGGAAACATTGGTGATTGCTCACCCGACCAGTTGGGCCGCCGACTTGGCACCCGACTACTCTTCGCTCCTACCGCGGCTCAATATTCTGCACGTTGCCGCCGCCGGTAATCCGGACACCTTTGGCAATCGTGACCTGTGGTACCCTGAGCACCCTCACTGGGAAGAATACCCAGGAAAGTGGGAATCTGTTTTCAGCGCCTTCGCAACTGGCAAGATCATCCTGGCAGCATATGCCGGCACGGACAGCCGCGGCAACGTCGTCCCGTTCCGGGGAACCGCCCGTTGCGGTGAAGCAAAGGATGTCTGTTTCTCGGTCATACTTCCCGGCAACAGACACCGAGGCTCTTCAAGCGCTTCCGTCCGCCTCGGCGCACTTACCTTCTATCTGTCTCAGCTTTGGGACACCCCCCAAGAAGTGGTGCATGTCCTGAATGTCTGTGCTGAAGACGTGGGAGAACCGGGGATAGATGAAGAGTTCGGACGGGGAATAGCTTCGGTCGTCTGTGACACGGTGCAGAGTCGAGAGAGAAGTGCGGTGGCTTCATCCCTACATGTCTCACATGCTGCCTCGCCGGTGCTAAGCCAAATGACAGCGATCTACGGCAACAGTCGGCTGGTGCCGCAGTCGTTGTCCGTGCCGTCGTTGAAGTGGTTCAGACCCTTCTACGCTGTCAGAGGACATGACTTGGAGACGATCACCGGACACGTGGGCGGTCAGTTTTCCCTGAACGGATCTGATCTCTTTGTCTCCACCGGCACCGGGTATACCCCCTTGGGGGTATACTCCTCTCTGCGCCGGGCCACCAGAATCCCGTTTATTGAGTTCGGCACCAAACGGACACTCGTTTCCCGTGGCGGACACGCTGTTTCTCTCCTCGGCACCTACGGATACAGCGAAGGAGACGGTCTGCCCACCCACTTGGGACACCTGGGCGCGCAGTACGGGCACCGGCTTTTCGGCGGCACCCTGTCTCTGTATGCCGGTCATCAGATAGTGCGGGGTCTTGTCGGCATACCGGGCTACCGTGAAGCGCGAGCCGATCCTGTTCCTTTCACGGACCGCAACCGTGAGTTACGGGTTTCGTTCTCGTTGGTTCAATAACCCCTGTACCCTTCTGAATGACTTCGCGCTCTGAAGCGGATCGGCTTTGTAGCCAACCGACGCCTGCTCGGCGTCGAACGCCGCAGCCACGACGGCATCATCGGAGCCGAGACGCTCGCCGCGTTGCACCGTCCGGCGCACATCGACGACCAACGGGCTCCTCCTATGGACACACCCGACCCGAGACGACCATGATCTGCGCGCCGCCCGAACTGCATGTCCGCGAACCGGCGGCCGAGATCCGGAGGCCACGTGCTCGATGTGCCCCTCCTTCGCTTCCTGGAGTCCGTAGTGCCGTTCGCGGAGTTCCTCGGGCGTGCTCGTGATCGATCGTTGCTGCCTCGCCGCTGCTCCGAGGCGGTGCAGCGGATGTTCCGGGCAGTAGGACGACGTTCGCCTCTGCGAATCCCAATCAGGATGACGGCCCGCGGGGGAAGGCAGCAAGCGTCTGTTGAGAGTCGTCTGTCACAAGGCTTCGGTCACCTCCGCCAGTGGTATCAGCGTCGAGAAGCGTTCGCAAGGATCGCGCCCAGGTCTGGAGCGCTTGGCGTTTCTCGGCGTCGTACGTGTGGCGGTCATAGACGGCCGTAACGCCCGGTTCGGCGTGGTTCAGCACCTTGCCGATGACGAGCCGGGGGACAGCCCGCGCTCGCCATGCGGGACGCCGCCGTGCGGCGAAGATCGTGTCCGCGGAAATCACTCAACCCCAGCCGCGCGAGCGTCGGTCGGCGCCTTCTCGGGTCGCGGGCGGCAGGCGACAGCACATACGGAGACGCCGCCATCTTGGCGGTCTGCCAATCACGAAGCGCGAACAGAATCTCCAGAGCAAGGTCGCTGAGGGGAACGCGGTGAGCCAGGCCGTTCTTCGCCACTGACCCAGGGATCGTCCACCACCGGTTGTCCAGATCGACGTCCGTCCAGCGCATGCCGTGCACTTCTCCTCCGCGTTGCGCCGTGACCAGGCGCAGGCGAAACGCCGCCGCGATGTGCGGCGGTTCCCCATCCAGCACCGACCAGAAACGGCGGATCTCCGCGTCCGTCAGGACGCGGTCGCGACGACGCTCCTTGGCCGGATGCTCGAGCTGTGCGCACGGGTTGAACTCGACGATCTCATGAGCGATGGCGAAATTGAACATCTTGTGGACGATCGCCTGCGTGCAGTTCGCGAACCAGTCTGGGAGACATCGGCCTCATCGCGACCCTGATCATCGAGGCGTACGAAGGCTTCGACGTTACCAGCGGGGAGGTCTACACGACGCTCACCGTGCCGAAGCGTGGCGCCGGCACCGCGGTCGACGTCGTCTGCCGCGGCGTCACCGCCGCGGCGTTCGCGGTGCGCCCCGAGGTGCGGATCGTCAGTGAACGCACGCTCGTGCCCGGGAAGAAACGAGATCGTCGTGGGCGTTTCCGCTGCGCGGCAGTACGCCGGCGTCGACGTCGGCGACACGGTGCAGGCGCGCACCGCGACGCTCGAGGTCGTGGGCCACTTCGTCGCCGAGGGCACGGCGGCGGAGTCGGAGATCTGGATGGATCGCGCGATCGCGCAGAGCGTCTTCCGTCGCACCGCTACGGTCAGCGTCGCCCGCGTGAAGCTGGCTCCGGACGTCGACGTGCAGGCGTTGAACCGGCGCCTGGCCGCCGATCCGCGTCTGACCGGCACGCTGATCCCCGAGCAGGAATTCTTCGCCGCGCAGTCGGCGTCACGCGCTGCGCTGATCGACGCGTTCGCCTACCTGATCGCCGGCATCATGGCGCTCGGGTCGGTGTTCGGCGCGCTGGCCACGATGTTCACCGCCGTCAGCCGACGGTCGGTCGAGATCGCGACCCTCCGCGCGCTCGGTTTCCACGCCGTTCCGGTTGTCATCTCGGTCCTGGTCGAGGCGACGGTGCTGGCGCTCGCCGGGCGGATCCTGGGCGCCGCCGTCGCGTACGCGGTTCTGGACGGCTATACCGCATCGACGCTCACCCCGGCCGCAGGGTCCCAGTTGGCCTTTTGCGTTCCAGGTGACGCCCGAGTCGATACGGCTCGGCCTCGGGTGGGCCATCGCCCTTGGCGTCATCGGCGGTATGGCGCCGGCGATGCGTGCCGCGCATTTGCCGGTCACGACCGTTCTGCGGGGGTCCTGAGTGTTCCCGGCGCGGATCATCACGACAGCACAACCACCGACATCATCGGGGGAATCCGTGGCGTTCGCACCGAACGTAGCGGTAGATCTGTAACCCGCTTATTTTCAGCAGTTTATAGAGCTTTCGCGGCGGCCGTGTACAGTTCCGTGCACAATTTTAGAGTGGATTGAACCGGACGAACCCAGCCGAACGTGGACGTAAGCGTTTAAGCGTTCGCCGTGGACCCGTGGACGGTGGACGGGTGGACGGTTGGACGGCGGGACGGCGTGGATGCGTGGACGCAGTGGACGCCGCGGACCGCGGGCGTAGACAACGTGAACCTGCGGACCTGCGGACGGCGCCGGTCGTGTGGTCGCTTCATCGACCCGGTCGGTTCCACCGACCCGGTACGCGTCCTCGTCCGCGATTCGACGCTCGCTAGTGAGCTAGTTGTCGGCGACTACCGCATGGCCGACTGACCGTCTCGTAAGGCTGGGTGGCGTGCCGCTCGTCGAGCCGTGGTACTGTTGCGAAATGAACGAGTCACCGAGATCGACGCAACCGGCCGACCCGAACGCCCGATACCGACAAATGGTCGAGCGAGGGGCTGTCAACATCTTCTTGTATGGCACGGAAGAGCGCTTTGAGGAAATCGGGTTCCACTCGTACATGTTCCCCAGTGGGATAGTTGAGACCGACATGAACGAGATGCTGCGGGAGAGGGCCGCGACCGATTTCGATCTGCCAGAGAGGCACAGACTCTCACGGCCCCTGAGCAGGGAGGATCTTCACGGCGCGATCCGTCGCGCCCCGTGGACGTTGGAGCAGGTTGGCAACATTATCGCGGCAGGCGTTCGTCACTGCGTTACCGCGGTCGTCAACGGACAGCCCCAGACAGATGAGACGCTGGAGACACGAAACGGGTATGCGGTTCACGACTACCTCGCGATGTTCAGATCACCGGATGGCTTCGTTGACTTGATCCGCCTGATTGACGGCGACTTGATGGAACCGATCAAGTGCCTGTTCAAGGCTCAGCTCTACGTCGCAGCGACGAAGCTCACGATGTCGATGATCGACACGCTCGGTTTCCTGGAATTCGGACCGGAGCAGGGCGTGTTCCGCCGATGGCTGAACAAGTACGCGGACCTCTCGGATCTGAACGTCTCGGCCGACGAACTGTGGGAGCTACGCAACTCTCTTGTGCACATGACGAACCTCGCGTCGAGGAGCGTCGAATCCGGCCGAGTGGAGCGCCTGACGTTCGTCATCGCTGCCCCTGATGTCGATACGCCGAAGCGACTTGGCGGAACTAAGGTCCTTCACCTGTCGAGGCTGCTCGCGGTGACCTTGCCGACTGCCATCGGCGAGTGGGTCCGAACGTACGCCGGCGACGAGCGGAAACGAAACCGGTTTGTGCACCGGTACGACACGATCGTTTCGGAGACACGAATCAAGGCCTTCGCCGCACGCATCGACGACGGGAGCGGCGAGTAGTGGACCGGTCGCGCCTCTATCGGACTACCCCGGACGAGGCACTCGCCGCCGTGATCGGCGCTTGCCACCCGCTTTCGCAGTGAGCGGGGCTTGCATGCGCTCGTACAGTGTGAACAGGTACTCGACGCGCTCACGCTCCGACGTGAAACGCTTGCGTCGGTAGAGACGATCGACAGCGCGATCCAGCGCCTGATGCGCCTTGCGAAGATCCGGCGGCATGAGGTCCGGGTCGTACATGTCTGCCAGTGTTGCGTTGGCATGGGCGGCCCGAGCGTCGAGCACTGTCTGCGCGAGCGGGTCTAGCGCCGACGTGTCCGCGTCCGCGAAGCCGGGCGGCAGCGGAAACGTATTGTAGACGAGGCCGATGGAGTAGCGATAGTCGCTCTTCAGCCGCCCGCCGATGTGGCGCAGCCACGCCATGTGCATCGCCGACGTGAGCAGGGCGAAGGTCGGCTTGGTCGCGCCTTCGAGGACGCGTACGAGATTGCTCGGGACGACTGGCGGTTCAAGCCAGCCTATCGGGACGTACTCGCGACGCTCGGAGCTGACCTCCGGCACAACCAGGAATGAACCGCTCGGGATGAGGTTGATCTGGAAGAGGGTCGGAGTAGCCGCGAGGGCCTTTGTCGATGCTCGCTTGCTCTGCTGCCGCAGCGCCCGAACAGCTGCGACGCGATCACGGAGCGCTGGCGTGCGCTTCAACAACTCTGGCGGCGCTTCGCCGAGCCACAATAGCCATCGCTGTCTGCCGTTGATGTACTCCTTTGAGCCCACGAACGGACGGAGGTACGGTTCCGCTTCGGGGCATTCGCCCAGCAAGGCATCGCGTCCATCAGCGTTGAAGATGTAGTTGCCGCCGTCGATCGGCTGCGACCCTGTGAGGAGCCTCGACATCCCGTTGATGGCGTGAGCTTCCTCGCGCACGACGAGATGCGGGTCGGTCAGTGCCCCGCCATCGAACAGGTACGGTGTGATCACGGCATGATCGCTTTCGAGCGACTCGCCGTTGATGTCGTAGGCGAACAGGCGCCGGTTCCGCGGCGCGCGTTCGGCTGCGTCCAGACCGATTATGACCACGTGCACGTGCGCCTTGCCACGGGCATCCGAACCCCATGCAAAGGTCCGGTGAGCGAAGGCGATCTCCAGGCGGCGATGGTCAAGCAGCAGTGGCCAGAGTTGGGCCACCTGCTCGCCCTGCGTGATCGAGTTGGTCGCCACGAAGCCGATCCGCGGCGGGGGTGACGCGCCAGCCGACTGCGCCTGCCGCACGTAGTCTCCGGCGCGGATGAACCATGCGGTCACGTAGTCGAGCGTCCCGCCGCTGCCGCCAAGAGCGGCGACGCGGCGCACCTGCGCCCGTTGCTCGGGCGACTGGTACTTGGCCCCGCCGAACGGCGGATTGCCGAAGACGTACGAGCACTCCTCGGGCGGCAGCACGTCGGTCCAGTCGATCTCCAGAGCGTCCGCGTTGCGGATATGGGGTGACTTCTCGATCGGGATCCGTGCGTACGTCCGGCCGAACTCCAAGCTCAGCCGGTTGTTCATGATGTGGTCCATCATCCACAGTGCGGTCGCCGCGATGCGGGCCGGGAACTCGCCGATCTCGATACCGTAGAACTGGTCGACCTCGACCACCGACCACACGTCAAGCTTCAGCTGCGTGGCTATAGCCCTGGAAGCTATCTCCCGCAGCACGTCGATCTCCAGGGTGCGGAGCTCGCGGTAGGCGATGATGAGGAAGTTGCCGCAGCCGCACGCCGGGTCGAAGAGCCGTAGCGCTCCGAGCTTGTCCCGGAACCTCCGTAGATCGGCCACTGCGCGACCGTCCCGGCGAGCTTGCAAGCGCCGGAACTCGGCCCGCAGGTCGTCGAGGAACAGCGGCTCGATAACCTTCAGGATGTTCTTCTCGGTCGTGTAGTGCGCCCCCTGCGCACGGCGCTCGACCGGCGCCATGACCGACTGGAACAGCGCCCCGAAGATAGCCGGCGAGATCGCCGTCCAGTCGAACTGCCCCGCGTCGAGCAGTGCTCGGCGCATCTCGGCATCGAAGTCCGGGATGCGGACGGCTCCGTCGAACAGGTCGCCGTTCACGTGCGGGAACCGCGCAAGGTCCTCGTCGAGCTTCGCCTGCCGCCGGTTGGGCGGCGTGTCAAGCACCTGGAACAGGCGCATCAGCCACGGGCCGAGGTCGGAGCCATCAGGCGCCGTGCGCTCCTCGATGAAGTCGAGGAAGATGTCGCGTGGCTCGAAGATGCCCGTGTCGTCTGCGAACAGGCAGAACACGGTCCGCACCAGGAACAGTTCTAGGTCGTGACCCTCGTAGCCGGACGCCTTCAGCGCGTCGTGCAGCCGCGCGATCAGCTCAGACGCCTCGATGTTTACCGGGTCTTGATCGCGGAACGTCCGGCGCTGCACGCCGATGATGAACCCGAACTTCTCCACGTGCTGCGGCAGGTCGGCGAGTGCGAAGCGGGTCTCCTCGCGTTCGTCCCGGTCGAGAAGCTCGAACGTCTGGAAGTCGCAGAGAAGCTGGAAGCGGGGGCGCTCCCGTTCCGGCAGAGCGTCGAAGTACGTGCCGGCCTGCTCACGTGCGGCAGTCAAGTCGCGTCCGGCGCTCTTCTGCTCGACCAGCAGGACGCCGGGCCAGAACAGATCGATGAAGCCGGAGGTGTTGTCGAGCCGCTGGACGCGTTCCTCGTACCGAGCCACGTCGCGGCGGCGCTTGCCGAAGATCTCGAAGAACTCGTTGTAGAAGCTCTGGGTCTCGCCCTTCTCGTACGTGGCGGCGGCCCACTCACGGGCGAACTCGGTGGCCCGCGTTCGGATCTCGTTCCACGAAAGCCTCATCGGCCGGCGTCAGTCGGTAGAGATCAATCCAGAAGGCGCAGGATCGCGACCACTCCTCCGAGGATCGCGAGTGTCTGCGCCAGCATCGCACCCGCGAAACGCCACGTCAGGCGAGCTTCGAGGGCGGCCAGATCCGCGCGCTGTACTTCACGCAGATGGTCGAGGTCGGAGCGGGTGGCCAACTCGCGGCCCTGGTCGGCGGCGGCGTTCTGAGCGACATCGACCACAGCGACGGCAAGCGCCTCATCGGCGCCGGCGGCAGTCAGCATCCTCACGGCCGCGTGGGTGTCCATCAGGGACAGAGTATCACGGTGCGAAGAGAGCCTCGCCGGACCCGGAACCACTCCGTCGGGTGCGTCAACCCGTAGTGTGGGTCGACTTCCGACGCCTGTTGGGGGCGGGGCGGGGAAGTACCGCGACCGGCGCTATAGTCCACGTTGGGGGGCGACGATAGCGGTGACGAAGGCACCGGACGGAACAACAACGCGGGCGCCAGACGTGAACCTGAAGGACAGGTCGCTCGCTGGACTTCTTGCTTTCCAGGCGGCACTCCTCGAGGAACTGCGGACGCGCGGGGTACTGCGGTCGGAGAACAACCCAACTGGCGATCTTGCCGAGTACCTGTTCTGTGCCGCCTACGGTTGGAAGCGGCACCCGAACTCGGAGAAGGCGGTGGACGCGACGGGCGAGGATGGCAAGCGCTACCAGATCAAGGGGCGGCGCCTCGCGGGCCGCAACCCGTCTCGACAGTTGTCGGCGATCCGCGACCTCGACGACGAGGGGTTCGACGTTCTCGCGGCTGTGCTGTTCGACGGTGTTTATGGCATTGTGCGGGCGGCGCTCATCCCGGTCGACGTCGTTCGCCGCCGTTCCACTTACATCGAACACACCAACAGTCACAGGTTCATGCTGCAAGACAACGTGTGGGACGCACCCCAGGTAATCGATGCGACGGCTCGGCTGCGGGCGATCCTCTAGCGGTCGTATCCGGGCCGCCGCTGCTGCTGCGCCTTGTCGGCCGCGCCGGCCGCCGGGTCCGGCGCGCGTGGCGGGACAGGCTGGGCGTGCGGCTGCTCGCGGTGCGGTCCCTCGCGGTACGGTCCAGCCTTGGACCGCCATCGCTCCCGCTGTTCGCGCCAAACCTTCTCGATGTCCGCCCAGTCGGCCGGATACGCCTGCTTGAAGCGGGCGTACTGCGCGCGCAGCGGCTTCACCCACGCCGGGGCCAGTTGCGGGCCGACCACCGCCTCGAGCAGCTCCGGGTCGACCGCCTGCAGCACCAGGCGCTTCACGCCGTCCCCCGCGTCCATCCGCTCGAACTCCGAGCGCACCCGCGAGAGTCGCGCGCCGCCGGCGCACACCGCGCCGATCAGGATCTGGACCACCTGCGGGCGCGGGCCTGTTTCGCGCGAACCGGCGGGCGGCGCAGCCGGCGGGCGCTCCCGAGCGGGCGGCTGCTGACCAACGCCGGGAGCCGGCGGGGTTGGCGAGGACGGCTGCCGCTCCGGCCTGGCGGCCCGGACGGGCTCGGGGGCCGGCGCGGGGTAGTCGCGCTCGACGTGCCTGTCGAGGTCACGCATGATGCTCGACAGCGACGGGCCGAGGTTGGGGGGTCGCGGCGCCGGGGCTGGCGGCCGTCTCGACAATCCCAGCCGCTCGAGGACCCGTTCGAGGGTCTTCAGTGCCGTGTCCAAGGTGGTCAGGCGCCGCCGCAGATCCGCCACGCGCTGCCGGAGCCGCCGCAGCCTGCGACGTTTGGGGCGGTGCTCACGGGCCTTCTGCCGGCGGTCCTGCCGGTCCCGGCGCTTGTCGGCCGCCGCGTCGCGCCAGCGGTCGCGCGCCTCCTGCCGGCTGCTGGCTGCCCATTCGGCCTGGACCTCGGCGGTGAGCTCGGCGTCGCGGGTCTGGTCGCGGCGTTCCTCGGCGTCGAGGTAGGTGAGGCGCCGCTCGCTGCCGCGCTGGCGATTGGGCGTCCAGCGGGACGCCGCGCGGGTGGCGGCGACGGCATCGCAAGCCGCGGCGTGGTCGCGGACGGCGGCCCGCAGGGTGTGCTGGGCGGCCCGGTCGTCAACAACGGCCGCCTCGAACGTCTCGCGGGCCTTGCGCTCGCGGGTCGTGCTCGCCGGCGCGGAGGTGCGTTGCCGGCGCGGGGCGCCGCGCTTTGCCTTGCGCACGGCCGCCTCGGCGTCGCGCAACTCGTCGCGGGTCTGGCCGCGCTTCGCGCCGATCTGCGCATCGAGCCGCTGGAAGTGAGGGCCCGCGTTCCGGGCCGCCGTCGCTTTCGCCGTCGGCTCCGTCCTGCCGGGCGTTGTGTCGGGCGCGCGCTTCCACAGCTTCAGTTTCGTGAGCGGCGCGAGGACCTTCTGCCGCCCCCGGCGCCGCCGATGCGTGCGGGCCAGCCGCACCCGCTCGCGCCGCGCCTGGTCCGGCGGCGTCCGTGACTGGACCTGGGCCTTGAAGTGCGCCGTCCACTCCTGCCGCTCCGCCGCTGTCCGGGCCGCCCGGCCCGCCCCGCGCTTCCCCTGCATCGGGGGCAGCGGAACCACGGCGCCCGCCTTCTTCTTCGCTGGGTCGACCGGGACGTCGGCGTCGACCTGAACGTCGACGACCGCGCGGTACTCCTCGCGGGCCTCGCGCCGCGCGATGCGATTCGGCACCTGGACCCGCCCCCTGCTGCGCTCGTACTTCGCCGCCCAGGTCGAGAGTTTCCTGGCGTCGTTCTTGCGCCCGCAGGCCTTCCCGGTCTCCGGGTCCACGCGGCAGATCGCCACGTGTACGTGCGGATGCGCGGTGTCGGTGTGCTCGACGACGAGGGCCTGACACGCGCCCATGCCGATCGCCTTGAGCGCCTCTTCGGTCGCCCGGAGCATCTCGGCGCGGTCGGGGCGCGGCTCGTCCGGCGACCACGACAGCGACAGATGGCTGAACGGCGCCTTCAGCTTGCGGCCGCGGCTCGAGGTGCCGGCCAGCTGCTTGATGACCTCGGCGTCTGCCGCCGTCCGCGCCATGATCAGGCCGGCCAGATGCGGGTCGTCGGTCGGCAGGTTCAGGCCGGCGACCAGCCCGACGCGCTCGTCGGTCGTCGGCTGCCGCTCGCCGGCCGACGGGCGGTCGTGGGTGATGTAGGCCACGAGACCGCGCCCGCCACGGCCGCCGGCGTGGATGCGCGGGATCATGCCAGCCTCCGTGCGACGGCGTCGCGCACGGCGTTGACCGCGGCGGAGAGGTCGGTGTTGCGGCCGGCATGCGCGAGCCGGAGCGCCTGGTTCAGGTTCGCGCCGATGCGCCGAAGCTCCCGCCGGATGGCCGTCGCCTCGGTCCGGGCCGGCTCGCCGTGTCGGGTTGCCGTGCCGGCCGCGGCGAGCGCCGCCGCGCGGATGAAGGCCACGGGCGGCCGGCCGGCGCGGGCCGCCGCCGCCTCGACGAGGCGCGCCTCGGCCGGCGTCAGGCGGATGCCGAACTGCCGCGAACGCCGGGCGTTGGCCTCGATGCGCGGGCGCGCCATCGGTGTTTCTCTCTGTCCGAGATCGGTTAGGGGCCGCAGGCCCCGGTTTGCGCTAGCAAAAACCGCATCTCGCTCCTACCGTCTCTGGTGCGGCGGGGAGTGTAAGGGACGCGTGCCATTCAGGGCAGACAAACGTCTGCCATCGGCGGCGAACGCCCGGCGCCTCGCGTTGCTCACACCGGCGGTGTTGCCGGCTCCAACCATCGGCGGGGATCCGAAGGCCGGCGCCGGCGGTGCGGTGGCGCCCGGAAAGCGGAGGGAGCGTGAAGGCGGACTGAGGTGATAACGTCGTGCTCACCGGGAGCTCGGGATGCTGGGCTGAGGAAGCCGAGCGCCATGCCGCGCTACCGGACAGGTCCGGGCCGGCGTGCGCGAGAGTCCTCACCAACGAAGGCAGGGGATCGCCAAGGTCGGTGCGCTCGTCGAGGTTCGGGACGATGGCGGGGAGGTGGTCGCGGGTGTCGTCGTGGATCGCGCCCGACGCGGTGTCGTCTTCGACCGAATCGCTGGGTCGGGCGCTACCAGCGCAGGCAGGGATCGCCGAGTGCGGACAGCTCGTCGAGCAGGGGGACGGCCTGACCGAAGTCCTCGCGCGCGCCGTCGTCGTGCTCGGCGTCGTCGGCCTCGGCGCCGTCGAGCAACGCGGACAGGACGACCTCGACGGGGTTGAGCGCGTGTGTGAGGAGCCAGTGGCGGCGCTTGCGGCAGGCGGCGCAGCGGGTGCTCTCGGGCCAGATCAGGCGGCCGCAGGTGCCGGCCTCGAGCGGCAGGTCCACGCCGGGACACAGCTGCATGTAGTTGATGTCGCTGCGGTAGCGGCGCATGTTCTCGCGGTTGGCGATGCGCTTGCGCAGGCACCGCAACAATCGCCGGTGCTCGGGACGGAGCGTGTCGATCAAGGTCATGGTCTCCTCCGGGGATGGGCCCGACGAGGCGGATTGCGTGGCGGCGTTCGGCGACGTCGTGCGCCGCCAGCGGGGCGGCCATCGAACCGCTTCAGGCGTCGAGCGTGTGTGGGGTGATGGCCCGGCAGGGCCGGTGCGTGGCCGAGGCCGGCGTCAGGGACGCGGCGTCGCGGGTCGCGAGCAAGCACGCCGAGGCGTGGGTATGCCCGCCCGCGTCGTTGCCCTGGCCGCCGCTCGGTTCTGACTCATTGTCGTCCGTTCCGCCGCCTCTCCCGGGGTTTCGTTCGTGGCGCGCCGACTCCGGGAGGCGCGCCGGGCCGCAGGCCGGGTGTGGAGGGTGGGGTCAGTCGGGCGCAACGCGCCGGCGGGATCGTTCGCCACCGGTCGGGCGACCCGCGCGCGTCCACGTGGATGCTGTCGATGTCGTCCGCGCGGCCGGGTACCGGCCATTGCGGGGCCTGCCTTATATAGAGGCAGCACAGCCGGGCGGAGATCACGACGGCGATTCCTCGGCGCCGGACCGGCTCGTGGTGTGTCACCGGCAGTTCGGCTTCGGGTCGGCCAGACACGGCGGCCCTCGGTCGGCGCGCGAAATCGAGAGGTTCGCGGGCGTGTCGGCCGCCCAGATCCGGAACGACGAGCCGAAGCCGCTCGGAAACCTGACGGTCAGACTGGCAGGTTCGGTCATCGGCACTGAGCCACGATCGCGGTACCTCCCGAATCTTCCTTGGCAGGAAGGCGTTTCCGACCCGGCAGCGCGGTCCCGGCGGACGGCATCGCGTCGGTCGGTCCCCAGTCGCGTCGACCGTCGCCGGGGAGCGGTGTGGTAGCGTTGGACTGCGCGGTTGACGCCCACCAGGGTCTCTGCGTCGGAGGAGCTATGCGTACTGCCAATGCGCGACGGGCTGACAACGAGCGCCGCGTCGCCCGGATGACAGCCTGGATCAAGCTAGCGGCGGCGGAACGACCAGCCTCCGACAACAATGCACACGTTCGTTTCGTGTTCTACTGGATCGCCTACGAAGCCGCGTACCAGACGTACGAGGCGAAGGGACCCTCGCCCCACAAATCAGAGCGCAAGGTGTTCCATCGGCGAGCGACACTGCACGACGGGAACAGGCTCCAAGGAATCCTGAAGCGACATCGAGAATCGATCGTCAAGCTGCTCGAACTGCGTCAGGTAGACCGAGAGTTCTGGTATCAAGGAGATCAGCCGGCAACGAGCGACGCGAAGTGGGATTCTGGATTCCGAGGGCGGGTCAAGAAAGCCGTAGCCCGCCTGGACAATCTCGAAACGGTGCACACGCTGAACGACCTGTTCGAGAACCTATCCATCGTTCGCCACCAGATCGTCCATGGCGGCAGCGCCGGAATCCAGAGTCGCGGCCTGAGCCAGGTTCTTTGGGGTGCCGAGCTGCTGGCAGCTCTCATCCCACGCTTTTGCGCCAGCATCGAGTCCAACCTTGAGGAGGACTGGGGCAGCCCGCCGTTCCCGCGGGTTGGTGTCGACCGCGATGACGACCACTGTCCGCCGCCGTGGCTGGAAGTCGCCCGGGCCGCGATCCATGAGCGTCGCGACAACGAGTGAACGGTCGCCCCCCGCGGCTCAGGGGCCTACAAGGCGGGGTGTGAGGGGATCGCGAGGTAGTCCGAGTACGTCCGCCAGTTGCTGCGTGAAGGCGGCGACGCGGTTCCAGAGGAGGCCAGTGGAGTCCTGAGATCTCCTCTCGGTCAGTTGGCGGGCGGCCAGGACGGCCTCTGCATGGTACTTGGATTCGCCTCTGACCGACGTCTCGCGGAGCGGTGGGCAGGTCATTCGCCACGCGCCCCGCAAGTGCTCGCCGAGGAGTCCATCGAACCTCTGGCCAGCTACATCCTTTGGGCTGGGGTTCAATACGAACAGCAGCACGGCGCCACGGGTGGCGATGTCCGCGATCCTGGGCACGACCGCCGAAGCCCGGCACTGTACGAAGTGGTCGAAGAAGGGGTCGATCAGCACCACGTCGCCCGCCTGCGCACCAGTCGCGATCGCGTCGAGCATCTTGTACCCGTCGTGACCGTTCTGGAAGCCGCGATCGGCTTCAACGCCCTGCGGTGGAAGCTCCTCATGGAGCATTTCCAGTCCGCACTCTCGCTGCCGTCGTCGTCGGCCACTGCAAACATCGCCGCTGAGCACCCGAACGTGGCCGCAGCCGGTCACTCGCGCCGCGTGCCGGACGAGGAGACCGCTACCGAAGTAGCGGCCGTTCTCGATGTCGACCTGGGCGGTCCGCAGGGCACTACTGTTCAGGGCTCGTACACGTCGCGATACCTCCGGCATGGGCGGCGCGTGTGGTTCACCGCCGAACGGGTCCATGAAGCGAAAACGCATGCCCAACTCGCACTGCCAAGCGACCAGCTCGGCGAGAACTCCGTGCTTGAGGAGGTCGCCCGCGTTTCCCATGTCGTACGGAAAGTCAGCGGCTCGAGACATCAGGTCGGGCTACGGTGGCGGGTGCCGAGGAAAGCGTCCATGCACAGCGAAACCCGCACCATAGCCTACCGTCTGGGTCCACGCAAGCCCGCAAAGTCGCGGAGTCGCGGACGGCATCATGGTGCGTCGCGGAGGCCGAGTGTGAACTCGTTGAAGAATCCGGTGACCGGTGATCGGTGATGTGGGCACGCGGAACGCATCCCGGGGTGCGACCCGCCGGGCCGGCCGAGAAGGAGGAGGAGAGGGGACGCTTCTGTTTTGGTCTTCCGCCGATTTCCGACGTGCTGCGCGGTCCAGACTACATTGAGGGGTACAGACGGGGGAACATCGAGATGCCGGTGGGTCTAACCCATTGGATATGATGGACTTGACGGATTCCTGCGGCGGTCCCACGGGTTCGGTAATTCGCGATCGGGAGGTTTCGGGGACGCGCCGTGTCCGGGTCCGTGTGCGGACACGTCAGCCCGGTGACCACGCCGTCGGCTACTGCCGCCGCCCGTTCAGGTAGTGCATCCAGTCGTCCATCAGCCGCCGCCGGCGCTCGAACAGGTCCGAGCGCGCATACGCCGCCTCGGTCCGGTTCCGCACCACGTGCGCCAGCGCCGCCTCGATCACCTCCCGCGGATGGTCCGTCCGCTCCGATGCCCAGTCCCGAAACGACGAACGGAAACCATGCGGCACCGCCCCGATACCCAGCTCGTGCAGCACGCCCGACAGCCTGGCGTCGGCGATCGCCTTGCCGCGTTGGGTCGGAAACACCAGCCCGGGCGCCGCGCCACCGGTCGGCTCGACGCCGAGCCGCCGCGCCTCGTCGACGATCTCGACCGCGCGGCTGCACATCGGTACCCGGTGCTCCCGGCCCGCCTTGGTCCGCGCCGCCGGCAGTGTCCACACCCGAGCGTCCAGATCGATCTCGTCCCACGCGGCCAGCCGCGCCTCGGCCGAGCGCGCCGCGGTGAGCACCAGGAACTCGAAGACCAGCTTCAGCCCCGACCACGACGCCGAGGCGCGTACGGCCGCAACCGCCGCGGAGACCTCGCCGTGCGGGAGCGCGCGTTGGTGGCGCACCGGGACCGAGCGTTTCGGCAGCGCCGCGGTCAGCGCGTCGCCCGCCGGATTGTCGGCGCGGTAGCCTTGGGCGATGGCCCACTTCATGACCGTGCCGATGCGCTGGCGCACCTTCTGCGCCGTGGCGTGCTTGCGGGTCCAGATGGGGAGCAGCACGGCCATCACGTCGGCGGTGGTCACGCGGTCGACGGCCTTTCGGCCCAGGCGCGGAGAGGCGTAGTCGCGCAGCGTAGCCTGCCAGCTGTTCGCGTTTCGGCCGCCGGACTTCCACGCGGCGCCGTGAATGGCGAGCACGGTGGCGGCCGCCTCGTCGAAGGTGGGGATCCCGGGGGCGCGGCGCGCGGCCGGGCGCGGGTCGCCGCCCGAGCGGGCCACCCGGCGGTTGGCGAGCGCGCGTTGGCGGGCTTCGGCCAGCGGGACGAGGGCGAAGCTGCCGAGGCCGAGCGCGCAGCCCTTGCCGTGGATGACGAGCCGCTGCACCCAGTGGCGGGCGCCGGACGGCTCGACGTGCAGGTAGAGTCCGTTGCCGTCACAGTATCGGCCGGGTTGGGCGACGCTGCGGCAGAAGGCGGCCGAGAGGGCGTTGTGGGGATGCGGGCGGCTGGGTTTGGTCTTCCGCGGGCTTTGGGCGGGGGCGGTCATTATGATATTCCCTGTACAATTCTGAACCGGAATGGAGCGGCCTTTTCTGGCCCATGCTGGACGCCTCGCGGGTGCTGCCGTCCAGAAAACCCTATTCTACAAGGGAATTTAGGCTGCGCTTAGTTGGACGTGACAGGAAGGAACTGGACGACAGAAAGTGGCGTTCGCACCGGACTCCGTCCTTGGTTCGTAATTCCCGTCTGGCGCAGTGCGCCAACGGGTTCCAGAAGTCTGTACTCTTGCTGACGCCAAAGCTCCGCGGCTGATTTCGTCAGGTAGCCGACCCGGGCCAGCCCCGCTCCTGGTCGAGGGCCAGGAACGCCCGTTCGTCGGGGTCGCGTTGTCGATGAAGAAGGCGATGTCCCAGCGGCCGTCAAGGAAGCCGACCCGCGTGTTGAGGATGTTGTGGGCCGGCAGTTCCGGATCGACAGGAACATGCTCTGCATCAGCGGGCCGCCGATGAACGTGCCGGGGTACCGCACCGGCGACAGCGCCGTCAGGTCGACTGAACCGAAGCCCGGCGCCTGGTCGCCCACATGCGTGTAACGCGAGTCCGCCCGTGCTGGAAGGTGCCGCTGGCGTAGCCGACCCAGTCGCCGCCCGCCAGCCAGCGCCACGTGGCCGCCGCCGCGGGCGGGAAGCGGGTTCGTCGAGGTCGTCGCGACCGCGGGAGCGATCAGTGCAACGCGGCAAGCGGCACTGATGGCCCTGGCAAGGAAGGCGGCGTTCTCTGTGAAACAAGTAGCGTTCGTGACGGGCCTATGCGGATCGCGACAAGTCCGCGTTCAAGGTCTCGGTAAGCGAGCTGGCGTGGGGGCACTCGCGTGGTTCATGCCGGAGCCGGACAACCCTTGCTACTGCATCGCGACCGCGAGATCGCGGGCGTGGTGCTGCGGAATCTGATGCGCGTGTAGTGCGAACTCAGCGGCAGCAGAAGCAAGACATTGCCTTCAACGTGCCACAGGCACAACATCCGCCGACCGCGGCACGTGAGCATCGCCGTGGCCGGCGGCCGTCACGAAACTCGCGTGAGGAGCTCAGTCGTGTCGGTTCCCGCCGCCGATGAGCCCAGCGCGGCAACATCCGGGCGGCAGCCTGATCTCCCGCCACCCGTAGCGTCGTGACGATACCCCGCAGCGCCGGCTCTGGAGCACAAGCTGACGCGCAAGAGGGCGGGTCCGTCCGCCTCGATGAAGTCCGTGGCCGGATCGTCCGACCGGTCGGACGATCCCCCGGGTTCCGACTAACCGTAGCCGGATTGACCACGGCGCTTGTCTTCGTCGCGCAGGTTTCGTCCGCCGCGGCCGTAGCCGTGGCGTTCCAGGAATCGAGCCGTGTTCCCGTACTCCAGTCCGATCACGGCCGTTCGCGCGAACTGGTCACAACCGCCGGAGGCGAACTCTCCCGACGTCTTGCGACCACAACCGCACAGGCAGTCCCGCTTTCCCTGTTCGCCCATCATTCCCTCACAAGGCGCGCCGTGGCTGTCTCCCCGCCGACATCCGCAATCACCGACAGGCGGTAACACGGTTCGCCGGCCTCCAGGTCTGCCGACTCCGAACGTACGGTCCGCGGCATTCCGTCCAGGAGGCGCACTTCGGCTTCGGAAACGATGTCGCCCTGTCCTTCATCGGTCGACAACAGCGCCAAGGCCGCCGCCCCCGGTTCGGTAGTGACCTCCAGGAAGTGACTCCCCCCGATATCGAGACATACTCGCACTTCGGCCTCCCGAGTCGTGGCTATCCGCGTGACCTCGACGGCCGACCCCGGTTCCTCCCCGGCCGCGCATGCGAACACCAGAACCCCTGTCAGCACGCTGCCGGCTGCCGTTCTCTGCATTGCACCTACCTCCCCGGAGCCGCTTCCATTCCGGACGGTCATCGACCCCCGGCCAATCTTTCGGCAATCCCCCGATCCCCATTGCTCCGTATTGTGCCCCCAGGGCGGGCCACGCGCGAGAAACGGCGGCGGCGACGAACCGACCCGCGACATCGTCGCGACGCTGGTCGTCCGGATCCGCGGGATCCATCGCGACCCTGATCCTCGCCGCCGTCTACTTCACGATGCTCCTGTTGACGGCGAACGTCGCCGCGCTGGCGTTTCGCGAGCGCGTGCCGGAGCTGGCCGTCATGAAGGCCCTTGGATTCAAGGACGGCGCCGCCGCGGTCGTGGTGCTTGCCGAGGCGCTGGCGCTCTGCCTGATGGGCGCCGTGAGCGGTATCGCGATCGGGCTCGCCCTTCAGTCGCCGCTGAATGCACAGCTCGCACCTGTCGTCGGCCGCTTCCGGATGAGCTGGATTGACGCCGGCCTCGCCCTCGGGATCGCGGGAGGGCTGGGATTGGCCATCGGCTTGCCGCCGGCGATCGCCGCAAGACGCCTGTCGATCGTGCGCGCCCTCAGGGAGATCAGCTAGATGTTGAAGCAGACAGCCGCCGTCACCCGCATGAATCTGGAGAACCTCGGCTCGCGCGCCGGCTCGAGCACGACCGTCGTCGGTTCGGCGGCCGTGGTCGCCGTGCTGCTCGGCCTGCTCGCGATGTCCGCCGGCTTCCGCTCGGCGCTCGCCGAGACGGCGAAGCCCGACCGCGGGCTGATCCTCAGGAACGGCAGCAACAACGAGATGGACGGCTGGATCGGTCTTCAGGAACTCGCGATCCTCGAGGCGTACGACGGCTTCGACGTAACCAGCGGGGAGGTCTACACGACGCTCACCGTGCCGAAGCGTGGGGCCGGCACCGCGGTCGACGTCGTCTGCCGCGGCGTCACCGCCGCGGCGTTCGCGTTGCGCCCCGAGGTACGGATCGTCGGTGGACGCACACTCGTGCCTGGAAGAAACGAGATCATCGTGCGCGTTTCTGCTGCGCGGCAGTACGCCGGCCTCGACGTGGGCGACACGGTGCAGGCGCGCACCGCGACGCTCGAAGTCGTCGGCCACTTCGTCGCCGAGGGCACGGCGGTGGAGTCGGAGATATGGATGGATCGCGCTATCGCGCAGAGCGTCTTCCGTCGCACCGCCACGGTCCGCGTCGCCCGCGTGAAGCTGGCTCCGGACGCCGACGTGAAGGCGTTGAACCAGCGCCTGGCCGGCGATCCGCGCCTGACCGGCACGCTGATTCCCGAGCAGGAGCCCGCTCACGACCCCGAACCGCCTCATGTGCCCTGGAGCGCGCGGAGGGTCGCGATCTCGACCGAACGCCGGCTGACGGCGGTGAACATCGTGGCCAGCGCGCCGAACACCGACCCGAGCGCCGTGATGCCGGCGATCAGGTAGGTGAACGCGTCGATCAGCGCGCGCGACGCCGACTGCGCGGCGAAGAACGCCCTGGGCGTTGAAGCTGAAGAGTGCGGGCGACACCCGGTTGGCGGCGGCGAACGCCCGCCGAATGGCGTCGAACACGCCGACGTAAGTGGCGGGATTGGAACGGGACGAACGCCCGACGGGGCGTTGATCGACGACGACCACCTCGCTACCGGCGCCGGAGGGTGTCGACGAGCTCCGCCACCAGCAAGTTCTTGCCCGACCCGGCCACGCCGGTGACGCACGTGAGCACGCCCTTCGGTATCCGGACGGTGAGGTTGCGCAGGTTGTTGGACGTCGCGTTCTCGATGCGGAACGTGTCGACGAACGTCCGGCGGTTGCGGCTCGGCGTGGCGACCCGGTCGTTCAGGGAGCGTGATGTCGCGGTGTCGGCGCGCAGCAGGTCGTCGAGACGGCCGCAGAAGACCAGCTCGCCGCCGCCGTCGCCGGCGCGGGGGCCGATGTCGACGATCCAGTCCGCCGCGCGGATGACCGCCGGGTCGTACTCGACGACGAGCACGGAGTTGCCGTGGTCGCGCAGGCGCCGGAGCATGGCGATGAGGTGATCGATGTCCCGTGGATGGAGCCCCACGGTCGGCTCGTCCAGTATGTAGACGAGATCGCGGAGGTCGCAGTCGAGTTGCCGGGCCATCTTCACCCGCTGGCTCTCGCCGCCGGACAGCGTCGGCACCCCCCGGTTGAGCGACAGGTAGCCGACGCCGATGTCGATCAGGTGCCGGAGCGTCCCGCGCATCCGGGAGACCAGCGCCGCGACGACGTCGCGGATCGGCTCCTAGTCGTTCCGCGCGAGGAGGCTCTGGAGCACGCGGTCCAGCTCCGTCAGCTCGCACTCGACGAAATGACCTTGGTCGAGCTGGCACGCCGCCTCAAAGAGCTGACGGCGACGGCGCCCGAGCACATAGACGCCCGCGCCCATCTGGGGAGCGTGCTACGGGAGTGCGAGCAGCTGCAAGAGGCCGCAGCCGAGTACGAGAGAGCCTTCGCGATCGGCAGCGTGGCCCTGCCAACCGACTTCGACGGACGGATCGAGTGGATCCGACTCGACAACCGGCCGTTCCGGGCAGCGTACGGGTTGGCCCTCGTGCGACCGGGACATACGGGTCAGTTCTCACTGTCACCTGACAGAACAGGGATCATGCTCAAGGGCAAGGGCAACGAGCCCATCAATGCCGGCAATGCCCTTGTTCGATGCGAGGTGAGCGATGCCCCGGTGCAGGTGCAAACGGAACTGCTCAGCGACCGTGTCTGGATCGGTTGGTAACCCGTCCCGCAGACACCTCTCCTGCAGAAGGGCGAAGTAGATGTCACTATCCGCCCCAGCGAACACGCGCCAGCTCATCTCGATATTGCTATCCGCGGGGATCTTCTTGGATGGCGGTGCGCTGGCCTCAGCAAGCGACTTGCACAGCGCCCACCGGCACAGCGTGTTCCAAGTGGTGAGGCCAGTAATGCGCTTGAGGCGAACAAGCTGGTCCTTGGCCTGCTGAGAGAGATGGATGTGGTCAATGGCCATTGGAGTCCTCGACGCCGAAGTAACCGGCGGCAATACGGGTGACTCCGGCATCGTCGTATTGCAGCCGGTACGTGCGCCCAATCCAAGGGCGAAGGCGTTCGAGATAACCACCGACGATCTCCTCGTCAGTGGAGAAAACGAGAGTTTGGTGGCTCGCGAATGGGAGATAGCGCTCCACGAAATGTGTCCTGTGACTGGTATCGAGCCGCCCGAGCGGCGTGTCTATCGCGGTGGGCAGCGGTCGCCCAGATGCTTTCGCGAGCCCCCAGAGTAGAGCGATTCCCAGTAGCTGTCGTTCCCCCGCCGACAGGTTCTCGGCACGCAGGGGCGACCCCAACTGGGTGCGGAGTTCAAGAGAGAAGGTCTGGGGGTCGATCGAGAGGTTCGTGACCAACGAGGTCTTTCGCAAGAGCTGCTGATAGCTATCGAGTACCAGCCGTTCAATCCGAGAGATGTGACGCTTGACCATTTCCCGGCGGAACGCGTTGAGTGTCCCGCGGATCTGACGGGAGCACCGGAGGATCCGGTCACGGTCGTCCCGCCGCTCCTGCTGCTTGGCATCAGTTTCGAGCAGGACTGCGAGGACCTTCTCCTGACGTTCGATGTCACGCCCGATCCGTTCGGCCTCTTCGCCGACGTGAGTGTATTCCGCCTCGCGGCGGGCGAGTTCGTCTGCGACTGCTTGGCGCTGCCGAACCACAGCTTCAAGAGTTTCGGCTTGGGGCAAGCTGTCGTGAAGTTCCCTCGCCTCTTCGGCGTTGGCCAACAGGCGAGCATGTTGCGCCAACAGGCTAGCAGCCTCTTTGGCGAGCGCAGCGAACTTGGAATCGCGGAAAAGATTGAGCGCGGCTCGGGCATCGGGCGAGAGGTCAAGAAGGATGTCGCGTTCGGCGACAGAACGATTCCCGGCACGATCCGCCGCGAGATGGTCACGCAGGTGTGCCAGCGTGGACTCTGGCACGCCGTGAGCGCGCAGGTGGCGCAGTATGCCGTCGTCACGGTCGCTGAGGTATTTATCGACCTGCAGTGCACACTGCGTGTCCTGTTCTTCTCGGTCTCGCTCAGCGGCCGACTCGGCCACGCCGCCTATCATCAGCAGGGGAAGCGATCCAGCGGCAAGACGACGGAGAGCGTCCTCGCCGTCACGCAGAGCAGCCACAGCGTCATCCCGCGCCTGTTCGATCTCCTGCCGCCGCTCAAAGAGGTCACCACCGAGCCGACGGAATTCGTCTTCTATGCCACGGAGCTCTCGCCTACCCGGCTCGATTTGGTGCGTCCGCAACGCCGCGCGTCGTTGCTTGACGGCGACAAGGCACTCACGGAGCCGGCGCATCTCGTCTTCAGCCTCAACGAGCCGAGCCCGGCTGCTGTCGTCAAGACGCTCAGCAGCCTTCCGGCGTTCATACACCCGGACGTCCTTGTCAAGCTGTTCAACAAGGTCGAGACCAAGGAGGTTCTGTATGGCCGTACCGATCAGTGTGCCAGCCTCATCGGGAGACGCGTACCGTTCGATCTGTTCGCCGTCGAAGAGGAACAGGTGGGCGATGTTGTAGGGCAGCAGGTTGTCAACCTGAGCCACCCAATTATCGGCCAACGCTCTAGCCAGACGCTCGTTCTTGAGGACATGAAACTCCTCCCGACACTTACCACGGCGGTCCTCATGCCAGGCGCGCCGTAGCGTGTAGCGATTCTCTACACCATCGGTCGTGTGACGGAAGGCAATCTGAATCGCGGCTCGGCGATCGGGAGCCTTGTCGTGAATGCAGCGGGAGAGATAATCGGTGTAGCCGAGGCGCCCGCGGCTGGCGGTCTTGGCGCGGGAACCGAAGAAGACTAGCTGGAGCGCGTCGAGAAGCGTCGTTTTGCCACCCCCGTTGAGACCGCCGAAGAGAATGATCGGCTGGCCGGACGCAAGAGGAGCCAGTTGAATCTCCTGCCGGCCAGCGTACAAACCGAAGTCGGTGAGCGTGATGCTGTCTAGTATCACGTTGCGTCCCTCTGTTGGCGAATTTCCGGATCGGACTGGCCGAACAGCCGCTCACGGGCGGCGGTGAGCGCGTCGCGGCGCTGCCGGGCGCGCCCAAGAGCGTCTTCCTCGCCAGCATAGAAGCTGCGGAAAAAAGCCTTCTCGATGGCATCGAAGAGCCCGGTCCGGCGAAGCATCGACTTGTGCTGTCTCTCAAGGGAAAGCAGCTCGCGTACCAACTGAAAGTGCATCTGGTCCCCTTCGCAGAGTTCCTGAAGCAACGCTATCTCGTCGGCACCCAATGTGGCATTGTCGTCAAGGTGCCGTCCCGGATAAGGCACGCCGGTGGCTTCCTTGTAGATGCGCGGGAGAGAATCTTCGATCTCGTGCTTCTCGACGACCCAGATGCGCCGGATGACTTCGAGCTCGTCAAGCGTGATGAGGTCAATGCCCCGTACGGCTTCGGGACCCCGCGCCCGAACGTGCTGTTGGGCCTCCAGCACTTGGCACAGCCACGATTGGCGCGCCTCTTGCGTGTAGGGGCCGGGTATAGGTCGATCGTGGAAGAGCTGGACGGCCCCGTTCATACGGCGGAAGTCGCGTAGTGATCGATCTCCATCCGGCGTCTTCGGAGGGTCAAGACGGTTTCGGAGCTCAAGGAGCGGTAGCATCCACTCCTTTTCCTCATCGTTTCGGATCATCGCCTGCATGGACTTGTCCTGATCGACGAGGGTACAGACCCAACAGCCGAAGCGACTGTCGCCGCAGCTCGGCGTACTCGTGTCGACCACGAGCGGGCACTCGCCATCTGGAGAGGCACCCTGGTACATGCCGAGCAGGTCCTTGTTGTCGTATCCCCATGGATTCTGGAATTGCATGAGGAACATCCAGACGTCGTCGTTGGTCCAGTCCTCGACCGGCGTGTAGACGTAGGAATTGGGAAGGTCGCCGTTCGGACTGAGGCGCTCGCGCGTACGGACGCGCTCGTAGCGCTCCATCACGCGGGCGCGGGCCGCGCTTTCGGCCCTCCGGGTGCCGAGGACAAGGATCGCTTCGCCGTGTCGCTCGACCACCGACGTGATAAAGCGCGTCGAGGGATGGATCTTGAGGCGCTCGGTGCACCAACGGAACTTCGGCCGCGGGGCGGGATAACCACGCCCGATGAGGTTGACCCAGAACGAGTCCTCGACCGCAGGCGTGAGCCGGTGAGCCGAAACCGGAAGTCCTTGATCGCCGGCCGCAGCGGACATCGAGTCGAGGGACGTGGTGACCCAGGCCGCGACGATGGGGTTCTCGACCAACGTGTCGGTACTGATGACGTGGACAGGCTTGGAACGCCGTTCAGGCGGAAGGGACGAAAGGGCCCGCCACACGAGCTGGAGCACCGCCGTGGAGTCCTTGCCTCCACTGTAGCCGACAACCCAAGGGATCGCGTCGGCCGTGTAGAGCTCCGCGATTTCGCGCTCGACCGCGCGGATCGTCCGCTTCAAGCCGGCCCCCGCGAAGACAGACCGTGGCTCAGAACTAGGCATCGGACGTACCTCGGGCGTGGGCCTGCTCAACGGCCTCCTCCTCGGGGGTGAGTGGACAGCGGAGGCGACCCTTGATCACGTTGGCGGTGAGCAGCACACTGTGGCCGGCTTTCGAGATCCTGCCGCCGGACAGGGCGCGACCCTCCCACTGGGTGCTGTTGGTTCGGCGCCAATCGATGCGCTCAAGCGCCGCAAGTCGCTTTGCCCACTGCTGCGGGCTCCGTCGAACAAGCGCGTTGCCGACGCGGCCGAGCGCCTGCAGCACGACGCCGTGCGTGTGGATGTAGTCCGTGCGGACCTCGCCAGCGGACAGCTCCCCGAGACGAACGCTCTGCCACTCCGGGAAGCGCGACGCGATAGCTTCCCAGTACGAAACCGCCAGCTCCGCAAGTTGCTGAGGTTCGCCCTCCATTCCCGCCAAGAGCTCAGCCGTCGCGTGGTACAGGGCACTGAGAGTGAAGAGGCGACGCGAGCGCGGGGCCAGACTGGTTTTCTCGAGCTCGACGAGATCTCTGAACGCTGGCGACTTCGCAATGAGAGCCTTGGTGAGCTGGGCGGTAGAGTCACGGTGGTCGTAGAGGATGCTCAGAGACTTCGATGGCCGGATCGCGTAGCGGTTGAGATCGGCGAACATCTGCTGACAGCGCTCAAGGCCGGGATCCAGGAAGAAAACGACAGCTATGGTCTCGTCGCCGAGGTCGGGCTTCTCACGCAGGGCGCGCTCCATGGCGGCGCGGCGATGCTGGCCGTCGTTGAGGATGAAGCGTGCTGACATCGGGATGTGCAGCATCCCAACCCGGTTGGCGTCGCCTTCCTCGGCAATGCTGTCGAACCGAGCTTGGGCGTCGACCGAGACCGTGATCGCGGAGAACACGTACGTGTCAGGGTTCGACGTTATGTAGCGGGTCATCTCCGGGAGCCGCGACTTGTTGATCAGGCGCTGCGCTCGCAGCTCCGGCACGAGCTCCACTTCGTCGAACAGGAAGATCTTCGGAAGGAGGCGCATCGGACACATCGAGACGTAGTACTCGCGGCCGGCCTGGATGCCCCGGATGGCGGGAAAGACGTACTCGAAGCCGGTCATGCTTGCCTCCTCTGAGCAACCGCGCTAGAGTGATCGGCGGATCAAGCAAACAGTTTGCTCGGAGGGAAACATACCACGGCGATGAGAAACATACAACCCGGACCGATCTACCTCGACTGCAACGCGACAGCGCCCATGGATCCCGTGGCCCAGGAGGTGGTGCTCGGGTGGCTCAGCGACGTCGGCAACGCCGGCAGCAGGACGCACGAATACGGGTTGCGGGCACGCAAAGCGGTAGAGCGGGCGCGCGACCAAGTCGCTGATGTCGTCGGAGCCCGGCCGGACGAGGTCGTGTTCACGAGTGGCGCGACGGAGAGCGACAACTTGGCGCTCTTGGGCCTAGCGGCGTTCGGGCAGGCCAAAGGGCGTTGCCACGTCGTGTCAACAGAAATCGAGCACAAGGCTGTCCTGGAACCGCTACAGACTCTAGTGGCAAGAGGGTTCGACGTCACGCTGGTCCCGCCCGGGAACGACGGGGCGGTGCGGCCCGATGCCGTGCGCGCAGCCGTGCGCGACGACACGCTGCTGGTTTCTGTGATGCAGGTCAACAACGAGACCGGTGTGCGGCAGCCCGTCGACGCCATCGCGACGGTGCTTGAGGGGCATGCCGCCTATCTACACGTGGACGCGGCACAGGGTTTCGGCAAGGAACTGCAGTCGCTGCGCTCTCGACGGATCGACTTGGTGAGCATCAGCTCGCACAAGGTGTACGGTCCCACTGGGGTCGGAGCGCTGGTGACGCGCCGACGCGGATTCGACAAAGTGCCGCTGGCCGGCCTGATGCACGGCGGTGGCCAGGAACGCGGGCTGCGACCAGGGACGTTGCCGGTCGCACTCATCGCAGGCTTCGGAGCCGCAGCCGAAAGAGCGCGATCCGAAGTGGCCGCGCGCCGAGCGCGGTGCGCCGCGGTACGCGAGCGCGCGCTGAATGCTCTACAGCCGCTGCAGATCCGAATCCACGGCGCCCTGGAAAGCTCCCTGCCCCACGTGCTGAACTTTTCCGTCGGCGGCGTCGACTCCGAGGCGCTCATGGTCGGGTTGCGCGATCTAGTAGCTGTTTCAAACGGGTCGGCATGCACATCACAGCGGTACGCTCCGAGTCATGTCCTGAAGGCCATGGGTCTGCCGCCGGAAGAGGTGGCAGGAGCCGTGCGGATGTCGTGGTGCCACTTGACACCCGACGTCAATTGGGAGGCAGTGGCGGAACGGATCAGCTCTCTACGATGAAAGTGCGCCGTCAGCGCGATCCGAATGGAGCGTACAATCGTGGGTCGACGGGCCGAGCTCCGATGTAGAGCGGGTGTGTAAAGCGGAGCGCCCGCTCAATCTCTTCGTGATCCGCTAGCCCCACGAGCAGAAGCGCATTCTCTCTCTGCGCCGAATAGGCGGTTTCGAGATGGTTCAACCAAGACACGGCCCCACCGACATCATCGTGGAATAGCAATCGCGTGGCGGGACCGTGGGGAGGCCGCCAGCAGACGGCAACAGTCTGAACGCCCGAATACGGTAGAAGTTCAGCTTGCTCTCGGGCAGGATTGTCCTGTTCCCACTGCGCGAGCTCCCAAGCCACGCTCCGCAGCTCTTGCTGGCGGGCTACGTCGCCTTTACCGAGCTTTGCCTTCTCGCCATGGCTTTCGGACCAGACGGCCCAGCGGTGCTGGAGGTACGTCCTGGCTTGAATTTCGAAGCGAACGGTCAGCGACCTGTCCGGTGACACAGGCTGGTCGAACCGCATAATGTGGTGGATGCCACGGTACCCTGTGGTCGCCGGGGCTTCAATGTAGTCCTTGATTCGGTGGACGCGTGGCGACAATTTGATCCGAGCGCTCAGAGCGACTACTGCCGTGACGCTTTGGCATATCACCCGAGCGCCGATGACATCATCCAGGGTACTAAGCCTGAAGTTTGCATCTGGACGGGTGATCTTCCGGCGGATGCTGTCGAGGCGCTTCAGCCTCACACTGATCACCGACCGTGCGGGCGGTCGGCAGGCATCCAAGATGCGCAGAGTTGTCGCAAGACACTGCATCCTGAACGCCCGGTAGCTCTGAATCCCGGCAACGTTTTTCGGAGCATAGGCATCCGCGCAGAACCCGACCCCGAGGCGGTTGACATCACCCAGGCTCTTGAACGAAACCCCTTCGGGCACGGGGCAATCGGTCTGGTGCCGTGACATTACCGCCAAGGATTGGGAAGCCTGAGGTCGTCGACTTTGACCCTGTCACCATTGAGGTCGATCGCTTCGTCGTCGTCGACGCAGCGCTCGCTTGCGAATGCCGCTCGGAGATCTTCCCTCTCCACATCGTCGGGAATTCCTCCGCCGAGGAGGTACTGGAACAGCCGACAGCAAAGCGCCTCGTTCCGGGCGTAACGGCGCATCTTATGGGACACCGGATCACAGAGAACACCAAACCAGGGCGTTGATCGGTCCGTCAGTCTCAGCTGGCCGCGGGCTTCCTGGTCGGCCAAGACATCACCAATAGTGCTGAGCGAAATGCCCTTTTGGGACAGCTTGCCGATGGCTTCAGCAAGTGCCGTCTGGACGAGCGGTCTAAACAGGATATTATCCTCATCCTTTCTGATGTCGCCAGCGGGCTTTCCTTGGATAAAGGCCTTGTGGGATGGCAAACGTTCGAGCGCATCGAAGTACTCGATCATGGCTGAAGTACCTGAGGCAAGGCTCTCGTCATCCGGCCGCTGATAGAGATTATTGACGAGCGGGCGCCAAGAAGCAACCTTTTCGGGCGTCTTCCGTTCGACCAAATAACTCTCAACGATTATCGACAGGTGATGCAGAGTCGTATAGGAGACGGAGCTATCGCGCAAGGTTGGATTCTTTGCATCCACCCGGGCGAATGCCTCCCCAGCAGCATTCGTACCAGTGCCTAGCAGAGCGTGCTCACTCATCAAGTTCCGGGCAACAATCCTGAAACCGTTATTCTCGTCGAGCTGAGCCAACTCCGGCTTGGTAAGCGGCTTCGCATTCTGGTTGACATCAACGAAGAGTTGACGAAGCCGGCGCAGGGCCTGAACGAAGGTTTCCCCCGTAAGGACCGCCGGCACGATTTCTATCCCGATGCGCTCCTCCATGAGACGTTGCATGCGTTCATGAATGGCACTCTTGTCTCCACCGATACTCGCTTGGAGGTACCCGATGAGCTTGTCCCGGGTCAACGGTGCCTGGTTCTTCGGCTTCCGATTCTCGTCCATGGCGTGGAGGCTTCCGCTAGTAACCAGCTCCTTCAGGCCCTGGATTGCCATAAGCCGGTGCTGTCCATCGAGAGCGTAGAACTGTGTATTGCCGTCGTCGAGATCCCAGTAGGTGCCGCTCGACTCCAGGCCGGTGACGGTAAGGCTATCCTGCATTGCCTTGTCGTCAGGACCCCACTTGTCGCTGTCTCTCTCGTAGATCCAGTGCTGGTAAGCGACAACCAGCAGGGGCGGAAACTTGTGGTGGCGAGAACCAGCAAGGTAGGCTGCCATGTCCTGCTGGCGTCGCCAATCTGGGTTCCGCTGCGTGACCGTCCGAATCGTTACCGGGTCAATAGCGATGCGTCTCGATCCCTCGATGCTCTCCTTGAAGATGGGAAGGTCAGCAGCGAAGCCGACCTTGTTGTCGATCCACCCGAGGGGAACGGAAGTGATGTACGAATTGACATCACCCATGTGCACCTGAATGGCCAAGTGGTGCTCGCCCTTCCCACGAAGTTCCCCGAGTAACAAACTCAGAGCCTGCTGTTTCTTCGCCTCTTGCTTCAGAACGTCGGTGACCGCGTCGTAGTCTATATCGCTCATTTCGTCTTCCTCGTAGTAGTCAGACTGGTTCATCGCTTGTTAAAGCACGGATCCAGTTTGCAGATTAGATCTGCCTCGATACCCTTGGTCTCGGTAAACGGTACACGCGCGTACCAGCAGATGGCGGCGTCGTAATTGTCCGCGATGTAATCTCGTAGCTCGGGGTTCTCCTCGTTGTGGGGCAAGTGCTCGCGTAATCGACGCCGCAGATTCGCTGTCTCCCCGACGTAGACGTACGTACGCCTGATCTCAAGGTCATGCAGCGTGTCTCTGTGCCCGATCACATAGACGCCGGCGGCTGCGGGTACCCCGGAGTTCGAGGATGACAGCCGCTTGGAACGCCAGTTCATGCAGAGTACTCCGTGCGCGCCAACGAGGCCATATCGAAGGGGGACTGGAGAGAAGACTGGAATGTACCCACCGGCCCGACTTCGCCCAGCCTTCGCATGACAAAGGCCAAGTTGGGGCGGCCGATGCTATCCACGAACCAGTTGGGGATGTTGCTCCGGATGTTGCCCCGCTTCCGCACATGGTGCCGATGCAGGCTGCTGCGCTGGCGGACACGGAGATTGGGAACATGGTCCCGACCACGCCCGAGCAGCAGAGGGCGCTGTTCGCGAACGCCGGGAGTCCGCCAGCAGGTTGCGCTAGACCTCAAGCACTGGTGCAACTCAACACGGTGAATTGCGGTGGCGAGGTTGGCGTGCCCGCGCGGGAGCAGCATCTCGAACAACAATCGTTCCTCCCTCTGGTCCACGATGGCCCCCGACGCGGCACCCTGCGGGTCGCGCCGGGGGCAGAGGTCACCGCGACCGTCCGGTTCGGCAACCTGGAGACCGCGAACGAGTCGGGCGAGAACCCCGCGGTTTTGCGGGTCGACCTGATCGTGGGCCAGGTGCGGGGGCCGGCGAACGACCGCAACCCCACGACGCGGGTCTTCGCCCGGTTCACGCGCGACGTGCTGACCCGCGACGCAGACCGCTACGCCGTCCGGACGGTGCTGCCGACGGACCGCGACCTGCACGTGCGGGTGCGCGGCACCAGCACCGAAGACATCGAGCCTCCGATGGACGGACCCGAGGAGAACCTTTGGCACGCCCTGTGATTCTATTCGAACCCGATCTTCATCGAGGTCGAGTGACGGCGCCCTTTCGATCGGTCGCGAGGCGCGGGTAGGGGAAACACGAACCTCACGCGCGCGACGGACACGGCGGACGGGACGAAATCGACATGACGAGCCGCCCGCCCCTTCTCGACGACCCGGCCGCGATTGACGCGGACTGAATGCAGCAGGCGTTGGCCGCGGGCCGCGTAGCCGATTGCCCGGCGATACGAGACGTCGTCGTCGAGGATCTCGGGTCGGCCACCATTGCCTTCGGGGAGGCTCCTGCGCTGTCACCTGAGGGCCGACGGCGGCGTCGCAGCGGACCCTGCGACCGTCATTCGTCAAGCTGCCAACCGCGAACCGCAGGGCGTTCCGGTTCGCCAAGTGGCTGTCGATGCACGAGCGCGAGCGCCTGTACTACCGCCGCATAGCGCGGCAGGCGCGCGTGTGGTCCCCGACCCTCCTGTGCGGCGATTTCGACGAAGCTACGCACCGCTTCGTCCTGGTGCTCGAAGACCTGCGCGACCTGGAGGCGCCGGTCCAGGTCGCGGGCGTCCCGGCCGGCCGGGCGAGGCTCGCGGTACGGGAGATCGCCAAGCTGCACGGACAGTTCTGGGGCGCGGTCGATCACCCCGGTCCTGGCCGGGTGCAGCGACATCCTCGGTCCGAAGTTCCGGCGCTCGATGCAGGCCGTCTGTCTGTTGTGCCTTCCTATCGTTCTCGAGCGCTTCGGCGACTCCTTCTCCCCGCAGACCCGCTAGTTGGCCGAGGCCGGGGCCGAGGATCAGCGCGCACTACGCGGCGGTCGCGGCTAGGCCCAGGACCTTCGTCCACGGCGACTACCGGGCGGAGAACCTGTTCTTCGCCCCCGAAGCCGGCGGCGGCGCCGCGACCGGGGCCGGCTCCGCTGCCGGCGGCTCGTCTGGCGGCGCGGGCGGCTCGGCCAACGTCGCCTCGGCCAGCGTCGACGCTCCCATCGGCGACGACTTCGCGGTGGTGGACTGGCAGGGCTGCG
>WTFV01000085.1 GCA_011523845.1 Acidobacteriota bacterium | reverse complement strand
GGGTCGGAGGACGACTGGTATACTAGCAATCCCTCCGCGGCACGCTACCGCGACGGAATTCCCGTGTCCGATGCCGCTCTCTCGTTCGCCGTCGTCCTCGTGACCTTCGGGGGTACCGTCGCCTGGCTCGCACTGGGCGCCTGGCGGGCGGAGCCGGCCAGCGGTCAGCGGCTCGTGGCCGAGTTGCGACTGGCCCAGTTCGCGGCGCTTCTGCTGGCGCTGGCGGCGGCCGTGCCCATGGGCTTCGCCCTCGCGCACGAGGACGCGCCCGGAACGGGTTTCGTCGTCGCGATTGCCGCCGGGTACTTCGTGATCGCTTCCCTGGTCACCACCTGGGAGCCGGTGCGGGCGCTGACCGCCCTGGCCGTCGCCTGGGGCACGCATGCAGTCGTCGACCTCTCGCACGCCGCCGGCCTGCTCCCGGCGGAGACCGTGCCCGGCTGGTATCCGCCCGCCTGCGCGACCTACGACGTGCTCGTGGCGGCGCTCTGCTGCCTGCCGATCCTGCGGCGCTGAGGAAGTGTCTCGCCCTCGTCGCGCCTTGCCACGCGGGCGCCTCGGCGCCGCGCGGGGTTCCCCCACGGACTGCTAAGCTGTGCGCATGACACGCAGCATCGAATCCACGTTCCTCGAGAGCGCCCGCACGAGGCTCTGCGTCCATCTCACCGGCCAGATTCGCACCTGTCTCGCCGCACTCAAGGTCGAGCAGATCTGGTGGCGACCCAACGAGTCGTCGAACGCGATCGGCAACCTCGTCCTGCACTGCGTCGGCTCGACCCGCTTCTACATCGGACACGTCGTCGGAAACCGCGATTTCGTCCGGGACCGGGCCGCCGAATTCGCCGCGCGGCGCGAGCTGCCGGCCGCCGAGCTGCGGGCGAGGCTCGACCTGGCCATCGAGGAGGCCGACGAGGCGCTGGCGCAGCTCGCCCCGGAGCGCCTGCTCGAGACGACGGAACGGACCTCGAAGCCGATGACGCTGCTCGAGGTCATCAGCCTGCAGTTGGCGCACTACGCCCTCCACGCCGGCCAGATCGCGTACGCCACGAAGCTCCTCGACGCCGATGCGATCCACGAGATCTGGCGCACGACACCGGGGCACTGAGCCACGGGCGCCGGGGCCCGGGGCGACATGACCGCCGCGAGCGGGACGAAGGCATGAACCGCGACGGGCGGCCGGCGACACGCTTCGCGCGGCGTGTCCTGGCCGTCGTTCGACGGATCCCGGCGGGACGCGTGGCAACCTACGGCGACGTCGCCGCCCTGGCGGGGCGACCGCTCGCGTGGCGGGCCGTCGGCAACATCATGCGAGGGTGCACGGAACCGGGAATACCCTGCCACCGCGTGGTGGGAGCGGGCGGACGACTGGGAGGCTACGGAGACCGCGCCGTCAAGCGGGGCCTGCTCGCCGCGGAGGGAATCCGCGTCGCAGGCGACCGGCTGCAGCGCTTCGCCGCCGTCCGCTGGCCGGGTCCGGACCGGGGTCCGGAGCGTTCCCGCCCGGTGCTATGATGACGTCCATGCATCAGGGTTCCGCGATCCGGCCGCGGGTCGCGCCGGCGCTTGCCGCGGTGTTGCTGGCGCTCGCGAGCGCCGCCGTGTCGGAGTCCGTCGGGCAGCCTCCGGGAGACGCCGACGTTCCCCCGGGCGAACAGGCGCTCGGGACCATCGAGTTGCCGCGGCGCGTGCTGGCTGACGGCCAGGCGCTCGCGGCGGGCACGTACGGGGTGCACCTGACGGCCCGGGCGGCCGCCCCCGCACTGGCCCCGCTCGAGCGCTGGGTGGAGTTTCGACAGGAAGACGTGGTCGTGGGCCAGGAGGTGGCCGCCATCGTGCCGGCGTCGGAGATTGGCGACGTCGCCGAGTCGAGCCCGCCCGCCAGCGGCAGCTCGCGCGTGGAAGTGCTGCGCGGAAACGAGTACGTGCGCGTCTGGATCAACCGGAACGGAATGCACTACCTGATACACCTGGCCGTCGGCTGACCGCCCTTTCCGGCGTGCTCGCGTCGCCGTCGCCCTGCCCGGCGCTCCCTGACGGCGTCGCGGATCGGCGCCATCAGGTCGCCATCACGTCGAACTGCTCGTGATGGAGTCGGACGTCCGGTTTGACGGTGACGCCGCGGCCGAGCACGCGCTCCAGATCCCGCAGCACCTCCCGGTGCTCCTGCTCCAGTACCCGCGCGATGTCGGGGTTGACCCGCAACTGCACGGCGTGCCCGTTCAACTCGGGGCCGATCTTGCGCACTTCCGACAGCAGGTCGTAGCAGATGGTCGACAGGGACTTGATGACCGCGCTGCCCGAGCAGTACGGACACGGGTCGGTCAACTGTCGCTCCAGGCTCCGGCGAACCCGCTTGCGCGTCACGATGATGAGACCGAAATCGGACACCTGAATCGTCTTCGACGGGGCCCGGTCGCGTCGCAGCTCCCGCTCGAACGCCTGCGCCACCTTCTGGCGGTTCTTGCGCTCGTCCATGTCGATGAAGTCGGCCACGATGATGCCGCCGAGGTCGCGCAGGCGAATCTGCCGCACGATCTCCCGCGCGGCCTCCAGGTTCGTCTTGACTATCGTGTCTTCGAGTCCGCCGCTCCGCTTCCCGACGTAGCGTCCGGTATTGACGTCGATCGCGACGAGCGCCTCGGTCTGGTTGATCACGATGTAGCCGCCGGACTTCAGCCACACCCGGCTCCGGATCGCCTTGTCGATCTCGGCCTGAACGCCGTACTCCTCGAGGATCGGAAACGTCTTCGCATAGTGGCGGACACGCTCCACCATGTCCGGCATGATGCGCTCGACGAGTCGCACGACACGCGCATGCTCCGCCTGGTCGTCTATGCGAATCGCCGAGAAGTCGTCGCTCAGGAAGTCGCGGATCAGCTTCGCGACGAGGCTCTCCTCGTGGTGGATCACCGCCGGCGCCCGCAAGGACTCCATGTTGCCGCGCATCTCGGACCACAGCTCGTGGAAGTACCGCAGATCGCCCTCGATGTCGTCTTTCGGGCGCCTGGCCGCGGCGGTACGGATGATGACGCCGCCGGTGAAGCCGTGGTCTTCACGAAACTGACGGACGATGCCGCGCAGGCGGCTGCGCTCTTCGCGCGAGTCGATCTTGCGCGACACGCCGATGTTGTCCGCGGTCGGCATGAAGACCAGGAAACGGCCGGGGATGCTCGCATGAGAGGTTACGCGCGCCCCCTTGGTGCCCAGCGGCTCCTTGACCACCTGCACCAGGATTTCCTGTCCCGCCTTCAGCAGGTCCTCGATCTGCTGCGCCGGCTTCTGCGCGGACCGCTGCGTCGACCGTCCCCGACCGTTGCCGCGCGGCCGTGCCGCGTCGCCGCCGGCGTCGCCGGCAGGCGGGTCGTCGGTGTCACCCGATTCGAGGCGCTCGAACTCCTCTATGGTGTCGACGACGTCGGAGACGTAGAGAAACGCGTCCCGCGCGAGGCCGATGTCGACGAACGCCGACTGCATCCCGGGCAGGACCTTGTTCACTCGCCCCTTGTAGATGTTGCCGACCACACCGCGCTGGTGCTCGCGCTCGATGTGGATTTCGGCCACCTGGTCGTCCTCGAGAATGGCCGCCAGCGTCTCGTGGCGGTTCGAGGAGACGATCAGCTCCTTGTTCATTCGTGACGATCTCCCGGGGGTCCGGGCCCGCCTCGCCGCGAGCGCGTCGATCCGGTGCGCTCAGCCGGTCGCCGGGAATGCTCGGCGGTACGCCCGCGGGTCGCGGCGCCGCCCGCATGCCCGCGCGACACGTTGCGCCGCCGCCTTGCCGGAACGGCATCTCAGTTCCTGAACCGGCGCATCCTGACGTTCAGGATGAGCCCGAACCCCATCAGTGTCGCGATGATCGACGAGCCGCCGAAGCTCATGAGCGGCAGCGTCAGTCCCTTGACCGGCGCGAGGCCCGCCGACATCGTGATGTTGTAGATGACCTGGAACGTGAACCCTGCGACGATGCCCGCGACCAGGTACGTACCGGTACTGTCCCGGGCGACCCACGCCGCCCCCAGCGCGCGCAGGACGACGAACAGATACAGTCCCAGCGCGATCGACACCCCGACGAATCCGAGCTCCTCCGCCAGTACCGAGAAGATGAAGTCGTTGTGCGCGACCGGAAGAAAGTTGTACTGGTTCTGCGTGCCCTGCAGGAACCCGCGCCCCGCAAGCCCGCCCGAGCCGACGGTGATCCGCGCCTGTCTCTGCTGGTAGCCGGCGCCCTGCGGATCCTGCTCCGGATCGAGGAAGCTGGAGATGCGACGCTGCTGATAGTCCTCGAGTCCGTACGCCCAGACGAGCGGCGTCGCGAGCACCGCGAGGAGCGCCACCACCGCCAGGACCCGAACCCGCAACCCCGCGAACACCATGATCGTCAGACAGACGGGCACCAGGGTGACCGCCGTCCCCAGGTCCGGTTGCCGTGCGATCAGGAGGAACGGCAGGGCAACGACCGCGCCGCCGAGCAGCCAGTCGCGCAACGCCCTTGGGCCCGGGTTGCTGCGGCCGTATGCCGAGGCGAGGACGAGCGCCAGGACGAGACGGGCGAGCTCCGACGGCTGACCGCTGAGCGGACCGATTCCGATCCACCGCCGGGCTCCTCCCTGCTCGGTGCCGACGAGCAGCGTCAAGGCCAGAACCGCCACCAGCCCGCCGTAGACGAGCCACGAGCGGTCCGCCAGGGTCCGGTAGTCCACCATCAGGCAGACGACCAGGGCGACCGCCCCGACGGCGAGGGCCAGGAGCTGACGATAGAACTCCGTGCCGACCGTTCCGCTGGTGGGATCGTAGGTGGCGCTGAACACCATGGCCGCGCCCATGACGCTCAGGAGCCCGATCGCGACCAGCAGCGCCCAGTCGATGTAGACGGCCAGTCGATGCTCGAACACTACTGGCCCCCTCGTGCGCCGTTCGATTGCGCGGCATCCGCGACCACCGTCGCGGGAAGACTCGTCGCCGGCGGCGATGCGGGTAGCGGAAGCCCGTCCTCCTTGGCAAAGAACGTCTCCATGACGTGGCGTGCGATTGGCGCAGCCAGATACCCATGCTCTCCGTGCTCGGCGAGGACGACGCCGGCGATGCGCGCATCGTCGCGCGGAGCCGCGAAGACGAACCAGCCGTGGTCCCGCAGATCCTGACTCGACGTGCCCGCCGCCTCCCTGCGACCCGACAGCGACACGACCTGCGCGGTGCCGGTCTTGCCGATTACGTCTCTCCCGCGCAGGCGAGCCCGCCGGGCGGTACCGACTCCGTTCACCGCCATCCAGAGTCCGCGCCGCACTGCCGCCAGAGTCTCGGGTTCGAGCTGGACGACGGATGGGTCGGGCGACGCCTGGATCTCGCTCGTGCCCGTCCCGCCGTCGAACGCGCCACGCAGCACGCGGGGGGCCGGGACCCGGCCTCCGTTGGCGACGGCCGACATCATCACCGCCATCGACAGGGGCGTTACCGAGACCTGACCCTGTCCGATGGCTACCGAGATCGTCTCGCCGGCGTACCAGCGGTCGCCGTGCGTGGCGCGCTTCCACTCGCGAGACGGAATCAGGCCGCGCACCTCGTGAGGCAGATCGATGCCGGTCAACTCGCCGAGCCCGAGCGCGGTGGCCCACTCGTGAATCCGATCGATGCCCAGCTCCTGCCCCAACCGATAGAAGTACGTGTTGCACGAGCGGGCCAGCGCCTGTGGCAGATCCACGCTCCCGTGCGTCGTGTGGCAGGCGAAGAACCGCCCGTAGAAGACCCCGCCGCCGCGGCAGACGAACTGGTCTTCCGGCTCCACCACGCCCTCTTCGAGAGCCGCGATCGCCATGACGATCTTGAACGTCGAACCGGGCGAATAGCGTCCCTGCAAGGCCCTGTTCTGCAGCGGCCTGAGCGGATCGCCCGTCAGCGCCGTCCATGCCGCGGCGTCGATGCCGGCCGCGAAGGCGTTCGGGTCGTAGGCCGGCCGGCTGACGAGCGCCAGCACCTCGCCCGAGCGCGGGTCCAGGACGACGGCGGCGCCGTCGAATCCCGCCGCCCGGAAGGCCTCCTCCGCCGCCCGTTGCAGGTCGGCGTCGATGGTCAACTGAAGCTGCTGGCCCTCGACCGGGGCTACCTCGCGAATCGTGTCGATCTCCCGGCCCAGGCTGTTCACGATGACGTGGCGCGCGCCGTCCGTTCCCATTAGCCGCGGGTTGTACGCGTGCTCGATGCCGGCATGACCGACGATCGCCCCGCTGCGCAGGCCGTCGAAATGCGCCTGGGACAACTGCGTATCGGTCACTTCGCCCACGTAGCCCAGCGCGTGCGCGCCGTACGTCGCGGCGGGGTAGTGACGCGTCGGAACCTGCTCGACGACGAGGCCGGGCAACTCCAGCCGGCGGGCCGCAACCGAGGCCACCTGCGCGAGCGAGGCGTCCCGGATGACCACGATCGGCCGGGACGACGGATCATGGCGATGGCGGTCCACGGCGGCGGCGACCGCGGCAGGATCGAGCCCGGTCGTCCGCGCCAGCCGCTCGATCCAGGCGTCGAGGTCTTCGACCTGGTCACGGACCAGGGAGATGTTGAGCGAGTGCCGGTTCTCCACCAGCACCTCGCCGTCACGATCGAGCACCGCACCCCGCGGCGCCCGCAGCGACAGACGCCGCTGGTGGTTGTTCTCCGCCATGGCCAGAAAGCGCTCGTGCTGGCCAATCTGCACGTTCCAGAAACTGACGAGAAGGCCGGCGAAGATCACCACGACGAGGTGCTGAAACAGGGACAGCAGGTTGCGAGCCCGCCGAGCGTCGCCCGCAGGCGGTGGCATGCCGGTCATGGTGCGTGCTTCGCCCGCTGCCAGCGTTCGACCGCCAGCCCGACCCGCTCGTGCCGCGTCCGGCGGCGCCAGCGCCATGCGTTCTCGGCGACGCCGATCGCGACGACTCCCACCAGCGCATTCGCGAGAGCCTGCGCCCCCACGTCCCGCCAGCTTCCGATGGGGGTCGTGGCGGGAATGAGCGCGTAGGTCCCGAAGAAGCACGTGGCGTGGACCAACGTCGCAGCGACGAGCACCAGGCTCCGCTGCCAGGCGGCGGCCACGAGCAACCGTTCCCCGGCCATCCCTGCCGCGACACCGACCACGCTCTTGCACAGACCGCTCACGCCGACGATGCCGCCCGAGAGCACGTCCTGGGCGAATCCTGCCCCGGTTCCCGTCCAGAGTCCGGTCAGCGGCCCGCGTGATAGGGCGGCCAGCACGACGACGACCAGCGGCAGATCGAGATTGGCGACGTTGCTGCCGACGGACCACGCCAGGGTCGTCTGCACGGTCACCGCCGCCGCTGCCGTCAATCCAATCTGCGCAGCGCTCATCGAACTTCGCCGGCGGCCGCCAGCCGCTCGTCGTTCGTGACGATCAGGACGTGCTCCATCCGGTTGAACTCGATGGCGGGCTCGACGCTGATCGACTTGTACAGGTCCGTGCCGCGTTCGACCGCCGTGACCGTGCCGACCGCGAGCCCATGGGGATAGATCCCGTCGGTACCGGACGTCACGACGACGTCGCCGACCCTCACGTCCTCGAGGTTGGACACGTAGTCCATGCGCAGGGACGCGCCGTCGCCCGCGCCGACGACCACGCCGGGCACCCGGGTCCGCTCGATGAGGCCCCCCGCCGCCGCGTTCCGGTCGACGATGAGCTGCACCTGCGCCGCTCGCATCCCCGGCATGCCGACCACCCGACCGACCACGCCGCCCGGCGCTATGACCGCCATGTCCAGCCGCACGCCGTGACGAACCCCGCGATCGATCGTGACCGTCCGAAACCACGGAGTCGCATCGACGCCTATGATCCGGGCGCTCAGCGTGAGCAGCTCGATCTCCCGGTCGAGCTCGAGCAGCCGTTCGAGGCTGTGGGCCTGCTGCGCCAGGGCGTCCTGCGACTGAACCCGCAGCTCCAGGCGCGCGATCGTCTCCTGCAGCGCGATGTTCTCCCGCCGCAGGCCGCGCAGCGAGACGTAGCCCTCCCACAGATCGCGCCCCGCGGCGACGGTCGAGCTCACCATGCGCTGCGCTTCGGCCAGCAGACCGAAGGTGACGACGTGCAACACGCTCGCGCCGGGACCGGTGCCGACCTGCGTCGAGATCAAGCCCAGGTGGGCAACGAGAACGCCCAGCACGAGGTAGCCCGTGCGGTGTCTTCTCTTCATGGCGCACCTGCCACGAACCGGCGGACGATCGGATGATCAGTCAATCGCGATCCTGCGCAACAAGTTGAAGTCGCCGAGCATCTTGCCGGTGCCCAGCACCACGGAATGCAGCGGATCCTCGGCTATCGCCACCGGCACGCCGGTCTCCTCCCGCAGCCGCTTGTCCAGGTTCTTCATCAGGGCGCCGCCGCCGGTGATGACGATGCCACGCTCGTAGATGTCGGCCGACAGCTCGGGCGGCGTCTGCTCGAGAGCGACGCGCACCGCGTCCACGATCACCGCGACGGTGTCCGCGAGCGCCTCGCGGATCTCCGTGTCGCTGACGGTCGCGGTCTTCGGCACGCCCTCGATGAGGTGGCGTCCCCGGATCTCGATCTTCAACGAATCCTCGAGCTCGAACGCCGATCCGAGCTGCGTCTTGATCTGCTCGGCGGTCCGTTCCCCGATCAGCAGGTTGTGCGCCTTCTTGATGTACTGCGTAATCGCCTCGTCCATCTCGTTTCCGGCCACGCGGACCGCACGACTGTAGACGATGCCGGCGAGCGAGATGACCGCGATGTCCGTGGTCCCGCCGCCGATGTCCACGATCATGTTGCCGAACGGTTCCGTAATCGGCATGCCGGCGCCGATCGCGGCCGCCATGGCCTCCTCGACGAGGTGGACCTCGCTCGCCTTGGCGCGGTAGGCGCTGTCCTTGACCGCGCGCTTCTCCACCTGGGTGACCTCGGACGGGATGCCGATGATGATCCGCGGGCGTACCCACACGGTCCGGTCGTGGGCCTTCTTGATGAAGTAGGTGAGCATCTTCTCGGTGGCGTCGAAATCGGCGATGACCCCGTCCTTCATCGGCTTGATGGCCGTGATGTTGCCCGGCGTCCGCCCCACCATGTCCCGGGCTTCGAGACCGACCGCCTCGATCTGGCCGCTGACGTGGTTGACGGCGACGATGGACGGCTCGTTGATGACGATGCCCTGCCCGCGCGCGTAGACGCACGTGTTGGCCGTCCCGAGATCGATGGCGAGATCGCTCGACAAGAAGGAGAGCATCGAACGCAGAGTCACGTCGCTCGTTCCCCGGCCGGAAAACCCGGTCCGTCGCATGCGGTCCGATCGCCCCCGCCCGCTTTGGCCCGGTACAGGGCCTTGTCCGCCCGTTCCAGTAGCGCGCCGGCCGTCACCGGCGGCACGTTCGCCGTCGCCGCGCCGACCGAGACCGCAAGCCGGACTTCGAGTCCCTCGCGCCGCAGAAACACGTGGTGCGCGATCCGCGCACGCAGCCGGTCGCCGGCGACGACGGCGCCGTCGCGGCCGGTGTCCGGCAGCACGACCGCGAATTCGTCACCCCCGAGACGGGCCGCGCAGTCGGCCTGCCGAGTGCTCTCCCTGAGCAACCCGGCCATTTCGACGAGCGCCCGGTTTCCACGCAGGTGACCGTGGCTGTCGTTGATCCCCTTGAACCCGTCCACGTCGAGCACGATCAACGACACCGGCCGCCCGGCACGCGAGGCACGCGCCAGTTCCCGTCGAAGGGTATCAGTTAGCGCCCGCACGTTGCACAGCCCCGTGAGGTCGTCGGTACGCGCCAGCCGTTCGGCTCGCTGAGTCCGGCGGGCGTTGTCGAGCGCAATCGCCGCGGTCTCGAGAACCCGGCCCAGCGCGCGCCGCAACGTCGCGGGCAGGCGCGGCGCGGCGACGGCCGGCCGGCTGTCGAGAGCGATCAGCGCCGCGACGGCGCGCATCCCGCACGCCAGCGGCAAGGCCACCGCAGCAACCGCCGGCCCGGGCGGCACACGGCCGTCCCTGCCGAGGTCGGCCGAGCTCCAGACCCGCGGACGCCGCAGCACCCGCGCGCCGATCGCCCGGACGGACGCCTCCTCCCGCGGGCCGAGTCCGCTCCCGGCCAGCACGACCGTTCCCCCGCACGGCGCCGGCATCACCACCGCCCGGCGCGTCCCGGGCAGCCAGGAACCCGCGCGCGAAACCACGACCTCGGCGACTCGTCCCGGGTCCGCCGACGCGTTCACCGCACGCACGAACTCGACGACCGCCGGCACGCGAGCCAGACGGTCGAGCAATTGCGGCGCGAGTCGCTCGATGCGGGTTGCGAGATCGTGGGGACCCCGCGGAACCGACCGCCGGCCCGTGCCGGACGCGCCGGAACAGCCGCGGACACTCCGTCGACGCCGGCCGGGAGTCGAATCGAAGGGGACGCCGGGCCGAGGAAGAGCACAACGGAAGGATGTCGCGTGACGCGCCATGGCGTTCAGGTGCTTCGGACTGACGTCCAGTCCCCGCCCACTCCGACCGCACGGCATACGGCGACCGCGACACGAACCGCCGGAGCCGACGACAGGCAGCCGCCAACGATCCGGACCGGCCTGTCAGACTCCCGGTATACCCACAACTTGGGTCTATAGCGTATCACAGCGGCGGCCCGCAACGCGCTGCGGGAACCGATCAGGAACCGATCTGATAGTAGAATGGCTCCCATGACCATGCTCGATCGGATGCGGCGGCACAAGGGCTGGCTCAAGTGGAGCCTCGCGCTCGTCATTTTCGCATTCGCCTTCCTCTACATCCCCGGCTTCATGGACCAGACCGGCGGCGCCGCGCTCCCCGGCGACGTCATCGCCCGCGTCGGCGACGAGGAGATCTCGCTGCTGGAATTCCAGCAGATCTACTCCCGCCAACTGCAGGCGTATCGCCTCGAGTCCGGCGGGGAGATCTCCGAGGAAGTGCTTCGCTCCCTCGGCATCGACCGGCAGATCCTGCAACAGATGATCGACGGCCACGCGGCGCTCGCGGAGGCGGAGCGGCTTGGACTCGAAGTGAGCGACGCGGAGGTGCGCGAGCGGATACTCACCATCCCGGCCTTCCAGATCGACGGCCGGTTCATCGGCGAAGCGAGCTATCGGCAACTGCTGCAGCAGCAGCGCCCTCCCATCAGCCCGGCACAGTTCGAGGAGGAGATCCGCAACGAGATTCTGGTCGACCGGCTCCAGGCGGCGGTCACCGGCTGGGTACGCGTATCGGACGCCGAGGTCGCCGACGAGCACCGGCGCCGCAACGAGAGAGTCCGGGTGGATGTCGTCGCCTTTCGCGCCGACGACTTCCGGGCGGACGTGGAAGCGACCGACGACGACGTGTCGCTGCTCTTCGCCGAGGAATCGGCCAATTACGAGGTCGCCGAGAAGCGGCGGCTGCGGTTCCTGCTCGTCGACCAGACCGCCATCTTCGACAGCCTCGTCCTCACCGAGGACGAGGTGCGCCAGTACTACGACGCCAATCTGTCGCAGTACCAGACGCCCGGGCAGGTCCGCGCCAGTCACATCCTGCTGCGCGTCGACGGCGACAACGAAGAAGAGGTGGCGGCGCGCGCGGCGGAGCTCGCCGCCGAAGCGCGCGACGGCGCGGACTTTGCGGCGCTCGCGCGCGAGCACTCCCAGGACGAGACTAACGCCGGAACCGGGGGCGACCTCGGGCTGTTCGGGCGCGGCCGGATGGTGCCCGAGTTCGAGAACGCGGCGTTCGCGCTCGGGGCCGGGGAGGTTTCCGATCCCGTCCGCAGCCCCTTCGGGTTTCACGTGATCCACGTGACGGAGAAGCAGGAGGAGGTCACGCAGCCGTTCGCGGAGGTCCGCGGGGCGATCGAGACCGTGCAGAAGCGCGAGCGATCGTCATCGCGGGCGACCGCGCTGGCCCGCGCCATCTCCGCGGAGGCCACGACGCCGGAAACGCTCGAGCGGGCGGCGTCCGCGCGGGGCTACGAGCTGCAGGAATCGGGCTTCGCCGCCCGCGGCGAGCCGATCCTCGGCCTCGGTCTCGCACAGGAAGTTTCGGCGCAGGCCTTCGCCATGGAGCCGGGCGCCGTGGCGGGACCGATTCCGACACCGTCGGGTCCGGCGTTCGTCACCGTGATCGACATCCAGGACCCGTACATTCCCGAACTCGACGAAGTGCGTGACCAGGTGCGGGAGGACGTGATCCGGAAGAAATCGCTGGCTCTCGCGCAGGAGCGCGCAGCCGAGGCGGCGGCATCCCTCCAGGGGGCGGACGACTTCGTCGCAGCCGCCGAGGAAGCCGAGTGGTCGGTCGGGTCGAGCGACCTCGTCACGCGCGGTTCAGCCCTTCCCGAGGTGGGGTCGAGCCCCGCAGTCGAGGCGGTGGCCTTCGCCATGCTCCCGGGAACCGTGAGCGACGTGGTTCAGACCGGGAACGCCGCGGCCATCGTGCACCTCGTGGAGCGGGAGGAGGCATCGGCGGCCGACCTGGCGCAGAGCCGCGACACGTTGCGCAACGAATTGATGCTGCAGCGCCAGTCCCGATTCTTCACAGCCTACATGGACAACGTGAAGGCGCGTCTCGACATCGCCATCGACCTGGCCGTCCTGGAGCAGGCGCTCGGGCAGGCCTAGCAGCCCGTGGCGCGGGGATTCACCACGGACTCCTGGCGCCACCTTACCTGCCGGCCACACCCGGCATCAGCGCCAGCGGCGCGCCCTGGTTGGCCAGTTCGATCTCCGCCCACCGTGCGTACGCCGTGCGCGCGTACGGCGAGCCGGGCCAGGCGCCCTCTCGTCCCACCGCCTGCGCCGCGACGCCTCCGGTCAGCACCTCCACGAAGGAACGTGGCCCCGGGTAGGGCACGAGCGTGATCTCCGCCTCCGCATCGATGCCTGCCCGCGTCTGGGCGAGCACGACCGCGCGGCGAAGCCCACCCAGCTCGTCCACGAGGCCGCGGGCCAGCGCCTGACGGCCGGTCCATACGCGCCCCTGCGCCACCGCATGCACCTCGTCGCGCGACATTGCCCGCCCCTCGGCGACCACTTCCAGAAAACGCTCGTAGGTGTCGTCCACCTGCGCCTGCATCGAGGCGCGGGCGGCGTCGCTGAAGCGATCCACCGGCGAGAAGATGTCGGCCTGCGCGCCGTAGGTGACCCCGTCGACTCCCACGCCCAGCTTGTCGAAGGCGCCGGCAGCGGCGAACTTGCCGCCGAACACCCCGATCGAGCCGGTCAGCGTACCGGGTTGCGCCACGATGGCGTGCGCGGGGGCGGCGATGTAGTAGCCGCCCGAGGCCGCCACGTCCCCCATCGACGCGACCAGCGGCTTCTGCTCGCGCGCCAGCCACAGCTCGCGCCAGATGATGTCCGCGGCGGTCGCCGCGCCCCCCGGGCTGTCTATCCGGAGGACGATCGCCTCGATTGACGGATCGTCGCGCGCGCCCTGAATCGCCTCGGTCATGGTGCGCGATCCGACCAACTGCGTGGACCCGGGGAAATCGGGCGTGCTCGAGCCGAAGTTGATCATGCCTTCGGCGTACACCACGGCGATCCGCGGACCGGTATCGAGGCCGAGGCTCTCCGGCTCGACGCGCCGGTAGGTCGCGAAGTCGAGCTGGACGGGCTCGTCGTCCGACGCCAGTCGGTCGAGCAGCTCGTCCTCGTACGCCAGGTCGTCGACCAGCCCCAGACTCACCGCGTCGGCGGCCACGAAAGGCCCCTGATCGATGATCTCGCGAACCCGCCCCCGCGTCATGTCCCGTCCTTCGGCGATACCGTCGATGAGCTGCTCGTAGAAGTCCCGGCTGAGCGCCTCGGACGCCTCGCGGTGCTCCGGCGTGAACGCCGATTCGGTATAGGTGTTGATGGCCGTCTTGTAGTCTCCGGCGGCCAGCATGTCCGCCTCTATGCCGACCTTCTCGAGCGTGCCGCGGAAGAACAGCTCGTAGGACGCCACGCCGACGAGCATCAGGGGACTGGTCGGGCTCATGAAGATCCGGTCGCATGCCGTCGCCAGGTAGTAGGCCTGACCCATGCCGAACTCGAGATGGGCGACGATGGGCTTGCCCGACTCCCTGAAGTCGATGACGGCGTCGCGGATTTCCTGCACCGTTCCCCAGAGCACCGGCGCGAACGGCGGGACGACGACCACCGCCGACACCCTGTCGTCGACCTTCGCCTTGCGCAGCGCGGTGACGACCGAGCCGACGGTGTCGCGCTGGTCGAACAGGCCGAACACGTCGTCCGGCGCCTGCTCGCCCAGGTTCGCCGGGATCCTCAGCCAGAGGACGGAGTCGGACTGCACCGCCGGCCCGCGGGTGAGCAGGAAGTAGCTGACCGCCACGCCGGTCATCGACACGATGACCGCCGCGATCATGAACAACAGGATGAACCGGACGCCTCTTGCGATTGCCACCTTCGCACTCCTTGCCGGCTGCGGCCGGCGATCATGGCGAGTATACGGCTGCATGCGTCCAAGGACCGGATCGTGGCGCGCAACGGCGGCGAAACATGCGGATCGCGCGGCGGTCTCCCCCGCGGGAAGAAGCGTGAACCGCGGGCTCGGAAGCCGGGTCGGGCGCGCGCGCACGGAACCGGCGGGAGTCCGTGCACGGGCTCGCGGACCCTCGCGGGCCGGAGCGCACAGGAGGCGGGTGCTATACTAGTCGTTGCGCTCGCGCCCCTCCCGCGGAAGTGGCGGAACTGGCAGACGCGCAAGCCTCAGGAGCTTGTGGGCCTTAGGCCCGTGGGGGTTCAAATCCCCCCTTCCGCACCACTCCTATCGATCGTTCGTCCGGTCTCTCGACGGTTCGCCGCGTATCGTGGCCCGGGCCGGGCGCCGACGCGCGACGGACGAGTCCGGACGAGCGACGACCGACAGCACGCCGGGGTCACCGCCCATGCTGCCGGCCGATTCGGACCGCGTTCGAACCCGGGCCGGACCTCGAACGCCGGCGGTCCCTACCTGGACGCCTCCTGCGCCGCCTTGCGCTCGTCCGCGCGCGCCCCCGAGAGGATGCCCTCCAGCGAGTAGTTCCCCTCGTGGCAGGCGTACTCGAACAGCGGCAGCTCGTTCAGCCGCATCGGCACCTGCGCCGTCCACGGCGCGGTCCACGTCCCCGGATCGGTGACCGTGAACTCGTAGACCAGCGTGTCCGCGTCCACGCGGGTGAAGCGCTCGATCAGGTGACGGTCCGGCGTCGTGCCCCGCCAACTGTGCTTGTCGCTGAAGTCGATGGTCTCGACCACCAGCGTGTCGCCCTCCCAGTGGCCGCGCGACTCTCCCGTCCAGGAATCGATGCCGGGCCGCGCCCGTCCGTCGATCGGAATGATGCGGGAGTCGTGCACCATCTCGTTGAGCACCACCACGTGGTCCTCCGTCTGGAAGAGCTGCATGTTCTGGTTGTAGCCGCCCGGCGTCATCGGCGGCCCCTGGTTGAAGCCCAGGATGCACCGATCGAACGAGCTGCGGTCGAGCCAGGAATCGGCCGGGCTCGCCGCCCGGCGCGCCTGACGCTCGTCCGCGCGGCGCTGCCCGTCTTCCGACAGCGGCGGCATGCGCCCGTTCGGCGGATCGATGATCAGCGACGTGCGCCGCGTCTCGATGACGTTGGTGCCCCGATCCATCCAGAAGTTGTTGTAGGCGCCGACGCTGCCGCCCGCCTCGGTGCGACGGGGAGCCGCCTCCCAGAGCTCGATGTCGCGGTTCACGGCGGCCTGCTCGCGGTTCGCCGCCTCTTCCTCGGTCAGGAACTCCTGATCGCCGAGCTCTTCCGGCCGCTGCAGCGGCGTGATCGTGCGGAAGTCCCAGACACCCTGCAGATCCGGCGCGCCCCACGGCGTCCGGGGCGCGTCCTGGGCGGCGGCAGGCGCCGCCAGCAGCGGCACGAGCACCGTCGCCGCCACCACCGTTACGAGAAACCGAACTCTCATCTCAAACCTCCCGGGACGCGCCCGACCACGTCCCCTTGCCCGTTCACGACGGAGATCGTCGTTCTCGTCACGATAGCCGACCCCCGTGGTCCGCGCAACATCCGCGCGGCGACCCGACGCTTCCCCACCGGATCCCCTGTTGCGCCCGCCTGTCGAGAGGCGCGACTCATGAACTATCACATGATAGTCTACTTGCGGATACCCAGGCATACCCATGTCCTGTACAATCCGTACGCGCAGGAAGTCGTGTACTCCGCACCCGTTATGGACACAGCCCGGACCGTGCGACGTCTCCGGCGATCCATGCACCTGACCCAACAGCAGTTCGCCGGCAGGCTCGGCGTCACGCCGCTCACGGTGCACCGGTGGGAAAACGGCCAGTCGCGCCCGCATCCACTGGCGGCGGCGCAGCTCCGCGCATTGGAAGAAGAGTCCGCCGCGCGGGCGGCGCACGGGATCGAGCCGGACGTCGGGGCCGGGCCCGGGACGCCGCGCGTGCCCCCACCGCTCGACTTCGCCGGCGGCGCCGATGCCGTCCGGGCCGTCGCCGAAGCGCTGCATCTGGACTACGGCCATCAGTGCAACCCGGCGTTCGCCAGCGAAACCGCGCGGATCGATCCGCTGCCGCACCAACGCATCGCGGTCTACGAGCGAATGCTCCGTCAGGATCCGCTCCGCTTCCTGCTGGCCGACGACGCGGGGGCCGGCAAGACGATCATGACGGGGCTCGCCGTGCGCGAGATGCTGTCGCGAGGGCGGATCAAGCGGGTGATCGTCGTACCGCCCGCCGGTCTGGTCGGCAACTGGGAGCGGGAGTTGCGGACGCTGTTCGGGCTCCGATTCCGGATCGTCACCGGCAGCGCGACGCGTGCCGGCAATCCGTTCTCGGAACCGGATGGCGATCTGGTCATCGTGTCGCTCGACACGCTGGCCGGCGACACCGTGTTCGAGCGGCTGCGGAGTACCACGGTGGCCCCCTACGATCTGGCGGTCTTCGACGAGGCGCACAAGCTGTCCGCCTCGAGGGAACGCCGGCGCACCCGCAAGTCCCGCCGCTACCAGCTCGCCGAGGCGCTGGCCGGCTGCGCCGCTCCCGAAAGTCGTTTCGCCGGCCTGGGCTGGAGCGCGCGCCATCTCCTGCTGCTGAGCGCCACGCCGCACATGGGCAAGGCCTCGCCCTACCACCAGTTGTGGCGCCTGCTCGACCCGCACGCCCTCGGCGCCGAAGAGGCGTTCCGCCGCTTCCCGGCTGCGGCGCGCGCCCGCCACTTCATCCGCCGGACCAAGGAGGAGATGGTCGACCTGGCCGGCCGACCGCTCTTCCCGCAGCGCACCTGCGCCACGTTCGGCTACGACCTGACGCCGGGCCCCGACGGCGAGCAGGCGCTGTACGACCTCACCACGGCCTGGCTGCGCCGCTCGTACGGTCGCGCGCTGGACAACCGGCCGGCGGCCCGCCTTGCCCTGAGCGTGTTCCAGCGGCGCCTCGCCAGCTCCACGTGGGCGCTTCGCCGGTCGCTGGAACGGCGAGTCGGGAGGCTCCGGCGCACGGTCGAGGATCTGGCTGCCGGACGCATCGCCGCAGCGGATCTCCGCTCCGCACAACTCCCGCCCGGCGACGCCGACGACAACGATATCCTCGATGCGCTGGCCGACGCCGACGCCGGCTACGACGACACCGCCGTTGCGCGCACGGCGGCGTACGAGGAGGCGGTCCTCGGAGCGGTGGTAGCCGTGACGATCGACGAGTTGCGCGAGGAGATCGCCACCATCGACGGGCTGGTGGCGCGGGCGAGCCGCCTGATCGAGGCGGGGGCCGAGTCGAAGTTCGAACGGCTTCGCGCAGTGCTCGACGACCGGCGCTACGCCGGCGACAAGTGGCTGGTCTTCAGCGAGCACCGCGACACGGTCGAGCACCTGATCCGGCGTCTGGAGGGCCTCGGGCACGCGGGACGGATCGTCTCGATTCACGGCGGCATGGCGTGGCCGGAACGCGAAGCGGCGGTCGAGCGGTTCCGCCAGCCCGACGGCGCCCGTTTCCTCGTCGCCACGGACGCGGCCGGGGAAGGCATCAACCTGCAGTTCTGCCGGCTGATGGTCAACTACGACATTCCCTGGAATCCCGCGCGCCTGGAACAGCGCCTGGGGCGTATCCACCGCTACGGCCAGCGGCGCGACGTGGTGATCGTCAACCTCGTCGCCACCAGCACTCGCGAGGGCCGCGTGCTGCACGTGCTGCTCGACAAGCTGGAGGCGATCCGCCAGGAGTTGCGTTCCGACAAGGTCTTCGACGTCATCGGCCGGCTCGTCGGCAACCGGTCGCTCGGCGACTACCTGCTCGAGACGCTGACCGACGACGGCGAACGGCGGGTCCGCGACCGGTTGGACACTGCGCTGACCACCGGGCAGGTCGGCCGCATCGAAGCCGCCGACGCGCGGATCTACGGCCGGCCGGGAGAGGTGGCGGAGCGTCTCGACGCGCTGCGCGGCGACCTCGATCGCGAGCGGTACCTGCAACTGCTTCCGGCCTACGTGCGCCGGTTCCTGGAAACGGCCGCACGACTGCTCGGACTGACGATCCGTGGCGATCTCGACGACGACTTCGCGTTGTCCCCGGCACGGCCCACCGCACTCGATCCGTTGCTTCCGGCTCTCGACGGTCATCCGCCGGCCGCGCGCGACCACCTCCGCGTGCGCCGGCCCAGGACCAACGCTCCCTGCATCTGGCTGCACCCCGGCGAACCGGTCTTCGACGCCCTGCGGGATCGCGTGCTGCACGCATGCGGCGGCGACGCGCTGCGCGGCGCCATCTTCACCGACCCGCGCGCCGAGGCGCCGTACCTCGTGCATCTGGCGGAAATCTCCGTCACCGAGAAACCGGAAGAGACGGATGCCGGATCGCCCAGCCGTTCGCCCCGACACGCCGATGCGGCGGACGCACCGGCTCCCCGGGAACGCCGCCTGCTGGCGTTGCGCCAGGGGGAACGCGGAGCGCCCGCCGAATGCTCCGTCGAGGCGTTGCTGTTGCTGCGCCCCGCGCCCGGCGTCGCTCCGGGCGCCGTCCCGCTCGCGGGACGCGCGCTCCGCCTGCGCGCCGAGGCCACCGCACATGCGGGGAACCTGCTCGAGCGCATCGTCGAGGAGCAACGCGCCGTACGGCACGCCGAACTACCCGACCGCCGCCGCCGCGTCGCCGCGAACTTCGAATGCCGGGCCGCCGAGCTCGCCGCCCGCCGAACGGCGCTCAGCGGCGGGCACGGGAGCGATGACGCCAGGGAGGAACTCGAAGCGGTCAAACGGGCACAACGAGAGACAAGGGCCGAGCGGCAGCGCGCCCTGGAGCAGGTCGGTCGCGCGCCGGACCGCATCGCGGGAGGCGGGATTCGCTTCCTCGCCCACGCCCTCGTCGTGCCTGCCGGCCGGGACGACGACACGCGTGTCGAGGAACGCGCCGAAGACATCGCCGTCCGCATCGCCACCGGCTGGGAGCACGACCGCGGCGCGCGCGTGCAGGACGTCTCGCGACCGGCGCTCGCCCGCGCGGCCGGTCTCCCCGACTGGCCCGGCTTCGACCTGCTGGCGCACCCGCCCGGCGGCGAACCGCGGTGCATCGAGGTCAAGGGCCGCGCCGGCCGCACCGCCGTCCAGATGGAGCTGAACGAGTGGAAGCAGGCATTCCACCTCGGCGATCGATACTGGCTGTACGTCGTCCTCGACTGCGCGACGCCCGCGCCCACGCTGGTCCGCGTGCAGAATCCGTTCCACAAGCTGTTCGCGAAGCACCGCGCATCGTCGATGTTCACCATCACCGCCACGGCGCTGCTGAAGGTGATGGAACTCACAGAACCGGATACGCCGACGGACACGGAGCCATGAGTACGGGCAAGCGCGTAATCGTCATCGCCGGGCCGAACGGCGCCGGCAAGTCGACGTTCGCGATGAACTACCTGCAGAACGAGAACTGCCCTCGGTTCGTCAACGCGGATCAACTTGCCGCCGGATTGAGTCAATTCGATCCGGATCTGGCTGCGATGCAAGCGAGCAAGGTGATGCTGAAGGCGCTCAACGACAACGCAAAGCGGGAGCACAGCTTCGCCTTCGAAACGACGCTCAGCGGCCGCGTCCTGGCCCGTTCCCTCGCCGAATGGCGCCGGTGCGGTTACCACGTTACGCTCGTCTTTCTCCGGCTGCCGTCGCCGGAACTGGCAGTGGCTCGTGTCAGACAGCGTGTAGCCGAGGGCGGGCACGCCGTGCCCGAAGCGACCGTCCACCGCCGGTTTCATGCCGGCTGGCACAACTTCGAGACGCTATATCGCGACCTCGTCGACGAATGGCTCCTGTACGACAATTCGGGTGCCGCACCGATCCTCGTCGCAGAAGGAAAGCACCAATGAGCAACCCGGAATCGTCACCCGGCCTCGTACCTAGCAATCCGAGCCTGCGCAGTGTCCACGAAGCCATGCACAAGGCCGCTGCAACGGCCCGCCGTCGAGCCGTCCGCACCAGCGCAGCAATCGCTGCGTCCGAACGAACCCAGGCCCTGCTCGCCGACGTCGACGAGCAAGACCCGGCTTTCGACGCTCTGCTTGGCCCGGCTCTTCAGGAAGCCGAACGTGCTCTGATTTATATCGCCGGCAATTTCGCTCACTTCACGATACCCGGCCTCGGGGACAGCAAGAGGATCCAGCTCGCTGCCGGCTGCCTCCACCTGGTTCTCGAACACGGCCAGTCAATCGTCGTGCTCACGCAGGACAAGTGCTTCGGTTCGGCGCTGGCGCTCCAACGGCCGCTGCACGAGACCTTCTGGCGAGGCTTATGGCTGCGGTACGCCGCCACAGACAGCCAAGTCGATGACGCCGGCCGAGACAAGTTTCCTGTCAAAGGTGCAATCCTTGACGGATTGGACAACACGTTCAAGCGAGATGGATCGTCGTACATGGCCGGTAGCTTTTGGAAGCACCTGTGCAGCTACACGCACGGGGGGTTTCAGCAAATCGGCGCCCGACTGACGGCGGACGGACTGAAGTCGAACTACAAGCTCCTCGAGGTCATGCAGGTCTTGCGTTCGGCCGGAATGATACAACTCGCTACAGCCGCCGAGTTCGCCAGCATGGCGGGCGACGAAGCGCTAGCCAGGACGGTACTGGAACAACTCAATGCATACGTCGCGCCTGTCGAACCACCGGCCGCGCGAGCGGAGACCCACGAATGAGACTCGCACCACCTTCACTCGCCATCGGTCCCGACGAGGGATTCGAGAAGACCGATCTCTTCGGATATAAAGCCTTCGGACAACGGTTCGCCGACATAGTCGAAGCACTCGACTCAGCCCCGGTCATCGTGCTCGACGGGGCGTGGGGAAGCGGCAAGACCACATTCACTCAACAGTGGGCCGGTCTGCTTCGGCAACGAGGCCACGCCGTCGTGCAGTTCGACGCCTTCGCCAACGACTACCAGGACGACGCATTCGTCGCGCTCGCGGGCGCGATCCACGCGTGTTCGAAGGACGAGAAGCTCGAGGGAATCGAGAAGCTCAAGGCATCATTCCTTGAGTCCGCGGCCCGCGTCACTAAGGCGCTGCCGTCCATCGCCACAAGGATCGTTGTGAGTCTCGTCACGCAAGGCGCGCTACCTTCCTCTGCGGTGTCTAAGCTGGTGGAGTCCATCGAATCAGTGAACAGCTCGCAGCTCGAGAAGCGCATCGTGAAGGCTGATGAGAACACGAAGGCGGTCAGCGAGTTCCGCGAGCGCCTGTCCGAACTGGCGAGGAAGCTCGCCCAGAGCACGACATCCGGGACGGAAGAAACCGTACCGCCAGACAAGGCAAAGCAGAAGTTCGTCTTCATCGTTGACGAGCTGGATCGCTGCAAGCCGACGTTCGCGTTGAACCTGTTGGAGCGAATCAAGCACCTGTTCTCCGTCGACGAGGTCATCTTCGTACTTGTCGCTCACCTGCCCCAATTAGCTCGGATGGTCGAGAAGGAGTACGGCGTTGACTCCGGGGCCCTGTACCTTGAGAAGTTCCATCATTTGCGCGTCACATTGCCTGTGCCCGACGAACGACGGCAAAGACACCGTCTCGAGTACCTGAACCATCTGTTCAAGAAGATGGCTGTGCGGATCGATGAGCCGAGACTGCTCGAACTCGTCACCAACCAATTGTGGGGCCTGGCGGAAACGTACGACCTGCCCCTTCGAACCCTCGAACGCGTTGCAGGCACCGTCGCGCTTGTATGCGCCGCGACCAACAGGAGGTGTTTCCGCCTGCCTCCCCTCATTTCCGGCCTTTGCGTCATGCGAGTCGTCGCCCCTGGAACGTACGGGCAGGCAAGAACAGGACATCTCGACATGAATGATGCCCTGAAGTTCTTAAGGCTCGACGAATGGAGCGGGGACATGTCCAAGGATTCGATGAAATCCGCGTGGAAATACGCAACAGCAACCGAGAAGGAGTTGAGTGGGCAGGAGTGGCAACGTCTGCACAGCCTGCATGGTTCCGCCGCCCTTTTCGACATAGAGAGAACCGACATGGTCAAGGTAACTTGCCGGTACATAGACGATTTCTGGCAACCTGAGTCGGGATGACCTGCAACTTGAATCTGCCTCCTTCGATCCGGAATCACGTCAGCCTGCACTCATGTAGGGTAGCGGCAAAAGCGTATCTCCAGACGCAGCGACTCTATCAATGCCCGACACCAGGCTCATCGAAACCATCTTCCCGCTCAGGCAGACATCGATCGATTCGGTACACGAGAAGAACGTCCGCCACGGACACATCTCCACGCTGCACATCTGGCCGGCGCGCCGGCCGCTGGCGGCCAGCCGGGCCGTGCTGCTGGCGACGCTGCTGCGCGATCCGGGCAACCCGCAGGCGCGGCGGGCGCTGCTCGACCGAATAGCGGGGCGCCTCCCGCCGGAAGCGCGGGCCGACGTGAAGCAGGAAACACAGGGCGGGATTCTGCACTGGGGGCGTGAGGACTCCTCCGAGATCGAGGCGTTCCGGCGCGAGATCCGGGAGGCCTTCGGCGGACGTTCGCCCCGAGTGCTGGATCCATTCGCGGGAGGCGGGGCAATCCCCCTCGAAGCGATGCGGCTCGGCTGCGAGGTGGTCGCGGCGGACCTCAATCCAGTGGCGTGGTTCGTCCTGCGCTGCACGCTGCACTACCCGCGGCTGCTGGCGGGACAGACACGGCCGCTGCCGGCATTCGCCGTGGGCGACCGCGCCTTCGCCACGGCGTTTCTGCAGGCGCGGGGCGTGGTGAGGGTACAGGACGTACGGCGGGAGCTGGCGAAGCTGGGCCACCTGGACGAGGAGCCGGCGACCGAGAGCCTCGGCGGACTGCTGGAAGCGCCATCGCCGGCGGAGTCGGCGGATCTGGCGTGGCATCTGCGGGCGTGGGGCACGCGGGTGCTCGACGGCGTGCGGCGCGAACTGGCCGCGCGCTACCCCACGTACGCAGAATTCGAACCGGCGGCTCCCAAGCGGCGCCGGGCAGCCCGGTCAGCAACGAAGCGCTACCGACGTCGGGCACCGCAACTGCTCGAGCCGGATGCGGAAGGACGAGTGTCGACCGCTGCGCTGAACAAAGAGTTCGACTCGCTCTACCTGGAGCACGACGCTAATCCGCGCTGGGTCGCCAAGCCCGTGGTTGCCTATCTCTGGGCGCGGACCGTCCGCTGCGCCGGCTGTCGGGCGGAGATTCCGCTGCTGAAGACGCGCTGGCTATGCAAGAAGGGAGCGAAGCGCGTGCTGCTGAAGATGATGCCGCGCGACGACGGCTCGGGCGTCGGGTTCGTCATCGACCAGAACGTACCCGAGGGGCCGGGAAACGCGGCACGAAGGCGAGAGCACGACAAGCGACTCGGCGGGGGCACGATGAGCCGGAGCGGCGCGACCTGTCCTGGTTGCGGGACGATCGCGACGATGCAGGATCTGCGCGCGGCCGGGAGGACCGGACGCCTCGGTGTCCGCATGACGGCCGTGGTCGTCGACGGCCAGCGGGGCAAGGAGTACCGCCTGCCGACCGCGCACGAAATCGAGGTCGCCGAGGTCGGACAAGACGAGCTCGATGTCTTGTACGCGGACGTACCGTTCGGCCTGCCAGACGATCCGACGCCCAAAGCCGGGTCGGGAGCATCACGTGCATTCTCGGTGGATGGCTACGGTTTCCACCGTTGGCGCACGCTCTTCACTGATCGACAACTGCTGGTGCTGGGCGCCTTCGTTCAGGGAATCCGGCGGTGCGCGGACGAAATGGACGGTTATCCGCGGGAGTGGCGTGAAGCCCTGACGGCTTGCCTGGCGCCATCGGTCAGCCGTCTCGCCGACCGCGGCAGCGCATTGGCGACGTGGACGAACGACCACGACAAGATCCGGAGTACGTTCGCCCGTTTCGCATTGCCGATGGTATGGGACTTCGCCGAGTCCTGTCCCCTGTCAGACACGACCGGCGGCTTCATACAGGCCGTCGAATGGATCGCCCGTGTCGTCGAGCATACCCAGGCGGCCGTGGCGGACGCGCCCGCCCCGCGCGTCGTGCAGCGATCGGCGGCGAGCGTGCCGTCGTCGGAACAGTTCGACCTCGTCTGCACGGACCCGCCCTACTACGACGCCATTCCCTATTCCGATCTGATGGACTTCTTCCACGTCTGGCTGCGCCGGGTCCTGCACGGCCTTTCACCGGAGACCGACGCGGTCTTCGCCGGGGCCCTCGGGCCGAAATGGGACGCCGACGCAGGCGACGGAGAGCTCATCGATGACGCCAGCCGTTTCCGGGGCGACCGGCAGGCATCCCGGCAGAACTACGAGGACGGGATGGCGCTGGCGTTCTCCCGCTTCCACGCGTCGCTACGGGACGACGGGCGGCTCGTGCTCGTCTTCGCCAACAAGCAGCCGGAAGCCTGGGAAACGCTCGTCTCGGCCCTCATCCGCGCCGGCTTCGTCGTGGACGCGTCGTGGCCCATCCAGACCGAGAGACAACCCCGACAACGATCCCGGTCTTCGGCGGCGCTCGCCTCCTCCATCTGGCTGGTCTGCCGCAAGCGTCCCGCCGACACCCGCCACGGCTGGCACGGACCCGTGCTGGCGGACATGCGCGCGAAGATCACCACGCGGCTGCGCGACTTCTGGGATGCCGTCATCCGCGGTCCCGATTTCGTGTGGGCCGCGACCGGGCCCGCGCTCGAAGCGTTCAGCCGCTATCCGGTGGTCAAACGGAGCGACGAGCAAGGCAGGTTCCTGACCGTGGCCGAGTTCCTGCGGCGAGTGCGGCGGATGGTGGTGGGCTTCGTGGTCAGCCAGCTCCTCGCGGGCGACGACGCGGCGGCCGGCGAGCTGGACGATGCGACCACCTACTACCTGCTGCATCGGACCGACTTCGGCCTCGACCCAGCCCCGGCCGGCGCCTGCATCCTGTACGCGCTGTCGTGCAACCTGTCCGATTCGGAGCTCGCCGGCAGTCTCGATCTGCTCGCCCGTGGCGGTCGTGAAGCGTCTCCCGAGGAAGACGAGCCCGAGAGTGCGGACGACGGCGAAACCGGATCGGGCGCGGTTCGATTGAAACCGTGGAATCGTCGCCGCGTCCGCGGTCTGGGCGAGCCATCGCCCGAGGGCGCCGCGCCGCCGCTCGTCGACTGCGTCCACGCGCTGATGCACCGCTGGAAGACCGGAGAGCAGAGCCGGGTGGACGCCTATCTGGAGGAACGCGGTCTGTGGCGCCACGAGCTGTTCGCCCGGGTGGTCCAGGCGCTGATCGAGCTGGCCGACCCCGGTTCCGAGGAACGCTCGACACTCGAATCCATCCAGAACCACCTGCGTCCCCGCGACGGCGCCCCGGCCATGCCCCGACTCCCGCTGGCTTGACGCAACCGCCGCGAACGGGAACCTGTAACGGCATCGGCTCGACTCGTGGGCCGGTCTCGTTCACGGCGCGCCGGCTCCGCATGTTCGATACCAATCGATCGAGAATGATACGATTCTCTCTGCTTTTGACAAAAGCAAACGAAAACCGATATCGAGATGCCGCAGCGACACGCGCACCCGGCGGACGATCGCTATTTCCAGACGCACGGCCTTTCGGCCCGGCCGCCAAGGGCTCTGAACGCAGCACTTCAGCAGGCAATCGACAGCATGCACCGCACGCTGTACGGGCCGTCGCTCCACGAGTTGACGCCGCCGGAGATCGCCTTGCTGCGACGGGCCGGCGCTGACGTCGAGGAACACCCCGACCGCGATGATCCCGTGGCAACGTACGTCGCCGCCTTCGGTGCGATCCTGGCTACGGGCCTCACGCCGGCCCAGGCCGCGGCACGCCTCGGGGGAATCACTTCGGTTCGGGTGCGCCAGATGATCCGGGAGCGTACGTTGTACGCCGTCCGGGTCGACGGCCGCTGGAAGATCCCGATCCATCAGTTCGTTCACGACGGGCTCGTGCCGAACATCGGGGCCGTGAACGCAGCCGTGCCGAACACACTCGATGCCGTCTCCGTGCTGCGTTGGTTCACGACCCCCGACCCCGAGTTGGAGGCACCGGACGGCCACGCGCTCAGTCCGCTCGACTGGCTGAAGGCCGGCATGGATCCGGCGCCTGTCGTCGAGATGGCAAGCGCTCTGTGATGCGCCGGTGCCCAAGGTCCCGCGCACTCCCGAGATCGCCCGACTCGACGCGCTGAACCCGGACGTGCACACCCTGCCGGCCGGCTCGCTGGCCTGGCGGATCTACTTCCGCGGCGGGCTACATCCCACGCGGTGGGACCGTTTCAGACACGCAGGGCCGACCGCCGCCCGATTCGATCACCACCTCGGCCGACAGGCGACCTAACCAGGACCGGGCGGTTCTCTACGCGGCCGGTGAGCCGGCGACGTGCTTCGCGGAAGTCTTCCATCACACCCGCGTCATCAGTCGCTGGCACAAGGAACCATGGCTCGTCGGGTTCGAGACCGCGGTCCCATTGCCACTCCTCGATCTCACCGGTTCCTTCGCCACCCGCGCGGGCGCGTCGATGGCCCTGATGACCGACCCTCGATCCGTGTCCCGGAACTGGGCGCGTGGATTCTACGATGCCTACCCCGCAACCGTCGGGCTCCGTTATCCGTCATCGATGCACGCCAACCGACCGGCGATAGTCCTGACGGATCGCGCCGAGACGGCCGGCGTCGTTCCGGAACATCCGGGCTTTCATCGTGCGCTCGGCGACCCGGCTCTTCTCAGCTTGCTCAAGAACATCGCCAGGACGCTCGGCTACGCAGTCTCCTGACACGCCGCGCGCAGACGGGAAACCACGCGCCGTCCGATTCAAGCCGTGGAACCGCCTCCGCGCTTCCGTACCGTCAGGTCCGACACTGGACGCCAAGGCTCGGGCGTGATGGCTGATAGCATTGTCGAAGACGGCGCTTCGAGTGCAGAACCTTTGTTTCGGGACGGGAGGAGAGCACGACCAGTAACCCCCACGCCGGCCAGTCGTTCAAGACCCTGCTGCGCCGGCTCTCCAAGGCCGGTTTCCGGAGGGACTTCGTGCGGCGCGTCATCCTTCCTGACTGGTGGGACGAACGCTGCGCCGACGATCCCCGCCTCATGCAGGACGTCGAGATCCGGGTTGCTCGTTTCCTCGGTGTGTCGATGTCGGCGGTGGCCGATCCGAGGTTGGCGTTGGAACCGCCGCGATATCCGGGCGCGCAGCTCAGGCGGGTTCGTGACACGGACCGCACCCGGTTGGCTCCCGCGATGCACGCCGCCATCCGGACTGCCGCGGCCGTCGTCCGTAGTCTGCGCGACACGGTGCCTGCCGCTCACCATCCGCCACGCGAGGGTCTCGCGTGGCGCGACCAAGTCGTGGGCACGCGTACCGCGCCGTCGTTGGAGACCATTGCAAGACACCTCTGGGAACGCGGTATCCCGGTCGTGCCGCTCGATGTGCTTCCAGCGCCCAGCTTCCAGGGCATGGCCTGCATCGTTGACGACCGGCCCGTAATCCTGCTCGGCCACAGGCACGATGAACCGGGACGCGTGGCTTTCGTCATCGCCCACGAGGCAGGGCATATCGCCGAGGGCGACTGTACGGCCGGCCGGCCGATCGTGGATGAAGAGCCGGAGATTGCCGACGATGGAGAGATCGAGCGCCGCGCGGATCAGTACGCAACCCACGTTCTGGTGGGCGACGTCGACACGCCGCAACTGGACGGCGCCGGCTCGATCCACTTCAAGGACCTGGCGCGTCGGGCGAGCGAAATCGAACGGACGAAGGGTGCGGACGCAGGTCTCTTGATTTTTTCCTGGGCGCACCGGACAGGCGAGTACGCGACGGCCGCGATGGCGGTCAAAGCACTCTACCGCAGCACGGGTGCGCGAAAGCAACTGCACCGGCTCCTGAATCGTTACGTCGACTTCACAGCCGCATCGGAAACCGACCGTGCTCTCCTCCTCTGCGCCCACGGCGCGTGGGCACGCGATGAACCTGCTCGTTGACACCGACGCTTTCTGCAAGCTGGGCGTGGCAAGGTTGCTCGACGATGCGGCAGGTGTCTTCGGAGCACGCCTGTCCGACACGGGAAGGCTGCCCGCGCTTCCCTACATGCTGCGGAAGGGCGGTCTCGTGAAGCGCTACGGCCGGCGCACATGTGGCGCGCTCATTGCACACGCCGAGGCGATGCCCGTGCACCCACAGCCCGGGTCCGCGGCGCTCGATCCACTGACGTTCAACGAAGGCATCGATCCGGGCGAGGCTCAGTTGTTCGCGGCAGCGGCCGAGTTCGATTTCATGATCATCACAGGGGACAAACGAGCGATTCGAGCCTTGAAGCCTGTGAAGGAGACGCACGCGCCACTCGCCGGACGCATCGTGACGCTCGAAGCGATCCTCCTGAAGCTATGTGAGCAACTCGGTCTGAAGGATCTGCGACATCGTGTCGGGCCGCTGACCGCGCACGACAAGACCGTCGGGGTCTGTTTCTCTCCGGGAAGTTCGGATCCCCGGGTCGGCCTGCGGTCCTACCATGAGAGCCTTGCCACCGAAGTCGACCCTTTGCTATTGTGGAGTCCTGCCGAGAAGGATTGCCCGTGACGTTCGGACCCAACCACTACGTTCCGATTCTGAAGGTCAAACGCGCCGAGAAGGCGGCACTTGGGCAGCTTTCGCCCGTGCTGCGACCACGCATCACACCGCTGCTGGAGATCGTCGAAAGGAAGGAGAAGACGTTCGAAGAGCACGTCGAAAAGGCGTTCCGGAGGCTCGCGGACAACGTGAAGGGATACCCGCGGTGCTTTCTCGATGTTCGGGAAATCGAGCCCGACGGCGCGACCGCCGCCGCAGCCGTGTTCGCTCGGGCGGCGGCCGCTGGCATCGACTTTACACCCGTTACGGGCGTCGCACGGACGGTTGACGTGGAGGCTGCTCTCGGCCATCGAGACCGTGGGTTGGCTATACGTCTGACCCGGCCTGAATTCGAAAATGGCAACCTTGATGTCCAGATCGATGCCTTCCTGGAAGCCCATCACGTCGCGGCGAGCGAGATCGACCTCATCATCGACCTCGGCGCGGTCGAGAACATGATCCCTGCCGGCGTCGAGGCACTGACGGACGTGTTCCTTGATGAGGTGCCCGATCATGCGAGCTGGCGCACGTTTACGGTTTCGGCGTGCGCTTTTCCCAGGAGCATGGGAGGCGTGGAGCGGCACTCTCACGAACTCGTCGAGCGAGCGGAGTGGATTGCCTGGAAGGACAATCTCTACGGCCGTCGCTCTGATCTTGCGCGTCTGCCGAGCTTCGGCGACTGCGCGATCCAGCATCTGAGCGGCGTCGAAGGTTTCGACCCGAGAACCATGGCGGCGTCCGCCTCGATCCGGTACGCCCGGGACCAGCATTGGCTGCTCGTAAAGGGACAGAGTACGAGAAACGTGCCGCCGAGCCTTCAATTCCCGCAGCTCGCCTCCAAGTTGGTCTACGGTCCCCTCAAGCAGTACTTTTCCGGGGCGGATCACTGCGCCGGTTGCCTATCGATGAAGGCGGCAGCCAATAGGGAACCAAACTATGGGTCCCTGGAAGCGTGGCGGCGCCTCGGCACGATCCACCACGTATCGTGGGTCATGCAGGAGCTTGGTGCGCTGCCCTGGCCTTGAGTCCGGTACGCACCGCATCGGCGATTTCTTCGACGCCGAAGTGTTCGCAGACGCGCGCCCATACTATTCGACGCGGCTTGCGGCGAACCCCACGCGCCGCATCGCGTTGCTCCAGAAGCCTCATCGCGTGATCGGACCACAGCAGTTCAACGAGCGCGCGCGGATCTCTCCGCGGGTTCTTCTCCTCGGGACGCACTACTCGGAATTCCAGCTTCTCGCCCTCGGCATGCACATGCAACAGCCCCCACCACGGCGGGACAAGCCCGGAAGCGACCTTCAGGAACCGATCGCCTACCACCAGAGTCGCCCGGTCCAGAACCCTCCCATATACATCGACCTGTTTGCCAAGACGGCGCAGGCTGTCGCGATCCGACTTGATCTCGTAGCCGTGCAGCAGACCGTTCACCACGGCGATGTCGAGTCTTACGCCGCCACGACACAATCCCAACTCCTCGATGATGACCGTCTCGGGATCCCGGACCTGCTCTTCGCGCAGCCGGAGCCGAAGAGCCGAACGGATCGCCGCATCACCGAGGTGTCCGGTTCCCTGCTGCAACCGGGGGAGTGTAGTGGAGATCGGCTGACCGCACGAGCCGTATGCGGATGCCGAATGGGTATCCAGGGCCGGAATCTGTGTGTTCAGATCCGTGATCCGATAGGATCCGCGCCAGAATCATGGCCTCGAAACCCGTCCCCCGCCCTTGGCGCGACATCGTGCGCCTGAAGGACGAGTTGCGCACCGGCGAGCTCAGCCTCGCCGAATTCGCAGCCGATCTGCACGAGGTCACCCTCGCGCTCGGGCGGCGGCCCGTCTACGAGGACCCGGCGCGGTTCTTCGCGCTCACCTTTCCGACGCCGCCGCTCCGCGAGCTGGTGCAGGACGTAGCCGCGCGGCTCGCCGGACAGAGCGACAAGGCGGTGCGGCAGCTCGAGCTGACCTACGGCGGGGGCAAGACACACACACTGATCACGCTGTACCACCTGTTTCGGGATCCCGGCGCACTGCCCGATCTGCCGGCGGTGAGCGAGTTCCGGGCCGGCGGCACGCTGCCGCGGGCACTGCCCGTTTCGCTCTGCTTCGACAAGATCGACGTGGAGCGCGGGATCGATGGCGTGCGCGGCCCGGACGGCGAGACCCGCACCCTGCGCCACCCCTGGAGCGTGCTCGCTTTCCAGCTCGCCGGCGCGGACGGGCTGCGAGCCATCCACGGCAACGGCGAGAACGAGGAACGCGAGACGCCGCCGGCCGAGCCGCTCCTGGTCGCGCTGCTCGAGCGGCCGCAGGGGCGCGGCCTGTCGACGCTGATCCTGGTGGACGAGGTACTGATGTACGCCCGCGAGAAGGCGGGCGCCAACCCGGTCTGGCGCGACCGGATCGTCGACTTCTTTCAATATCTGGCCCAGGCCGTCGCGAAGGTGGACCGCGCGGCGATGGTAGCCTCGCTGCTGGCAACCGATCCGAAGAAGCAGCAGGATGAGATCGGCCAACGGTTGCGGGCGGACCTGTTCGACGTGTTCCGACGGCAGCGCGAAGAGGGCGTGCAACCCGTCCGCAAGGAGGACGTGGCGGAAGTGCTGCGCCGGCGGTTCTTCGAGCACGACAGTCTCCAGGACCAGGGAGCGCGGCGCGCCCACGTCATTGCGGTAGTGCAGCGCATCGCCACGCTCGACGAAACGACCGCCAGGAACAAGGCGGACGTGGAACGGCGGTTCCTGGAGAGTTTTCCCTTCCATCCCGACCTGACCGACGTCTTCTACAGTCGCTGGACGCAACTCCAGGGCTTTCAGCGCACGCGGGGCATACTGCGGACCCTGGCCACGGCGCTGCGCGAAGCCGAACGGTGGGGCGACACGAGTCCGCTGATCGGGCCGGCGGCGTTGCTCGCGGCACCCGGCGCGGCCGGCATCTCGGAAGCTGTGCGAGAGTTGGCCGGCGTCGCCACCTCGGAGAAGACCGAGGGGCGCAAGACCGACTGGGCGACGCTGCTCGACGCCGAACTGCAGAAGGCGCGCCAGATCCAGGCCGAACTGCCGGCGCTCGCCGCGGGCCGCGAGCCGGAGCAGGCGGTGGTCGCGGTCTTCCTCCATTCGCAGCCGCCGGGCCACAAGGCGCAGACGCCGGAGTTGCGGCGACTCGCGGGAAGCGCCGCGCCGGACGCCATCGAGCTGGACAAGGGGCTCCGCCGCTGGCGGGAAGTTTCCTGGTTCCTTGACGACGACGAGGCGGGGCCGACGGACGAGAGCGGTGCGCCGGGACTGCCGAAGTCGTGGCGGCTCGGCAACCGGCCCAACCTGCGGCAGATGCACGATGAGGCGTGCCGGCAACGGGTGACCGACGCAATGGTGGAAGAGCGGCTGGAGTCGCTCATCGGCCAGGCGAAATCGTTGCGGGCCGGGGCCGACGCGGCCGGCGCCACGGTCCACGTGCTGCCGAAGACGCCGCGCGACGTCGGCGACGACGGCAGCTTCCGCTACGTCGTGCTCGGCGCCCCGGCGGCGTCCGACTCCGGGAAACCGAGCCGGCTGGCGAAACGTTTCTTCGACGAGACGACGGGATCGGACCGGCCGCGCGTGCACCGCAACGCGGTCGTGGCGGCCGCCCTGTCGCGCGACGGCCTGGAAGGAGCGCGCCACGCCGTCCGCGCGCTGCTCGGGTGGGAGGAGGTGCAGCAGCAACTCGACGCGCACACGGTCGATCCCGTCCAGAACGAGCGCTTGCGGCGGCGGCGGGCGGACGCCGAGCGGCAGGCGCCCGACATCATCCGGCAGGCGTACTCGATCGTCGTCACCGTAGACGAAGCCAATCAGGTCCGCGCCTTCAAGCTGAGCGGCGGCGCGGGGCCGCTCTTCGCCGCGATCAAGGCCGACACGGAACGTGCGCGCATCATGGAGACGGCGGTCGACGCCGAGGCGCTGCTGCCCGGCGGCCCCTTCGATCTGTGGCGAGAGGATGAGGCCGCCAGATTCGTCCGGGATCTTGCCGGGGCGTTCAGCCGCCAACCGCGGCTCCCGAAGATGCTGCAGCCGCGGCTCGTGCTCGATACGGTGATGCAGGGCGTGGAGCGGGGCCTTATCGTGGCGCGGTTGGCCAGACCCGACGGCAGCGCACGGACCTGGTGGCGCGAACCGGTGGACGAGGAGGCACGCGCGGATTCGCAGTTGGAGGTCGTCCTGCCGGCGAAGGCGACACTGACCCGCCTGGACGAGCGTCTGCTGGCTCCGGACGCGTTGCCGTCGCTCTGGACCGGGACGACGGAATCGCCCGAGGCGCCGGTCAGAAACGTCGTCGACTATTTCACGGGCGGTCGTACGGTCAGCGTGCCGGCTCGAGAGTACGAGGAGCACCTGGCGATCCCCGCCTGCGGAGAAGACGCGGTGCACGCGGCCGTGCGGCGAGCGGTCGAGCAGGGTCTGCTCTGGTTGACGAACGGTCCCGCGTCGGTCTGGAAGGAGCCGCTGCCCTACGGCGCGCTCGACGGTAACGCCGTCCTGCACCCGCCGCCGGATGGTGTCGCGCCGCAGGAACTGACGGCCGAGGCGCTGCCCGGCGCCTGGATCGATGGCCGGGCGAACGGGATCTCGCTGTCGCAGGCCCTCTCTCAACGACGCGGCCGGACCCTGCCGTGGCGCCTCGTCCGGGATGGCATCGAGGCCGGCGTGCAAAGCCGCTGGCTGACGCTGGCCGAAGGCAGCGCGGTCGTGCACTGCGGGTACGATCAGGCCGGCAACCTGCGGGTGGAGCGGCCTGCGACCGTCAGACCCGACCCGGTTCAACCCGTCGACCCGCCGGTGGCGCCGGGAGCGCACTTCGAGATTGATCCTGCCCAGGTACAGGACCTCGCCGATCGTGTCAGCGATCTGCAGACGGCCAGCGCCGGCTACGCACTCCGCTTCCGCCTCGCCCCGGCGCTCGACGAGGACACGCCGGCCGGGATCCGCGCCGCGGTCGACCGGTTGCTCGGCGAGATCCTGACCGATCCTCCAACGGACCAGTAGCTCCCCACCCCACCACGACTCGCTTCGGCTGCGCACGACGGAGTCCCTGGATACACGCCCCGCGTGCAACGAAGTTCGAGACCCGCTTCCCCCGTCGCGATTCCGGTCGTGCGCGGCGGCGCGAATACGGTGATGCGCAACGGGTCCGAGTACGGCATCATGGCAGCACGTGCAGCGAACCCTCGGTCGACGCGTGCGATCAACGCGCATCGAAGAAGGAGCGAACGCCATGCTGAAGACACTGGCGCCGACGTGTGTCGGCATCGTCGTCGTGCTGTTGTGGCTTGCCGGTGGCGGCCCCGCCGGACCCGGCGTCGAGATCGAGCTGGCCGCGGCCGGGCAGGAGCAGGAGTTCGTGCCGATCACGGACGAGATGCTCCGCGACCCGGATCCCGAAGACTGGCTGATGGCGTACCGCACCTACGACTTCCAGGCCTTCAGCCCGCTCGATCAGATCGACCGCGACAACGTCGGGCAGCTCCAGCTCGCCTGGATGCGCGCCATGGAAGAGGGAGCGGTGCAGATCCGGCCGCTGGTCTACGACGGCGTGATGTACATCGCCCAGCCCGGCTACGACCACCTGCAGGCGATCGACGCCACCACCGGCGACCTGATCTGGGACTACCAGCGGGAGCAGCCGGACGACATCCGCCAGTACGGGCAGTTCGGCAACCGCACGCGGCACCTCGCCCTGTACGGCGAGCACCTCTACCACCTGACCGCCGACGCGCACATCGTCGCCATCGACGCGCGCACCGGCGAGCCCGCCTGGGAGTCCCGCACGGCGGACTACCGCCAGGGGATCAGCCACTCGTCAGGCGCCGTGATCGTCAACGGGAACGTGGTCAGCGGGCGCACGTGCAGCCCGTCGAGCCTGGAGGCGCGCTGCTACGTCGCGGCCCACGATGCGGACGGCGGCAACGAGCGCTGGCGCACCTACACCGCGGCCGGGGCTGACGATCCCGGCGGCGAGACCTGGGGCGCGTTGCCCACCGCCAACCGCGTCCACGTCTCTCCGTGGGGCGTGCCCGGCAGTTTCGATCCCGAGCTGAACCGCATCTTCTGGGGCGTCGCGGTGCCGCTGCCCTATCCCCGGCTGGTCCGCCGCGGGACCTGGGACGTGGGCGACCGCTCGCCGTGCGAGCTCTACTCCAACTCGACGATCGCGATGAACGCCGAGACCGGCGCCATCGACTGGTACTACCAGTACCTGCCGTGCGACGACTGGGATCAGGACTTCGTGCAGGAGCGCACGCTCATCGACACGGTGGTCAATCCGGATCCGGAGGCGGTGCGCTGGATCAACCCGAAGCTGGCCGGTACGGCGGAGGAGCGCAAGGTCGTGGTCGTGCTCGGCGAGCCGGGCGGGCTGTTCGTCAACGACCGCGAGACCGGGGAGTTCCTCTGGGCCGACCCGTTCCCGTTCGACAGCACCGAGCGGTTCGTGATCTCCGACGTCGACGTGGAGACCGGCACCACCTACATCAACATGGACCTGGTGGCGCGCGAGGAGGGCGACCAGTTCATCATCTGCGGCCACAACGTGAAGGGCTGGTGGTCGTGGTCGTACAGCCCGGTGACGGGGATGCTCTACGTTCCGATCAACCGTTCCTGCCTGAACCAGACGACGAACTCCCGCACGATCTCGGGCGCCAGCCCGCGGTTCACGATTCCCGATCCGGACATCGGGCCGGACGGCGACCTGACCGAGGTGCGGGCCATCGACATCTCGACGGGGCGGGAGGTCTGGCGTTTCAGCCAGCGGGCGCCGAACGCCGGTACCACCCTCGCGACCGCGGGCAACGTGGTCTTCTTCGGCGATTCGAACCGGCGCTTCCGGGCCTTCGACGCGGAGACCGGCGACGTACTCTGGGAGACGATCATGGGCAGCCAGATCAGCGGCTACCCGGTGAGCTACGCGGTCGACGGCAAGCAGTACCTGACGGTGCCGGTGGGCGGCGTCGGCAACCGGCTGCAGACCTACGCGCCGGAAATGGAGGCGCCGGTCGGCAGCAACATGCTGGTGACGTTCACGCTGCCGTAGGCGATGGTGACGAGGCGTCCCGCCGGGAGTCGAGCGAAGGCGACGACCCGGCGGGACGGCACGGTCCGCCACGTGGAGCGCGCGTGGCAATCGAACGGAGTCCATCGGAAATGGGAGCCACGCACGTCACCGCCACCATTCGCAACATCACGGATCGAGATCGGAGCTGGGAGGGGCTCTTCCTGGTCGACACCGGAGCGACCGACTCGCTCGTGCCCCGGCCTTGCCTGGAAGCCATTGGACTCACGCCGGAACGACGGCGGGTGTACGAGCTGGCCGACGGGCGCACGATAACGGTGGACATCGCCTTCGGGCTGATCGAGTTCATGGGCGACGTCGTCGCCGGCACGATCATCTTCGGCGACGCGGACGCCGAGCCGCTCCTCGGTGTAACGGCCCTGGAATCCGCCGGTATCGAAGTGGATCCCGTCCACCAGCGACTGAAGAAACTGCCGGCGGTCCGGCTGAAGGGTATGCAATCCCGCGGTTGAACAGGCGCCGTCGGCACCTGCACGGGCCCCGTAGCCGGCAGCCTGCCGCCGGCGCCGGAGAACAGGAGACGACGATGCTCCCGCCAGACCGCCGCGCAATACGGCGCGCGCGGCGCATTCGATGGACGGTCGGGCTTGCGGCGGCGTCGGCCGCCGCCTTGTGGACCGTGTGGCCGCTGCTGAACGAGGACGTGCTCGATGGGCTCGATGACGCGATCACTGCGCTCCGAGTGGCGGAGACGGCGCTCGACGATGCGGCCGCGGGCCTCGACACGGCGGCGGAAACGCGGCGCGAGCAGGGCGCCGGCACCACCGCGCCCGACGCGATGCCCACCGCGGCGCACCGGGCGGAGTCGGCGGCTCGCGCGGCGGGCCGCGCGAGCACCGAAACGCGGACCGCCCTGACTCGCGTGCGACACCTGCGGATGGAACGATCCGGCACGTTCGCGGAGGCCGTGGCGACCGTCCGGGGGTTGCGGGACGCGACCAGAGCGCTGATGGCGGCGGGCGCGGCGCTTCGCGACGGGGCGGAGGCGCTCCGCGAGGCCGGCGCGGTACGGGCGGCGCACCGCGCACTGCTCGCGGCGGACGCCACCCTCGATGCCGCCCAGACCGTCCTCCAGGCAACGGAGGCGGCGCTCGACGACGAACGGTTCGACGCGCTGCCCCCCGCCGGACGAACTCGGAGCGCGGTCGGCGCGCACAAGGCCGCCACCGCCCCGGGACGCTCCTGATTCCGGAACGCTCACGGGCGCGGCCTCCCTGCGGCGCGGACTCCCGCCGACCTACGGCTGCCCGCCGCCGCCCGCCGCCTCGGCAGCCCGATCCTCGGCGCGGGCGCCGCTGAGCACGTTCGTCAGGCTGTAGTTGCCCTCGTGGCAGGCGTACTCGTACAGCGGCCCCTCGGTGACGCCGCGCGACGCCTGGTTCGTCGTCAGCGGCAGGCGCACGCTCCAGGGGCTGGTGAACTTCGCCGGGTCGGTCAGGGTGAACTCGTACATCAGCGTGCTCTCGTCCACGCGCGTGAAGCGCTCGACGAGGTGCATCGTGTGGGTCGGCATGCGCCACGTCTGCGCCCAGCGGTTGGCCATCCCGTCGACGAAGCGCGTCGACTCGACGACCAGGGTGTCGCCCTCCCAGTGGCCGCGCATGTCGCCGTTCCACTGCCGGATGGTGCCGTGCGGACTATCCCCGAGGGGAATGATCCGGCGGTCGCCGAACATCTCGTGGAGGATGACGACGTGGTCGGGCGTCTGCGCGATCTGGTGGTTCGGGTTGTAGCCGAGCCAGAACATCGGCACGCCGTCGGTCATGCAGCGTTCGCCGGTGTCGACGTCCACCCACGAGTGGCGCTCGCCGCTGACGCGGTAGATCGCCTGCAGCCGGCTGCGCTCGGCCATCTCCGGCGTGTAGGGGATGCGCCCGTCGGCGGGATCGGTGATCAGCGCCGTGCGCCGGTCCACCAGACGCGTGCCCGGATCGAACCAGATCTGGTTGTACGTCCCCGGGTCGCCCTCGCGGACCTCGCGCTCGACGAAACGCGTCGCGTCCGCGCGCATCTCCAGCTCCGCCGCCTGCTCCTCGGTCAGGAGCTCCTGGCCCGCGAACCGGGCCGGGCGCTCCAGCGGCGTCAAGGTCGAGCCGGTCCAGACGCCCTGCAGGTCGGGGTCGCCCCACGGGGTGCGCAGCGTGTCCTGCCCCGCCGCCGGGAACGCCGCGAGAAGGACGACCGCCACGACCGCAACCGTTGCGAATGTTCGACGCTCCATGGTTCACCTCTCAGGAATGGAGCCAAGCAACTCGTATCGCGCATCTTCCCGCACGCGCCGTGCGGATGCAACTCCATAAGAGGAAGATCGCGCCGAGGCTCGACTAGGACCCTGCGCCAGCGGCGCCGTTACCGGCCTCGGAGAGAATCTCCGTGCGCAGAACGTGCTTCCGGATCTTGCCGACGGAAGTGCGGGGCAGCTCCGTCCGGAAGCGCACGAACTGTGGGACCCGGAAATCGGACAAGCGCTCGCGGCACCACCCGATCACGTCGTCCTCCGTCAGCCGGGCCGCGGGTCTCCCTTCCTCACCATCGCGCGGCACGACGACGGCCAGGATCGCCTCGTCCCGCATCTCGTCGGGCACGCCGATGACCGCGCAGTCGAACACGGCGGGATGCTCGCGGATCACCGCCTCCACCTCGCTGGCCGCCACGTTCTCTCCCGACCGCTTGATCATGTCCTTGGCGCGGTCCACGAAGTGGTAGTAGCCGTCCTCGTCCTGCCGGGCGTTGTCGCCGCTCCGGAGCCAGCCGTCGCGGATGGTCTCGGCAGTGGCTTCGGGGTTCTTGTAGTAGCCCTTCATCAGCGAGAGGCCCGGCTCGCCGCGCACCACGATCTGCCCGATCTCGCCGCGGGCGACGGGATGGCCGTTCTCGTCGACCAGTCGTGACGTGTAGCCGGGCGCCGGCAGTCCCATCGACATGTTGCGCCGCTCGCCCTCGAAGGGATTGATGAGCGGCGGCCCCATCGTCTCGGTCATGCCCCAGAGCTGCATGAGCGGCGCGCGGAACCGCTTCTCCCACTCGTCGAGCTGGGCCGACGTCACGCTCTGGGCGAAGATCACCGCGCGCAGGTCGTTCCGCGCGTGCTCCCGGCGCCGGGGTTGCGCCAGCAGCATCCGCATCGGCGCGGCGAACAGGCTGGAGACGGTGCAGCGGTGGGCGATGGCCCGGTCGAAGTAGCGGCTGGCGCTGAAGCGCGCCATCAGCGCCACGCTCGCGCCGGCCACCAGTGCGCTCATCGTCGAGTAGTACTGGGCGTTGCCGTGAAACAGCGGCAGTACGCACAGGTGCCTGTCCTCCGGCTTCAGGCGCACCGCACGGGCCACGGTCTCGCCCGCGCAGAGGTAGTTTGCGTGCGTGACGAGCACTCCCTTGGGGCGCGCCGTGGTGCCGGAGGTGTAGAGGATGGCCGCCTCGTCCGCGGGCGAGGGCGCCGGCGCCGCGGGCGGTATGTCGGGGCAGTGGGCGATCATCCGGCCGAAGTCGACCAGATCCGACGGCGCATCACCCGTGCAAACGAGCACTTCCCTGACCCGCGGGCACCGGCTGCGCACCTGGCGGGCGAGGTCGAACCAGGCGGCCTGGGTGAAGATCAGCCGGCTCTCGGAATGAGCGACCAGGTACTCCAGCTCCGACGCCGACGACGCCGTGTTGGCGGGGACGATGACCGCGCCGAGCTTCGCGGCGCCGAACCAGAGGAGGAGAAACTCCAGGCAGTTGGTCAGGAGCAGGTTGATCGTGTCGCCGCGGCGCACGCCGAGGCGACCGAGGAGATGGGCGGCCCGGTTCACCTCCCGGTCGAACTCGCGGTAGGTCCGGATCGTGACCTGCCCCCGCAGGTCGTCGAAGAGGACGAACCGCGCTCGGGGGGAGGAGCGCGCCCGCGCCTCGAGCAGCGCGGGCAGCGTCCGAACCCCGGCCGGGAGCGGCTCCCTCATCGAATCGGGCCCAGGCCGCCCCGTGCCTGCCGTCAGCGCCGGCCCGTCGCCTCCCAGGTCCGCTCGGCCCGCAGCAGGTTGGTCATCGCGTAGTTGCCCTCGTGGCAGGCGTACTCGTAGATGATGTAGTCCGGCAGCCGCGGCATGTGCCGCATGCCGGTCCAGGGCCGCGTGTAGACCGTCGAGTCCTCGATGGTGAACGTGTGCTCGAGGGTGTTGTCGTCCAGGCGCCGGAAGCGCTCCACCGCGACGGTGTCCGGAGACGACGGGAAGCGGTGCTGGGTCTTGTCGCTGAAGTTGCGCGTCTCGACCACCAGCGTGTCGCCCTCCCAGTGCCCGCGCGAGTCGCCGTTCCACTGCCGGATGTCGTCGGTGAGGCGATCACGCCCGTCGATGGGGATGATGCGCACGTCGTGGATGTTCTCGACCCGGATCGCGACGTGCTCCGGGGTCTGGACGATCTGGTACGTGTTGTTGTACCCGGTCGAGACCGGCGGCACGCCGTGGTAGGTGATGCAGCGGTCCCAGTTGCTCCGGTCGAGGTGCGAGTCGGCCGGATGCTCCGCCCGGTACGCCCGGTCGGCCTCGGCCTTCGCAGCCGTCTCGGCGGTGACGGGCAGGCGCCCGTTCGACGGGTCGATGATGAGCGACGTCCGCAGGTCGGGGCTCACCCGGCCGCGGTCGAACCAGAGCGCGTTGTAGGAGCCGACGCTCCCCGGCGGCGGCTCGCGATCCTGGGTCACCTCGAAGTTGCGCGCGGCGGCCTCTTCCTCGGTGTAGTGCGTGCGCTCGCCGACGTTGGCAGGCCGCTGCAGCGGCGTGAGCGAGGCGTACGACCAGGTGCCCTGCAGGTTCGGATCGCCCCACGGCGTCAGCGGCTCGCCGTCGGACTGCGTCTGGGCGAAGGCCGCCCCCGGCAGAAGCACCGCGACGGCCGCGGCGACGAGCCATATCGAGAGGGATCGGTTACGCATCTCTCACCTTCCTTTGACGTGCGTCGTGTTCGAGTCCCACGCGGCTACGATAGCCCCCGCCGGGCCGCCGCGCAAGGGCGGATCGTGCGGTATCATCAGCGCGAAAGCGAGGGTCCATCATGGCTCGCTCGATCGCTTCGTTCACCCTGACCGCGGTGGTTTCGCCGTTCCGAATGCGACCGCCGAAGCGGTCGGCCTGCCCGACTCGCGGTCGTCGGACGGCTCTTGGCTCATGGAGGCGGGCACGTCGAGCGCGCACCTGATGGTGCCGGGCCTGCAAGCTCGCCTGTTCAGCCGCGCGGAGGGGAAACGGCGCTGCTCGCGAGAGCCCGGACCGTTTCGTTCTGCGCAGGCGGGTGGACCCGCTGGCCCGCGCCCGACCACCCGACGCTTGCACGGGTCCGGACATCAAGCAGCTCGGGCTTCGCGCCGGTGCCCCACGGTTTCCTCGTCGTGTCCGGCCCGCGCCGGCGGCGGCGCGTCGCCGGTCAATAGGCCCCGAGCCGATCCAGCCAGATAGTTCCTTCCCTGACGTAGTCGTACGTGTGGCGGTCGACGAAGAAGACCAGCCCCACGACGCGCCGCAGGTCCGGCGACCGGCCGACATCGGTCTGCACGGGATGCAGTTGCGCGAAGGGAATCGCGTGGCGGCGCCATTCGGTCGACGTACGGACGGATGAGAGCCACCAGTTGGGGTCGTGTGCGTCACCGCCCCGCCGCTCTTCCCAGAGCCCGATCCAGAGGCGGTACGCGCCGTCGGCCTTGACGTCGAGGACGAGGCCCTCGTCGCCGGAGAAGTCCCGCCGCGTCCGATCGACGAGCGCGCTCGAGACGAAGGCGGGATCGGGCCGGGGCACCGCCGCGCGAAAACGTAGTCGAGCCGCGATGTCGCCGGGCCTCCGCTCGCTGGCGACGCGCACGTAGGGATCGACCCAGGTGCCGGCGTCGGATTCGGCGGCGAAGGGGCTGCCGTCCGCGAAGGTGTTCAGGGTGCGCGCCATGCGGGGCGGCGGCGGCTCGGCGGGCCACGCGGCACGCCGCACGCGGGCGGCCGCCTCGTCGGCGTCGTAGACGTAGATCGAGTTCGAGAGGATCCACGGCAGGTTCCAGCCCGCGACGCGCACCTCGATGCGGTAGCTGCCCGGCCCGCGGGCCGGAATCTCCAGCCCGCCCTCGTCGTGGGCGATGCGTTCGCCGTTCCGGTAGAGCTCGATGCGCGCCTCCTTCGGCAGGCGGCCGCCGGCGCGGAGCAGCAGCTCCGGCGCGGGCGGCACGGTGTCGCCCATCTGCCACGTCTCGTCCCCCCGGACCGCGTGAAAGAAGAACCCGTCGGCCGGCGCGATGGCCTCCACGGCCATGTAGGACCGGCCTCGAGTCAGCGCGTCGGTCACCGCTACGGCATCGCACTCGGGATCTGCCGAGAGCGGTGCGTCGAGCAGGACGTAGTTGCGCATGACACGAAACAGGCTGCGGTACGACGGGAGCCCATGTGCGTCGACGCCTGCCAGCCCCGTGACCTTGCGCCGGCGAAGCAACGCATCCCAGCGCGAGAGAACGTCGTCCGGCCGGTCGAGGCCTCGCGCGAGCGCGTAGGTCGGATTGAACGGATAGGCGGGCAGCGCCCGGAGCACCGTGAGCCAGGACGCCCGTCGCCACAGGCTGTCCATGTTGAGGACCTCGAGCCCCCAGGGTCCGCCGAGCTCCCAGCCGCTCCACGCGAGGTCGTCACGCGCGCTGGCCGGGTGCGCCACGAACGCCGCGCCGCCCAGGTGGCGAACGTCGTCGAGCGCTCTGCGGGCATTCCGCGCCAGTGGGAACGGCAAAGGCCGCATCCCGAGGCCGAGCAGATGACCCTGGTACGTGGAGATCTCCGTGCCCACGAGCACGAGGACGCCGTCCCGGTATCCCTGTACCGACCGGCCCGCGTCCGTGTCGTGATCGGTGATGACGAGATAGGACAGCCCCGCCGCCCGGCCTTCCTGCACGACGTGCTCCGGCGTGCCCGCACCGTCCGAGAGGGTGGTGTGCACGTGAACCGCACCCGCGAGCCGCACCAGGCCGTCCCGCGGCGGCTCCCCCTCGAGAGGCAGCGGTCTCCAGACCAGCGCCGGTCCGATCCATGACGCCGCCAGGATTGCAACCGCCGGGACCATGAGCAGCGGCACGCGTTGTCGCCGAATCAATGGCGAATATCTCCGACCCTGGAACCCGCGGGAGGCGTCGGGAGTCCCGGCGGCGACGTCTGCCTGCCGGGGCCGACCCTGAGCCTCCGACCTGGGGCTTTGGCTGAACGAGTACCCGAAGTCGTCCGACGCGGTGTGCGATCGGGTCGAGGTGCGGTGCTCGACGACTGCACTGTCCATATCCCGCGCCCTTCGTCGATGTCGGGCCGCTCCGGACGGCGGTCTCTTGCGAAACCGGACGCAATGTTATAGTATTGCGTTCCCTGTCGCAAGTTGGGACAGCCTATGACCGACCGTGTACCGGGCGCTTGAGTTCCTGACGGCGCAGGGCCTCGTTTCCAGGATCGAAAGCCTGAACGCCTACGTCCCGTGCGTCCATCCCGAGCGCGACCACGATTGCCTGTTCTTCATCTGCAGCCGCTGCCGAGCGTCGGTCGAGCTCGAGGACCCGCGGATCGGAGGACTGCTTGCCGAGGATGCCGCCGTCCTCGGGTTTGTCGCGACACGTCGCACGGTCGAGGTCGAGGGCATGTGTGCACAGTGCACAGAAGTCGGGGCGGCGTAGGCGGAAACGAGGAAGGCTGTGAGCACTGAAGCGAACAGGCGAGCTACGCCTCGGCGGACGCGAAACGGTTCGGGTGAGCCGATGACGAAACGAGCCCGCTCGTTCGACATCGTCGTCGTCGGCGCCGGGGCCGCCGGTCTCGGCCTGGGTGCGACGCTACGCGACCTCGGAATCGAGAACCTCGTGATCCTCGACCGCTCCGCCGTCGGCGCCTCGTTCCTGCGTTGGCCCCGGCTCGTCGCCCGCTTGCTCGCGGGGCGTATGCGTCTCGGCCATTGCTTTCGGTTCCGCGTGTTCGTATCAGTTGGGGGCCACGCTGGCGGTCTTCGCCGCGGCGGGACGACCCGATCTGGTCGTACCCTACCTGCTCTATCTTGGCGCCACGACTCTCGCCTACGCCCGTCTCATCGCGCCGCAAGCGGCTCGTTCTCCCTTCAATGCGCTGTTGACGGACGGCCGGGTCTTCTTGACCTGGCCGCGCCCGAGGGACATCTGGCTCGAGGCGCAGGGCGTCGTTCGGGAGTTCCTTCGCAGGGCCTTGCCGGTCTTCTTTCTGATCACGGCCGCGGCTTCGCTGTTGCATTGGCTGGGCGCGCCGCAAGCTGCGTCGGCGGTCGTGGAGCCGGCGATGGCCGTCTTTCGATTGCCCTCGGAGGCGGCCCTGGCGGTGGTCC
>WTFV01000129.1 GCA_011523845.1 Acidobacteriota bacterium | reverse complement strand
CAGCCCCAAGGTCGACAGGCACTGCACGATCGCGTGGTCCCGTTGTCTGCACGGACGGGGACCGTCGAACGACGCCAGCACCTCCCCGACCTGCTGATCGGTCAAGGCACGAGGCAGCGTTGCAAGCCGCCAGTGGGCAACCGCTGGAAGGGCAGCTTCGAGCTCGTGGCCGCAGAACCCCTGGAAGCGCAGGAACCGGAAGAACGAGCGTAGCGTCGACCGCACGGTCTGCATCGACGCGGGAGAGAACCGGCCTCGTAGAGACGTGATGAACGCCACCACATCGGCCGGCGCAAGGCGGCTGGGCTCGACCGGGTCTTCCCCAAGAGCGGCCCGGACGAGCATCTGGACGAGGCGGGCGCGGCCACGTAAAGTCCGAGGCCGCAGCCCGCGCGTACGTCGTTGGTGCTGGGTGTACTCCTCGACCAGACGGTCGAGGGTCCACGAGCGGTGAACGGTCATGAGATGCTCCTTTCAGGCCAATCCAGGCCGGAAAGAGCATCTCCCGATTATGCGGAGTCTCGAAGACCGATCAACTGACGCAAGCTGCTGGATTCACAAGCACTTGAGGCGCAGCCCGCCGGCCAGCTCCGCATAATCCAGGACTCGGCATAGAGCCGGCTATGCTGAGCTCAGCATAGTCGGCTGAAGCACTCCGACGATAAAGGGTCGCCGTGGCGGCTCAGCGACCACGTGGGCCGTAACGCGAAGTGAACGCTAAGCAGGCCCCGAAACCGCTCATGCGGAAGCCGACCCGCCTTTCGCTCGGGGAAGGCTGCCAGCGGTCGGGAAGTGAGCGACGCGAGCACCGACCGCCTCCGCCGGGGTAGTGGCGACGGCACGCGTGGAAGAGGGGAATGGACGCAACACGGGAAGCCCTGCCGGTGGCGTGGCACGCGCCAACCGACGGCCCGTGAGGGCAAGGTCGGGCCGGCCAGGGTGGCGGAGAAGCTCGTACGACCGTTGACGCCGGGTAATGCCGGCCGAGGAAAGGAGCTTCAGGTGGAAGGGATGGCGAAAGGGAACAGGCTCCGGGAGTGGCCGCAAGGCCTATCACCCCGAAGAACGAGCAGGACTGCCAGACGTCATCACATGCACAAGCGAAGGGGACGACCCGCATGGTCGCCGTCGTCGGGGCGTCATCAGGCCTGACGACGCCCCGGTCGGATCAGCGCAAAGGTGCGAGCCTGGTGCCACGGATCGCGAGACCCGCCCGCTGGTTCAGACCGGGAAGCCCGTGTGCGAGCCGCATTGATTCCACTGGAGAGCCCGGTGCTGGCAATCGGCACGCCGGGTTCGGAGAGCGGGGGGAGGAAACGTGCCCATGGGATTCGGACTGCGGCCCGGCACGAAAGCGCCGGATGAGCCACCGAGCCCTACCGGTCACGCGCCTCCCCTCGACTCTACCACGCGGAACCACGGCCGAGGTCCCGTCGAGCAACGGTCAGCGCCGACCTGCTGTTCGGCTTCATGGACGGACCGGGTGAGTTGAGCCACGGATCACGGAGCCGACCAGCCGTCGGGCTTCCCGGAGCTATACAACTATGACGAGGTTCGGTAGCGACGATACTGGAACTCGGCTTTCCGCCCAACGGAGCGCGCTTGGAGTCGGCCGCCGCGATCTGGCGCCGGCCGCGGGCTATCGCGTCGCCCGCGGCTTGTGCTCGGCTTCGAAGTACTCGCGCGTTACCCGGAACACCATCGGCGCCAACAGCAGCAGGCCCACCAGGTTGGGAACTGCCATCAGACCGTTCAGCGTGTCGGCGAGGTTCCAAACGAAGTCGACCCTCACGTTGGCGAAGGTCACCGCCGCCAGCACCCACAGGGCGCGGTAGACCAACAGGCTCTTCTCGCTGAACAGGTACTGCCAACAGCGCTCGCCGTAGTAGGACCACCCAAGAAGGGTGGTGAACGCGAAGATCGCGAGGGCGACCGTGACGATGTACCGGCCGCCGGCGATGGAGCTGTCGAAGCCGGTGGATGTCAGCACCGCGCCGGTCAGGCCGCCGCCGTCGGCGCCCGTCATCGCCCATGCCCCGGAGGTGAGAATGACCAGCGCAGTCATCGTGCATACGACAAGCGTATCGATGAACGTCCCGAGCATGGCGACGAGCCCCTGACGCACGGGGCTGTTCGTTTGCGCAGCGGCGTGCGCGATGGCGGCCGAGCCGAGGCCGGACTCGTTCGAGAACACGCCCCGGGCGACGCCGAAGCGGACCGCCGCCGCTACCGCCGCCCCGGCGAAGCCGCCGGTCGCGGCGGCCGGGGTGAACGCGTGTGTGAAGATCAGGCCGATGGCTGCCGGCACCTCGCCGATGTTGATGACGATGATCAACAGCGCGGCGCCCAGATAGAGTACGACCATGGCCGGCACCAATCTGCCCGCCAGCTCGCCGATCCGCCGGATGCCGCCGATCACGACCAGGCCGACCAGTGCCGCGACGACCGCGCCAGTCAGCCAACCCGGGATCGCGAAGCTGTCGTTCAGCGCGGCCGCCAGGGAATTGACCTGCACGGCGTTGCCGATGCCGAACGCCGCGGCGGCGCCGAACACGGCGAAGGCCAGCCCGAGCCATCTGCCGAGCCCGGGAGCGAATGCACCGACGCCGTTGCGGAGGTAGTACATCGGGCCGCCGACGTGCATCCCGGCCTTGTCCACCTCGCGGTAGGTCACCGCGCACACGGCTTCCGTGTACTTCGTGGCCATCCCGAACAGTGCAATCAGCCACATGTAGAAGACGGCGCCGGGCCCGCCCAGGGCGATGGCCGTCGCGACGCCGGCGATGTTCCCGGTGCCCACCGTTGCCGCCAGCGCCGTCATCAGCGCGTTGAAGGGCGTCACTTCGCCCGCTCCGACGGGTCCGGACCGGTCGAACAGCAGGCGAAAGCCGTAGCCGACCCGGCGCCACGGCATGAACCCGAGTCCCAGGGTCAGCAGCACGCCCGTCACGCCGAGCATGCCGAGCATCGGCGCCCCCCAGGCGAACGCGTTCACCGAGTCGATGATGGCACTGAGTCGATCCATATGAGGCTCTCTTCATTCCGCAGTCACCGTCCAGGATCGGCTGATCCAGTCTCGGCGGCTGCTCTGCCCGAAGAGCATGGGCGCGCTGTACCACGCGTCCAGCCGTAACGTCGTTGGAGATGTCGCCCGATCAGCCATGGGCCGCTGCGACCACCCCATCGACCGCGCCGTAAGCGTCCGCCAGCTACTGGGGGCCCGTGCGTTGCAGAGGTTCGTTGTGCCAATCCAACGGGCGTCCTGGCCCCGTAGCGGTATCAGAAGTCGACCGTTACATTCATGGCGACAGTGCGCGGCGCGCCGATCCAGGCGGCGTTCTCCACGATGGCCGACAGGTACGATGCGTCGAGGAGGTTGTTCGCCACGAGCGATACCGCCGCCGAGGCCAGCCTGTCGCTCACCGACTCCAGCGAGAACGTCAGGTAGGCATCCAACAGCCAGTACGCGTCCGCGTACCAGTCGGCCGTCAGACTGACCCGCCGGGCCGACGTGTACTTGCCCGTCAATCCCATGCCGACCGGACCGGTCCGGTCGAGCGAGACAACCCACAGCCTGTCGGGCACACCGGTGACATCGCTGCCCGGCAAGATGCTCTGTGACGCGTCGACCAGCGGGTCGCCGGTGCCGACGTAGACCGAGTCGTTCAGGGTGTACGCCGTATACAGCGCCGTCCGGTCGGTCACCTCCACGGTGGCCGACAGCTCGATGCCGCTGGTGTCGATGCCGCCCGCGTTGAAGTAGGCGCCGCCGCCGGGGACCAGGTAGTCCGGGCCGGCCGTCGTCGTCGGACCCAGGAAGAAGACCCGGTTGTCGAAGTCGATGTCGTACCACGTCAGCCCCACGGCCAGCCGGTCGCCGGTGTACCGCATCCCCACGTCGAGGTTCGTGGCGGTTTCCGGTTCGAGGGTGCCGAGACTGCGGCCGGGAACCTCCAGCAGACGGTCGGCCAGCGACTTGAAGTTCTGCGCGTAGCCGGCGAACAGCTCGAGGCCATCGAGCGGCGTGTCCAGGGTCGCGCCGCCGGAGAGGAGCAGGTCCGAATCGGAGTCGATCGCCAGCGACGGCTCGACGCCGAACCGGTCGTCGCGTGACACGTCAACAACGAACTGCTTGACGCCCCCCGTGAGCGAGAGCGGTCCAGCGTAGACGGTGTCCTCCACGTACCACTTGAAGATGGTCTGCGGAAAGTCCCATTCGTACTGCAGCCAGTAGGGGTTCTCGTCCCACTGGTAGTCGACGCTGGGGTCGAGAATCCGATGCCAGTCACGGCCGAGAAACCGCCGGGAGCCTTCGTACCAGACGCCCGCCCGCAGCGTGTTGCCGACCGAGCCGATGGCGGTGAACCACTCCTCGTCGAGCGTCAGGCCGAACCGGTCCTTGCCGTAGTGACTGTGCCGGAGTGACTGGACCCCGGTCGCGCCCGGATGGCACGCGGGGTCCACGTGCGGGCCGCCCGCGCCGTAGTAGTGCGAGCGGTAGCTCGATTCACAGCCCGCCGCCGGCCCCACGGCGGCCAGGTCCGCATCCACGAAGTAGATGGAACCGAGATTCCGTCCGCCGCGCACCGTAGAGCCACCCGTCAGCTCCGACTCCGGACCGCCGCTGTCGTCGGTCACGTCCACGATGTAGGGTGGCAGCCAGTCGCCGTGCCCGCGCTGCCGGTGGTAGTAGACGCCCGCGTTCAGCGACGAGACGTCGCTGAACGACCAGTCGGCCCGCAGATAGCCGAACGTGTTCTTGCGGTGCGTCCCCCAGCCGCGCCGGTAGAGCTGGTTGAGGTACGGCACGCCGGGCCAGTCGCCGAGCAGCCGGTCCCAGCGGGGATTTGCCGCGAAGTCGCTCGCGGCGTAGAGCCGCTGATAGTTGTCCTCCTCGATGTCGTCGTACGAGACGTAGGAGGTGAGGTCGAGCCGCCCGTGCGAGGAGATCAGCTTCGCGGCCACGTGATCGCGCTCGTTGTCCCCGGCTCCCTGCACCCAGTCGGTCGCCTCCTGATGCACGGCCGATACCCAGGCGTAGGTCTCTCGGCCGAACAGCGCGCCGGTGTCGGCCCGCAGGTAGTACCGTTCCCCCTCGTTCTCGCCCAGCGTGACCGAGGTCGTGTAGCTCCGCTCCCGTGCCGGATCCGCGGTGATGAAGTTGAAGGTGCCGCCCAGCGCCTCCACCGAACGGGATGCGATGTCGGCCGTTCCCTGCGAGACCTCTACGCCGCCCAGATTCGCCGGGTCGACGAAGCGGTTGGCCTTCGAGCCGCTCCAGTAGTCGGACGTGCCGTTCGGGAACCCGTCGATGGTGGTGCCGATCTGGGCTTCGTTGATGTTGGTCTGGAAGCCCCGTACGGCCACGTGACTCGACCAGTCGTCGAAGCCGTAGGCGTCGCCTTCCTGCACGGAAACTCCCGGCAGGTTGTCGACGACCGCCATCACGCTCGTGATGTCTGGCTGCTGCTCCAGCATCGGGGCCGCCACCACGTTCGACGCGAACGTGGTGGGCGTTTCGGCGATGACGCTCACCGTTTCGAGCCGCCGCTCGATCTCCAGAACGAGGGGAACCGTCACGGTGGCGCCGGCCGCAACCGCGACCGCGGTCCCCGACGGGCCGAACCCGGGGAGCGCCGCCGTGACGATGTAATCGCCGGAAGGCAACGCAGCGAAGGTGAACTCGCCGCCGGGGCCGGTGACGCTCTCCTGCCGGGCCTCCGGGCCGGACACCGTGACCACGGCGCCCGGAAGCGCACCGCCCGCGGCGTCGGCGACCGTGCCTTCGATCACGCCGGTGGACTGGGTTGCCGACAGCGACGCCGACAGAAGCAGGCTGAACATCGCGGAGAACGAACTCAGTGCCATGACGCGCCAATGCCTGCGCGGGCGCCGCATTGGCGACATCGAAACGCTGCACGGCGAAGTGTCGGCATGGTCCTCTGACGTCGTCGGCACCCAACGCAGTGTCGACTGGCACATGAAGGTCGACGATGCGCGCTGTAAACTCAAGTCCATCTGTCCCAGGATTGTGACGGGACGGACCACTAGTCCCAGCCGTAGCCAATCCGCACGTAGTAGTAGGCCCCGTTGAAGCCCCACGGGGTGTACTCGCTGTACCGCTCGCCGACCGACATCGCCCGCGCGCTCTCGTCCG
>WTFV01000005.1:5417-44718 GCA_011523845.1 Acidobacteriota bacterium | reverse complement strand
CGCCGAGGCAGCGAGACGTTTCGGGGCGCCAGGCGGGTCCAGCCGAGGTCCAGGCGGAACGCGGTGAAGCGGTAGAGCGGTTTCGTGACGGCCCACCACTTCGTCGGAGAGGGCGACCTTTCGGATCGCCTGCAGGCGGACAGCCGCGATCCATTGCGACTGCTGGCGCCGGTAGGCGCAGCGGTGCGCGAGGCCGGGTTGCAGGTGGTGGCCGACAAGGCGGTACCGTTCACCAACGGCGGCGCAACGCTGGTGTGGGTGCTCGCCGAATCGCACTTGGTCCTCCATCTGTGGCCCGAGCTGGACCGCGCCACCCTGGATCTGCACGTCTGTGACTATCGGGAATCGAACCGCGACAAGGCGCGCCGGCTGCGGAACGCCCTCGACACGCTCTGCTTCGCGCCCGGGTCGGCGGCCTGGCGGGAACTGGCCGTCGGCGGAGACGCCGGAGCCGGTGGTTGATTCGAATCACGAGACCGAGTACCGCAGGTTCTGGGCCGAGGTCGGCGCCACGTTTCCCGACCTCGCGGATGCCCGCTCCACGACGCAGTACCGCAACGACGAGCAGTGGCTGCTGCGCACGCAGTTGCCTCCGCTCGGGGGCCTGCGAATCCTGAAGACCGATCTGTGGGACGAGGCGAAGAACACGCGCATCCTCCGCTGGGCAGCCGCGCGGCGGGCGCGGGCCGTCGGCGTCGACATCTCGCTGCCCATCGCGACCGACGCCCGCCGGGGCTTCGTCGCCGACGGGCTGCCGCTGCTGGCGGTGCAGGGCGACGTCCGCGCGCTGCCGTTTCGATCCGGCACCGTGGACGCCGTCTATTCGATGGGCACGGTGGAACACTTCGACGACACCGAGGGCGCGGTTCGCGAGATTTTTCGCGTGCTGCGGCCCGGTGGGCGCGCCATCATCGGCGTGCCGAACCGCCACGACCCGTTCCTGCGGCCGCTGCTCGTCGTGCTGCTGTACCGTCTGGGACTGTACGGCTACGGTTTCGAGAAGTCCTACTCGCGCCGGGCGTTGCGCGGGCTGCTCGAGCGCGCCGGTTTCGAGGTGACTGCCGAGACCGGCATCCTCTTCCTGCCGGGCTGGCTGCGAATGCTCGACCTGGCCTGCCACGCCTGGCTGCGTCCCCTTGCCGGGTTGACGGGGATGCTCTGCGCCCCCTTCGACTGGCTGTCCCGACGCTTCCCGCGCCTGCGGCGCCACGGCTACCTGATCGCCGCGGTCGGGGTTCGGCCGGCGGCGCGCGACGAGGAGGCGCCATGAGCGTGGCAGGCGGAGTGGCCGGATGAAGCCCTCCCCCACCGGCGCCCCGGCTTCGAGCCCCGGCGGCCTGCGATTCCTCGTCACCGTCGGGGCGTGGTTCGTCGGTCTGTTCGGGCTGATGCGGCTCGGCTGGGTGGAGCGCAGCCTCCTGACCCCCTTCGCGAAGCTGCAGCAGCAGGCGGCGGACCAGTTGACCGGCGCGCCCTCCGACCTGGTCTACGCCGATGCGAGCTGCAGCGGCGGCGATCCGATGGCGCTGTGCGCGGGGGCGATCCTCGCCTTCCCCGCCGCCTGGAGCGCGCGCCTGCGCGGCGTGGCGCTCGGACTGCTGGGGATAACGCTGCTCAACGTCGTCCGGCTGGGCCATCTCTCGCTGGTGGCGAGCGACCGTGCGCTGCTCGATCTGCTCCACACATACGTCTGGCCGGGCCTCCTGATCATCGCGACCGCGGCCTACGTCTTCGGCTGGATGCAGCGCCAGACGAGCACCGCCCCGCCCGGCCGCGCGGCGAACCCAGTCGTGTTCGGGGGCACGGCGCGGCGGTTCCTCGTGGCGGCCGCCCTGCTCGTGGTCGTCTACTTCGCCACCGCCCCCTTCTTCTACCAGAGCCCCGCCGTGAACGTGATCGCGGGCTGGATTGCCGCGGCCGGCGGCGCCCTTCTGACCGCGGCGCGGACGACGGCAATGGTCGACGGGCCGCTCATCCGGACGACGCACGGCGCCTTCGTCGTGACGCAGGAGTGCATCTTCACGCCGCTCATCCCGCTCTACGTGGCGGGGGTCCTGACCGCGCCGCTGGCGCCGCTTCGGCGCGCCGCGGCGCTGGCCGCCACGCCGGCCGTGTTCTTCGCCCTCGGCGTCTCGCGTCTGCTGGTGCTGGCCGTACCGGCCGCCGTTATCGGCTCGTACGCCACCGCGATTCACGCCTTCTCGCAAACGGCCGTGGCGTTGATCCTGATCGTGGCGGCTGCCTTCCGCGTCGTGGGACCGGCGGCGGGGACGGGAACCGCGATCGCTCGTGCGTTGCTCGCGGTCGGATCCGGCATTGCCGCCGGGTACGTGGCGGGACCGGTCTGGAGCTGGCTGTTCGACGGCGTCGCGGGGTTGCAGGCGCTGGCGGGCCACGCGGGGCACCTCTTCGCCGACGCGCAGGGCGCCTGGGCTCTCGTGCCGGCGTTTCAGCTCGGCCTCTTCACGTCTCTGTGGGTTGCGGTTGCGGGTCGCTGCGGGTGGCGCTCGGCGGCGCTCGGACTCGGCGTCCTGGCTCTCGTCCAGGCCGCGCTCACCCTGCCGGTCGGCGAGCTGGCTCACCACTACGGTTTCAATCCGCACGTCGGGTTGATCCGCGGCTGGGCCCTGGCCGCCCCCGCGGCACTCGTCTGGTGGCTGCGCCGGCCGGCCGGGGAGCCGCGAGGGTCGCTGGTCCCTGCCGGAGCCCGAGCGACAGGATAGCCTCCCGCCAACCCAGGGGCATACTTGGGCATCGAACGCGGGTTCCTTCGCGTCGCCGTGGGCGTCGGCGTCGTCGCGTGGCTGGCGCTGGTGCTCGCCGAGTTCGGCCGCTTCCGGCTCGATCTGTTGCTGGGGCTCCTGGCGGCGGGGGCGGTCGGTCTGGCGCTGCTGGCGTATGCGTTCTGCACCGCCCCCGTCCGGTTGCGGGCGCGTGCCGGACGCCGCGCGCCGGCAGCCGGGCTGGAGCTCGGCGCGCTGCTCCTGCTGAGCGCCTGGGTGTTCTTCCCGCCCTACGAGGCGGTGGTCGCCGGAACCGACGCGTCGGTCTACGTGAACTTCGCAAGCCGGATAGCGGCCACCGGCGCGCTCGAGTTCGAGGACGAGCTGGTCAGCCGACTGCCCGCCGTACCCCGAGCCGCCCTGTTCGAGAACCGGTGGCCGTTCGATGCCACCGGCCGCCATGCCCGATTCCCGGGCGGCTTCCTGATTCCCGACATCGTCGACCCCACCGTCACGGCCGGCTTCTCACCACTGTTTCCGGTCCTGACCGCGCTGTTCCACGAAGTCTCCTCCGTGCGCGGCTCCCTGTTCGTGTCGCCGTTGTTCGCGACGTTGAGCACCGGCAGCCTGTTTCTCGTGGCCGCACGTCTCGGCGGGCGGTTTGCCGGCTGGCTCGCCGCGGCACTCGCGCTCGCCGCGCTGCCGCAGGTGTGGTTCGCCAGACTCCCGGTACCGGAAATGGTGGCCCAGTACTTCGTGCTGACCGGCCTTCTGGCCTGGCTGGTCGCACGTCGGGACGGTGCGCGGCGATGGGCGGTAGCCGGCGGCTGTTTCCTCGGTCTGGCGTGTTTCGCCAAGGTCGATCTGATCGTGCTGCTGTCGGTCTCCCTGCTGGCGTTCCTTGCGTGGCGGTCGCTCGCCGGTCCGCAGGGCGGCAGGTGGGGCATCGGCAGTCTCGCGGTTCCGTTCGGGCTGCTCATCGTCCACAACGGGGTGCACTACCTCGCCTTCGACTCCCACTACCGGCCCTACGTCGAGCATCTGCTGCGGACGTCCTTTCTGAGCACCCTCTTCCGGCAGGCCGGGCCGACGGGGATCGCGGCGGCAACGATTGCCGGGCTGCTTGCCGTGGGTATCGGGCTGGTCTGCTGCCGGTGCGCGCCGCGGATTCGGCGGCGCGCCTGGGGTGTGGGACTGGCCGGCATCCTCGCCATCTACATCCTCAACTACCTGGCAACGACGACCGCGCGGTTGGGCGAGACGGTCGTCTGGCTGAGCTGGTACGTCTCCTGGCCGGTGCTGATGCTCGCCGCGATCGGGCTCGCGTGGCGGTTGGGCCCCTGTCTGCGGGGACGCGGGCGCGCCGAGCGGGAGCCTGCACTGGCGCTGGTCCTGCTGCTGGTGGTGGGCCTGCACTATCTGCACGATCCGCACGAACCGGGGTGGCACGTCTGGTCGATGCGCCGGTTCGTCCCGGTTGTCCTCCCGCTGCTGATGCTGTTCGTGTCGCTGGCGGTCGCCGCGCTGGTGGGCCGCGTCGCGTTGCCGCGCCGCCGCATCGTGGCGGCGGGTATCGCCGCCGTGCTCGTGGGCCTGGTAGCGGGACCGAGCCTGGCCGTCGTGCGGCAGCCCCTGTGGGAGGGCGCGCTCGCGCAGACCGCCGCGCTGGCGGGCAGGTTCCCGGCCGATGCGGTCGTACTGCTGAGCCCGGGCCTGGCAGGCACGCACGTGTCGACGTCGCTGGCCTATCTGCACGGTCTCGATGCCGTGCTCGCACCGAGGGGCACGGGCAGCAATCTCCGATCCGCGTCGATGGCGCAGGCAGTCCACTTCTGGCGCGCCAACCGCCGGCCGGTCTTCTTCGTGTTCACCGATCGGGATTACTTCTCCTTCTTCGCCCCGGAGTTCTCCCTGGCCGAGTTCGATCGCGCCCGGATCGACCTGCTGATGCTGGAGCAGACACGATCGAGGGCGCCGCGGGCGGTCGTCCGGCCGCCCATCCGAATGCGCGTGTTCCGCGTGCTGCGGCGCGAAACGGCTCGCGCCGCGGTCGACGTCGGGAATCCCCTCGACGACGTGTTCTTCGACCTGGACGGCTTCCATGCAGCCGAGCGCGATGGCCAGGGGGACGGGACCTTCCGCTGGAGCGGGGAGCGCGCCGCGCTCACGATTCCCGGGGGCGTGGACGTCGCGCTGACCGTGGCGGCGGGGCGCCCGGCCGGCGCCTCCCCCGCGGAGATCAGCGTATGGATGGCCGATCGGACCGTGGTGGAGCGCCGGATCCTGACCGACGAGCCGCAGGTAATCCGCCTCGGTGCGGCTGCTGCTTCGGGACCGGCCCGGCTGACGATCGAATCGACCGCGTTCCAGCCCAGCGCCCTCGGGATCTCGGCCGACCCACGCGTGCTGGGCGTGAAGCTGTACCGGGTCGTCCTCGATCCGCGGGCGCGGAACGAGACTCAGAATCCCTGAACGTAGGGCAGGCTCGTTGCCACGCGGCGGACGTCGTCGAAGCGGTCGAGCAGCAGACCGGTGGCGTCCCACTGCCCGGTGAGGAGCGAGTCGCGCACGGCGGCGGGCATGCCGAGCCGCACGCGGCGGCCGGCCGCCTCGATCGACTGCGCGTCGACGCTGAAGGCCATCGTGGTGGCCGGGTCCCCCTCGGCCGCCGCCATCAGCGCCTCGATGTCCTCGGGGGCGGCCGTGGCGCAGGGCAGGCCGATGGTGGTGGCGTTGCCCAGGAAGATCTCCGAGAAGGACTGGCCGACGCAGGCGCCGATGCCCCAGCGCTTGAGCGCCTGGGGGGCGTGCTCGCGCGACGAGCCGGAGCCGAAGTTCTCGTTGACGATCAGGATGGACGCCCCGGCGTACGCCGGATTCGCGAAGGGATGGTTCGGCATCGACCCGCGGTCGTCCTCGAAGGCGTGCGCGCCGAGGCCGTCGAAGGTGATCGCCTTCAGATACCGGGCCGGGATGATGCGGTCGGTGTCGATGTTGTTGCCGCGCAGCGGGATGGCGGTCCCGGCGATCCGGTCTATCGGTCTCAGCTCGCTCACAGCAGGGTCCTCACGTCGGTCACCTCGCCGCTGACCGCGGCGGCGGCGACCATGGCCGGGCTCATCAGGAGCGTGCGGCCGGTCGGACTCCCCTGGCGTCCCTTGAAGTTGCGGTTGGACGACGAGGCGCACACCTCGCGGCCGTTCAGGCGGTCGGGGTTCATCGCCAGGCACATCGAGCAACCGGCGCCGCGCCACTCGAAGCCCGCCTCCCGGAAGATCTCGTGCAGCCCTTCGGCCTCCGCCGCCCGGCGCACGTCCTTCGAGCCGGGCACGACCAGCGCCCGGACGTGGGACGCCACCCTATGGCCCCTGACGATGCGCGCCGCCTCGCGCAGGTCGGACAGCCGCGAGTTGGTGCACGAGCCCACGAACGCCACGTCGACCCGGGTCCCGGAGATGGGCGCGCCGGCCGTGAAGCCCATGAAATCGAGCGCCTCGCCGATGGCGCCGGCGTCCGCCGCCGCGGAGGCGGGGTCGGGAATCCGCTCCGAGACGCCGACCGACTGGCCCGGGTTGATGCCCCAGGTCACCCGCGGCTCGATGGCCGCCCCATCGAGCTCGACGACGTCGTCGTAGGCCGCGTCCGGATCCGACGCCATCGACCGCCACCACGCCTTCGCGCCCTCGAAGGCGTGGCCGGCGGGCGCGAACGGCCGGTCCGCGAGATACGCGAACGTCGTCTCGTCCGGGTTGACGTAGCCGATCCGGGCGCCGCCCTCGATCGACATGTTGCACATCGTCATCCGCTCTTCCATCGTCATCCGCTCGACCGCCGCGCCGCCGTACTCGTAGGCGAAGCCGACCCCGCCGCGCACGCCGAGCCGGGCGATGATCTCGAGGATGACGTCCTTGGCGTAGACCCCCGGCCCGAGCGCACCGGAAACCGAGATCCGGCGGACCTTCAGGGGTTCGATCGCCAGGCACTGCGACGCCAGCACGTCGCGGACCTGCGAGGTCCCGATGCCGAACGCCACCGCCCCGAACGCACCGTGCGTCGAGGTATGGCTGTCGCCGCAGGCGATGGTCATGCCCGGCTGGGTGAGGCCGAGCTCGGGACCGATGACGTGGACGATGCCCTGCCGGTCGGTGTTCAGATCCGAGAACCGGATCCCGAACTCGCGGCAGTTGCGCTCGAGCGCGGCCATCATCTGCTCGGCCAGCTCGTCCGCGAAAGGCCGCGTCTGATCCAGGGTCGGCACGATGTGGTCGACCGTCGCGTAGGTCCGCTCCGGAAACGCCACCCCGACGCCCCGCTGGCGGAGCATGTCGAACGCCTGCGGCGTCGTCACCTCGTGTATCAGGTGCAGCCCGATGAAGAGCTGCGTCTGCCCCGTCGGCAGCCGCCGGACAGTGTGCAGATCCCAGACTTTCTGGAGCAGGGTCCGTCCCATGTGCGGTTCGATCCTCTCTGGTCCGACAAGACGTCGCCTGCGGCTCCGCTTGCCGCTCGACCTGGACAGGAGGTCTGCGCCGTTTCTGCGGCGCTGACTCCTATTCCCGCAGCCGGTGCGCGGCGGCCGCGCCCTCGCGCTCGCGCCGGTTCCGCCGGATGAAGATGGCGATGCCCAGCACCACCACCGGCACGGGCGGCAGCAGGATCGCGAACGTCTTGATGGAGGTCTGGATCCGGCGAATCTGCGCCTCCATGTTCTCGCGGCTGGCCTGGATGCGGGCGTCCTTCTCGGTCTCGATGTTGGCCGACAGCACTTCCAGCCGCCGGTTCTCCACCTCTTCGAGGTTGCGCACCATGATCTGGCGGGTCTGGGCGTCGATGTCGGCGCGTCCCTGCAGCTCCGCCACGCGATCGTTCAGCCGCTGCTGCGCCTCGGTGAGCGCCGTCTCGGCGTCCGCCTCGGCCTGCTGCTCGTCGGCCGTGCGCTGCTCGATGAACTCGGCCGTCTGCGCCTCGACCCGCTCCAGGGTCCGGTGCCGGGCGCGCCGGCTGCGCAGATCGATGAACGCGTCCTCGCCCAGCAGCGTGTCCATCGCGTTCAGGAAGAACGTGATGTTGTCGAAGTTCAGGCCGCCCGGCGCCTGCTCGCGGATCTGGAAGAACTGCTCGCTGATGAGGTCGAGGTCGGCGACGACGATGATGTCGATGTCGCCGGTCGGCTCCGGCTCGGGGATGGTCTCGGCGGCAACGTCGGATTCCGGCTCGGCGCCGGCCGGTTCCGGCTCGTCCGCCGCGGCCTGCTCCGGCGCCGCGGCAGCCTCGGCGCCGGGGTCCGTCTCTTCGGCCACGGCAGCGGGCTCAGCCGTGTCGGCCGCGGCAGCGGGCTCAGCCGTGTCGGCCGCGTCCGGCGACTCCGCGGCCTGCTCCGGCGCCGACTCCGCGTCGGGGTCCGCCGCGGCGGAAGGCTCCTGCGCCTCGGTGGACGTCTCGGCGGACTCGGCCGGTTCGGGCTGCGACTCCCGCGGCGCGGCGGACTCGGCACTCCGGCTCGCAGAGGACTCGGCAGTCCGGCTCGCAGAAGACTCGGCACTCCGGCTCGCAGAGGACTCGGCGGTCCCCGAAGCCTCGGCCGTCGTCTCCGTGGATTCAGAGGCTTCCGGTTCAACTGCCTCGATCGCCGCTTCCGGCGCCGCGGGCTCCACCTCCGAGGCAGCCTCCGCAGGCCGCACACCAGACTCCAGCTCGCCGGCCTCCGCTTCCGTCTCGGACGCCGGCGGCTCGGGCGACGCGGTCTCCCCGGCGCCGGACTCGGGCTCGGCAGCCTCCTCGGTCCCGGCGGGCGATTCCGCGGTTGCCTCGTCCGGCTCACCCGAGGCCGCGGCCTCGGAGTCGGGCTCCGCAGCCGGCTCCGCCTCGGGCTCGGGCGTCGGTGTCTCGACCGACTCGCTCGCCTCGACGACGGCATCGGGCTCCGTGGCCGCACCCGCATCAGGGGCCGGCGCAGCCGCGTCATCATCCGCGTCCGGCGACTCCGCAGCGCCAGTCCCGGGCTCCGGCTCGGCGGCCGCTTCCACCGCCGGGGTCGTCCCGGCGACCGCATCGCCCGCTTCGGCCGCGCCGGCGGCAGGCGCCTCCCCGGCCTCTTCCGCCGCTTCGTCGGCCGCGCCCGCGGCGCCCGCACGCTCCGGGTCGTCGACGGCCGCATCCTCCTCCGGGACGCCTTCCGCCGTATCCCCGCCCCGCGACCGGATGCGGGCCGCGACGATGTAGTCGTCGTCGTCCTGGCGGCGCGGCGGGCTGGGATTCACCTGCGGGCCGAACGGCGTGCCGCGCACGAGCGAGAAGTAGCCGTTGGCGCCCGACACCACGCCGGAGCGCAGCAGCGGCTGGAACTCGAAGCGCGGGTCGTCGACGGCCTGCAGGAACCCGGGGAACAGGAGGACCAGCTCCTGGAGCTGCGCCGTCATCGGGTCGTCGACGTTGAAGGTCGCCGGGTTCTCGTTGCCGGCCCCGAGAAAAACGACGTCCTCCGGCATGTGGGCCAGCTCGGGGTGCGGGTTGTAGCTGTCCCAGACGATCCGCGTCGGCTCCCAGTCGACCCCCAGGTTGCGGATCCACTCGCGCACGTTGCCGCGCGGGCCGGGCCGCGGCTGCCCCGGCGGATAGGTGAAGGGGTTCCCGTCGCCGACCCACTCCGAGGGCGACAGCGTCGGATTCACCGCCGGCAGCGGGTCGACCAGGATGAGCGCCGGCTTGCCCGACCGGATGTAGTCGGCGACGAAGCCCTGCTCGTCGGCCTGCAGCGACGAGGGCAACGGCACGAGCAGCGCGTCGACGTCCTGGCCGATGGCCATCTCGGGACTGATCTCGACCACGTCGTACTGCTTGCGCAGCTCCGCGACCACGGACCACTGCGGCGTGAACTGGTTGCGCTGGAAGTTGGTCCCGCCGAACAGGTTGGCCATCGTGGCGACGACGCCGACCCGTTTCCGCTCGGTCCCCGCGACCACGCGGATGCTGCGCATGATCTCGTACTCGGCCGGCAGCCCCACGTCGAAGAAGCCGATCACCTGCTCCTCGGCCCCGCAGGTGAAGGCCACGCCGAGGAATACCTCCTCCACCTCGGACCGCGCCGAGCTGACGTTGCGGACCGGCCGCGGCTGGATGCCGAAGGTCTCGCGCGCCTCGCGCGCCGCGTCCGTGAACGGCTCGGTGTCCTGGACCAGCACCTCCACCCGCGGGCCCGCGAGGACGTCGATCTCCTCGAGGATGCTGATGAGGTTCGAGCGCGTCTGCACGAAGGCTTCCGGCACGTCCGGGCTGATGAACGCCTGGATGAAGACCGGCCGGTCCGCGGGCAGCTCGTCGAGCAGCCGGCGCGTCTCGCCGCTCAGCGAGTGCAACTGCTCGGCGGTGACGTCGATGCGGACGCTGCGGTTGGTCACCAGCACGCCCGCGCTGATCAGGGCGGCCGCCACGGCGACGCCGCGCACCGCCTGGTGCAGGCCCATCGGATAGCCGTCGGCGCTGCGCGGCCAGTGGCGGCGGCTCAGGACCAGCACGTTCAGGTAGAGGAAGAACGCGCCTATCGACACGAAATAGACAAGCCCGCTCAGGCTGATGATGCCCTTGGCGAAGTCGTCGAAGTGCAGGAACACGCCCAGCGCCTCGAACGCCCGGCCGAGGCCCGGCGCGACGGCCGCGGCGGCGGGGCCGGCCGCGACCAGCACCGCGCAGAAGAGGCCCGCGGCGATGAACGCCACGGTGGCGTTGCGGGTCAGCAGCGACGCGAGCATGCCGACCGCGATGAGCGCCGCCCCGACGAGCCAGTAGCCCACGTAGTTGCTCGCCATCAGGCCGAGATCGGGCGTGCCCAGGTAGAAGAGCACGGCGACGTAGCTGAGCGACAGGACCAGCGACGCCGTATAGATGCCGAGCACGGCCAGGTACTTGCCGAGCACCACCTCCAGATCGGTGCCCGGCAGGGTGAGCAGCAGCTCGTCCGTCCCCAGCTTCTTCTCCTCCGACCAGACCCCCATGGTCAGGGCGGGAACGAAGAAGAGCAGCAGGTACGGGAACACGCCGTTCAACTGATCGAGATTGGCCAGGTTCTGCAGGAAGAACCGGTCCTGCCAGAACGCCGCCGCCGCGCTCAGGAAGATGAACAGCGTGATGAAGACGTAGCCGCTGGGACTGCTGAAGTACATCCGCAGGTCCCGGCGAGCCAGGGCGCTTACGACCGCCGTGTTGAGTGTGCCTCCCATTGCCACCTCACGCCTTCGACGAGCGTTCCCCTTCGGCTTCGGCGCCGGTCCCGCCCGAGTCCGCGCTCCGGGCGCCGGCGTCCGCATCGCTCCCGCCCTGCACCGTCGCGCCGCCGCCTTCCGAATCCGCATCTGCGGCGGCCGGCGCCTGCGGTTCCGCGGTCCCGGCAGCGCCAGTGTCCTCAACCGCGGCCTGTGCCTCCACCTCGCCGGTTCCAAGCTCCCCGCCGTTGCCGCCCGGCGGCAGAGCGCCGTGGCCGGTCAGGCGGTAGAACGGCTGCTCCAGCGACCCGTCCTCCTTCAGCTCGTCGACCGGACCGTCGAACAACAGGCGTCCGTTGTTGACCAGCAGCACGCGGTCGGCGACCGCATCGGCCTCGTGCAGGATGTGGGTCGAGATCAGCAGCGTCTTGGTCCGCCCGAGGCGCTGGATGTTCTCGCGGAACTGCCGGATCTGGTTGGGATCGAGCCCGGCCGTCGGCTCGTCCATGATCAGCACGTCCGGATCGTGCAGCAGCGCCTGCGCCATGCCGACGCGCTGCCGGTACCCCCGCGACAGCTTGCCGATCGGCTTCTCCGTCACCAGGTCGAGCGCGCACAGGTCGACGACCGCGCCGATTCGCTCCTTCAACTCCGCCGGCGGCATCCGCCGCGCCTCGCCGAAGAAGCGCAGCAACTCCAACGGCGTCATGTCGGGATACATCGGGCCGTTCTCGGGCAGGTAGCCGAGGCGCCGCGAGGCGGCGATGCGATCCCGCCGGACGTCGTGGCCCGCGATGGCCGCGTCCCCCGCGCTCGGCGCGAGGTACCCGGTCAGCATCCGCATCATCGTCGTCTTCCCGGCGCCGTTCGGGCCGAGGAACGCGACGACCTGCCCCTGGGGTATGGAGAACGAGATGTCCTCCACCGCGACGAAGGACCCGTAGTACTTCGAGAGCCCGCTCGCCTCGATCATCACCGGCTTTGGCTCGGCAGTCATGGTCTGTTCAGTCGAACAGGATAGCGAATCGCGCGCGGCGCCTTCAAGGCCGGCACAGGAAAGCGCCGGGGGGCTCGCGGCGGTACGCGCGTAAATTGTCCATTAACTGGAAATTAACATGCTGTTAACATCGGGGCCGCGCTCGCCGGGGTCGCGCCTGTCGACGGGTCCCGGCTGGTGAACGGTTCGGCCCTGCCGGAGGAGGTGAAGCATGCAGGCAAGCCTTCGTGTCCCGTCGCTCGGTCTGGTCCTCGCGCTCGCCGCGCCGACAGCAGCCGCAACCACTGCCGTGCAGCCGCCGGCCGCCGCCGCGGTCTCGCCCCCCGCACGGCTCGTCGTGCAGTCCCCGGGCACGATCGAGTTCGAGATCCTGATTCAGCCGACGGCCCGGACCGAAGAGCTGCGAGTGGTCGCCGACTCCGGCACGTTCTACCGCAGCACCACCATCGGGCTCGCCGGAGAGGATTCCCAGCGGGTCCATACCTTCGAGTGGCACGGGTTTCCGGCCGGCGAGTACGACGTGGTGGGCGAACTGATCACCACGTCGGGGCGCCGGGAGGTCGTGGTTCGCGGCGCGCTGCTCGTCATCGATCCGCCGGAACCGCGAACTCCTCCGGCCATCGGCGGTTTCCGGCGCTGAGGCAGGAGGCCCCCGCCGCAGAACTCACTCCGTTGCGTTTCGACGGTGCAAGCCCCTAGACTGCACGCGATGCCCGCCCCACGCCGGCGGTCGCGCCTCGCGGCAAGCGTGCCGGCGGCAGTCTGCCTTCTGGTCGCGCTGGCGGTCGTCACGCTGGCCAGACAGCGCGCCACGCCGGAAGACCGTCTCGACCTGATCTTCGAGCCCTGGTCCGCGCGCGGCGCGCCCGGCTGCGCCGTGTCCGTCATGCGGGGCGGCGACCTTCTCTTCGCGAAGGGTTACGGCGACGCCAACCTGGAGTACGACGTGCCGATCACGCCGTCGTCGGTCTTCCACGTCGCCTCGGTGTCCAAGCAGTTCACGGCCATGGCGGTGGCGCTGCTCGTCGCCGACGGCCGCGTGTCGTGGGACGACGACATCCGGCGCTACGTGCCCGAGCTTCCCGATTTCGGCGACACCATCACGCTCCGGCATCTCGCGCACCACACGAGCGGGATTCGCGATCAGTGGAGCCTGCTCCAGATGGCGGGATGGCGCTGGGAGGGCGACGTCATAACCCAGGGCGACGTGCTCGACCTGCTCTCGCGCCAGACGGGGGTCCACTTCCGCCCCGGCAACGACTACCTCTACAGCAACTCCGGCTACACGCTGCTCGCCGTCGTCGTCGAGCGCGTGTCGGGCCGGACGCTCCGCGAGTTCACCGCCGCGCGCCTGTTCGAGCCGCTCGGCATGACGCAGACCACGTTCCGCGACGATCACACGCTGCTCGTCAGGAACCGCGCCTATGCCTACGAGTCCGACCGCGCGGGCGGCTACCGCCTCAGCATCCCGGACTTCGCCGTGGTGGGGGCCTCCAGCCTCTTCACCACGGTGCAGGACCTCGCACGCTGGAACGGGAACTTCCGGACCGGCGAGGTCGGCGGCACCGGCGTGCTCCGGCAACTCCAGGAGCGCGGCGCCCTGGCCGGCGGCGCGCGCATATCCTACGGGTTCGGGCTGGTGCACGGCATGCACCGCGGCCGGCCGACCATCGGGCACGGCGGCACCGACGCGGGTTACCGTGGCGAGTTCCTGCGCTTTCCCGACGAGGACCTCGGCGTGGCGGTCCTGTGCAACGTCCGGACGGCCGATCCGGGTCGTCTGGCGCGGGACGCGGCCGACGTCTTCCTGACGTCGGGGCCGGGCACGGCGGCGGGTCGGCGAACGAGGAATCAGCCGGGCACGGCGGCAGGCCGGCGAACGAGGAACCGTCCGGGTACGGCGGCGGGCCGGTCCGCGGACGGCGACTCTCCGCGGACCGCTCCCGACCGCGAGACGCTCGCGGCCCTGGCCGGCTACTACCGGCGCCCCGAGCACGACATCCTCTTGCAGCTCGTGGCGCGCGGCGACGATCTGCTGCTCGTCGAGGGCGGCGCCGGCCGGCCCTTGCGTCCGATCGGAGACGGAAGGTTTCGGCTGGCGGGGACTTCCACTGAAGCCGTCTTCGAACCGGGCGGGGCCCGGAGCGGGCCGACGCTCCGCCTCGGCGGACCCCTGCGCGGCGTCTACACGCACGCCGCGCCGGTCGTTCGACTCCCCGCCGAGCGCCTGGCCGAGTACGCGGGGTCGTACCACAGCGACGACCTCGACGTGCAGTACGTGTTCCGGGAAGAGAACCGGCGCCTCGTCCTGTCGCACCGCAAGCTGGGCCGTATTCGGCTTGTTTCCACCTTCGAGGACGGCTTCTACGGGGGCGGGTGGTACTTCACCTTCGTTCGCGAGGGCACGAGGGTCGCCGGGTTCACGATGAGCACGTCCCGGGCATGGAAGGTCGCCTTCCGGAGGGTGCGTTGACCCGGCCGCGCAGCATGCGGAACAGCTCCGACGCCGCGCCGCCGACCCGTGAGGGTGACAACCGGCAGAATGGCGCCGTGAGCCGATGGTCGCCGGGAGTCCGTGCCACGGCCCCGCCGGGCGGCGATACCGGCGAAGCGCCCGGATCGCGCGGCGCAACGGGCCGGCATGCCGCGCTGAAGTTTCTCCGCGGGCTCCTGACCATTCTGCCGGCGCTGGCCGTCGCCTGGTCCGGAATCAGGGGCCCGGCAGCCCAGTCGCCCGCCGGCGGGGACGATGCCGCCCGGGCGTTCATCCTCGAGGCGCTCGAACGCGCCGCCTGGTACGACGAGCACAACGTCGCCGCGCGGTACCGGGCGCGGATGACGAAGGAGGTCCGGCGCTTCGACGGTGACGGCGACGTGCGGACGCGGGACGTCGGCGACTACGAGGTGGTTCCCATCGACGGCGTGCCCTTCGAGCGGCGGCTGACCATCGACGGCCGGCCGCTGAACCGGAAGGAGCGCGGCTGGGAGGACGAGCGGGAGGCGGAGTTCCGCGAGGAGTTGCGCCGGCTGCGCGAAGAGGACGACGATCCCGAAGAGGACGAGAACGCCATCGTCTTCAACGAGGATCTCGTGGCGCGCTACCTCTTCACCCTCGAAGGCGAAGAGCGGATCCGCAACCGCCCGAGCTACCTGATCGCGTTCGAGCCCCGCCCGGGTCGGCTCCCGGTACGGCGCCGCATCGACTACGCGCTCAACAAGGCGCGCGGCCGGGTCTGGATCGACCGCGACACCTACGAACCGGCGCGCGTAGAGTTCGAGCTGATCGACCGCGTGCGGCTCTGGTGGGGCATGCTCGGCTCGATCCAGCAGGCCCGCGGATCGCTCGACCGGAGCCCGGTGCTCGGCGACATATGGGCGCGCATCCAGTTCGAGAGTTACAGCGACGTGCGCGTCGTATTCAGCCGTACGCGCCGTTCGGAGTTCCGGCAGTGGCGGGACTTCGAGCTCCTCGACGACATGGACGGGTAGCGCGGTGGGGCGCCGGGCGCGGCCACGCCGGGCGCGGGCCGACCCGTCTACAGGGCGAAGATCTCGCGCCCGCCGGGTTCATCCGCTGCAACTCCCCTCCGACGAGGGCGTAACGACAGTTGTCGTCGGGCAGGCGGATCAACTCTTCCGCCGTCGTGACCCGGTCTGGGACCGTCATTGCATGGGCTCCGGATTCGTGAGTCATTATGCCCCGTCCCGTTGCGGTGTGAAGCAATTCCCCGCGCCGGCACAGCGGCACGCGGACCAGATCAGAACGGCCCCGCAGACGAGTTGACCGGCAATGACGCGCCGGCCGGCAAAGCTACGGGCGCCGGTAGGGCGAGACGGTGGGCCAGGCGCCGCGGACACGACCCCGGTGTCGGACCAGCGAGCGGAAACCGTCGGATGTCGGATCCGGCGCCACCGGGCACCGGGCGGCATCCACGTACAGACATCCGACCTCATCGGGCGGAAGCGCGGCCACGAGCGTCCGGGCCCGTTCCAGCGCGGCGAGCCAGCGCCGCTTCAGGACGCCGAGATCGAGCGGTTCGCGGAGGGACAGCCGGTCGAGATCGTGTTGCGTGTACGCGACGTGCCGCGCCGCGTGGTCCAGCAGGAACTCCGGCGTGAAGCCGGGATCCTTGCCGCACGCCGCCCAAGCCAGGGCGCCGAGCGGGAGATGGTTGTCGTCGAGATGGAGCACGTCGACGAAGTCACGGATCTCGCTCCGTCCCGCCAGAGCCAGCACCTTGTTGACGGCGGCATCGGCGTCGTGCAGGTGATACCCGAACTGTTCGTCTTCCTGTACCGGGTAGAAGCGGAAGGCGCTGTCCTGGGCCCACTCGATCTTCAGCGCCCGTTCCTCCGCGCGCACCACGGCGCGATGGAAGGTGGGCGTGCGCAGCAGCCATGACAGCTCGTACCCGGCGCCTCCGAGCGTCGCCGCGTCCGCTTCCGCGCTCCGGGCGATGCTGTCCTCCAGGTCGTGAAACAGATCGAGATCCGCCGAGTAGCGCGGGGTGTCCTCCGCCCGCTGCAGCACCGTCGCCCCGGCCACGTAGCTGTCGGGGCTGCGGTTGGCGGCGATGAGCCGCAGGACGTCCGCCTGAATGGCGCTCAACGGCATGGTTCGGGCGTCGCTATCGGGACTCGGCGGTCCCGGTGGGACGCCGGGTCTCACCAAGGGCTTCGAGGCGGGCCGCGGCGAGAAACCCCTTTCGGCCACCGTTTCGGCGTAGCCCGCGCACGATCTCGGGAACGTCGTCCAGCGAGACCTGCAGGTCCGGGCGCAGGTACCAGAAGCACTGGGCGTGGAACTCGCGGAACGCGCGCCGCGCCTCACGTACGCGCACCATGTCCCGAGCGTCGGCGGACGACAGGGCGCGCCGGCTTCTCGATCCGCCCTTGCGGCCGATCCGTGCGAGATACGCCTTCAATGGGTCCGGCGCGTCCATCTCCGATCAATCATAAGCTGCTTATGTTCGCAGCTACTCGTCACCGGGCATCCAGCATCTTCTTCAGCCGTTCGTAGACGTCGCGCCGGTGGCCGACGGCGACGACCAGAATCTCGATGCGGGATTCGATGACGCGATAGACGATCCGATAGTCTCCGGTGCGCCAGGAGCGCAGTCCCTTGAGGGCGAGTTGCAGCGGCTTGCCGCGTTCGGGGCCCGCGCGAAGTTTCCGGAGGGCGGCGAGCATGCGCCGCCGGACGGCCGGATCGAGCTTCTTGATAGCGCGGACGGCGCTAGTCGCGTAGACGAGGGTCCACGTCATCCCAGACGTCCTCGTGCTTCAGCACGTTGCCCGCTTCCGCTTCAGCCAGGCCCTGTTCGATCGATTTGGCCAGATCCTGGTCGGCCAGGATCTCCAGCGTCTCGATCAGGCCTTCGTAGTCGGTCAACGAGAGCAGCACGCCCACGGGGCGTCCGGATCGCGTGATGACCACCTCCTCACCGAGCGCCTCGACGTCCGTGAGCAGCTTCGCGAGATGGGTCTTGGCCTCTGACAGGGGGACGGTGGTCATTGATGCATCTCCTTGAACCAGATTATAGGCTTTTATTTTAGTCAGTTAAAACAGTGTCGACGGCGGCCGGATTGCCGCTGCGATTTCTCGGACATGGAGACCAGACGGATCTACCATCCTGCCGGCTCGTGGCGCCGCGATCCATGCCGACACTGCGCATCAATGGAAGTCCCGGCTGCCGGCGGTCGGCGGGCGGACCGGGAGTTCGGGCGCCCAGAGCGCATCGGCCACGACGTGGACGACCCCCGACTCGGATTGCAGCTTCCCGCTCACCCCGAGGAACGACGCGGTCCGCGCGAGCACCGCGTGGTCGTCGAACACCCGCTGCCAGATCACGACGTTCACGAACCCGGTCTCGTCCTCGAGCGTCATGAAGGTCACGCCCGACGCGGTGCCGGGGCGCTGCCGGCAGATGACGAGGCCGGCGTAGCGCACCCGGCGGCCGTCGGGCATCCCGGCGACGGTGCGCGCGTCCGGCAGGTTCTGCGCCGCCAGCGCCTCGCGCAGCGGGGCGAGCGGATGGCCGCGGGTGCTGTGGGCGCTGAACCGGTAGTCCCAGTCGATGGCCTGGAAGTCGTCCAGCGGATCGAAGTCGGGCAGCGGATCGTCCGGCGCGACCGGCAGGGGCGCCTCCGAGGCCGCTCCGAGGCCCTGCGCCGCCCACAACGCGGCACGGCGTCGTCCGTCGAACGGCGCGAACGCGCCCGCCTCGGCCAGCCGCCGCAGCACGCGGTCGTCGAGCCGGGTGCGCCGGCTGAAGTCCGCCAGCGACGCGAACGGACGCTCCGCGCGCGCCGCTTCGATCCGCCGCCAGTCGCGCTCCTCGGAAAGGCTCTTGACGTACCGCAATCCCATCCGTACGGCGAAGCCCGCCCGGCGCGACATCGCCCCGGCCGGCGCCGCTACCCTGTTGCGGACGGCCTGCCCGTTCTCTCGTCGCACCTCGCACGACTGGTGCTCCAACGCGCCGGCGTCGAGTGGCGCCGCTCTCACGGGTCCGCTCCCTCGTCGAGCCTTGCTGCGCGGGCGACTCGCCCCTCCCGGTGCAGTGCGTGCTTCCCCCACATCCTCCGGACGGGGCTCCAGCGTGCAGTCCCAGTCGCTGGCGGTGACGTCGACCGGACGCACCTCGACGCCGTGACGGACGGCGTCGTCGACGATCGTCGCCGGCGTATAGAACCCCATCGGCTGCGCGTTGAGCAGCGAGCAGGTGAACACGTCCGGATAGTGGCAGCGGAGCCAGGACGTGGCGTAGGCGATCAGGGCGAAGCTCGCCGCGTGGCTCTCGGGAAAGCCGTACTCCCCGAACCCGCGGATCTGGTCGAAGACCCGCTCGGCGAACTCGCGCGCGATCCCCTTCGCCAGCATGCGGCTCACCAGCCTGTCGCGGTGCCGCTCGATGCGCCCGCTGCGGCGCCACGCCGCCATGTCGCGGCGCAACTGGTCCGCCTCGCCCGGCGTGTAGTCGGCCGCCACCATCGCCAGCTTCATCACCTGCTCCTGGAAGAGCGGCACGCCGAGCGTCTTCTTCAGCACCGGCTCGAGACACGGGTGCGGATAGACGACCTTTTCCTCTTCGTTGCGCCGCCGCAGGTAGGGGTGCACCATGCCGCCCGAGATCGGGCCGGGCCGCACGATGCTCACCTCGATGACCAGGTCGTAGTATTCGCGCGGCCGGAGCCGCGGCAGCATCGCCATCTGCGCGCGACTCTCGATCTGGAAGACGCCGACCGTATCGGCGCGGCAGATCAGGTCGTAGGTCTCGGGATCGTCCTGCGGGATCCGGTCGAGCGACAGCGCGCGGCCGTAGTGCCGGTCGAGCAGCCGGAAGCCCAGGTCGAGCTGGGTCAGCGCGCCCAGTCCCAGCAGATCGACCTTGAAGAGGCCGAGGTCCTCCAGGTCGTCCTTGTCCCACTGGATCACCGTCCGGTCGGGCATCGTGGCGTTCTCGATCGGCACCAGGTCGTGGACCGGCTCGTGGCCGAGCAGGAAGCCGCCCGGGTGGATCGAAAGATGGCGGGGACAGTCCTGGATCTGCTCGCACAGCCTGAAGAGGTGACCGTGGATCGGCGCGTTCGGGTCGAGCCCGGCGTGCGTCAGCCCCGCCGCGTCGAGCGGGCCGTAGTGCGACAGGAGCCGGGCGAGCCGATCGATCGCCGTCTCGGACAGCCCGAGCGCCTTGCCCACCTCCCGCACCGCCGAGCGCCCGCGGTAGCGCACGACGTTGGCCACCATGGCGGCGCGGTCGCGGCCGTACTTGCGATAGACATGCTGGATCACCTCCTCGCGGCGAGCGTGCATGATGTCGAGGTCGATGTCCGGCGGCTCGTGCCGCTCGCGCGAGAGGAACCGCTCGAACAGCAGCTCGACCCGCGTCGGATCGACCGCCGTGATCCCCAGGCAGTAGCAGACCACCGAGTTCGCGGCCGAGCCGCGCCCCTGGCACAGGATGCCCTCCTGCCGGCAGTACCGGACGATCTCCCACATCGTCAGGAAGTAGCCGCCGTAGTCGAGCTCGTCGATCAGCGCCAGCTCCCGGTCGATCTGCTCGCGGATGGCCGGCGGCACGCCGTCGTCGCCGCCGAAGCGCTCGCGCGCGCCGCAGAGCGTGAGCTCGCGCAGCCACGCGGACGACGTCCTGCCGTCGGGCAGCCGCTCGGCAGGATAGCGGTAGCGGATCTCGGACAGGTCGAAGGTGCAGCGCGACGCCACCTCGCGGGTCCGCTCGACGAGCACCGGCTCGTCGGCGAACAACTGCGCCATCCTCTGCGGCGACTTCAGATCGTGCTCGGCGTTCGGCCTGATCAGCCGGCCGGCGGTGGCGAGCGTGACGCCGTGGCGGATGCAGGTGAGGACGTCCTGCAGGTCGCGGCGCGCCGGCGTGTGATACAGCACTTCGGTGGCGGCGACCAGGGGCAGGCCGGCGCGCCCGGCGTGCCGGCGCAGGCAGGCTTCCCGGCGCACCTCCTCGGCGCGCCGGTGCCGGGCCGCCATCGCGTACAGCCGGTCGCCGAACGCCTCCCGCAACGCTCCGGCGACCCCGCGCGGCGCCGCGTCGCGGACCAGCAGGCTCCGCTCGCCGCCCCACAGCGCGATGAGCCCCTCGGCCCGCTCGCACACCTCCTGCCAGGTGACGCGCGACTCCCCCTTCGGCCGCCGCAACCGGCCGGCGGTGATCAGCCGGCAGAGGTTGGCGTAGCCGGTTCGGTCCGCCGCGAGCAGCACGAGCGTGGAAAGCCGCGGCAAGTCATCAGTTGCCAGGGCGGCCGATACACCTGCCGTATCACCGGCCGCCGGGGCGGTCGATACGCCTGCAGCATCACTGGTGGCGGCGTCCGCCGAGTCACTGCCCGCCCCACCGACCATGACGTCCGCCGCATCGTCGACGGTCGTCACCGTACCGGCCGCAGAACCTGCGCCACCGTCGACGGTCACCTCGGCGCCGACGATCAGGCGTACGCCCAGCTCCTTCGCCTTCACGTGCGCCCGCACCATGCCGTGCACGCCGTCGCGGTCGGTCAGGGCGAGCGTTTCTATTCCGAGCGCATGTGCCTGCTCGACCAGCTCGTCGGGGTGGCTCGCCCCGTCGAGAAACGAGAAGTTGCTCCGGCACCGGAGCGGAACGTACGACGTTGCACCCATGTCCCTGATCCACCGCGCCCGCCGCCGGCACTTGTCGCTGACCTGACAGCCCGTGGCGAAAGTCCCCACTGCATTCGAGCGGCGATGCATCCCGCCGCTCTCGGTGCGACGCGGGGTTTCACCACGGGCTGCCGAGCCTCTGTCACTCCCTCCGCTCCGCAGCCTCAACCACCAATACCGCCGCGGAACGCCGCCCGACCCCGGGTGCTGTCACTGGCCAACGCCACGCCGGGCGTGCTGACCAGCGCTTCGCTGGCAATCCATCGCTCGCCCCGGATGCGCCTCGGCGCTCCCTACTCCACCCGCCCCTGCCAGCACCACCGCCGGCGCGGCCGGTCGTAATAGATCCAGAGCAGGTCGCCGTCGCGCATCCGAGCGAAGTAGTACTCGCGTTGCACCGCCGACCGCCACCATCCGCCCGTCACCAGGTACGGTCCGGCGAGATCCTCCACGTGTCCCGTCTCGCCGCCGCGCAGCAGCCAACCGTCCGGCTCGTGGCGCGGGCGCGGCGGGAGCGGGATTGGGCGCGCGTGGATCCGCCTGACCAGCGGCCGGCGGGCGATGTCGCCGGCTGCGGGCCGCGGCGCTGACGTGGACCGAGACGCCGCCGCGGGCCGCGGCGGCGGGACAGGCCACGGCGCCGACTCCAGCGGTTCCCAGGCGAACTGCGCTTCCGGCAGATGCGCCTCGGCGAGACGCGCCCGCACCACCGCGTCGTCGCCGAACTCGGCGCGCACGCGCGCGAGCGCGCGGTTCGCCGCCGCCGGATCGCGGGGCGGCCGCTCGACGAACAGTCCCTGCTGCGCGGCAGCGGTCCGGACGGCGCGGGCGGTGACGCGCAACTCGACAACCCCGGAGTCGAGAGCCAATGCCTCCAGCCGGAGCCGCACCAGACCCAGCAGTTGGACGGCGTCCAGCGTCGGGGCGGCAGGCCGGATCTGCTCGCTCTTCGCGGTGGCCCGGTCGAGCCGCAGGTGCAGCGTCAGCGCCCCCAGCATCTCGCTGCGCGCGGCGATCAGGGCCAGTACCCGGTTCAGCAGCCGCTTGACCGCGAAGAGCAGGCGCGAAACGTCGGTTTCCGGATCGTCGAAGCCGTGGCGCGCGACGAGCGGATCCCGGACCCGCAACGGCTGCAGCGGCACCCACAGATCGCCCGCGGCCAGCCGGTGCAGGCGTTCCGCGTCCGGACCGAAACGCCGGCGGATCCCCGCGGGCGGCAACCGCAGAAAGGCCCGCACCGTCTCGATGCCGAGCTTTTGCAGGCTGTCGCGCAGCCCCGGATCGAGACCCAGCCGCTCCAGCGGCGCCTCCCCCGCCAGCACCCGCTCGGCGGCCGCGTCCCGGAGCACCATCACGGATCGACCGCGTGCGACGGCCGCGCCGGCGCCGGCGGCGCCCGTCGGCCTGCCCGTCCCGGACAGGGCGGTTTCGGTTCCGGCCGTTCCCGTCCCGGCCGTCCCGACCATCGCGACGGTCGCGGTCCTGGCGATGGCGTAGGTGCCGAACCGGGTGAAGCCGACGGCTATCGTCCCCCGCAACCCGCACGCCTCGACAGCGCCGACGATCGCGTCCGCCCACCGGCGGGGCGACGCATACAGATGCGACAGCCCGGAAGCGTTCAGCCAGAAGATCCCCGGCTCGTCGCGGCTGGGCTCGACGTCGGGGCTGAAGCGCCGCAACCGGTCGGCGAGCGCCGCAACGCCCCGGTCGACCTCGGCGGGAGGCACCTCCCCGGCGTGCAGCGTGCGCGCCAGCGACAGCCCGGCGCCGTAGCGCATCCCGGTGCGGATGCGGCACGCGCGGGCGTGCTCGTTGACCCAGAGGATCATGCCCTGCGGCTTGTCGCGGTCGACCACCGCCACCGGCCGCCCGGCCCAGTCGGGGTGCCGCTTCAAGAGGAGCTGCAGCGGGAACGCCGGCAGCTCAACGCACGCCATCCGGTCCACGACACCACTCCTGGTCGGTCCAGCCCGGACCGCGGCGCTTGTCCTTGAGCGCATGCACCCGGCAGGCGAAGCGATCGGGACCGTAACGAATGCACCGCGCCTGGCCGCGGACCGCGACGAGCGACCCGAGCGACGGCTGGCGCTCGGTTTTCTCCGTCAGGCAGAGGACGAGCGTACCGTGCGCGAGCGCCTGCTCGGCCAGGCGGGTCTGCACGGCGAGCGGCAGATCGAGGCGCTCGCCGAGGTCGACCACCAGCAGGCCGAAGGCGCCGGAGCGGGCGAGCCGGTCGGCGGCCCGCAGGCGGTGACGCACGTCGCCGAGCAGGATCACCGGCAGCGCCGCCAGGTCGATGCCCCCTTCGGCCGCATCCGGCGGGAAGAAGGTGCTCTCGGTCCGGCTGATCCAGGCGACCGGCTCGCCCCGCCGCTGCGCTTCGCGCACCAGACCGAACGCCAGGGTGAGCGCCGGCGCGGAGCCGGCGCCCGACAGCTCCGCCAGGCAGCCGCCGAGCGCGGCCAGGGTCCAGGCGGCCGGGGCCGGCCGGGTCAGGCTCTGCCGCATCCAGCTCCGGGACGCGGAGACGAGCGCCTTCATGTCCGGTGCCGCGTTCGCCATCGCCGCCACCACTTCCTCCCGGATCAATCCTCCACCCGGTGGATCGGAAACGAGCCGACCCCGCCGCATTTCGCCACCACCGCCGCCGCCGGCCGCTTCCTTCCGTCAGGCGCCCGTGACGCCGCGGGCGTCCAGGATCCGCCGGACCTCGATCACCTTCCCGAGAATCACGACCTCCCCGGCGTCGAGCACGATCGGTTCGAACGCGGGGTTCTCGGAACGCAGCTCCACCCGCCGCCCGCGCGGCCTGAAGGTCTTGACCGTGGCTTCGTCCCCGACCCGCGCCACGACGACGTCGCCGGTCGCCGCGGTCGGCTGCCGCCGCACGATCACCAGATCGCCCGGCAGGATGCCCGCCCCGGTCATGCTCTCGCCGCGCACCCGCAACGCGAACAGGTCGCCGGCCGCCGCGCCCCGGGCGTCGACCGGCAGGTAGCCGTCCGGATCCTCGATCGCCTCGTCGAGCGCTCCGGCCGGGACGCGGCCGAGCACCGGGGCCAGCACGGTGCGCGACCCCGAGGTCGATCCGGGCAGCCGATAGCCCCGCGCCCGGTGCCGGCCGGCAACCAGCCGGCCGTCCTCGACGAGCCGCTCCAGATGCTGCTGCGCCGTCCGCACCGCCCGGAAGCCGAGGGCCTCCTGCACCTCGCGCACCGTCGGCGGCTGCCCCGCCAGCAGCCGATCCCGCACGAACGCGAAGACCTTCTCGCGCGTCTCACCCGCCGGTGTCCGTCCCATCGCGCCTCCTTCCTCCGAAGCAGAACCGCCCCGATCGCGTCCCTCCGTCCCCCCTCCCGGCGGGGACATTGACAATACCATACATTTGCATGTTATTTCACGTGCGGGGTTGCGGGGGCCACTCGCGTGGCGGTCGGCCGGGCCCCGCATCGCCGATGGCCGGTTGCGGGCCGGGATCAGATATCGTCGGGCAGCTCGCGCGGGCGCCACACCCCGGCCAGGGTGCCGGCGCTCGACACGGCCAGGTTCTTCCAGGTGCGGATCGAGAGGCGGATCTCGGCCAGGGCCGCGGTCGGGAGCGTCTCCGGGCGTCCCGCCAGGCGCGCCACCAGATCCTCCAGCCCGGGGTTGTGCCCCACGACCATGACCCGCCGCGCGCTCCCGCCGGCATCCCGCAGGACGTCGACGATCTCGTCGGGGCTGGCCAGGTAGAGGTGACGATCCAGGTGCACGGACCCCTCGTAGCCGGCGTGCCGCGCCACCTCGTCGGCGGTCAGGCGCGCGCGTTTCGCGGTGGAGCTGACGATGACGTCGGGGCGCAGACCCCGCGCGGCCACCAGGCGCCCCATGCGCGGGGCGTCCCGCTTGCCGCGCTTGTTCAGCGGCCGGTCGTGGTCGGATGTCTCCGGGTGCTTCCAGCTCGACTTCGCGTGCCGCAGAACGAGGAGCGTCTTCATCGGTAAGCCCTGTATGATCCGTGATGGATGGGGGATTCAGCAAGCCTGAATCCCCGCGCAGCCCGGAACCGCCATGCTGATCGGCCTTCTCGACATCTACTCGTTCATCGTCTTCGGCGCGGTCATCGCCTCGTGGGTGCAGCTTCCGCCCGACAACCCGATCGGGAACTTCCTGTACTCGATGACGGAACCGCTGCTCGGCCCCATCCGGTCGGTGCTGCCCGACATGGGCGGAATCGATTTCTCCCCGCTCGTGCTGCTGTTCGGCCTCCGGATGCTGCGCGGCATGCTGGTGTCGGCGCAGGCCGGTTTCTGAATTATCATTTCCTGCACTTTGTTCCTCGGAGGTAGCACGATGCGCAGAGCACTCTTCGTCGGGCTGATCCAGGCCGCGCTCGTCGCCGCCCTGGTCGTCGTCGCCGGACCCGCGGCGCCGGCCGAGGCCCAGGAGAACCAGTACGACACGCTGGTGGACGTCCGGATGGGCGAACGCGTGTTCCGCGCCCAGTGCGGGCGCTGCCACGGCCGGGACGGCCGCGGCAACGACGAGACCGGCGCGCCGGATCTGACGACCGGCCAGTTCTCGCGGGTGAGCAGCGACGCCGGCATGTTCGACGTGATCCGCGAAGGCATCGACGGCACCGCCATGATCGGCATCAGCCCGCGGGCGTCCGATCAGTCGGTCTGGCAGATCGTCTCCTACATCAACTCCCTGAACCTGGATCCGGCTGACTACGACCTGCCGGGCGACGCCGCGCGCGGCGAGCAGGTGTACGCCGGCGCGGACTGCTCGAGCTGCCACATGATCCGCGGCGAGGGCGGGCGGACCGGTCCCGACCTCTCGACGGTCGGCAGCCGCCTGGACCCGGACGAGATTGCGACCTCGCTCACCGATCCGGACGCCGAGGTGGCGCCCCGCTGGTGGACGATGCGCATCGTCCGTGCCGACGGCTCGACGATCGAAGGACTGCGGATGAACGAGGACACGTTCACCGTCCGCATCATGGACCACGACGAGAACCTCTGGAGCTTCATGAAGAGCGAGGTCCGCTCCCTGGAGCGGGTCACGACCTCCACCATGCCGGCGACCGAGGACCTCAGCGCGAGCGAGCTGGACGACCTGGTCGCCTATCTCTTCTCGCTGCGCAGGGAGAGCTGAAGATGAAACGACTTGCGACCGTATTCGCGTTGATTGCGCTTGCGTTGCCGGCGGCGGCGGCGGCCCAGGACGACGGAGGCCCCTCCCTGCGCCCGGTGACGTGGGAGCGGCTGCTGAACGCGGCGGACGAGCCGGAGAACTGGCTGATGTACTCCGGCACGCTCGACAGCAAGCGGTACAGCGGACTCGACCAGATCCACAACCGCAACGCCGGCAACCTCGTGCTGAAGTGGGCCTACCAGATCCCCGAGATCGACCGGGCGGAGACCACGCCGCTCGTCGTCGACGGGGTCATGTTCGTGACCGAGGCGCCCAGCAACGTGGTTGCCCTCGATGCGGCGACCGGCCGCCAGTACTGGCGCTACGACCACGAGCTGCCGGACGACCTGCGCATCTGCTGCGGGCGCAACAACCGGGGCGTGGCCATCCTGGGCGAGACGCTCTTCATGAGCACGCTCGACGCGCACATCGTCGCCATCGACGCGCGCACCGGCAACCTGGTCTGGAACACCGAGACCGCCCCGCACGCCAGCGGCTACAGCAAGACGGCGGCGCCGCTCATCGTCAAGGACCAGGTGATCACGGGCATCGCCGGCGGCGAGTACGGCATCCGCGGCTTCCTCGATTCCTACGACCCGGCCAGCGGGGCGCGCAACTGGCGCACCTACACCATCCCGGGTCCGGACGAACCGGGGAACCAGACCTGGCTCGGCGAATCGTGGCGGACCGGCGGCTCGCCGACCTGGATCACCGGCGCCTACGATCCCGACCTCGACCTCGTCTACTGGGGCACCGGCAATCCCGGCCCCGACTGGAACGGCGAGGTGCGCCTGGGCGACAACCTCTATTCCGACTCGGTGCTGGCGCTGAACGGCGAGAACGGCGACCTGGAGTGGTACTTCCAGTTCACGCCCCACGACATCCACGACTGGGACGCCATTCAGGTACCCATTCTCGGCGACATCATGTACGAGGGCGAGATGCGGAAGGTCATGATGTGGGCCAACCGCAACGCCTTCTACTACACGCTCGACCGCGAGACCGGCGAGTTCCTGGTGGGCAAGCCGTACGCACGGCAGACCTGGGCGGAAGGGCTCGACGAGAACGGGCGTCCGATCCGCGTGCCGAACATGGAGCCGTCCGTGGAAGGCAAGCTCGTCTCGCCGACCATCGGCGGCGGCACCAACTGGTGGTCGCCCACCTTCAGCCCGCGCACCGGCCTGTACTACGTCAACGCGTTCGACGGCGAGCAGATCTACTTCATCCGCGACGAGGAGTACGTCGAGGGCGAGCAGTACACCGGGGGCGGCGGCGAGAGCGCCGGGCCGATCGAGAACTACCACAGCGCGGTTCGCGCCATCGATCCGGCCACCGGCGACATCCGCTGGGAGTACCCGATCGCGCCGCGGTCCACCTCGGGATTGATGTCCACGGCCGGCGACCTCGTCTTCGGCGGCACCGTGGACGGCTACTTCTTCGCCATCGACGCGGTCAGCGGCGAGGAGCTCTGGCACATGACGGTAGGCGCCCGCGTGCACTCGGCGCCGATCTCCTACGCGGTCGACGGCCGGCAGTACGTCTCGATCGCGGCGGGCAACGTCGTCTTCACGTTCGGCCTCGCCGAATAGAAGACGTTACCGACCAGGGGCCGGAACCGGGCGCAGGGGAAGCGTCCGGTTTCCGGCCTCGACGCCGGCCAACCCGCTCCGGCCTCTCCGCACCCCCGCCCGCAACCCGCGTTCGCGTTCTACGATCTCCGCCATGGCCCTCGGCGCCTTCCTCGACGGCATCCGCCGGGTCGCGGCCTCGTGGAGGCTGCTTCTCGTGCTGCTCCTTGCCGCATCCGGCCCGGCCCTCTTCGTCGCGCTCGCGACGGGGTCTCCGGCACACGAGGTCGGCACCGCCGGCGCCGGAGCCGCCGGTACGGCCGGCGGGTTCGTCGGCACGGCGCACACGATTGGACTCGACGCGTCCGATTTCGCGGTCGTCGCCGCGTTCAGCAGTCTGGCCGAAGGCCGCCCCCGGGTCGGCGCCGCCGGACTGGCTCTGGCCGGCATGGCCGTCTGGACGTTCCTGGCCGGCGGCGCGCTCGATCGACTGGCGCGGCAGCGATGGATGGGGAGCGCCGGGTTTCTCGCGGCGTGCCGGCATCATTTCTGGCCGCTGGCCCGGCTCGCCGTGCTGGCCGGTGCGATGTACTGGCTCCTGCTCGGGGTGATCGATTCCTGGCTCTTCAGCGGCCCACCCGGCGCATCCGCGCGGGACCCCGCCAGCGGGGCCGGCGCGGATGCGTTCCGGTTCGTGCTCCACGGGCTGTTCGTCGCCGGTCGCGCCGGCATCGGCCTTCTGGTCGACTACGCCAGGGTCCGCGCCGTCGTCGAGGACCGCCGCAGCATGATCGGCGCGCTGGTCGCTGCGCTCCGCTTCGTCGCCCGGCGTCCTGCCGCGGTCGCCGGACTCTGGCTGCTGAACATGGTTCTGCTCGCGCTGCTTCTGGCGGGATGCTCGCTCGTGGCGTCCTTCGCGATGGACGTCGGACGGTCGGGGCCGTTTCTTGTCGGACAGGTCTACGCCGCCGCGCACCTCTTCGCGACGCTTGTGGCCTGGGGGTCGCAGACGGCCTACTTCCAGGTCCAGCTTGCGCATCCCACCTACGTCGCGCGAGCCCGGGTGCCGCGCACCGGGTGACCTGCACACACGCTCCGGCGGGCGTCACGACCGCCGGTCGCCACCGTCGCTGCGCCGTGAACGTCGCGAGTGTGGTACAAGTGGATGGAGGCCGCCTGCCGAGGAGATCCAAGCATGCACGCGATTCAGAAGCGGTTCGTCGGCGTCGTCGCCGTGTTGTCGGTCATCATCGGCGCGACCGCCGGGGCAGCCACGGCGGCCGCCCAGTCTCCCGAAGCACTCGAACAGGCCGTCGAGCGGGAGCTGCGGCGGGACCGGGGGCTGCGCCGGCTCGAGGTGTCGGTAGCCGGCGACGAGGTCACCCTGACGGGGCGGGTACGCCACTTCTGGGACAAGAGCGAGGCGCTGCGCCGCACGTTCGACGTCCGCGGCGTCGGCACCGTGGTCAGCGAAATCGAGGTGCCGGTCCAGGAGGACGTGGAGGAGCTGGTCGAGGACGTGAGCCGCGCGATCCAGCGCTATCCGCACTACCGGATCTGGGACTTCATCGACGGCCGCATCGACAACGGCGTGGTGACCCTCATCGGGCGGGTGACGCCGGAGCGCGACAAGGCGGGCGAGCTGTTCGAGCGCATCGCGAAGGTGCGCGGCGTGCAGGACATCCGGATGAACGTCACCCCGCTGTCACCGAGCAGCGCCGATGAACGGCTCCGCTATTCCATCGGCCGCCAGCTCGCCAGAAGCGAGCACTTCCAGCGGTTCATGTCGATGGCCAACCCGCCCTTTCACATCATCGTGAACAACAGCGTGGTCACCCTGATCGGCTACGTGCAGAGCCAGATAGAGCACATCGAGATGCAGCGCATCGTCGCACAGACACAGGGCGTGCTGCGGGTCGACAACCAGTTGCAGACGATCCGCTGAACCACGACTGGACGCGGAGGCCAGCCGGCGCGAGAGGCGACGCTTTCCGGGCGAGGTTACGAACCGGGGGAGGCGGATCCGGCGCCGGAGGCGGTCGCAGCCGGCATATCGAGACCGGCCTGCGGTCGCCGGCGCACCTCCCGGGTGACCGGCGCCTCCGGCTCCAGCTCCACCAGCTCGTCCTCGTGCGCTATGGTCAGCGGCGCCTCCCCCCGCACCACGTAGGTGGCGGACGTCGGGGTCAGGTCGACCTCCAGGCGCCGCCCGCGGATCTGCAGCGGGAACCGCAGCCCCCCGAGACGCTCCGGCACCCTGGGCTGGAAGCTGATGCGGCCCCCCGTGTCGCGCATCCCCGCGAAGCCGTAGATGAGCGTCATCCAGAACCCGCCCATCGACGCGATGTGACACCCGTCCTGGACGTTGCCGGCCACGTCGGCCAGATCCATCAGGCCGGCGTCCATGGAGTAGCTGAACGCCTTGTCCATCTCCCCCACCTCGGCCGCGATGATGCTCTCGATGGAGCACGACAGCGACGAGTCGCGCGTCGTGAGCCGGTCGTAGTAGAAGAAGTTCCGCCGCTTCTGATCGTGCGAGAACTCGTGCCCGAGCAGGAACATCGCCAGTACGACGTCCGCCTGCTTGACGACCCGGTAGCGGTAGATGACGAGCGGGTGATAGTGCAGCAGCAGCGGGTATTTCTCCGGGGGCGTGTTGGCGAAATCCCAGTCCTGCTTGTCCTTGAAGGAGTCGTCCTGCAGATGCACGCCGTCGCGCTCGTCGTAGGGCAGGTACATGCTGTCGGCCGCGTACCGCCACTCGTCGATCTCGTTCGCCTCGAGGCCGGTGTCGCGGGCCAGTGCGGCGAACCGCTGCGGATCGTTCTCCGACAGCCCGCGCAGGGTCTCCACGGCGTACCAGAGGTTCTCGCGCGCCATCAGGTTCGTGTACAGGTTGTTGTTGACGACGGTGTTGTATTCGTCCGGTCCGGTCACCCCGTTGATCCGGAACTTGCCGTCGTGGCGTCCGAAGAAGCCGAGGTCGACCCACAGGCGCGCCGTCTCGACCAGAATCTCCGCACCGACCTCCTTGAGGAAGTCCGTGTCGCCGGTGACGTCGACGTACTTGCGGAGCGCGTAGGCGATGTCCGCATTGATGTGGTACTGCGCCGTGCCCGCCGCGTAGTACGCCGAGGCCTCGTTGCCGTTGATGGTGCGCCAAGGGAACAGCGCCCCGCGCTGGTTGACCTTCCGCGCGCGCCGCCGCGCCTCGTCCAGGAAATCGTGGCGCTGCCGGAGCAGGTTCTGGGCTACCCGCGGCTTCGTGTAGGTGAGGAACGGCAGCACGTAGATCTCGGTGTCCCAGAAATAGTGTCCTTCGTATCCGGGGCCGGTCAGACCCTTGGCCGGCACGCCGACCCCCTCGGCCCGCGCCGTCGCCTGACACATGTGGAACAGGTTGAAACGAATGGTCTGCTGGCACTCCGGGTCGTCACGCACCTCGACGTCGCTCCGCCGCCAGAAATCGTCGAGGAAGCGCCGCTGGCTCTCGAGCAGATCGGTGAACCCGCGCCCGACAGCCCGATCGAGAACCCGCTCGGCCCGCTGGCAGAGCTCCTCCACCTGGAGGCGCCGCGACGAGTGGTACGTGATGTACTTCAACAGGCGAATGCGGGTTCCGACCATGCCGTCGATGGAGTAGACCACGCGCCCCGCCGATTCGTCGGCCGACGTCGTCACCGCGTAGGAACAGTCGGTCTCCACCTCGTGATCGATGGCGCACGACAGCGTCATGCCGCTCGATCTGGTCGCATAGCCGCGCACCACGCGCACGTCCGCCGTCCGGCTCACCTGCCCGTCGAGCACCTCGCAACCGAACTGCCGGGTCCGGGGGTCCCCGTTGGGGCGGGTCGCGCGCACGTCGTCGACGATCTCCGACACGATGACCACCGGCGCGTCGTTCGCCAGCAGCGTGATCTCGTACTCGATGGCCGCCAGGTGCCGATGCTCCAGCGAGACCAGGCGCCGCGACCGGATCGAGACGCGCTGCCCCGACGAATGCGCCCAGACGAGCTCCCGATCCAGGGTGCCGGCCCGCATGTCGAGCGCCCGTTCGAACTCCTCCAGCGTCGCCGTGGGCAGGAAGAAAGGCTCGTCGTCGACGTAGAGGCGGATGATCTTGGCGTCCGGCACGTCGACGATGGTCTGGCCCAGCTTGGCGAAGCCGTAGGCCTCCTCGCCGTAGACGATCGGCCACGTCTCGTGGAAACCGTTGACGTAGGTGCCGTTGTGCACCAGCGGCTGCCCTTCGTCGCACGTCCCCCGCATGCCCAGGTAGCCGTTCGCGGTCGCGAACAGCGATTCGGAGGCGGCCAGGTAGCGCTCGTCGAAGCGCGTCTCCACCAGGCGCCACGGATCGCGCGAATAGATGTCCTGCGGGTTCCGGCGGCGGCTGTTGCCCATCGGTCACGAAGCCTCCGGGGGACCGCCTGCGTCCCCACGCTTCAGCGTGTCGCCCAGGTCGGTCACCACGCAATCTGCGCCTGCCCGGGCGAGCGCCTCGGTCTCGCCGGTGCGATCGAGGGCCACCACCAGTCCGAATCCGCCTGCCCGGCCGGCCTCGACGCCGGCAATCGCATCCTCGACGACCACGGCCCGCGCCGGCGCGACGCCCAGCACCCGCGCCGCGTAGACGAAGGTATCGGGCGCCGGCTTGCCGGGCAGCCCCCGCCGCGCGGCCACCTGGCCATCGACGCGCAGCTCGAACAGTTCCGCCAGACCGGCCGCCTCCAGAATCGCCTCGCAGCTCCGGCTGGAGGAGACCACGGCGCAGCGCACGCCGTGGCGCCGCAGATGCCGCACCACGGCCAGCGACCCCTCGTACACCTCGACGCCTTCGCCGGCCAGCAGCTCGCCGAACATCGCGTTCTTCCGGTTCCCGATACCGCAGACGGTCTCGACCCCGGGGGGGTCGTCCGGCGCGCCGTCGTCCAGATGGATGTCCCGTGAAGCGAGGAAGGTGCGGACCCCGTCGTAGCGCGGCCGCCCGTCGACGAAGCGCGCGTAGTCGCCCGGCATCTCGAACGGCCGGAACCGCTCGCCGTGCGCCGACGCCCGCGTCCGCAGGTAGTCGTCGAAAGCCCGCTTCCACGACGCCGCGTGGAGCCGGGCGGTGGCGGTAAGCACGCCGTCGAGGTCGAAGAGCACCGCCTCGTAGGCGGTCCAGTCGATCATGAGCTGCGGTCCGACCGACACCGTATCCGATCTATCGGCTCGACGGCCGGTTCGCGGGAGCGTGAACGGCGCCGCACGAGCCGCTCCGGCACGGGCGCCGGCCGCCCCTCAGGCGTGCTGCGCCGCGGCGGGCCGCGGGCAGGCGACGCCGGTCCCGCCGAGACCGCAGTAGCCGCCGGGGTTCTTCGCCAGGTACTGCTGGTGGTACTCCTCGGCGTGGTAGAAGGGCGGAGCCGCACGGATCTCCGTCGTGATCGCCCCGTAGCCGGCCGCGGACAGCCCGGGCTGATACGCATCCCGCGACGCCCTGGCGGCGCGCAACCGCTCCTCGTCGTCCACGAAGATCACCGACCGGTATTGCGTGCCGACGTCGTTGCCCTGTCGCATCCCCTGCGTCGGATCGTGGCTCTCCCAGAAGACCTGCAGGAGGTCCTCGAACTCGATGCCGCGCGGGTCGTAGACGACGAGCACCACCTCGGAGTGTCCCGTCCTCCCGCTGCACACCTCTTCGTAGGTCGGGTTCTTCGTGAACCCCCCGGCGTAGCCGACGGCAGTCGAGTAGACGCCCTCGAGCTGCCAGAACGTCCGCTCGGCCCCCCAGAAGCAGCCCAGGCCGAACACCGCGCTGCGAGTTCCCTCCGGAAACGGCGCGGCGATCGGCCGGCCGTGCACGAAGTGCCCCGGGGGCGACGGCAGCGGATCGTCACGGCCCGGCAGCGCCTCCGCCGCGGTGGGCATCCGCAGACTGGCTGGATTGGCGAACAGCATCATTCCTCCTCGACGCGGGCGGCACCCGCATCCTCTACAGCATAACGAACGATGGGAAACAGGGCGAACCGGGGCGCGGCGCCGCACGGAGCACGCGCCGCAACCCGGAGGGCGAACGCGGAAGACCGGTGCGGACCGATCTCGCCAGCGTGTGAAATCGTTTGCCGAATCGCTTGAAATGATATTGAATCACTCTTTCACCTGGATGCGTGGGCTGTGGAACGAACCCACCTGATCGTGCTCCTGACACTCGCCCTCGTCGCCGCCGGCTGTGGTGGGGCCGCGGGCGGCGATGCCGGCGGCGCCGGCCCGCCCACGCTGCTGGTGTCCGCCGCGGCCAGCCTCTCGGAGGTCGTCGGCGCGGTGGCGGACCGGTTCGAGGAGGAGCGGGGCGTACGCATCCTGCTCAACGTGGCCGGATCGCAGATGCTCGCGTCACAGCTCATCGAGGGCGCGCCGGTCGACGTCTTCATCAGCGCCGACGTGCTGCAGATGGAGCGCGCGGCGGCGGCGGGCCGCATCGACGCGGCGCGGCGGGTGGACCTGCTTTCGAACCAGCTCGTCATCGTCGTGCCCTCCGATCGGGTGGGCACGGTGAGGGGGCCGCACGACCTCGCGGACCCGTCCATCGAGCGGATCGCGCTCGGCGATCCCGAGGCGGTGCCGGCCGGCGTCTACGCCCGGCGCTATCTCGAGTCGCAGGGGTTGTGGGCGTCGCTCGGAGGCCGGATCGTTCCCGCCAACAGCGTGCGGGCGGCCCTGCGCGCCGTGGAGGCGGGCACGGTCGACGCCGGGATCGTCTACCGCACGGACGTACGGACGTCGGCAGGGGCGGCCATCGCGTTCGCGGTGCCGGTCGAGGCAGGCCCGCCCATCGTGTACCCGGCCGCGGTTGCCCGCGACGCCGCCGACCCGGCGGAAGCGGCACGGTTCCTCGACTACCTGCGGAGCGACGCGGCGCGGCGTCGCTTCGACGAGGCGGGCTTCGTCAGCCTGCCGGCCACCGGAGGGCAGGCCGCGGAGGCAGACCCGTGAGCTGGGCGACGACCGTTCATACCCAGGTCCCGGCAGGGGTGCTTCCGGTCCTGGTGGAAGTCGGGCGGACGAGCTCCGCGACGGGATCCTCACGATGCCGGTGCGGTGCAAGGAACCTGGTCTCCGCGGGGGGCGGGCGGACGAGTTCCGCAAGGAAGAGGGCGCGGTGACCGCGGAGCTGGTGGAGGTCACCGGGTTCACGGTCCTGATGGCGGCCGTCGCCACGCTCGTCATGCTGCCGCCGGGGGTCGCCGTCGCGTGGCTGCTCGCCCGGCGCGAGTTCCCGGGGCGGGCCGTCCTGGAGACCTTCGTCTCGCTGCCGCTCGTGGTCCCCCCCGTGGCGACCGGCCTCATTCTGCTGAAGCTCTTCGGGCGCCGCGGGCCGCTCGGCGCCCTGCTCGAGCCGCTCGGCATCGACATCGTCTTCACCTGGAAGGCGGTGGTGGTCGCCATGGCGGTCATGGGGCTCCCGTTGCTCGTGCGCGCGACCCGCGCGGGGTTCGAGCAGGCCGATCGCCGCTACGAGGCGATCGCCGCCACCCTCGGCGCCCGGCCCTGGCGGGTCTTCTGGACGGTCAGCCTCCCGCTCGCCCGGCGCGGGCTGCTGGCCGGGACCGTGCTGGGCTTCTCCCGCGCCATCGGGGAGTTCGGCGCCACCATCATGCTGGCCGGGGCGCTCCCCGGCGCCCGCACCCTCTCGGTCGCCATCTACCGCAACGCCGAGCTCGGGCGCGACGCGGCGGCGATGACGCTGATCGCCGCCGCGGTGACCATCGGCTTCGCGGCCGTGTACCTCTCGAACCGCCTCGGGACCGCGTCGTGAGCGGCGGCGAGGCGTCGGTCGTCATCGACGTGCGGCTCCGCGCCGGCGCGTTCGCCCTCGACCTGCGCGAGACCATCGCGGCGCGCACCGTCGCGCTGTTCGGTCCGTCCGGTTCCGGCAAGACCACCACCCTGGACGCCGTCGCCGGCCTGCGCCGGCCCGACGAAGGGGTGATCCGCATCGGCCGCCACGTGCTGTTCGATTCCCGGCGCGGGATCGACGTGCCGCCGTACGAGCGGCGCGTCGGCTACGTGCCGCAGGACCTGGCGCTGTTTCCCCACCTCGACGTCCGGCGCAACGTGCTGTACGGCGCGCGCGGCCGGGCGGCGGCCGGCGGTGCGGGAGGATGGAGCCTCCGCGAGCGCGGCGCCGACGACGGGACGCCTCGCAGCCCGCTCGGCGCCGGCTCGGAGGGAGCGCACGGCACGCACGCCTCGGTGCTCGAGCTGCTCGAGATCGACACCCTCATGTCGCGATCGGTGGACGGCCTCTCCGGCGGGGAGCGCCAGCGCGTCGCGCTCGCGCGCGCCCTGATGACCGAGCCCGACCTGCTGCTGCTCGACGAACCGCTCGCGGCGCTCGACCTCGGCCTGCGCGACCGGATCCTGCCGTACCTGGAGCGGGTGCGCGACGAGCTGGGGACGCCGATGATCTACGTCTCGCACGTGACCGACGAGGTGCGGCGGGTCGCCGACTGGGCGATCGTGCTGGACGCTGGCCGTGCAGTGCGCTCGGGGGCTCCGGCCGAGATGCTCGAAAGCACACCTTGAGGGGCGATTGCCGCCCCGCCTTTCGTGCCGGCACGGCTGGTTGGCCGGGCAGAGCCCCCCGTGATTACAATGTGTTCACATGCCGACGGTTACCCGCATCGTCCGACTCGGGAACTCCAGGGGCATTCGCATCCCGAAGGCGCTGCTCGATCAGGCCGCGCTGCCGGACGAGGTCGAACTGCAGGCGGAGCCCGGACGCCTCGTGGTGCAGGCAGTCAGGAAGCCGCGCGAAGGCTGGGAGGCCGCGGCGGCGGCCATGCACGCGACCGGCGACGACGCGCTGCTCGATCCACCGCGCTCGACTGCCTTCGACGACCAGGAGTGGGAGTGGTAGGCGGTGACGCGGTCGCGCGCGGCGACGTCCATCTCGTGGCCCTGGATCCTACGGTCGGCAGTGAAATCCGGAAGACGCGGCCCTGCCTGATCGTGTCTCCTGAGGAGTTGAACCGCCACCTGCGCACCGCCATCGTCGCGCCGATGACCACCGGAGGCCGTGCCTACCCCTGGCGGATCCCGTGTCGTTTCCAGCGCCGCGCCGGTTTCGTCGCACTGGATCAGATCCGCACCGTCGACGTCGACCGTCTCTCGAGGCGACTCGGGCGCTTGGCGCCCGGCAGCGTGGGAGCCGTGCTGCTGGCTTTGCAGGAGATGTTCGCGGCCTGAACCCTACGTTCCACCGCGAGGACCAGTACGCTCACGTTGGAGGCTCTCGACCCGAAGACCGAGCTCAACCTCTGCCCGGGCCAACTCTTCGGGAGTCGGGGCTCCGTGTTCGGCTTCCCATTCGTCGAGAAACTCACGCAGCGCGTCGGCGCGAAGCTTCCGAGCCGCCGCCTCTGCCAGCCACGACGACAACCCTACGCCACCCTCCCGGGCGGCCCGCCGAATCTCCTCTCCAAGCTTGGCCTCGAACGAGACGCTCATCTTGTCCACTTTCATGATCGACATGCTACCAAGGCCGTGCCCTGCTGTGGTCTCCTTCTCGCTACGAGCTCTCTCAATCAGCCCTCGTCATGGCTGTATATTTATTATGCAAATCACCATGATGTTTTTTGGCATAATAGCGTCGTGCGCTTCATCGACCGCGCCGACGAGATGCGCCGGCTCGACGCCGCGCTGACAGTACCGGGCGCCCTCGCCGTCATCTGGGGCCGGCGCCGGGTGGGCAAGACGCGCCTGCTCATCGAGTGGTCTCGACTCCACAACGGCCTGTACGCGGCGGCGGAACCCTCGGCGCCCGCGGTACAGCGGCGTTACCTGGCCGCCGCGCTAGAGCAGCGGTTCCCGGGATTCGCCGACGTGGAGTATCCGGACTGGCGGTCCTTCCTGTCTCGGCTCGCCAGCGAGGCGAACGGCAATGGCTGGCCCGGACCGTTCGTGCTGGACGAACTTCCGTACCTGATCGCCGCGGACCCGACCCTGGCCGGCGTCCTGCAGGCATGGGTGGACACGACGCCGGGGCGCCCGACCCTCGCGGTGAGCGGTTCGAGCCAGCGCATCATGATGCATGGCGCGATTCTCTCCGCCGGTGCGCCGCTCTACGGCCGCGCGCGCGAAGCCTTCGCCGTGCGTCCGCTGAAGCCGGGATACCTCGCCGACCTCTTTCCCCGGGCCGGCGGGCGCGACCTGCTGGCGCTCTACGCCGCGTGGGGCGGAATGCCGCGCTACTGGGAGCTCGCCGAGCGGTTCGGCCTCGATCTCGAGAGCGCCGTCGACACCCTGGTGCTCGACCCGGCCGGCCCGTTGCACCCGGAGCCGGACCGGTTGCTGCTGGAGGAGGTCCCGCCGGCCACGGCGCTGCGCCCCCTGCTGGACGTGACCGGCGCCGGCGCGCATCGTGTCAGCGAAATCGCCGGCCGTCTCGGCTGGCCCGCCTCCAGCCTGTCGCGGCCACTGGCGGCACTCACGGAGATGGGCCTCGTGCGTCGCGAGACGCCGTTCGGCAGCGAGCCCCGCTCGGGCAAGCGGAGCCTGTATCGGATCGACGATCCGTTCCTGCGATTGTGGTTCCGGGTCGTCGCACCCGGGCGAACGGCGCTCGCGCAAGCGCCGCGCGAGACGCGGCTGGAGTACTGGCGCCGTCACCGCGCCGGGCTCGAAGCCCTGGCCTGGGAGGAGCTGTGCCGTATGGCGGTGCCGTTCCTGCACCGTTCCGCGTCGCCCCTCGCCGATCTCGGTCCCTGGGAGCCGGCGCAACGCTACTGGCGACGCAACGAGCCGGAGTACGACGTGATGGCGCGCTCGTTGGATGGGCGGCGCCTGCTCGTCGGCGAGGCGAAGTCGCCATCGCGGCCGCTGTCGGCGGCGACACGGCGGTTCCGTCCGCGTGCTCCGGCGATACCGGGGGCTGGCGAGCTGGAGATCGTGCCGGTCGTGTTCGCGCCGTCGGGCGCGGCAGATCCCACCGTGGGCACCGGTGTGCACGTGATCGACGCGCGGACGGTGTTCGACGTGCTGCGGTGAGTTGCCAGAAACCGGTACTGCCCGGTGTTGCGGCAGAACCGTTGGTCTCGGCCCGGGGAAGGTGCCGCTACCGTGGGGTCAGGCGACAGGGCCAGAGACTCGAGTCTGCCGACCTGCCCTGCGCGGCGACGTTTGACTCTAGCGTCACGTGGCGCCCTCAGCCGGAGGGCGCGTGCTGCTCGGCACGCTTCGGGTCTCGCGATGTCCCCGACGTCCTGCGCATGACGCCGCCTTCGACAAGGCCCTCGATTCTCGCCAGCCGCTCGCGGATCTCGGCCGCAATCTGCAGCAACTGCTCGAAGCGCCGCACGCTGTTCCGCTCGGCCTTCTCGAATCGTGCGCTGCTACGCTGCTCGGCCTCCTCGAATCGTGCGCTGCTACGCTGCTCGGCCCGCTCGAATCGTGCGCTGCTACGCTGCTCGGCCTCCTCGAATCGTGCGCTGCTACGC
>WTFV01000005.1:0-5317 GCA_011523845.1 Acidobacteriota bacterium | reverse complement strand
TGCTCGGCCCGCTCGAATCGTGCGCTGCTGTTCCGCTCGGCCTCCTCGAATCGTGCGCTGCTACGCTGCTCGGCCTCCTCGAATCGTGCGCTGCTCCGTTGCTCGGACAGTTCGAACCGCTCGTCACTGCGTTGCTCGGCCCGCTCGAACCGGTCGTCACTACGCTGCTCAGCGCGCTCGAACCGGTCGTCACTACGCTGCTCAGCGCGCTCGAACCGCTCGACACTGCGTTGCTCGGCGCGCTCGAACCGCTCGACACTCCGCTGCTCGGCGCGCTCGAACCGCTCGGCGATGCTCTTCTCCAGCCGCTCGAAGCGACCGGTGATCCACAACACGGTCGCGAGTTGCCCGCTGCCAAGCGTGACCCCGATGGTCAGGATCGTGATGATCTCCGGCGTCATGGCCTGCCCCCGTCGATTGTAGTCCCGTTCGCTCGTCGATTCGTCGACGAATCCGTCGCCACGACAGACAAGCAAGATCAGGACCAGGGCCGGCCAGCACCGGCCGCCGGCTTTCCCGCCACCGCCCGAATTGAACGGACGGAGCCGCAGGTTGCCAGACCGCTGGCGCGGGTGAAGAACGCAGGGGCGACGCTCGCCAGCATAGCGAGGGACCGCCCCGCAACGGGGACGGCGTAACAGATGGCGTGGCCCAACTTGTCCCCGTCGGGGGTGTGGTAGAGGTTGGCTGGATTGCGGACGGTGCTCTGCCGGAATTCGCATCGGGTATGCGGGCGCGACAACGGTTTTGCGCGATGCTATTATTCACACACGGTCGGTTGGAGCCCGGTGGATGCTGGAAGCAGGTCAGGAATCCGCGCGCCTCATGAACCTCGTGGAGGTCGAGCGTCGCTTTCGGCGCTCCGTGAACCTGGATCGCGATGCGGGTGCCCCGGATGCCCTCAACGGCTATGTCGTCACGCCGGCGGTCCGCCGCGCCCTCTCGCTGATCACGGATGGTCTCGATGACGCATCCGGCGATCGGGCGTGGAGCCTGGTCGGCCCCTACGGGTCGGGCAAGAGCGCATTCGCGGTCTTCCTGGCCGATCTGCTCTCGCCGAGCGGTTCCCCGGGAAGAGATGCGGCGAGGAGACTCCTGAACGGTTCGGCCGAGATCACCTGGCCGCGCCAGCCGCTCTATCCCGCTCTACTCACCGCGGAGCGTGCGCCCCTGGACACGCTCTTGCTCAAGTCCCTGCGCTCCGCGGTCGAGGCTGTCTGGGCCACACGGAGGGGTCGGAAACCGAGGGCGCTGGGAACACTCGAGCGGCTGCTGAACGGGTCGACCGCGGACCGCTCCCAGTGTGCAGTTTCCGACGTGGTCGATTGCTTCGAGGAGGCGGTTCGGGCGATCGGCAAGAAGACCGGTTGCGGCTTGCTGTTGATTGTCGACGAGGCCGGCAAGGCGCTGGAGTACGCGGCGCAGCAGCCCACGCGCGGCGACATCTACGTGTTGCAGGCGCTCGCGGAAGTGGCGGCGCGCAGCAAGGGCGTCCCGTTCGTGATCCTGACCGTGCTGCACCAGTCGTTCGATCGGTACGCCCACCAGTTGGGCGCCTCGGATCGGAACGAGTGGGCGAAGGTGCAGGGCCGCTTCGGGGAGCTCGCTTTTCGTGAAGGCGGCGATCAGGTCATCCGGCTCACGGCGGCGGCGATCCGCCGGACCGGTGAGCTTCGCTCGACCGAGGACTGGACACGCGTCGTCTCCGCTACAGCCTCGTGGGTCTCCGCGAACACGGGTTGGGACGAGTCGCGACTGGCCGGTTACCTGGACGCCTGCTGGCCCCTGCATCCGATCACGACGGCCCTGCTCGGCCCGTTGTTTCGGAGCCGCCTGGCCCAGAACGAACGGTCGCTCTTCGCCTTCCTGTCCGCCGGAGAACCGCTCAGCTTCCGTGATTTCCTCCGAACGAACGGGCCGGACAGTCTCTACACGATCGACCGACTCTACGACTATGCAACGGCCACGCTCGGAAACCGTTTGCTCGGTCGGGACGGCCGGCGGTGGGCGGAGATCGACAGCGCCATCAGGCGGCTGCCGCCGGAGTCGGACGCCGTCGACGAGCAGGTGCTGAAAGCGGTCGGTCTGCTGGGAATGCTTGGCGAGCAGGTCGGCCTTCGCGCGTCGGCGGAAGTCGTTGCGGCGTGTGTGGACGCTGGCGCGGCAGAGAGTTCCCTCGAACGCCTCAAGGGGCGATCGGCGCTCGTCTTCCGGCAGTTCCGCGACGCGTTCCAGATCTGGGAAGGCAGCGACCTGGATCTGGACGATCTGGTGCTGCGAGCCGGGCGGCAACTGCCGCGCGACTTCTCGGTGGCACAGGTGCTGCGACGTCAGGCGCCGCGGACGCCGCTCGTGGCGCGCCGGCACCTGTTCGAAACCGGCACCCTCCGGTTCTTCGACGTGCAGTTCGTCGACGCGTCCCGGCTGATCCCGGGCGAGGAAGCGAACCTGAGCGGCGAGGGCGACGGTGTCGTGATCCTTGCGCTGCCGCGGACAGAGCGGGAGGCGGAACACCTCCAGGGGCAGCAGGGCATCGCAGGTCTGGACGTGGAACGCCTCGGCGCCGGGAAGCCCGTCGTGCTGGTGGTGCCGGAGGCGTCAATACGTCTTTCCAAGCTCGCAAGCGAGTTGGCCGCTTCGCAGATCGTCCGTACGTCGACGCCGGAGTTGCAGTCCGACCCGGCGGCGAGGGCCGAGCTGAGCAGCCGGATCGAAGAGCTCGAGCGCCGGCTCGCGGCCGAAGTCGGCCGAGCGTTCGACCCCCGCCGCAGTACCTGGTTCACGGACGGCGCGCGATTGGACGTTTCGTCGTGGCGGGACGCGTCGTGTGCGCTCTCCGCGTTCTGCGACGTGCACTATGCCGATGCACCTGCGATCAGGAACGAGTTGCTCAACCGTCGGACCCTGTCGACGTCCGCGGCGCGGGCGCGCCGGAACCTGATGGAAGCGATGGTCCTGCGCCGCGACGCTGCCCGGTTGGGGTTCGAGGGCAATCCGCCCGAGATCAGCATGTATCGCTCCCTGCTGGAGGCGCACGGGCTGCATCGCCGGCGTGCGGGAGCGTGGGGTTTCGGTGCGCCGAAGCGGGCACTGCGGCCGCTGTGGAAGGCCGTCGACTCGTTCCTTCGCGACACGGAGGCGGGACGACGCCCGCTGGCCGAGCTGTACCATTTGCTTCGACGTCCGCCGTTCGGGATCAAGGACGGCCCGCTGCCGGTCATCGTCGTTGCGGCGCTGCTCGCGCGGGACGAGGACGTGGCGGTCTACGAGCGCGGATCGTTCATGCCGGCCTGGACGCCATCGCACGCCGAACGGCTGTTGCGATCGCCGGAAGGGTTCGAAGTAAGGCAGTGCCGTATCGACGGTACGCGCCAGGCGGTCTTGACCCGCCTCGTGGAGGCGCTGCGCCTGTCGACCAGGCGCGAACCGGCGTTGCTCGACGTCGTGCGGGGCCTCGTGCGGTTCGTTACGAGCCTGACTCCCTACGCCCGCCGCACGCTGAGAATCTCTCGGCGGGCGCGCGACATCCGGGAGGCGCTGGTCCGCGCCCGAGAGCCCGCGCAGTTGGTGTTCCACGACCTTCCGGCGGCGTGCGGCTGTCCGCCGTTGGGTCCCGGCACGGCAGAGGAACCCCGTCGCATCGACGAGTTCGTCGGAACCCTCGCGGCGGGACTCCGCGAGACCCAGGACGCCTATTCGGCGCTGACCGAGCGTGCGCGCGCGACGCTGGTCGACTATCTGAGCTTGCCGGAGAGGCCCGCGGATCTGGTCGATGAGCTGCGAAGTCGGGCCGGTCAGGTAGCAGAGATCGCGGTCGATCCGATGCTCAAGAGCTTCGTGCTCCGGGCGTCCGACGAAGCGCTCGCCCCGGACGATCTGCTGATGTCCCTGCTCACGCAGCTCGCCGACAAGCCGCCGCCCGAGTGGACCGACGTGGACGAGGACCAGTTTCGGGTGCGAGTCGCGTACGTGGCGCAGGCGTTCCACAGCGCCGAGTCCCTCCTGGTCGGCGGGGAAGGAACGGCCGGCGGGCAGACGATGCTCAGACTGGCCGTGGCACGGCGTGGCGAGCCCGAACGTGACTGCGTGGTTCGATTGCGGTCTGCCGACGAGGGCCGCATCGGTACGCTCCGCGACCGCATCCTGGATACGGTGAAAGGCAGAGGTTCCACGTCCTCCGCCCGCGAGCGCGATCAGGCACTCGTCGCGCTCGCTCTCGTGGCGGAATCGTTGATTGACGATTCGGAGCCGGCGCAAGCCGGGAAGGGCAACCGGTGAGCGACCGCGCACGTCACATCCTGAGCATGTCCGGCGGCAAGGACAGCACCGCGCTTGCCGTGTACATGCGCGACCGTCAGCCCGACATGGAGTACGTCTTCTGCGACACGAAGAAGGAGCTCCAGGAGACGTACGACTACCTCGCCAGGGTCGAGGCGTATCTGGGAAAGCCGATCATCCGACTCAACGACGAGCGCGGCTTCGACCACTGGCTGGAGGTCTACGGGAACTACCTGCCGTCGCCACAGATGCGCTGGTGCACGCGGCAGCTCAAGATTCGCCCGTTCGAGCGATTCGTCGGCGACGACCGCGTGATCAGCTACATCGGCATCCGCGCAGACGAACACCGGGACGGCTACATCTCGTCGAAACCGAACATCCTGCCGCGCTATCCGTTCAAGGAAGACGGCGTCACCGAGTCCGACGTGTATCGGATCCTGGACGAATCCGGGTTGGGCGTACCCGATTACTACAGGTGGCGGACACGCTCCGGGTGCTATTTCTGTTTCTTCCAGCGCAAGGCGGAGTGGCTGGGCCTGAAGGACCATCATCCCGAGCTCTTTCAGGACGCAAAGGCCTACGAGAAGACCGATCCGGAGACCGGTCGCCACTTCACATGGTCACAGAGCGAGAGCCTCGACGAGCTCGCCCGTCCGGACCGCGCCGACGAGATCAGACGCCGTCACCTCAAGGTCCTGGAGGCGGAGAAGACGACCAGGCCGGACCGGCCGCTCATCGAGGTGTTCGCCGATTCCCTCGACCAGGAGAACGACGAAGAAGGCTGCCTGATCTGCCATCTGTGATGCGCTTGAAGAAAGCTTGGGGGCATGGAACGGGACTCGCAGGTGATCACTCATGGTCGCCAAGGGGATTGAAAGACTTCGCGGAGATTCCAGGCCAGAAACCGTTCGTTCGGATGGTAGGTGTCACGAATCGGTCTGCGGACCGGTTGCTTGTGGAAACGGCCGAGCCACTCGTTGAAACCGGGGTCTTCCGCAGAATCTGTGGGCAGAATGGAGAACCGGTAGGGCAGCGTCAG
>WTFV01000253.1 GCA_011523845.1 Acidobacteriota bacterium | reverse complement strand
GGGTGCCACGTGCTGGGATTCGTCAACGATTACGCGCTGTAGACCCATGTCCGTGGCCGAAGATTAGGGCGTGACGGACCACTAGTCCGGGTAGGGACACCGAAGCGCTTCGATAGCGCCCAGGCAAGGGGCCAGCGGGACCCCGACGCAACCCAAGTGTGGGGCGGAACGTGGTACAGAGGTCGGCACGCTGCGATAAACAGCGCAGGATCGGCGGCGGGATGCCCGGCTTCACGACCGGCGGGTCGGCGCGGACGGGGCGCGGGGGTGCGGCCCGTTGCAGGGCGGAGGACGACAGATTCCGACGAGGGGCGCGCGGGCAGGTTCTTGACCCCCCTCGGCGGCGCGTAGTACTGTTGGAGGGTGCCGGCGGCAGGCCCGGCACGCCGACACAGGCGACCCTCGTTCACACGATGGCCCCCACTCCGGCCGCTCCGAAGACCACCCCGTTGCACGCCCGACACGTCGCCCTGGGGGCGCGCATGACTCCCTTCGGCGGTTGGGACATGCCGGTCCAGTACGGCGGCATCGCCGAGGAGCACGAGGCGGTGCGCACCGCGGCGGGGCTGTTCGACGTCAGCCACATGGGCGAGGTGGAGATAGCCGGCGACGACGCGCTGGCGGCGGTGCAGCACATCGCGTCGAACGACGCGCGGCGGCTCGAGCCGGGGCGGGCGCAGTACTCCGCGCTGACGACGCCGGAGGGCACGGTCGTCGACGACGTGCTCGTCTACCAGCTTGCCGTCGGGCACTATCTGCTGGTCATCAACGCGGCCAACATCGCCAAGGACGTCGCCTGGATCCGCAAGCAGATCGGCGCGGCCGGCGACGCGGTGGCGGTCAACGCGAGCAGCCGCTACGCGTTGATCGCCCTGCAGGGGCCGCGGGCGGTGGACGTTCTGCAGCTTCTGACCGCGGTCGAGGTCGATGGCATCCGCTACTACCGGTTCGAGAACGGGGAGGTGGCCGGCGTCCGCGCCACCATCTCGCGGACCGGCTACACGGGCGAGGACGGGTTCGAGCTGTTCGTACCGCCCGGACAGGCCGACGCGGTCTGGTCCGCATTGCTGGCGGCGGGCGGGGCGCACGGCCTCCGCCCGGCGGGCCTCGGCGCCCGCGACACGCTCCGCCTCGAGGCGGGGATGCGTCTCTACGGCAGCGACATGGACGAGACGACGACGTTGCTGGAAGCCGGACTCGGCTGGACCATCGGATGGGACAAGGAATCGTTCATCGGCCGGGACGCGCTGCTCGCGCAGAAGGAATCGGGGCCGAGCCGCAAGCTGGTCGGCTTCGAGATGCTCGACCGCGGGATTGCGAGACACGATCACGAGGTCTACGCGGGCGCGGACCGCGTCGGCCGGGTCACCAGCGGCACCCGGACGCCGTACCTCAAGAAAGCCATCGGCATGGCGTACGTGCCGGTCGAGCTGGCGGCGTCCGACACGGAGCTCTCCATCGACGTGCGCGGCCGGCGCCTGCGCGCGCGGGTCGTGCGGATGCCGTTCTACAGGCGTCCGCGCCGGGAGCCTGCATCGTAGAACGGCGTAGACTTCCGGGAGGTCGATGGGGGCGGGCGGAGCCGCGGGTGACGATTGACGGGCGAGGCGAGATGTATCCGCAAGAGCTGAAGTACACGAAGGACCACGAGTGGATCCGGGTGGAGAACGGGCGCGGCCGCGTGGGCGTCACCCACTACGCGCAGGAGCAGCTTGGCGACGTCGTCTTCGTGGAGCTGCCGCAGGTGGGCGGCTCCTTCAAGGGGGGCGAGCAGTTCGGATCCATCGAATCGGTCAAGGCCGTATCGGATCTCTACTGTCCCGTCGCCGGCACGGTCGTCGAGGTCAACGCGGCGCTGGCCGACACCCCGGAAGCCGTCAACCGGGATCCGCACGCGACCTGGATGATCGTGCTGGAGCTGGACGATCCCGACGAGGTCGGCGCGCTGCTGGACGCGGCGGCCTACGGCGAGCTCGTCGGCGGCGCCGGCTGAGCCCCGCATGCCTGGCGCGACCATCGGCTTCGCGGAGCGCCACATCGGGCCCCGCGCGGCGGATCTCGAACGCATGCTGAAGGTGGTCGGGGCCCCCTCCATCGACGCGCTGATGGACGAGGCGATCCCGGACGGAATCCGTCTGACGGAGCCTCTCGATCTGCCGGACGCCGAATCGGAGGCCGCCTTCCTGGCGCGCATGCGCGAGCTGGCCGCCCGCAACGAGCCGTGGCGGTCGTTCATCGGGCTCGGCTACTACGGCTGCGTGACGCCGCCGGTGATCCTGCGCAACCTGCTCGAGAATCCGGGCTGGTACACCCCCTACACCCCCTACCAGGCCGAGGTGGCGCAGGGGCGGCTGGAGGCGCTGTTGAACTTCCAGACCGCGGTCGCCGACCTGACGGGCATGGAGATTGCCAACGCCTCGCTGCTCGACGAAGCCACCGCGGCGGCCGAGGCGATGACGCTGTTGTTCCGCGTGCAGGCGCGGCAGCGGCCCGACGCGCGGCGCTTCCTGGTCTCGCCCGACTGCTTTCCCCAGACCATCGAGGTGGTGCGGGGACGGGCCGAGCCGCTCGACGTACAGGTCGACGTCGCCGACGTCGGAGCCGCCGCGCGAGCCGGGGGCGGCGCGGAGGACGTGTTCGGCGTGCTGGTACAGTCGCCCGACGCCTCGGGTCGCCTGCATGACCTCGCTCCGGTGACCGGCTGGGCGCATGCCGCGGGCGCGCTGGTGGTTGCCGCGTCCGACCTGCTCGCCCTGACGTTGGCGACTGCGCCGGGCGAGATGGGCGCCGACGTGGCGGTGGGCAACGCCCAACGCTTCGGCGTGCCGCTGGGGTACGGCGGACCGCACGCGGCGTTCTTCGCGACACGCCGCGCCTACGCGCGCCAGATGCCCGGGCGGATGATCGGCGTCTCCGTCGACGCCCACGGACATCCGGCCTACCGGATGGCGCTGCAGACGCGCGAGCAGCACATCCGGCGCGAGCGGGCGACCTCGAACATCTGCACGGCGCAGGCGCTGCTGGCCAACGTCGCCGGCATGTACGCCGCTTATCACGGTCCCGACGGGCTGCGCCGGATCGCCCTCCGCGTGCACGGGCTGGCGCAGGCGCTCGCCGGCCGGCTCGAGGCGCTCGGGGTCGCTCCACGTCGCGGCGCCTTCTTCGATACGCTGCGTGTCGATCCGGGCGGCGCCGAGGCCACGGCCGCGGTGCGGTCGGAGGCGGAAGCGGCGCGGATCAACTTCCGCTACCACCAGGGGGGCGACGTCGGCGTCGCGCTCGACGAGACGACGACCCGCGCCGACGTGGACGCGGTCGTGGAGGTGTTCGCGCGCGCCAGGCGCGTCGCGGCCAGGTTCGAACCGCTGCCTGCCGAGGGGCTGCCGCCCGCCCCGGAATGGCCGGAAGCGCTCCGGCGGACCACCCCGTTCCTGACCCACCCGGTCTTCCATCGCCATCGCTCGGAACTGCAGATGATGCGGTACCTGAAGCGGCTCGAGCGAAAGGACATCGGTCTCGACACGTCGATGATTCCTCTCGGCTCGTGCACCATGAAGCTGAACGCGGCGGCGGAGATGGAGCCGGTGACCTGGCCGGAGTTCGGCAACGTCCACCCCTACCAGCCGCCGGCGCAGGCGGGCGGTTACCGGCGGATCATCGAGGAGCTCGAGGCGTTCCTGCGCGCCGTCACCGGCTTCGACGCGGTGTCGCTGCAGCCCAACTCGGGAGCGCAGGGCGAATTCGCGGGGCTGCTGGTCATCCGTGCGTTCCACCGCGCCCGCGGTGCGCTCGACCGCGACGTGGTCCTGATTCCCGCCTCCGCGCACGGCACCAATCCGGCCAGCGCGGTCATGGCCGGCCTGCAGCCGGTGGTCGTGGCCTGCGACGGCGACGGGAACGTGGATCTCGATGACCTGCGGGCGAAGGCGGCGGCGCACGGGCCGCGGCTGAGCGCGCTGATGATCACCTATCCGTCGACGCACGGCGTCTTCGAGGACTCGATCCGCGACATCTGCCGAGTCGTCCACGAGCGGGGCGGGCAGGTCTACATGGACGGCGCCAACCTGAACGCCCAGGTCGGATTGACGTCGCCGGCGCGCATCGGGGCCGACGTCTGCCACCTCAACCTGCACAAGACCTTCGCCATCCCGCACGGCGGAGGAGGGCCGGGCATGGGGCCGATCGCCGTCGCCCGGCACCTGACGCCGTTCCTTCCCCGGCACCCCCTCGGCGAGCCGGGTTCGGGCGCCGCGATAGCGCCGATTGCGGCCGCGCCGTGGGGCAGCGCGAGCATCCTGCTCATCTCGTACGCCTATATCCGTCTCCTCGGCGCGCGCGGCGTGACCGCCGCCACCGAGTACGCCATTCTCAACGCCAACTACGTCAAGTCGCGCCTCGAATCCCGCTACGACGTGCTCTACGCGCGCTCGAACGGCCGGGTCGCGCACGAGCTGATCTTCGATCTGCGTCCCTTGAAGGCCCGCGCCGACGTTACCGCCCAGGATGTCGCCAAGCGCCTGATGGACTACGGCTTCCACGCGCCGACCGTGTCGTTTCCGGTGCCCGGTACCCTGATGGTGGAGCCGACAGAGAGCGAGCCGCTCGAGGAGCTCAATCGCTTCTGCGACGCGATGCTGGCGATCCGCGACGAGATCGAGGACGTCGCGACCGGTCGCACGGACCCGGTCGACAACCTCCTCAAGAACGCCCCGCACACCGCGGCGGAGGTGACCGGCGACGAGTGGACGCATCCCTACAGCCGGCAGGCGGCCGCGTTTCCCAGGCCCTTCGTCGTCGAGAACAAGGTCTGGCCGGCGGTGGGCCGCATCGACGACGCGCACGGGGATCGGAACCTCGTCTGCGCGTGTCCGCCGGTGGACGAGTACGCCGGCTCGTCCGCCGGGTGAGGCGACAATCGGCGGCGCTGGAGCAGGAATGCAGTCCTCTGCGCTCAGGGCGTCGCCCGGTCGGGAGCGACGCCGACGTCCAGCGCGCCGGGCAGGCACAGCGCCCAGTTGTTCGTGATGCGCACGGGCTGGGCAGGCGCGGCGAGGGAGACCACCTGTCCGTCCTGCCAGTTCGGCTCCGAGATGCGTTCCAGCGAGGGTAGCCGGTCGTAGCGAGGGGATCCGAGCTTGACCTCGACGGGCCATGTTCGTCCGTCGCTCTCGAACAGGAAGTCGATCTCCTGCCCGTCGCGGGTGCGCCAGAAATGGACGTCCACCTCGCGAGCGCGATGGCGGAAGCGCTTGATGACCTCCGCCAGCACGTGGGTCTCGAAGAGGGCGCCGCCCAGCGGTCCGAGGCGCGCCGCCTCCGCGGTGCGCCAGCCGCCCAGCCAGGCGGCCAGACCGGCATCGAGGAAGTAGAGCCTGGGACTCTTGATCATCCTCCGCGTCCGGTTGGTGAAGTACGGCGACAGCAACCGGATGAGAAAACCGTCTTCCAGGAGGCTGAGCCAGCTCCTGGCCGTGGCCGCGGACACGCCCGCGTCGCGCGCGAGATCGTCGTAGTTGACGATCTGGCCGGTGCGCAACGCACAGAGCTTGACGAAGGCCTCGAACTCCCGGCGCTTCTCGATGCGCAGCAGCTCGCGAATGTCCCGTTCGATGTAGGTCTGGACGTACGACGAAAGGTACAGGTCGCGAGCCGCGCGGTCTTCGATGCCGTGCAGCCTGGGGAAACCGGTTTCGAGCAGTCTGCGGAAGTAGTCGTCGGGCGGCAGAATCGGGGGCAGGGCCTTCTCCTCGTCCGAAAGGCCGAGCAGATTGAGGATAGCCACCCGGCCTGCCAGCGTCTCCGCTACCCCTTCCATCACCTCGTAGCTCTGTGATCCGGTCAGGCGGATGGCGCCGGGGGGGAGGTCGCCGGCGTCCACCAGTTGCTTGATGGGGCTCAGCAGTCGGGGCGCGTACTGGATCTCGTCGATCACGAAAGGCGGCGTGAGCTCCCGCACGAACAGGATCGGATCCCGGTTGGCGCGCTCCCGCGTGGCGAGGTCGTCGAGGCTGACGTAGGCATGGCCGCCGGCGCACTTCTGCAGAAGCGAGCTCTTGCCGACTTGTCGTGGTCCGAGCAGCAGCCATACCGGAAAGAGGCGCAAGTGCTCGGCCGGCGCGGTCAGCACCGGCTGAAAGGTCCTGTCGATCCACACCTGCGGCATATCTGAAGCTTACTACGGATCTGACGAAACTACGCGGCACATCCGTAGTACGCCGCGGATCTGCCGATCCGCAGCCGACGTCCAGCGCGGGCGCGCGGCGTGCACGTGCCTCCCGGGACATTGCGTGCCGCGACCCTTCAGGTGCCGTCGAAACGCGCGTCGGCGGGCGGGCGTGTCGCCGTCTTCGACCGCTCCTCCCTGGGCCCCGCCGGCGTGCCGTCGAAACGCGCGTCGGCGGGCGGCCGTGTCGGCTATAGTCGGGGAAACGCAACAGGGGAGGGACGCCGATGGCCGCAAGGCAGGGACGGACGCGGAGTCTGTTGGCGAAACGGATCGAACGCGCCGCCGGAGCGGCGCTCATCGTGCTTCTGGGTTGCGCCGCGGCCGGCGCCCAGGGGCGCGACCTCACGCCGGTCACCGACGAGATGCTGCAGGATCCCGACCCGGCCGACTGGCTGAACTGGCGGCGCACCCTCGACGGTTGGGGCTACAGCCCGTTGGACCAGATCGACCGGGAGAACGTCGACCAGTTGCAGCTCGTCTGGGGATGGCAGCTCGGGCCGGGGCTGAGCCAGGCCGCCCCGCTGGTGCACGACGGGGTGATGTTCATCCCCAGCCCCCGCAACATCGTCCAGGCGGTGGATGCGGCGACCGGGGATCGCATCTGGGAGTACCGCCGGGAGTTCGAGGCCTCGACCGACTTCCTCGATGCGGTGGGCGCCGGCATGCGGACTCGCTCGATCGCGATCCATGGCGACAAGATCTTCGTCAATACGTCGGACGCCCACATCGTGGCGCTCGACGCGGCCACCGGCGAGGTGGTCTGGGATCACACCGTCGCCGACTACCGGCTCGGGTATCGCTATACGAGCGGGCCGATCGTGGTGAACGGGAACATCGTGTCCGGCATGACCGGGTGCCAGAACTACAAGAACGACGTCTGCTTCATCTCCGCCCACGACCCGGATACGGGAGAGCAGGTGTGGCGCACCTCCACCATCGCGCGCCCGGGCGACCCGGGGGGCGATACCTGGGGCGACCTGCCGCTGACCTTCCGCGCCGGCGCCGACTCGTGGATCCCGGGCAGCTACGACCCGGAGACGAACCTGACCTACTGGTCGACCTCGCAGGCCAAGCCGTGGGCCCGCGTCTCGCGCAAGACGGACGGCGACGCGCTGTACACGAACAGCGTGCTGGCCCTGGATCCCGCGACCGGCGACCTCGTGTGGTACTTCCAGTTCGTGCCGGGGGAGACGCACGATCTCGACGACGTCTTCGAGAGCGTGCTCATCGACCACCGGGGACGGAAATCGCTGTTCAAGATGGGCAAGCACGGCATCCTGTGGGAGCTCGACCGGGCCACCGGCGCGTTCGTCGCCGCGCACGATCTCGGCTATCAGAACGTCCTCGACGTCGAACCCGGGACCGGCGCGGTGACCTACCGGCCCGAGATGATCCCGGTGGCCGGCGTCGAGCTCGACTTCTGTCCCGACTTCGGCGGCATCCGCAACTGGCGCGCGAGCGCCTACCATCCGGAGACGCAGGCGCTCTACATCCCCATCCACCCGACCTGCGTGACCGGCATGTTCACCGAGCTGGAGCAGGTCGAGGGGAACGACTACTACGCCGATCGCGGCTGGTTCTCGCGGGGGAGCCGGGTGCATCCCGACAGCGGGGAGCATGCCGGCCATCTCATCGCGATGGACATCGACAGCGGCGAGATCATCTGGCGCCACTCGATGGCCACGCGGCCGGGCGGAGCGGCCCTGACCACGGCCGGCGGTCTGGTCGTGAGCGCCGACACGGACCGCAACCTGTTCATCCACGACGTCGAGACCGGCGAGGTGCTGTTCCGCACGCGCCTGCCCGGCTCGGTGCAGGGCTTCCCGATCACCTACGCGGTCGACGGCCGGCAGTACCTGGCGGCGCCGGTCGGAGGCGGCCGGACGAACGCCGTCTTTGTGTTCGCGCTGCCGCAACGGGCCATCGCCGCGAGGTGACGGAGCCGGACAGGAAGTGGGATCCGCGGTGACGCAGGGAGTGCTCGAACCGAGCTACCGGGGAAGCCCAGACAAGAACGTCCGTCGCTGGGGCATCACGCGTAGCCGGCAAGCCCGACTTCAAGGAATGGAACGGGGGCTGCGCCTCGCATCACCGAACCCTGAAGGGGTCACGGCGCGGAGGGACTCGCCCCCTGATAGACCTCGGACGTGTGCCGTCCTAATGTCAGGATAGCTCAGGATGCTCGACCCAGTCAATGAGTCCGACGTCCACACGGGTGAGCGGTTGCTCGACTTCCTGGATTCCAGGTCTCCATGGAATCGCAGGCTCTGGAACGTCAGCCTCAGCTTGATGCTCCGCGAGGTGCTTGAGGCGGCAGAAGCGGTCAACGCTGGTGTCTTGAGTCGGCCCTCCCTGAGCTTTCTCGCTAACGTGGTGCAAAAGACCGTCGGGACCGATCCCGGAGCAGGAACCGAAGAGGAAAAGAAAGTACTTCAGCGCGCTTTGAAGCCGGACGTCCGTCTGGACAGCCTGAAGTATCACATCATTGCGCAGCAAGAGGTACGACTACGAACCGAGTACTTGGCACGATGGGCTCAGGCGCTACGAGATCGCCATCCTCCCGATGTAGAACAGACCGCACGCGCGGTTACATCCCACTTGTTGGATGTCGGGTATAGCTCTGACTTCTTGCATAGGTGGTGGAAGTACCGCTTGAAGTACGAACAGGGCACTAGATCACTTGCTGATATTGTCGATGATGCACAACAACTCGCGTTGAGGCCCGAGCGCGGTTTCGACATCATGGTACCCGTCTCGCGTGCTATTCGATTGACAGGTTCTCCCAAAGCGCCGTCAGAATGGCGGTCCCCCGTCCAGGTTGCGGCATGGCTTCGAGCGGAGAAATTCGACGTGACGGAAATCCGGCACAACGGTGGCTTTCTCTTTCGGGTTGAGGCGTTAGATCCCGATGCCGCCGTCGTCCGTGTGTCTGAACTATTGGATCAGTTGGGTGCTCGTGTCGCAATCGGCACGAGAAGAGACCTGTCGTTATTGGGGCGCGTTTGGATACAGGGGATGCGCACACCGCATCGACTGGATAGCGTCAAGCGTGGTGTTTGGGTGGAAGCTCTTGAGCGAGAAAACCAACTGTACGACGCTTATTCCTCCGGAGGAATAAGCGCGGCAATCGAGCTGTTGTCACACTTGCAGTCGAGTTCGCCAAGTGCGGCTGTGGCGGGCGGATGGGCCGCGATAGAGGCGCTCTTGAGCGAACCTGGCAGCGATCGCGCCGAGGCCGCCGACCGCTTGGCGATGCTGGTCGCTTGTTCTTACCCCCGGGCGGAATTGACGATCCTATCTTACGATATTTCCCGTAGCGACGGGGGCTTCGCCGAACGGCTGAGAGGAGTTGACGAGAATCGTCGGCGATGCGATATCGTCGCGGAGGCACTAACGACAGGAACACTATCAGCAAATGGGCTCGCGGGCTCTGTAAGTGCCACGGCGGCCAGAACCTTGAGGATGCTTCGCGAACCACGCCGTACGTTGTCGCGCGTCCAGGAACACGCAGTCAGTGCCTTCCGCCGGCTATATCGGCAGAGAAATATGGTTCTTCATGGGGCACGAATGGATGCCGTTGCCTTGAGGGCAAGCCTTCGGACGGCTGCTCCCCTTGTTGGGGCGGGAATCGATCGCATCATCCATGCACACTACGTTGGCAATGTCGCGCCCCTTCCGCTGGCCGCGCAGGCACACGTTGCTCTGGCGACGCTCGGGACTGGTGGTGGTCCCGGCATCACGACGCTCTTGGACTAGCTGGGGCTCCTGATGAAGTACTCAGCGAGTACACTGTACGTAACGTGGCTGAAAGGGGTCGCCGTCGAGTTTGCCAAGTGCTAACCGAAGGAGGAGACATGCGCTGGAGAATCAGCACCGGGTTGTCGGTCGTCACGCTGGTCGTCACGCTCGGCGGGATGTCGAGCCTCGGAAAGGAACCGACTACACTCGCGGCCAGGGGGCAGGGCGGCGGCGTGCCGCAGTTCGAGGTCGATCCGTCGTGGCCGAGCATTCCCAACGACTGGGTGCTGGGCCAGGTGTCGTCGGTGACGGTGGGTCCGGACGACGTTGTCTGGGTGCTGCACCGTCCCCGCACGGTGGCCGAGGACCAGGGAACCGCGGCGCCTTCGGTGCTGGCGTTCGAGCCGGACGGGACGTTCGTCCGCGCCTGGGGCGGTCCCGCCGACGGCTACGACTGGCCGGCGAACGAGCACGGCATCCACGTGGACCCGGCCGGCGACGTCTGGATCGGCGGCAACAGCGCGGGGCCGGAATCGGACGACATGCTGCTGAAGTTCACGCCGGAGGGCGAGCTGCTGCTGCAGATCGGCGGGCGCGCGCGGAGCAGCGGCAACGACGATACCGTGAACCCGATGCGGCCGGCGGAATCGTTCGTGCACGCCGCCACCAACGAGGTGTTCGTGGCCGACGGCTACGGCAACCGGCGCGTGATCGTCTTCGACGCCGATACCGGCGAGTACAAGCGGATGTGGGGCGCCTTCGCCAACACGCCGCTCGATCCGTCCGAGGCGAGCGGCGAGTCGGACGATCGCGGAGGGCCGCCGCAGTTCGGCATCGTGCACGGCATCGAGGTCTCGGCCGACGGGCTGGTGTACGTGGCCGACCGCGGCAACAGCCGCGTGCAGGTCTTCGATCTGGACGGCGCCTACCGGACGCAGGGCTTCGTCAACCGGGGCGACGAGAGCTCGTCGACGGTGGCGGGCCTGGCGTTCTCGCCGGACGCGGAGCAGCGGTTCATGTACTCGGCGGACCAGGGGAATTCGCACATCCACGTGATCGACCGCGCCACGTTGGAGGTGCTGGACACCTTCGGCAGCAACGGCGCCGCGCCGGGCGAGTTCCAGGCGCTGCACCATCTGGACAGCGACAGCGACGGGAACCTCTACACGGCCGAGGCGCAGCGCGGGCGCCGGGTGCAGAAGTTCACGTTCACCGGCGTGGCGTCGACGCAGTGAGGCTGGTCCGCTGGGCGACCTGGGGCGCGGCGGCGGGCAGCGCCGCCGTCGCCGCAGCGCCGCTCGGATACCGCATCGGCGTTGCGCCGCTCGGGCCTGCGTTTCTGCTGCTGGCCGGCGGGTTGCTCGTCATCGCCGTCAGTCTGGGAGTCCTCGGCGCGCGGATGGCGCGCGGGGCGGGGTTGCCGGATCGGGCCGCCTGCGCCGCCTGCGTTGTAGCCGTCGCGGTCGGCGCCTTCCCGGTGGGGACGCTGGTCTCGGGGTGGGGTGCGCCGCCGATCCACGACATCACGACCGATACCGGGAACCCGCCGGCGTTCGTTGCGGCGGTCGCGCTCAATACGCCGGGTCGCACCGACTACGAGGGTCCGGCCCTCGGCGCGCGGCAGCGGGCCGCCTATCCGGACCTTCGATCGGCGGAGCTGTCGGTTGCGCCGGCCGACGCATTCCGCCGGGTCCTGGCGGTCGTGCGCCGGATGGGCTGGGAGCTCCTGGCGACCGATCCGGACACCTTCCGGATCGAGGCGACGGACCGTTCCTTCTGGTTCGGCTTCGAGGACGACGTCGTGATCCGGATCACGACCGCCGGCGAGACCGGCAGCCGGGTCGACGTCCGCTCGCTGTCGCGGGTCGGGGGCGCGGATCTCGGGGTCAACGCGCGACGGGTGCGGGCGTTCGTGGCCGCGCTGGCGGACGAGTAAACGAGGGGCAGCGGCGCTTCGGCCGGCGACGTCAGGTCGAAGCGGCAGGCGCGGCGGGTTTCCATTGCGGGCCGCCGGCGCAACGCACGGCTGACGGTGGGGCGACGCAGCTTGTCGGCGGCAAGCAACCATGGACGCCGCCGCCATTCCGGCGGGTGGTCGAGCAACCCGTGGAAAAAAGGCCCCGCTGCATTCGAGCGGCGATGCATCCCGGCTGACGGCGTTGCCCGTCGGTCGAATATGCCCAGTACGCTCCCTCGTCGCGCCGGGTACCGGGTGTCGGGGCGCCTCGCCGCTCTCGGTGCGACGCGGGGTTTCGCCACGGACTGGAGCGGGGGAATGGGCCGAAACGACGAGCCGGCGAGGCGTTTCGGTCCGCCAGCGCTGGCGGACCGTGCGTCGGCTGGGCCGTCCGGCGCGCACCGGACGGCCCAGTTCGCCGTGGTCGAATGGACTCAGTTCCCTTCGAGCTCGTCCACGATCACCTGCACGCTGTTCGTCAGGCCGGCCGGCGCCGGGGCGCGGTATCCCTCGTAGCCGTCCGGCATCGTCCAGCCGGCCACGATCTCGTCCACGCTCCGGCCCGCGGCGTGCCCCGCCCGCACCGCGGACAGGAAATCGCGGTTGAACGCCGCGTATTCGTGCAGGTCGGCCCACGTCATCTGGGTGCTGTGCCCGGTGATGATCGTGTCGACGCCCTCGATGTTGTCGTGCGCCTTCTGCAGGCTGTCCGGAATGTCCACGCCGCTGCCGCCGTTGTTGGCGTCGAGGAAGGGCAGGTTCTTGCCCGGGAAGATGTCGCCGGAGTGCAGCGTCCCGTGCACCGGGAAGACGATCCAGGCGTCGCCGCCGGTGTGTCCCCGTCCGAAGTGGTAGAGGTCGACCCGGTCGTCGCCGGTGCCGATCGACATGCGCTCCGAGAAGGTCTGCGTCGGGAGCCCGCGCCCCATCGAGTCGGCGAAGACGTTGGCCGGCGGCTCGGTGCGGCCGCTGTAGGCCCGCATCACCTGCATGTTCGCCGCCGTGACCTCGTGCGTCACGATGTCGACGCTGGCGGGGAACGCGACGTTGCCGCTCACGTGGTCGTGGTGGCTGTGCGTGTTGACGAGGGTGGTCACCGGGTTGCTGGTGATCTCGCCGATCGCGTCGAGGATCGACTGTCCCCAGCCGGGGTTCTTGGAGTCGACGACGACGACCCCGCCGCTCGTGACGAAGACCGCCGTGTTGCCGCCGCCCCCCTGTCCCCGGAGGACGTACAGGTTGTCCTCGAGCTGCTCGACCTCGATGACCATCGCGTCCTGCGCCTCGACGATCGCAAGCGACAAGGCGCCGAGGCCCAGCACGACGGCCAGAACGATGCTGCGTTTCATGTTTCCCTCCCCTTGGAATCGGTCAGGGCGCCCATGCTAGCAGACGAGCCGCCGCGCGCGGAACGGTCGTCGATGCGCTCACGATGACCAGGTGGGCGCCGGGCTGTTGCCGCGCGGTAGCGGCGATGCGTCCGTACCGGGTGTCGCATGCAGGATCGCTGACGGCGATGCTCTCCTGCCCGGCGCCCAGCAGGTCACCCAGTGCCTTGCGGTAGTGTCACATGCAGGATCGCTGACGGCGATGCTCTCCTGCGGCGGATCTGCCGGCCTCCCGTCGTCAAGGCTCGGTTCGACGAAGACCGGCCACACGGTCGAAGTCCCGGTCGTAGCTCACGATCTCGGCGATACTCCGCTGCTCCATGTGGGCGACCGCCACCGCGTCTTCGAAGTCCAGAAAGGCGGACGATGCATAGAGGTCGAGCGCCCGCAGGCAGACGCGCTTGTGGGGGAGCTTCAGACCACGCAGCGTGAGTATCGGCAGAAGCCGGGCCCGAATCTCTCCGTGATTCAGCCGGTAGGACAGGCGGGGAGACGAGAGCACGTAGACGACCTCGGCGACGATGGCTTCGCAGGTCGCGAGATCCTCTTCTCCGCGCTGCACACGCCGGAAGAGCTCGTAGCAGTCCTTCGCCTTGGCCTCGTCGTCCCGCGTCAGGTACCGGAGGATGATGTTCGTGTCGAGGAATCTCACTCTTCCCTCATCTTGTGCAGCGTCTGCTCGGCCCTGGCGTCGCGGGCGAGCCGCGACAACTCGTCGAAGTCCTCCGGTTTCCGGGAGGGCTTCACCGACCCGTAGGCCGATTCCAGGCTGTACGCGACCGGCTTGAGGCGCACTTCACCCTCCGCGATCGTGAAGGTGACCCTGTCTCTGGGTTTCAGGCCGAGCAGACGCCGTACCTCGGCGGGAACGGTGACCTGGCCGCGCTGGGTGAGCGTCGTGGTGAGTTCCTTCATTTCATCGGCTGCCTGCAATGGAAACTCCAAGGGCCAATGATCAGGGATCATATCATTGATACCGCATGGCGGTTATTCGCACGCGCGTGCCGGTCGGGAATGGAATCCGAGGGCGTCAACGTCACGGCCGTCACCGAGGGGGCCTTCCCTGCACACCGAGCCCGAAGAAGGTCTGCCCGAGCGGCGGAGAGAGGGGGCCTCGGCGAACCGAGGAACCCGATATGGAGGACCGACGCCGCCCCAAGAAGTACTCACGGTAGCATGAGAGGAATGACGGCCGGGGAGATGCCGCTGGCCGAGTGGGTCAGGGTCGAGAGCGAGCGGCGGCGGCGAGAGGAGAACCCGGACGCGCCCGTACAACTGCGTCCGCTCGACGACTTCAGCGACGAGTACGCCGACCCGACGCGGTACAGGACGGTCGACCAGGAGCGGGTGGGACCGAAATCGGCCGTCCTCCAGGGGCTGATCAACGGCGAGTGCTGTGGGTGGGCGAAACGCCCCACCACCGGGGAGTTCTACGAGGCGATGCGGGCCGAAGACCCGACGACACGGCAGAAATCGCTGGCCGGAATCCTGCTGCGGGCCGACTTCTGAGACCTGATGGGCGCCTGGATGGAGGCGGCGGTGACGTGGCGGCAACTGGCCCGCGCAATGAGCCGGCGGGGTTGGCAGGAACCGCGAAGGGTGCGCGAAATCAACAGGAGCGCAACGTGGAGGACCTGAGGCTGCCGGAGCCGGCCGGAAGCCTGTGGAAGCGCATCCGCGGCATCGTGCACGACGTGGGGAGCCGCCGCGAAGGAGCGCGGATCGAACCGCACCTGGGCGGGGGCACGACCCTGGCGGCGCGGTGGGGACACCGCCGCAGCTCCGACATCGATGTGACGCTGCCGGGCGATCGGAGCCTGGCCGACCTGACCCGCAACGACGACGACAACCTCGCGCGCCGGATCGGGGGGAAGGCGGATTCAGCACTTCGAGCCGGGCTGGAAGTCCTTCGGCCAGATCCTCGAGGAGCGCAGGGCGCTCGCGGCAGGCGGAGACCTGAACGTCACGGCACCAACGGATGACCAGGAAGCTGCCGGCGGAACTCGACACGGGGCCGAAGGCGACCCGCGAACAAGGAGAGCAGGTCTCCGTCCGAATCCCTGAAGTCAATGGTCGACGCAGTCATCGCCCTGTTGCTCGCGGGCTTCACAGTAGCTGACCCCGAAGCCGCGGTACAGGAGCAGGAGGACAGCTCTACGTTGACAGCGGGGCGAACGAAAACTAGCGTACACAGAGGGACCACATGGAAAGCCCCGGAATCATCCCGATAGTGCTGACCGGCATGGGCATGGTCGCGGCGGTACTGCTGGGCGTGTGGGGAATCGTGGCACGGTACGACGACCGGGTGCGAAACCGGATGGATGCGCTCCGAGACCGGATGGACGCCCAGGGGAGAGAAACGACCGAGCAGCTCGGGCAGCTCCGGGAACGAATGGCCAAGCTCGAAGGGCTCCTGGAAGGCCTCCGGGAAGCAATCACGGGAAAACGGGCCGCATAGGCCCGGCCAGATTTCGTATGGATTCACAGACGTCGTACCGGACCGGACGAGGCGTCCGCTACGAGACAACCAACGACAGCGCCACAACGACGCCGCGAGCGCAACGTCGGGACCACGGCATGAAGCACTGCGACCGGCAGGGCCCAGATCTGCCGTCGGTCGGGCTGACGACCGGGTTCCTGACCCTGTGTCGGCAGTACGGCACCGAGCGGCTTGCGGTCCGCATCGTCGCGTGCGGGGAAACGTCACTCCGATCGAGCTTCGATTGACACCTCTCGGACATTGCCCGGATACTACGGGTCGCACCGGGCCATGCCGCTGAAACGAACACAGACCGTTGTGCGTGGATGCTTCGCGCTGCTGTGCGGCGCGCTGGCTGCGTTCTGGATGGCAGAGGCGCCGGCCCGCGCGGCCGGGCCCACGGTGTCGGCGGCTGCGGCTGCCGCACAGGTGCAGGGCGCCCCGCCGGACGGCTGGCAGCGGGCGCTCCTGAACCGCTACTGCGTCGCCTGCCACAACGAGCGTCTGCGCACCGCCGACCTCGCGCTGGACACGCACGACGTGACCCGGATCGCCGCCGCGCCGGACGTCTGGGAGACCGTGGCCCGCAAGCTGCGCGCCGGCGCGATGCCGCCGGTGCCGCGCCCGCGGCCCGACCCGGCGACCTACGACCGGTTCATCGGCTGGCTGGAAGCCGAGCTGGACCGGGCGGCTGCCGCCGATCCGAACCCGGGACGGACCGAGGCGTTCCATAGACTCAACCGGACCGAGTACCACCACGCGGTGCGCGACCTCCTCGACCTGGAGATCGACGTCGCGGAGCTGCTGCCGGCCGACGGAGCAAGCTACGGCTTCGACAACATCGCCGGGGTGCTCGGCGTCTCGCCGACCCTGCTGGAGCGCTATCTCGCCGCCGCGCGCAGGATCAGCCGGGTGGCGGTAGGACGTCCCGCGCCGTCGGCCACCGCCGAGGTCTTCCGACTCGCCAGCGACCTGCCGCAGGACGACTGGGTGGCGGGGATGCCCTTCGGCACACGCGGCGGCGGCGCGTTTCGGCACGTGTTCCCGGAGGACGCCGACTACGCCTTCCGCATCCGCCTGGCCCGCAACGCCGGCGACAACCTTGCCGTGTTCGAGACGCCGCACACGCTGGAGGTGAGCCTGGACGGCGCGCTGGTCCGGACGTTCACCGTCGGCGGACCGCCGCCCGCGGGCTCCCCGCGCGACAGCGACGAGTACCGCGCGTGGCGCGACCGGCAGCGGACCATCGACGGCGACTGGGAGTTCCGCCTCCCGGTCAAGGCGGGGCCGCACGAGCTGCGCGTGACGTTCGTGCGGCAGACCGCGGCCTACCCGGAGACGTTGCGCCAGCCGTACCTGCGGCCGTACACCAGCATCACCGGCGGCGATACGCGGGTGCAGCCGTACCTCGGCAGCGTCATCGTCACCGGACCGTTCGCCGCAAGCGGCGGGTCGCCGGTGGAGGAGACGCCGAGCCGCCGGCGCATCTTCGTCTGCCGTCCGGCCGGCGCGGCGGACGCCGAGCAGACCGAATGCGCCGGCAGGATCCTGTCGAACCTGGCGCGCCGCGCCTACCGCCGGCCGGTGACCTCGGCGGACCTCGACGTTCTGCTCCGGTTCTTCGACGAGGGCCGGCGGGAGGACGGCTTCGACGCGGGTATCGAGATGGCGTTGCGCTGGCTGCTCGCCAGCCCGGAGTTCGTGCTGCGGGTCGAGCGGGACCCCGCCGGCGTCGCGCCGGGGACGAACTACGCCATCAGCGACCTGGAGCTGGCGTCGAGGCTGTCGTTCTTCCTCTGGAGCAGCATCCCGGACGACGAGCTGCTCGACCTCGCCGCCGCCCGCCGGCTGCGCGATCCGGCGGTGCTGGAGCGGCAGGTCCGTCGCATGCTCGCCGACGAACGCGCGCGGGCGCTGGTCACGAGCTTCGCGAGCCAGTGGCTCTACCTGCGGAACGTGCCGGCCGTCGTGCCGGACGAGGACCGCTTTCCCGACGTCGGCGAGGGGCTGCGGCAGGCGATGCGGCGCGAGACCGAGCTGTTCGTCGAGAGCGTCTTCCGCGAAGACCGCAACGTGCTCGATCTGCTGACTGCCGACTACACGTTCGTCAACGAGCGGCTGGCCCGTCACTACGGCATGCCCCGCATCTACGGCAGCCACTTCCGGCGGGTGCCGGTGGCGAACGCGGCGCGCCGGGGCCTGCTGGGCCACGCCAGCATCCTCGCGGTCACGTCGTATCCGAACCGGACGTCGCCGGTGCTGCGGGGCAAGTGGGTGTTGGAGAACCTGCTGGGGACGCCGCCCGCGCTGCCGCCGCCCGACGTGCCGGCGCTGGAGGAGACGACGGACAGCGGGGAAGCGCTGTCGATGCGCGAGGCGACCGAGCGGCACCGGGCGAACCCGGTCTGCGCGAGCTGCCACCGGCTGATGGACCCGCCGGGGTTCGCGCTGGAGCAGTTCGACGCGGTTGGTCGTTATCGTACCCGTACGGCCGCGAACACCCCAATCGACGCTTCCGGCGAGCTTCCCGACGGCACCCGCTTCGACGGCGCGGCGGGGTTGCGCGAGGCGCTGGCAAGCAGGCCGGAGCGCTTCGTCGGCACGCTCATCGAGAAGCTGATGACCTATGCGCTCGGGCGCGGCCTGGAGCACTACGACGCGCCGGCGATCCGCGCCATCACGCGCGACGCCGCGCGGAACGACTACCGGTTCTCGTCGCTCGTCGTCGGCATCGTCAGGAGCATGCCGTTCAGGATGAGGAGAGCGGAATCATGATCATCACCAGGAAGACGCTGCCGCGGCGCACGTTTCTCCGCGGCGTGGGGACCGCGCTGGCCCTGCCGATGCTGGATGCGATGACCCCGGCCCTGTCCGGGATCGGTGTGCGCGCGGCCGAGCCGGTGCGCCGGCTGGGCTGGGTCTACCTGCCGAACGGCATGGCGATGGAGTCGTGGACGCCGGCGGCGAAGACCGCGCTGGAGCTGTCGCCGACGCTCAGTCCCCTCGGCGAATACAGCGACCGGATGGTGGTGCTCAGCGGGCTGGCCCAGGGGCAGGCCGAGGCGCTCGGCGACGGCAATGGCGAGCACACGCGGGCCACCGCGACCTGGCTGAACGGCGTCCATCCGAAGGAGACCGAGGGGGCCGACGTGCGGGCGGGGATGACCGCCGACCAGATCGCGGCGACGCAGCTCGGCCGGACGACGCCGCTGCCGTCGCTGGAGCTGGCCATCGACCGCGACTTTCTGGTGGGCAATTGCGAGAACGGCTATAGCTGCATCTACATGAACACCATCGCGTGGCGCGACCCCACGACCCCGCTGCCGATGGAGAACAACCCGCGCGTGGTGTTCGAGCGGCTCTTCGGCGAGGGCGGCTCGACGGCCGAGCGGCGCGCGCAGTTCCGCAAGGACCGCAGCATCCTGGACGCCATCACCGAAGACCTCGCGCGGCTGCAACGGGAGGTCGGGGAGGGCGACCGGGCGCGGGTGACGCAGTACCTCGACGCGGTGCGCGCCATTGAGCGTCGCATCCAGCTCTCCGAGCAGAGCGACACCGAGCTGCCGGAGCTCGCCCGGCCGGTAGGCATTCCCGAGTCCTACCCAGAGCACGTCGGCCTGATGTTCGATCTGACGGCGCTCGCCTGGCAGGCCGACATCACGCGCGTCTTCACCTTCATGCTGGGCCGCGAGTTGAACGGCCGCGCCTATCCTGAGATCGGCATTCCGGAGTCGCACCACGGGATCTCGCATCACCGCTACGACCCGCTGAAGCTGGCCCAGCTCGCGAAGATCAACACCTACCACGTCACGCTCTTCCGCGGCTTCCTGGAGACGCTGGCCTCGACGCCGGACGGCGACGGCTCGCTGCTGGATCATTCGCTGCTGCTCTACGGCGCGTCGCTCAGCGACAGCAACAAGCACCTGCACTACGACCTGCCGCTGATGCTGGTCGGCGGCAGCGGCGGACACCTGAAGGGCGGGCGCCACTTGCAGTATCCGCGCGACACGCCGATGACGAACCTGCTCGTCAGCCAGCTCGACAAGGCGGGGGTGCGGCTCGATGAGGGGCTCGGCGACAGCACGGGACGCCTGAAGGAGCTGGCGCGGCTCGCGGATGTATAGGCGGGGTGGCGGTGGACCGATTGACCCGTCACGTTGGAGACGATGAGACCCACGCGGCCGCGATTTTTTCCGCCGCCGTGGCGTTGTCGGGAGTCGACCGCGGGAGAACGTTCAGCAGAATGGACGTTCCGCGAAGGGGGTTGCCTTGCCGGCGCGACATGACATGGGGCGGCGGCGATCGACGAGGAACGGAATGTTGTTGGCCGTGAACGGCGCGCGCGTGTGAGGCGCCACTTGGCTGGCCGCGTGCCTGTTGACGGGCAGTGCCGCGGCGCAGCCTGCCGATGACGCAACTCTGCTTCACCGGGCCGCGCACGAAGGAGATACGGCCACGGTCGAACGGCTGCTGGAGGCGGGCGGCGAGGTCGACGCTGCAACGCGCCATGGGGTTACCCCGCTCGCACTCGCGTCCGCACGCGGCTATCCGGCGGTGGTGGAGACTCTGCTGGATGCCGGGGCGGATGCGAACCGCCCGTCGCCGCAGGGCGAGACCCCGCTGATGGTCGCCGCGCGGACGGGGGTAGTCGACAGCATTGAGGCGCTGTTGCGGCACGGTGCGAGCATCGGCGTCGACGCGCGGGAAGGATGGCGCGGCCAGACGGCGCTGATGTGGGCCGCAGCGGAGGGCCACGCGACGGTCGTCGCGCCGCTCGTGGCGGCGGGGGCTGACATCGACGCGCGTTCCGACGGCGGATTCACGCCGCTCGCGTTCTCCGTGCGCGCGGGCCACGGTGGCACGGTCGAGGCGCTGGTGAAGGCGGGAGCCGACGTCAATCTTGCCTTGCCGGACGGCACCACTCCGCTGCACCTGGCGGTCATCAACGCGCACTACGACGTGGCGCTGCAGCTCCTGGGGCACGGCGCCGATCCCGCCGCGGCCGAGCCCGGCTGGATGCCGCTGCACCAGCTCGTCTGGACCCGCCGTCCCAACCGGCACTACAACAACCCGGCCGCGTTCCCGACCGGGATGGTGTCCGACCTGGAGCTGGCCCGGGCGCTCGTCGCCCACGGTGCCGACGTCAACGCCCGGCAGACGGCGGAGCCGCGCGACGGCTACCGCAACATGCTCAACCGCAGCGGCGCCACGCCGTTCCTGCTCGCCGCCAAGGCGGTCGACCTGGAGATGATGCGGCTGCTGCTGGAGCTGGGCGCCGACCCGCTGCTGCCGAACGAGGACGGCACCACGGCGCTGCTCGTCGCGGCCGGCGTCGGCATCTGGTCGGCGAGCGAGAGCCCGGGCAGCGCCGAGGAAGCGCTCGGGGCGGTGAAGCTGATGGTCGAGCTCGGCGATTCGGTCACCACCGTCGACGACAACGGAGACGCGGCGCTGCACGGCGCCGTGATGCGCGGTTCGCCGGAGCTGGTCATCTACCTGCTGGAGCACGGCGCGGCACTCAACCCAGTCAACGAGCGGGGCTGGACGCCCCTGACCATCGCCCAGGGCATCTTCTACGCCAACCTCGGGCGGCGCTGGCCCGACATGGAGGCGCTGCTGCTCGGTCTCGGCGCCACATCGCCCACGGCTCCCGAGCCCCCGCGGTAGAGCAGGGCGCCGTAAACGGGCGACAGATCCAGAGCCTGGAGCTCGCGGCTCAGCGAGTGCTACACAAAGTCTCAGGCTTCATACTACGCGCCTTCCTGTACGTGGGACACAGGCTTTGGGTATCGGCGCCGGTCGCGCAACCGTTTCCCGGGATGGGCGACGGGCAGTGGGCCGGTAGGTGGTTCGAAGAGTAACGTGCCTTTGTCGTCGGCGCGCACGGCGCGCAGCACGCCCTGGTGCGCGAAGCGCTTGGCGATGGCCGGATGCACGTCGAGCAGCTCGGCCATCTGCGGTACGGTCAGCCAGCGCGCCTTGATCAGGTGCTCGGCGTATTGATAACTGTTGATGTCGTACGCCTCGCGTAGCATGCGGACGCGCAGGCGGCTGAATGGCAGTCCGGCCCCGGTGCGCGGCCACCGCCCGTTGAGGGTGTCGGCGATCTGCGCGTCGGTCTGCTCGGTGGCGAGGGCGCGGACCGACCTGCCGCGCGTCTGGCATGACCCGCGCGCCCGGCAATACGCCGACGGTGCGCCACCGCCGTCCAGCGAGCCCCCCGAACCCCCGTTCCCGAAACGCCTCCGGCGGGTCAAGAGGGTCAAGTAGCTCTTTGTCATGCCTTTTCCAGCGACACCGACCCCTTGCGGCCGGCGACGGAAAAAATCCACACCCAATTCCAAGCAGCATCCCAGTGAGGTGAGGTGAGGCGGCCTACCATCCTGAAGCTAGATTGACAATTCGCGGCGTTCGTGGTGACGGGCGGGATCTCCATGATGGCCGCAGAGCAGGATGCCTGGAGCGTGTTGCCTGATACGATCCGAACCCTGGACTTGGCGGACATCCGTAGCGCTCTGCCAGGTATTCGGGAGGTCGGGCTGACAGGGACGTTGAGCGAGTTGTCCGAAACCTTGATCAGGGCCTGTGATGAGGACCCCGAGCATGCGAACGAGTGTCGCCGTCTCAGGGCAGAGTGTTCGGACGCCCAGATCGATGCCGCCGCTGCGGCCGCCGTAGCGGGCACGGTTTGTGCTATCGTAGCGTATTGGGAACGGATACTAGGGTGCCATGCGATCCCGAAATGCGCCGCCGCACTCAGCGCCGCCAAGGCTGCCTGTGCGGCCGCGATGCTTACGGCGGGTTTACTCGCGGCTGTCGCGGCTGCGACCTGCCGCCGGGCCAGAGATTACTGTGGTGCTGGATAGGATCTCGGCGTTCCTTGGTCGCTTGTCGTTTTACGCCGTATCTAGTGCGGGCCTTTACATCACGGCGTTTATCCATGTGTACATACAGCACATGCAAGGGGAGGATTTTGTCGTCAAGCTCTTGATCATTTTGTTCGGTGCGTTTTCGTCGAGCTGGTGCTACTACCGGGCAACCAAACTGCAACGGGCGGGTGAGGTTCCCGGTGATGTTTCCAGGGAGTTGGCCAGTGATGGCTTGATTATCGCTATCATGGCCATCGGGGTCGTACTGCTGTAGTCGAGCTATGGTGGGCGAAAGCTAACTTAGTGGGGTGCTTGATGACTCGACATGTTCTGTTGGCGATCTCGTTGTCGATGGTGTTCCCAGTTTCCGTGTCGGCGCAGGAACCGCCCGCGTCGGCTGCGCAGATTCCCCGCGCGCAGGAGCTGGCTTTGTCGGTGCTGGAAGTCGTCTCGAACGAGATCGAACGAGTGACCTTGCGGATGCAGGAGGGCGGCGAGTGGAACGAGGATCTCGGTCAGTCCTTGGCCGCCAACATGAGAATCATGGCCTTGGTCGTCGACGACGCTTTTGGGGAAGCGCTGGAGATGGCGGTAGTTGAAGTTGGCGGCGAAGACGCTCTCGCGGCAGAGATATTGCGAGGCGATGACTTCGAGGGGGCGCTGCAGGCGCTACAGAGGCTACAGGCGCTCCGCGGAGGTGTTCAAGGTCTGCCGATGACCGAGGACGAGATCCGCGAACTCATAGTGAGACTCCGTGAAAACGGGATTTCCGATACGTTTGCGGAACCAGTAGCGGGGCTTGGCGACGAAGGCTCGCCCGATTCCACTACGGACACGTCACGTGCCCCGACCGACCCGCAGCGCCCGTGACAGCCCGCCGAAGGATCAGGGATCAGGAGCGGCTTTTGAATGCCGAAAAGAGCCTGGCCGGAGGACCGGCCAGGGCGATCGACAGGGGCACTCAGGCCCGTACGTGGACTCTTCCACGTTGTCCACCTGAATCGGTCAGTACCGCCGGCGGCAACCGCCAACGCCGCTCTCTTCGTCGACGCCAACGTCTTCATGTACCTGGCCGGCAGCGACCCGGTCCTCCGCACGCGATGCCGGGAAGCCCTCCGCGCGGCGGACGAGCAGGAGATGGCGCTCGTGACCAGCGCGGAGGTGTCGCAGGAGATCCTCCATCGGTACTCCGCGCTGGATCGCCCCGACGACGCCCGAGTGGTCTATGACTCGGTGACCGCCATCTGCTCGGACATCGTGCCCATCACGGAGCGGGAAACGGCACGCGCGCTCGAGCTGCTCCTGCGGCACTCGCGCCTGCCGGCACGCGATGCCCTGCACGCAGCGACCATGGAGACCAACGGTATCCACCGGATTCTCTCGGCGGACCGGCACTTCGACCGACTGGAAGCAGTGGAGCGCGTCGACCCGGCCGACCTGGCCCGGCCGGCATAGCCTCCGGACGCGTCAGCGCCGGGGCCCGCCTTCCGGCGATGCCGGTCGAGGTGGGCGGGCACCCGATCGTTGTCAGGTTGCCCATTCGAGTCGTATGATTACCTCTTTTGGGCGCACGCGCCATCGGAGGTCGTCATTGAACGTGGATGCAACGGCAATCGTGGAGATCCTGGGCGGGCCTGCCGTCTTCGGCCGGCCGATCACGAGCATCCGTGGTCTCGATGATGCGGTGCGCGCCGGGATTCCCAAGCCGGCGCTGGACTGCCTGATTCGGACGCTCGCCTCGCCTCGCGACGCCGCCGGGATGAACGAGCAACGGTTGCGGAACCGGATCGTTCCGCGAGCGACCTATCAGCGCGTGGAACGCTTCAATCTGCAGGTCAGTGAAACCACCGAACGCATCGCCCGGCTCTACGCCATGGCGCTGTCCGCCTTTCAGGATCCCGACGCCGCAGCGCGCTTCATGATGCGCCGGCACCCGGAACTGCATGACCGGACGCCGTTCGACGTCGCCCTTACCGAGGTAGGCGGGCGCGAAGTCGAGGAAATCATCGATCGGGGCCTGCATGGTCTTCCGGTCTGACGCCGCGAAGTCTGCCTACCGTATCGTCCAGGACCGATACCCGCCGTTCGATGGAGGCGGAGCCTTCCGATGGGGAAGTCGGTGGATAGGTCCGAGCCGGGCAGGAAGGACGCGCACCGCCTGCTCGCCGCCCCCGTGGGCTTTCAAGACGTCACAGCTTCCCGTGACCAGGCTGCCGCGCCGGGCCGTAGTCGCTGAACTCTGTCGGAGACGGCTGACGGCGCGGACGTGCGTCGGGTCGAGTCTCGCCTCACAGCATCAACTGCGTGTGCTCGACGTCGAGCCAGCGACCGAACTTGCAGCCGACCTCCTTCAGCACGCCGACCGTCCGGAAGCCGAGCGCGCGCTGCAGGGCCAGGCTGGCCTCGGCCTCGGTGCAGGCGCCGCCGATCAACGTGCGGTGACCGAGTGATCGCGCCCGTTCGATCAGGTCCGCCAGCAGCGCCCGCCCGATGCCCCGGCGATGCCGATCGGGGCGGACGTAGACCGAGCCCTCGACCGATCGCCGGTACGCCTCGCGCGGTCGCCACGGCGACAGGTAAGCGAACCCGGCGGCGTCGCCGTCGCTCTCCGCGATGATCACCGGGTGGGCGTCGCTCCGGTCGCGGAACCACGCCGCGTAGTCCTCCGGCGAGCGCGGCTCGAGGTGGAAGGTGCAGGTCGACGTCTCGATGTAGTGGTTCATGACCGCCGCCATGAAGGGGAGGTCCGCCGTCACGGCGGGTCGAATCGTGATCATCTCGGGCCTCCGGCCGTTGCCGGTACTCGTGTGGGGTCGAGAACGGGTGCCGCAATCATCGCATCGATTCGGCGGTTCGCGATCGTCACGAAGGGATGACGCTGCTACCATCCGCGTGAGCCCATGCCCGTCGTCCAGCTCGAGCCGGGTCGTTCGTGGTCTTCCGCGGTGAGGCACGCACTTTGGCGATCCGTACAGGTGGCGGCCGGGATCCTCGTCGTCGTCGTGCCGTTCGGCTACGCGATCACGCCCGTGCACGACTCGGTCATGATGGCGGCGGGCGCTGGCTTCCCCGTCGGCGTCGGCCTCAGCCTGCGGATGGGCGATCACGGCGGCCGGCCGGCCGGCATCCTGATCGGCTCGGTCGTCGGCATCGTCATCGCGTTCCTGGCGGGACTTCTGCCGCGTGGCGCGGGTTTCCTGTTCGTGATCGGGCCGTCCCTGCCCTTCACCGTCGGCCTGTGCGATGGGCTCGGGGCCTCGCGCACGCAGGGCTACCGCGATGCGGCCCTCGAGTCGGTCACGATCGCCGCGTTGTTGGGGCTGGGGCTGCTTCCCGCTCCTGTCCGCTGGGGCGCAATCGTGATCGCCCGGGCCTGCGTGCCGACGACGGCGCTCGTGGCGGGCTTCCTGAGTCCCGATCGGGAAGGACGGCGCCACGTTCGGCCGCCGGAGTTGCTGATCGTCGCGGTCTTCGCCCGAGATGGGGATCGCAGCGGCTGTCGGGATGCTCGAAGGGTCGAATCTGGAGACCACGCTCCTGTTGCTGCCGATCATGCTGCTGGTCGTGCCCGGCGCGGCCTTCCTGTCCGCCCGCGCGGCGGCGGCGTGGCTGCGACCGAGACTCCAGGTCTATCTGCAACTCGCGGAGTATCTGCGCGTGATGTGGATACCGATTGGCGGGTTCGCGGCCGGCTACATGGCGATCATCTTCGTGTTCGCCGGGTTCTGCGGCATGCTCGAGCGCTTCAGCCCGGGATCGTTCGCGGGCGCCGCCGGTGCCTCCATCGGCGACTGGATCTCGTTCTCGTTCTTCTCGGCGCTCGCCCAGAACTACACCGGCATCACGCCGGTCTCGGCCGCCGCGGGGATGCTGGTGGGCGCAAGGCTGGTAGTCTCCGTCGGCTGGGCGCTGGTCGTCTTCGCCGCCGTCATGTCGGCGATACAGCCGCAACTCGAGCGGATTGCCCGTCGCAACGCGCCACGGGACGCCGACCAGGAAGTCCGTGGCGAGGTCGACGTGCCAAAGCACCGCGACGCCCCCCTCAGAGGAAGGTCCGCTGCAGCGACTGAATGAACGCGATACCGGGCACGTTCTTCCTCCTTAGTCGATCGTCGTTCGTGATGAAGAGGTCCGTGCCACCGACCGCTGCACACGCCAGTTGAATGGCATCGGGCGCCCGAATCGACCGGTCATCACGGATCGCAGCGAATCGGAGTGCGGCTCGGGCATCGAACGGCAGTACCGAAACGCCGGCGTCCATGGCCTGTACGTACCGATCCCGCAATCCGTCGTCGCCCATCTCGATCGGCTTGACGAGCAACTCCCCAAGCGTCAACGTCGACGTCAGGAGCTCGTCGCCCCGCTCGATCATCCGCTGCCGTAGCGCCACCACCGACTCGGCCCGGGCACCCGTCCCTTCAATCAGGTAAACGAACAGGTTCGTGTCCCAGAACACCCGGCTCACGACCAGCCCTCGCGGAGCCGCGAGACGTAGGCGTCAGCCTCTTCGTCCGCCCAGAGCCTCCTGCCGAGTCCCCGTAGCGCCAGAATGGGGTCAGGCGGGGCATCACCGGGCTTGGCGGTGTACACCGAGCGATACCAATCGATCAGCGAGCGATACGCTGGCGGGAGCTGGTCCCTTGGCGGTATCTCCTTGCCCCGGCGATTCGGGTGGCGCGGATCGCCGGGCCTGAAGAGACGCCGCCGCCCCCGAGCGGTTGCGAACAGCAAGCAGTGCTGTCCGGGATTCGGCTTCGTTTGGGCGACAGCATGGTAGGAGATGTGGTGCTTGACACCGGCGCGTAGCGGCTCCGGACCGGCAATCTGTTCGGCCCGCCGGACGATTTCTTTCATCGCGAAATCCTCCCGGTCGGGATGCTCCCTGTGCAACAGCGCCGTGGCGATCCAGGCTTGATCTGCGACGCTCAGCTTGCCGTCCATGGTCCGTGTCCTCCGCCACATGTTCCTTCAACCTCATCCAGGCGCGCAACTAATGATAAATATAATATATCATGGAATGATTTTTTGGATCGGCCTCTGTCCGACCCTTCCGGCGCCAGAGGGATTCTGCCGATGGAGTGCGATTCGGGACACGCCGGGTGCGCAGGGCCTGCGCGGCCTGCGCACGGGACACGTCGGCCAATCCCTGCTACCATTCGCGCCGACGCCATGCTGCAAATAGCACGCACGCGCGTGAGGGTGCCGTTCGGCAAGCTGGTCCGGTTGACGTGGCGCTCGTTGCAGGCCGCCGCGCCGGTGGTGGTCGTCGTCATCCCGTTCGCCTACGCGGTCACCGGCGTGCACAACGACGTGCTGCTGGCGGGCGGATGCGGCCTGGCGGTCGGGGTCGGGCTCGACCTGCGCATGCGCGAGCGAATCGGACGCTCGGCGGGGGCGGTGGTCGGCGCGGTTGCGGGAATGGCCGCGGCCCTGCTCGCCGGACTGGTCCCGGGGAATGGGGTCATGTGGATCGTGCCTCCGCTCGTGGCGCTCGCCGTCGGTCTCGTCGACGGCCTCGGAACGACCCGTCTCGGCGGCTACCGCGACGCGGCGGCCCAGGCGCTGACGATGTCGGCGCTCATCGGGGCGGGCCTGCTGCCGGCGCTGGGAGTCGGCGGTCTACTGTCGTGCTTTCTCGTCACTCCGCCGACCGCGCTCATCGCCGGTGCGTTCGCCGCCCGAAGGGCGGGACGGCGTTTGCCGCGGCCGCCCGTTCTGCTGACGCTCGGATCGCTCGCGGTCCTGGCGTACGCGATCGATGGCGTCATGCACGAGGGGCTGCGCGGCGGTCGACCTCGTGCCGACGCCCTGCTCGACGCCGCCGTGAGCGTGCCGCTGGCAATGGTCGCCATCCCCGTCGGCGTGTTTCTGACGGCGCGCGCCGCGGGGGTGTGGCTGCTGCCACGGCTGCGGATCTACCGGCAGCTCGCCGAGTATCTGCGCGTGATGTGGATCCCGATCGGCAGCTTCGCGGTCGGGTATCTCGCAATCATCGTCGTGTTCGCCGGATTCGCCGGCATGCTGGCCCGCTTCAGTCCCGGCGCGTTCGCGGGCGCCGACGACGCCGGCATCGGCGAGTGGATCGCCTTCGCGTTCTTCCGGGCGCTGGCCCAGGACTATCCCGGCATCGTTCCCGTGTCGCCCGCGGCGTGGCTGCTCGTCGGCGTGCAGGTGATCCTGGCGGTTGGCTGGGCGCTGGTCGTCTTCGCGGCCGTGATGTCGTCCATCCAGCCGCGGCTCGAGCGGATCGCCCGGCAGGCCCTGCGGTCGACCGGGAACTAGCACCTTCGCGCTCCACCGTATCGGCGGAAACACGGCCGCGGGTGGTTGCCGGACTGCTGCGATCCGGCTAACCGCGGGCCGTTCGTGTTGTCAATGCTGCCAACAACCTGACCGGGCGGGCGCCGACGTACGAGAGTCTTCGTATTGACATTCCTACGAACTTCTTCGTATAGTCGATGACTACGAACTGCTTCGTAGAGTGAACATGGCCGCCCCTCGAAGGCCCACCGACGCCGAGCTCGCCATCCTGCGTGTCCTGTGGTCGCAGGGTCCGAGCACCGTCCGCGAGGTCGCGGAGGAGACGGGGCGGGAAGGCGCGTACACGACGGTGCTGAAGCTGCTGCAGATCATGACCGGGAAGGGCCTGGTGCGCCGCGACGAGTCCGCGCGCACGCACGTCTACCGCGCGGCGCGATCCGAGCGCGCAACCCAGCGGCAGCTCGTGCGGGATCTGGCGGACCGCGCCTTCGGCGGGTCGGCAAGCCGGCTGGTGATGCAGGCGCTGGCCGTGAAGAAGGCGTCGCCCGACGAGCTCGCCGAGATCCGCAAGTGGCTGGCGGAACAGGAGCAGGAGCGCGCGTGATTCCGACCGGGAATGCCGGCGGCAGTCGCGTTCGAGCACGAGGAAAGCGGGAGGAGCGTGATGAGGGACTGGATGGAGATCACCGGCTGGACGCTGCTGCACTTCGTGTGGCAGGGCGCCCTCCTCGGACTGGCCATCGCCGGGATCCTGTGGGTCTGCCGGCGCCGGTCGGCGAATGCACGCTATGGAGTCGCCTCCGGCGGCCTGATTGCGCTTCTCGCCGCTCCCGTGGTGACCGCGGCGGTCCTGTGGCAGGCGGCGCGTGCGGTCGAGCCTCTCCAGCGTACGGACCTGGCGGCGGCCCGCGAGCAGGGCAATCGCTCGACGCGAGGCCACGCGCTCCTCGCCGGCGATTCGATGGAGACGGTCCACGCGCGTCTCACGGCCGTGCTGCCGGGGGTCGTGACCGTGTGGCTCGCCGGGGTCTCGCTGCTGCTGGTACGGATGGGCGGCGGATTCTGGCGGGTGCACCGGCTCCACGAGGCGGGGTTCGCCGCGCCGGCGTCGCGCTGGCAGGAAGTCGCGTCGCGCCTGGCGTCGCGCCTGGGTCTCGCGGACGCCGTACGGGTCGTGGAGTCACGTCTGGTCAGCACGCCGACCGTCGTCGGCTGGATGCGGCCGATCATCCTGCTGCCGGTCGCCGCGCTGGCCAATCTCACACCGGCGCAGGTCGAGGCGATCCTCGCGCACGAGCTGGCCCACATTCGCCGGCACGACTACCTCGTCAACCTGCTGCAGTCGCTGGGAGAGACGTTCCTTTTCTACCACCCGGCCGTCTGGTGGGTTTCGGGCCGCATCCGGGCCGAGCGGGAGAACTGCTGCGATGACGTCGCGCTGGTGATATGCGGCGACCGCGTCGGCTACGCCTCGGCGCTCACCGCCCTGGAGGAATGGCGCGGTCGCGAAGCGGCGCCGGTCGTGGCCGCCACCGACGGCCCGCTGAGCGGACGGGTGCGGCGGATCCTGGAGCGGCCGCCCCACCCGCGGCCGCGCGCCCGCGGTCGGATGGTGGCTTGGGCTGTCGCGCTGGCGCTCTGCGCCGGCATCGGCGCCGCGTCGTGGCCGCGGCACGGCGTGAGCGACACCGCGCAGGCTGCGGGGTCCACTGCGCGACAGCCTGCACAGGTTACTCGTCCGGCGGCGACGGTTGCCTGGCAAACCTCGCGGACCGAGCATTTCGAGATCCGTTACGGCGTTGCGCTGGCGGGCGACATCGACCGCGTCGAGGCGGCGGCCGAGAGCGCGTACCGGCGGGTGAGCGAGCGCCTCGCGGACGACCTGTCGTTCGAGGTGCCGCTGATCGTCTTCGCCACGCGGGAGGCATTCGAGCGGCAGGACATCGCGCCGGGGGCGAACCTGACCGGGATCGCGTCGTTCTCGGAGCCGGCCGGCAACCGCATCGTCGTGCTCGTCGAGGACTGGGGCGACGACCTCGTTGCCCGCATCTCCCACGAGCTGACGCATGTCTTCGCCTTCGAGGCCGTGCCGCGCTCCGATTCCGGAACCAGGGTTCCCCTCTGGGTCGACGAGGGTCTCGCCGAGTTCGGAGTGGGGGTGTGGTCGGAGACCGACGAGGGCATCCTGCGCGGCCTCGTGGAGGCCGGGGACATTCCGTCGATGTCCACTGTCGAGGGCCGCGCCGGTTTCGAGAACCCAAGGGTCGTGTATGCGCTCGGGCACGCCGCGTTCGACTTCGTCGAGGCCGAGTGGGGTCTGGATACGGTAACCGCCTTCATGCGCGCGTTCGGCACGGCCGGCAACCCGGTCGCGGGTCCCTACCAGGATGTCCTGGGACTGACGCCGGCGGCGTTCGACGCGAGGTTCGCCGACTATCTGCGGGCGCGGTTTGCACCCGGTCCGGCCGCGCAGCGGCGGTAGCCTGCTCCGAATCTCGTGTTGAACCGCGGCGGAACGCCGTTCAGGTCGCGGCGGCCAGGATCTGCCGCAGACGGACAGTCGTCCCGGCTCTGTCCAGGCGGCTGGCGGCCACGTCGAGCGTGAGGGATTCCCAGGCGTCCGGATCGCGCGGCCACCGCGGATTCCAGCAGCCCTGCGTTCTGCAGTCCTCGTGCCCCTCCATGAGCGGCCAGGACTTCGGCGTGAATCGCCTTCACCGCCGCCACGGTCGGATGCAGCAGCGGGGGTTTCAAGAAAGCCGCCGGAACAGCTCCGCGTTCTCTTCGATAAGGCGCTTCGCCGTCGCGGCGGCTTCTTCGGAGCCGATCACGGGACGCACTGGCGTCAACACGATCGAACCGCCTTCATGGAGACTGACCGTCACCTGATCTCCGACCTTGAGGCGGGCGAGGTCCATCAGGGCGGCGTCGAAGATGATGCCCTGCGAGTTGCCGATCCTCGTAATCGTCTTCGTCATGTCGTAAAACCATGTTTTAGGCACCGGCGCGTCAAGCGCTCACCAATCCGCGCGAGCGGGCGCGAGGCGCACCGCGTAGTCGGGCCAGCAAGCCGGGCCATCGTGCGACCAGCCACCGGTCCAGCCGCCGAACGGGTCGTGCGCCAGCTCCTCCTCGAATGCCGCAACCGCTCGGGCGCCGGTCGCCGCCGGCGGCAGCGCCGGCGGATCGAGCGAGCGTGCGATCTCGTCCTGCACGTCCTCCAGGTGCAGCCGCGTCGCCCGGTCGGAGACGCGGGCGAACGCGGCGTCGACGGCGCGGTCGAGCGCCCGCAGCTCCCCGCGGAGGAACGGCCGGACATCGCCGCGGGCCGCCTGGCGCCCGTTGAGCCGGCCGTCGATCAGCTCGAGATGGACCCGCTGGACGTTGCGCCGCCAGGCATCGATGCGCACGTCCGGGCCATCGAGCTCCGCCCACAGGCCTGCCCGCAGCTCGGCGAGGAAATCGGTGGCCGAATAGGCGGCGTCGCCGTCGATCGCCTCCTGCTCGACGAGCCGTCGTATGCGCCCCGCGCCCAGCAGCGAGCGGAGCACGCGGGCCTGGCTGGCACGGATCCGGTCGAGGGCGCCGGCCGGCTCGATGCGCCGCAGTATCTCGGGGTCGATCAGGAACATCGGCGTCGCGAACGCGTGGTCGTTCAGGAACGCGAGCGCCTCGGCCTGGGTCTCGCGCGGGATCGTGGTGAAGCGCACGCCGCTCTGCCCGACGTGCTTCTGCTGCGAGCGGACGCCGCCGATGACCGCGGCGACGTGGTTCATCTCCAGCGCCCACTGTCCCACCAGCCGCCCGTACAGCTCGTCCAGATCGTCGTACGGATCGCCGGCCGCCGCCTCGCTGGCGGTCGCGTCGAGCAGCATGGCCGCCACCCGCTCCAGGTTCTTCAGTCCGAGCGCGGTCGATTCCACCGCGTCGGCGTCGCCCACCGCCTCGGTCAACTGGCCCGGGTCGGCGTTCTGCGCCCCGGGGGTGGAGAAGCGGTACCACGGCGTATCGTCCTGCTCGCGCGCCCACGCATCCAGCGTCGGCTTCTCGTCGTCGGGGCTCGCGGCATCCGGGATCGGCGCGTAACCCCACTTCGTGGCCCAGACGTCGTACGGGCCGATCTTCGGGATCAGGTCCTCGACCGCGATGCCGTCCTCGGGCTGCGCCACGTAGTTGAACCGCGAGTAGTCCATCAGGGTGGGCGTGTGGCTCATGGTCCGCACCCAGTCGGGGTCGCGCACCTTCTCGGGCGGGTAGAGCGAGCTGGCCTTCATGTTGTGCTGGAAGCCGAGCGTGTGTCCCACCTCGTGGGCCGCGACGTAGGCGAGCAGATCGCCCATCAGCTCGTCGGGGAGGGGCAGGGTCCGGGCCCGCGGATCGAGCGGTCCCGCCTGCACGAAGTACCAGTCGCGCACCAGATTCATGACGTTGTGGTGGAACTGGATGTCGGTCTCAAGGATCTCCCCGGTGCGCGGGTCGTGGACGTGCGGTCCGGAGGCGTTCTCCACCGTCGACGGCAGCCAGCGGATGACCGAATAGCGCGCATCCTCGGGACTCCAGTCCGGATCCTCCTCCGGCGTGGGCGCGTCGCGCGCGACGATGGCGTTGCTGAACCCCGCCGCCTCGAACGCCGGCAGCCACGCCTCGACGCCCTGCTTGATGTAGGGCACCCACCGGGTGGGGGTGGCCGGATCGATCCAGTAGGTGATCGGCTTGACGGGATCGGAGACCGCGGCGTCCGGGTCCTGCTTCTCCAGCCGCCAGCGCGTGATGTAGCGGCGGCGGGGTGAGCGGTGGTCGTCGCGGCCGTAGTCGATCTGGCGGACCGAGAAGTAGCCGACCCGCTCGTCGAACAGGCGCGGCTGCATCGGGTTCTCGGGCAGCTTGACCATGCTGTAGTGGAGCAGGACGGTGGCGCTGCCGGGCCGCATGCCGCGCCGGCGGGTCGGCGGCCGGGCCCGATTCTGGCTGGAGGATGGCGGCGGCACGGTGTAGGTGTGCGTGGTCTTCACCTCTATGTTCTCGGGGAAGGCGGTCACGCTCTCGACGAACGACCGGTCGCGGGCGAAGCCGCGCGCCTGCAGCCGGGACCGCGCGCTGAACTCCGGCACCTCCCGGCTGAACAGCGTCGTCACGTCGATGACCGGCGCGCCGGCCTCCGACAGCGCCTCGATGTCGAACGCCCTGATGATCGTGTCGTTGTTCGCCGCCTCGACGGCGCGGGCGATGGGGCGCTCCGCGTCCGCCACGAGCGCATAGGAGACGCTCTTCAGCAGAATCCGATCGCCGTGCCGCTCCCATTTCACGACCCGGTTTCCGAGCGCCTGGCCGCCGTAGCCGACTCCTTCGGTCGTGCGGGCGATCTGACTGACCCAGAGGAACTCCCTGCCGAGCTCGGCCTCGGGAATCTCGTAGAACACCTTGTCGTCGAGACGGTGGACGGTGAACACCCCGTCGTCGCTCTGCGCCTCGCCGGTGATCACCTCGTCGTACGGCTTGATGCCGTTGCCGTTGGGGCGCCCGCGGCGAGCCTGGTTCGCGGTGTCATCGTTTTCCGCCGCATCGGTCTCCGCCGACTGCTCCGGCTCCGGTTCCGGCGACGGAGGATTCTGGGCAACCGCGATTTCGGGGAACGCCCCGCAGTGCAGGAGCAGCAGCACGGTCACGGCTGGCAGCAAGGAGCGAGCGGACGCCATCGGAACCTCCTCCAGGTGACGGGATACCGCCGGTACGTCGAGAGACTGTCACGATACACGACGGACGGCTCTGTCTCGACCGACTTGTGCATTCGTCGGTGCGTGTGGTGTGTCAGATCCGCCCGTGCCGGACCGTGCCGGCGTGGGGCTGTCGTAGACTCTCCCAGTGGTCTTCCGGCACCGCCGGCCCGATCAGGTCACCAATCACGGTGACGGTGCCCTTCAGCTCCAACTGCGGATACTCCGCTTCGTTGTGGCGAGCGGTGCATGACTCGTCGACGGGACGGTCAGGTTCTCGTGTCGTCAAGCCGTGACCTCTCGACTCCGATCGTGCCTCGAAGTCCCGGTGACTATTTCCCGGCGCCGGCCGCCAGCGCGGTGAACGAGGCCTCGAGCGCCGTCTCCGCATCCCGCAGCGCCGCATGCGCGTCTTCGAGCCAGTCGCGGCTTGCGTCCAGGCGCCCGCGGCCTTCCTGCAACATCCGCCGCGTCTCGGCCGGCTGCGGCCCGCCGAGCCCGCGTCGTCCGGCCACCATCTGCTCGGGATCCAGCGCTTCCCGGATGCGGTCGACGCTGACCGGCAGCGGCTCGCCGTAGGTCTCCTCGTAGACGTGCAGCAACTCCTCGGCGCTCAGCTCCTTGGGGCGCTTCCCGTGGGAGCGGCCGTACTCCGTCAGCTCCGAGGCGTAGTGGTGGCCCTCGCGGAACGGGATGTCGGCGTGGCGGAGCAGGGTGTCGGCGACCTCCGTCATGGTGGCGTAGTCCGCGTCCACCTCGGCCAGCGATCGGGCCGGGTCGACCTCCAGGCCGCCGACCACGGCCGCGTAGAGCTCGTACATCTCGCGCGCCTTCTCCGCGGTCTCCAGAATCTGGTCCGCGCCGCGGTAGTCGATCATGCCCGTCGACGTGTTGTGGGCGGTGAGGAACACGGTCTGGGCGTCGCCGAGGACGGTGCTGGCGACCTGGCGGAGCCTTTCGAGCGCGATCGGGTTGCGCTTCTGCGGCATGATGCTGCTGATGCCGGTCAGCGAGCGGTCGAGCAGGAGCCACGGCGCGGGATCGTGGTACTGGACCTGCACGTCCTCGCTGAACTGCCCGACGGCGATCGCCGAGATGGCCAGAGCGGAGGCGAGCTCCGTCTTCGAATCCACCGACGAGACGTGGTTGGCGTCGTAGGAGTTCTCCAGGACGCCGCCGAAGCCGAGCAGCTCCGCGAGCCGCTCGCGGTCGATGGGGAAGCCGGAGGTGCCGAGCGCGGCCGCGCCGAGGGGGCTACGGTTGAGCCGTGCGTAGGCCTCCTCCAGGCGGTTCGCGTCGCGTTCGAGGGCCGCCGCGAACGCCAGCAGGTAGTGGGCCAGGGAGGTCGGTTGCGCCTGCACGCCGTGCGTGTAGCCGGGAATGATCGTATCGGTGTGCTCCTCCGCCAGCGCGAGCAGCGCGTCGCGTGGCGCGAGCAACGCGCCGTAGGTCGCGAGCAGCGCCTCCCGCAGCGCGAGCCGCCGGAAGGTCGAGCCGATGTCCTGCCGGCTCCGTCCGGTATGCAGCCGTGACGCGCCGCGGCCGGCCACCTCGACCAGCCGTTCCTCGAAGACCAGGTAGTCGGACGACCGTCGCGATCCCGGCTCTTCCTGCTCCCCGACCACCTGCGCGATGCCCGCGGCAATCGTCGCGCCGAGCGGCTCGGGCACCAGCCCGGCTTCCGTGAGCATCACGATCGACGCCTTGTTGATCTGCCCCAGGCGGTCGAAGTCGTCGCTTGCGTCCTGCGCCGAAGCGCCGGCCGGAACGAGTGCGAGTGCAACGATGAACGCGGCGCAACGGCAGATGTGTGACATGGCGTCCCCCCGGGATGGAGCAGTCTCCGGGCGATTGTTCAGATGATGTGACCGGTCCAGCGGCCGGCCATGATGATTCCGGTCCACAGCGCCAGCGACGCGCCGCCGGCCACTCGCGCCCCCAGGGGCAACTCCCGTGCGGTGTCCCACGCGGCGATGCCGCGCCAGGTCCAGAAATGGAAGACGGCCATGTTGACGAACGCCAGCGGCAGCAGCAGGAACTTGACCTGGAAGGCCGGGTTCTCGACGTACGCGGGGGCGCGCGTCACGAACATGCCGAAGCCGGTGACTGCCGCGACGACGAACGCCGCCCAGGTCCAGGGGAGCAGCTTGCGCGTCATCTGGCTCACCGGATAGCGGAGCGCGGCGAGGCCGAGCAGCCGCAGGTCCACCGTCATGATGGATCCGACCACCAGGCCGATGCCGATCACGTGGATCGACTCCAGCAGCGGGAACCACCACGTGAAGCCGATGTGCTGGGAGAGCGGGTGGTCCTGCATCCACTGCCAGATGGAGGGATACGCGGCCAGGTCCTCCCAGACGAACGGCACCTCGAAGGGATCGGTGATGTACTCGGAGTAGGCGATCCAGCGGCCGCCGAGGAGGACGCCGATCCACAGCAGCAGCGACACCCCGGCGATGATCCGCGCCGCCCACAGCCGCTCGGACGAGTGCTCCCAGTAGCCGTGCTGTTTCCGGTTCATCCAGTAGACGACGAACGCCAGCCCCACGGCCAGCAGCAGGCACGAGAACTTGAAGGTGGCGACCGGGTTGTAGAAGTAGCGGATCGGCCGCGCCAGGATGAAGATGAACCCGGTGACGAAGTTGACCGCCAGGGCGTACCAGGTCCAGGGCAGCAGCCGCCGGATCATCTCGCTGACGTTCTGGTTCGGCAGCGCGACGCCCAGGAACTTCAGGTCCACCATCACGATGGAGCCGACCACCGCCGCGATCCCCATGATGTGGAACGACTGGGCGATCGGCGGCAGGCCGGGCACGTTGCCGAGCAGGTAGACCATCCACTCGCGGGTCGGGCTCTCGGCGAGGGTCTGGGCCAGGAAGTCGCGCATGGGTCGGTCTCTCGTCGATGCCGGGAATCAGCGGCCGGTCGCGCCATCCTATACTAGGAGTCGGCGCCGCTACTAGGAGTCGACGCCGCAGAAGCGGCGCGGACTCCCGGAGGGTTGGCCGGGCGGCAAGCGGAGCCGCAGGCGCGCTTTCCGGGTCAGGGCCGTGGCGGCCAGGGCCAAACACGAGTTTGGCGGCGCTGGCGAGAGCCTGGACGCGACGAAGACGATTCATCCTGGAGTATCCGATGCGCACTCAGATGTTCGTGATTGTGGTGGCCTGTGCCCTGGCGGCCGGATGCGGCAGCGAGCCGGAGCTGGAGCCTGCAGCGGCCATTCCGCAACTGGAGCCCCCGGCGGCGCCGGCCGCGGCGGAGACCCTGCCGGACGTGATCGTCGCCGAGCGCGGCGGGTTCATTCCGGAGGGCGTCGAATACGACATGATGAACGGCCGGCTGCTGACCGGGTCGCTCACGGAAGGGTCGGTCTTCCGGATCCACGCCGACGGCCGCGTCGAGGCGCTGGTGGAGGACGAGGAGCTGGTCTCCTCGGTCGGCATCGAGGCGGACGAGCCGCGGGACCGGCTGCTGGTGGCCAACGCTGACCGCTCGGTGTTCGCGAGCGGGGGAGTCGGTCAGGCCAAGCTGGGCATCTACAACCTCACCAGCGGGGAGCGGATCGCGATGGTCGACCTCGCGGCGACCGTGGACGCGGGCGGCGACGCCATGCACTTCGCCAACGACGTCGCGGTCACCGACAACGGCACGGCCTACGTCACGGACACGCGGGCGAACGTCATCTACCGCGTCGACGCCGACCATTCCGCCGGCGTGTTCCACAGTTTCGAGGACGGCGGCGCCGGGCCCAACGGCATCGTCCATCATCCCGGCGGGTATCTGCTCGTCGCGCGCGGCGCCGCGCTGTGGAAGGTGCCGCTCGACGATCCCGGCGCCGCGGCGGAAGTGACCCTGCCCGAGGAGGTGCCGGGGCAGGACGGCATGGTCTGGACGGCGGGCCGCCTCGCCATCGTCAGCAACTCGGCGAACCGCGTGGTCGCACTGACCAGCGACGACGACTGGGCCACCGCCCAAGTCGCCGGCGTGGCGAGCTACGAGGAGCAGGCGACGACCGCCGCGGTCGTCGGCGACGACGTGTTCGTGGTCCATCCGCACTTCGCCGACGAGGACCCGCCGAGCTTCGAGCGCGTCACGTTCGAGTAGGCGGTTCCGCGCGCCGGGTACGGGACTCGCACCGGCGGTTCGTCGGCGTGGTCGCCGGCGCGATTCTCGCCGCCAGGTGCGCGAACTGCCGGAAGTGCTCGCACCGGCGGTTCGTCGGCGGGGCCGCTGGCGCGCCCGATCTCGAAGAGCTGTTCATCCAGCGGGCGCGACGGCCTCGAGAACGAGGCAAGGGCGTCGTGTACATCGACTCGATCACACTGCGGGCGTTCCGGACGTTCGAGCGGGCGTCCATCGATTTCGTGCATCCGGATGCCCCGACGCTCCCGGAGTCCGCGCGGCCGAAGCTCCCGAACATCAACCTCGTGATTGGGGACAACGGATCAGGAAAGACGACGCTCCTCAAGGGCATTGCGCTCGCAGCACTCGGTCCGGCGGTGGAGGACTCCGGAATCTTCCCCTACCGCCTCATTCGACGGGCGTCCGGCGAACCGGCCGAGGCCGACGCTCTGGTCGAGGCGACCTTCACGCCCGGCGCGCAGGACGACGTGCCTGAACGGGTGTCGCAGGTCGAGTCCCGCGTGCGGATCAAGCGTCTTGGCGATCTGGAGCGGTTCAAGTGGGCGCACCGGGACGAGGAGTACTGGCACCCGATCTACAGCAGCCGCTCGGACGCTTTCTTCTTCGTCGGTTACGGCGCCAATCGCCGGGTCGAGAGACGCGACCGCGTGGACGAGGCGGGGCGTCGCACAAAGGGCGTCGCACATCGTCTTTCACCCGCGCACGGCGGATCATGAGCCTCTTCGAGGAAACGTACTCCCTGCTTCCCTTGAGTCACTGGCTTCCACGGTACCAGCTAAGCAATCCGGAACGCTTTTCGCACGTGCAGACGCTCCTCAAGCTGTTCCAGGTGGAGGACTACACCTATGCTCGCCCTGGACAAAGCCCGATGCGCGATTTGCTGTTCCGTTTCGTCGTTGGCATTGCAGCGGCAAGCAGCCAGCCCGGCCAGGGTGTCGCGGATCTTGGCGGCGACCTCGTCGGCAAGGACGGCAATCTTCGTTCGTGGGTGACGGCGATAGTCCTTGACCTCGATCAGCCATGTTCGCTGTGGCTCCACGAAGATGAAGTCGATGGCCTTCGTTCCTCCACAGACTGTCTGGAACTGGTTGCGAAAGAAGCTCCATTCATCGTACTTCGCAACGTCCGACCCCTCGGCCGGAAAATCGAACGTCAGTTCACCTTCGTGCAGTAACGGCATGTCAGTCCTGCAGCGCGAGATAGCGATCCGACTGCTGGAGGTTCTCGTCCAGAAGCATCAGCGTCTGCAGTTCGTCGGCCGTGTCGCCCTGCTCGACACGTACGCCGTCTTCGCTGATCGCGAGGGCGAAGTAGCGTTGGGCGACGCTCCCGAATCCATCGGTCTTCGACAGGATTACCAGCTCCCGAAGCAGGAACAGGGAATGGGTCGCCACGAATACCTGAATGCCGTCGCGGGCCAGGCCGAGGATCGCGAGCGCCACGGACCTTATGAGCCTGGGATTCAGGTTGGCCTCCGGCTCGTCCCAGAAGAGGTAACCGCTCTCCATCAGCGAGCCCGTGGCGATCAGGCGCGCGAGCATGGTCAGCTTCCGATGCCCTTCGGCCACGAGCGGCATCTCGATCCGGCTCTTCCCGGGGACCTTCAAGTAGAAGCGTCCGTTCACGTCCAGTTCCACCGTGCCGCCCATCTCTCTCTCAATCGGCTCCATCGACGCCGACGCAAGTGCTTTTCTGGAATCCCGCGGCGGCGGCTGTCCAAGAAGGACGCAGGTGTCGCGGTGGATCTCGTCGAACTCAAGGTAGCGTCCGTCGTAGACCGCGACGAAGCCCGGATACAGCGTAAGCAGCTCGTGCGGCGGCAGAAAGACGGGCGCCTTGTCCTGCCAGGCAGCCGGGCAACCGTCGATGCTCACCTCGCTCCTGCTCGCCGCCGCAAGACTGATCGCGCAATCGAACGCCGAGTTCTCGAATTCAAGTGCGAGTCGGCAACGTTGCCGGCCGGTTCGTCGTCGCACCAAGTGCCCGAGCGACTCGGGGCGCATCACGTTGATCAGTTTGGTCGCAATCGTCCTCTGCAGCGTCGACTTGACCGGGCTTGCCGAGGTCGGCGGACCGTTCCGGTCCGCGCCCGCGGCGATCAGGGCGTAGGCCATTCTGAGCAGGTGCGACTTGCCACTGCCGTTCTCGCCGATGACGACGTTCACACCGTTGCAGAAGCGGAAATCGGCCGCGCGGAAGGCGGTCAGATTTCCGACCTCGACTCTTCTGAGCATTCACTCCTCCGGGCTTGTGCCGGGATAGGCTCCGGCACGGCGGTTCGCTTCATCCATCTCGGCCGAGGTCGGCCCCAACGGGTCGGGGAAGTCCAATTTGATTGCGACGATCGGTCTCCTGCAGGCGGCGCCGAAAGATCTCACAGCGCCGATCCGCGCCACCGGCGGCATAGGCGAATGGCTTCACAAGGGCGAGCGGCACGCCCCGAGAGGCTGTATCGGCGCTGTCGTCCTTTGTCCGTCGCCTCACGGCGCGTTGCGTTACCGCCTTACCGTCGAAGAGCATGGCCATCGGTGCCAAGTGGGCATCGAGTCCGTCGGCGACAACAACTCCTCGCCTCGTTGGGGCAGGCTGCTACGATTCCATGCGCGGAAGCAGAGTGGCCACATCGGCGTGCAGGAGTGCGAAGCCGGAATCGAGCGTCGCGACGCGGCCGCTGCGCCGGCGGGCCAGCTCGGCGAGCCAGGCGTCCGTCACCTGCCCGTGTCCTTGCAGGTGTCGGTGCGGCACATCGAGGAAGCTCAGTCCGTCTTCCCACCACTCGTGCTTCGGATGCGCGGACACCTCGCGCAACGCGCGCCAGGCTGAGGCTGCGCTGTGGTCGAGATACGACTTCATGTGGACGCGAAGCAGTGTGCCCTGCGTCGTGGGACAGGTAGCGAAGCGGTCCCGGCCCAGTTGGGAGAACCAACAATGGACGCGATCGTGATGCAGATGGGAGTTCATCGCCAGCGCGACGAGCGCGTTGCCGTCCAGAAGCCACGTCACGAGGCGTCGTCTTCTTCCTCGATCCGGCGAATCGTCTCTGCCGTGATCGGCGCTCCCCCTACCGAGACGAGGATGCCGTTGCGTCTCCTGGTCCGTCCGACGGGCGCTTCACGCTGGCCCCCATCGGTTGGCAGGCCACGCCGCACCAGCCGGTTGACGGCGGCGCTGATGCTGCAGTCCTCCGCCTTGGCGAGGGAAACGGCGACCGCGTAGAGATCCGGCTCGAGGTTGACGGTCAGTCTCATTACTGTCATTGTGGTGCGCTGGTGCTGTGGTGTCAACCCGAGGCAGAGGCGAGGGTGCACGACATCATTGTGAGATGACCGCCCCTGCCACCGTCAGGCTGGCGATTTCGGTGCCGTTCCCGGCGACATCTCACTTTCTTGTCGTGCACCCCAGAGGCGATGAACTTTGGCTGATCCGCGTTATCCACTGCGTAGCTGCGCTCCTCACCCGTCGAAGATCGCACGCAGGATCGTCACCGACAGCGACGCGTTCTCATCCGCGCGTACGAACGGCCCGCCGCCCGCCCGGGCCACGCGCTGCATGAACGCCGCCGCGTCCGGGTAGCCGGGACCGGCGGTCAGGCTCGTGTCGACGAACACCGCCGAGACGGTATGCCGGGCGCCGGGGCGGCGCGCGAAGCGCCCGGCGTCAGCGATGGCTTGCCGACGCAGGTCGGCGTGGGCCGGATTGTCGGAGATCATGACGATCGAGCGGTGCTCGCTGTCGTCCCGCCAGTCTGCATCGACGGCGGCCCGCAGGGCCTCGGCGTAGTCCTCGTCCGCCGTCACGTTGCAGGCGGCCGAGCCGGGGCGCATCGATCGGGCGAACGCCGCCAGGCGCCGCACCGATTGCCGGTCGATGCGCTGGAGCGGGGTGACGCGCAACGCCGGCTGCCGGCCGCAGCCGTCCTTGAAGTCGATGATGCCGACGGCCGCATCCTCGGTGAGATCGACCAGCAGCTCCGACAGGCCGGCGATCTCCTCGCGCAGGCTGGCCACCTCGCCGATCATGCTGGAGGTGGTGTCCAGGGCGATGATCAGATCGATGGGCGGCAGCGACTGCACCGACGACGTCGCGGCGTCGAGGGCCCGCGCCAGCTCGCGTTCGCGGGCGTGTGCGGCATCGAGCTCGGTCTCGGCCCGTTCGATGCGGCTGCGTAGCGCTGCCAGTTCGGCGGGTGAGATCCGGTCCCGAGGATCCGGCGCCGATGGTGGCGACGTCTGCGCCAGCGCGTCGTCGAGCGCCTGCGCCAGCTCCCGCTCCCGGCGGCGTGCGGCATCGAGCTCGGCCTCGGCCCGCGCCGCCTGACCGCGCAGCGTCTCCAGCTCCGCGGGCGAGATGCCGGCGGGGGCGGAGGGATCGGCCGGCGGGACCGGCGCCGCCGGGGCGTCACCGGTGTTCGGGAAGTACGGAAGCAGCACGAACGCGACGACGACGAACGCCCCGAGCGCCGACGCGAACAGGTCGATCGCCGATACGCTGAAGATGCTCAGTTCGCGGCGGGTCGGTTTCACGGTGCGTCCTGCTAGATCGACAGCGTCAGGCGGATCGCGGCCCCGACGCGGATCTCGTCGCCGGGGGAGAGCACGGTCACGGCATCGGATCCGATCTCCGTTCCGTTGACGAACGTCCCGTTCGTCGAATGCAGATCCACGATGGAGAGCGCGCCGTTCCCTGCGGTCAGTCGAAAGTGCTCGCGGGACGCCTCCGGGTGGTCGAGGAGGACGCCCGCGCGCGCCGGATTGCGGCCGACGATCACTCCGTCGCGCGATCCGAGTTGCGCGGCCCCTATCTTGACCACGACACTGCGACCGTCCGCGTGCGTGCCTTCCAGCAGGCAGGAGAACGGTGCAGGAGTGACCGCGGCGGCGAGCTGCTCGTCGGCCGCCAGGCGCGCCGCCTCGGACTCGGCCAGTTCCCGGCGGCGGCGTCTCGCGAAGCGCCATGCGACCAGGACGACCGCCAGCAACGCCAGCGAGCCGGCGACGAGCGACAGGTAGAACCGCCGTTGCTCCTGCGTCAACTGCCGCTCGAGCGTCGCCGCCCGCGTCTGGGCGTCGCGTGCCTGCGCCCGCGCCGCTTCGGCGCGCTGTTCGAGGGTGGCGCGCGCCGCTTCCCTTTCCGCGGCTTCGGCTCGCAGGGCCTCGGCTTCCGCCCGCGCCACGTCCCGCTCGGCCTGAGTAGCGTTCGCCTGCGCCTCCAGGGTTCGGGCGCGCTCCAGCGCGGCATCGGCCCGCGCCCGCGCCGCGGCGGCTTCCTGCAACGCCGCGTTCGCCGCCGCCTGCGCCTCACGCGCCTCCGTGTCCCGTTGCGCTGCAATCTCGGCGGCGGTGGCCACGGCGCGCACCATGTCTTCGTCGAGCGTGGACGCACCGGGCTGGCCCAGGGCGGTGTCCCACGCGACGCCGAGGACGATGCATGCCGCGACCCCGACGCGGGCGATGCGTCGGGGCGGGCTGCGTCGCGTCACCTTCGACATCCGTTCCTCATTCTCCCGTCGCTCCGGGCGCCTCGATCAGCGCCACCGTCACGTTGTCCTGCGCCGGCGCATCCTGCGCCGCAACCGCCGCGAGCAGCGCGTCCTTCGCGGCCTCTGACCCGTGGCCGCGGCTGGCCGAGATGATCGACGCGATCTCGTCTTCGTCCAGCGTGTCCAGACCGTCGCTCGCCAGCAGGATCAGATCGCCCGGGCGCAGCAGCTCCGGCATCGGCGAGGCATCCACCTTCGTGAGCGCGAAGCCGACCAGCGCCGAGCGCAACTCGTTCGGATTCATGCCCCTGGCCGTCGCCGGATCGATCTCGCGCATGGCCGCAATCACCGGCGCCAGGGAGTGGTCTTCGTTCAGGCGCTTGAGCCGCCCGCCGCGGTAGAGGTACAGGGGAGAGTCGCCGACGCTGATCCATTCGAGGCCGTCCGCGGTCACCGCCGCCGCCACCAGCGTCGTGCCCATGCCGTCGAGCGACAGGTTCTCCCGAATCGCTTTGTCGATCGCCTGGTTGGCGCGGTCGAGCGCCGCACGCAGCCGGTTGGCCGGCTTGCCTTGCGTGCCGTACGTCTCGACGAACGCGCGCACCGCGATCCGGCTCGCCAGCTCGCCGCCGGCGTGGCCGCCCATGCCGTCCGCCACGACCACCACCGGATGCCGGCCGTCCGGGTCGAGCGTCGAGCCGTCGATGAAGCCGAGCTCGTCTTCCTGAACGTCGCGCGCACCGAGGAGTTGCCCGCCGGCGCGAGACAGATGCGCCGCCGCGGCGCCCG
>WTFV01000259.1 GCA_011523845.1 Acidobacteriota bacterium | reverse complement strand
GAACTCGCTCCGTTGCGTTCTGCGGCGCAGACTCCTAGAGTAGACCGCACACACAAGGAGGTGCCATGCACGCAAACGACGCCACACACCGACAGTGCACGTGGACCCGCCGCCTGATCGCCGGCGCCGCGCTGGCCGGGCTGGCAGTAGCCGCGGGAGTCGCCGTTCCCGACGCACAGGCCCAGGAGCGGACACGCATCAACAAGGTCATCGAGGCGATCGAACAGGGGCGGCCCGCCATCGCCAACCAGGACTGGCGCTTCGTCGACATGGAGCACTCGCCGTTCTCGGCCCAGGGGATCGTGGAGGCCTTCGCCGAGGCGGATCAGGACCGCGACGAGCAGGGCCGCATGCGGCTGACGCCGATGGTCCGCATCCCGCAGGAAGGCGACGAGGACTTCAAGTGGGCCGTCAAGCAGGTCCTCGACCTCGGCGGCCTCGGCGTCATCGTGCCGCACGTCGACACCGGCGAGGAGGCCGTGCGCCTGGTGCAGGCGGCGCGCTATCCCCCGATGCGGAACGACGCGCAGCCCGAGCCGCGCGGCGAGCGGGGCTGGGGGCCCGGCCGGGCGACCCGCCTGTGGGGCGTCGACACCGCCGAGTACCACGCGCGCGCCGACGTCTGGCCGCTCGACCCGGACGGCGAGCTCTTCGTGGTGGCCATGGTGGAATCGGCCGAGGCGGTCGCGAACATCGACGCCATCCTGGCCGCCCCGGTCAGCGCGATCATGGTCGTCCCCGGCGACATGAGCATCGACCTGGGGCTCGGACCGGCGCCCGGGCCGGAGAACCATCCGGAAGTGGATGCCATGTACGACAAGGTCCTCGCGGCGTGCCAGGCGCAGGATCGGGTGATCTGCGGCTGCGGCGACGGGGCCGTCCGGCTGCAGCAGCGGATCGACGAGGGCTGGCAGTTCATCCTGCCACTCGGCGGATAGCGGGCAGCAGCGTCTCCGGAGAGCCGGAGGATTCGACGCCAATCTCCTCCGGCTCTCTTTGTCGTCGTGCTCCGCGAAATGCCACCACCGGGACCCGACCGCTGTCGCTCCTGCTACTCTGTCGGCGTGAGCGCCCACACCAAAGCCACCATTGGAATGCACCCTCGGGACCGGCTTTGCGCTGCGCAGCTCGCTACCTCACCATTGAGTGCGCCGTCCGGCGACTGCCCTGCAGGCGATGTTCGCGGGAGCCGCTGAGCTGTGACGGGAACCTCCGATGACCAATCGTCAACCGGTTCGCCAGAACGACTACCGCATTGACATCGAGGACTTCGGTCCTATCCAACGGGCGAGCGTGGACGTACGCCCTTTCACCGTGTTCATTGGCCCAAGCAACACGGGCAAGTCGTACTTGGCCATCCTGATCTACGCCCTGCATCGGTCTCTCGACGTGGGGCACGGCCGGGTGCCGTGGCGTGCGCTTGATGCCCGTATCGCTCCCTCGACGATCACCCCGGGCAACAAGCTTCTGAAGGACCTGAAAACCTGGGCAACGCGGGTGTCTGGCGAACAACCGGTGCCGTCGCCGCCGCCCAACGTGACGGCATACATTGACGAGGTCCTCAGGAACCCCAAGTGGCTCGAGTCCGCTATCACCGATGAACTGCGCCGCTGCTTCGGCGTCGACCGTCTCGACGTCCTGGCCCGACGACCGGACACAGGTCTTGGTGCCCGGGTCGGCTTCGGCGCCGGCGATGAAGGCGGCCCGGAATCTGCACGGTACGAGTTTCGATTCGGATTGGACGATCATCGTCTGTCGGGTCACGTGGCCCCGATTTCATCCCGCTTGCCGGATGCGGCGCGCCTGAAGGAAATGGTGGCCGAATGTACCGACTGGAATCCATTCGACGACGACACGCTCGATGATGACTTCGATTCCACATCGTTTCTCCGGCTGATCGTCGTGCACCTGTTCCGCGCGTTCACTGCGCCGATGCATCGCCCCGCCTACTACCTGCCAGCCGACCGGACCGGCGTCATGCACAGCCATCAGGTGGTCGTGAGCACGCTGGTCCAGAGCGCCACGACGGCAGGACTGCGTCCGTCAACCAACGTGCCGATGCTCTCCGGGGTGCTGGCTGATTTTCTGAATCAACTCATCGCCATGGGCGGCGAGCAGCGCCCCGCTCGACGGAAGCCCGTAGCCAAGTTGGCCTCCGGCTTGGAGCGGGCGGTGCTCAATGGCTCGGTTCAACTCACCCGCAAGGGGACGGGTTATCCCCACTTCACGTACCGCCCGGACGGCTGGAAGGACGACCTGCCGTTGATGCGGACCTCGTCCATGGTCTCGGAACTGGCGCCGGTAGTGCTGTACCTGCGGCATCTCGTGCAACGCGGCAGCGTCCTGATAATCGAAGAACCGGAGTCACATCTGCATCCGGCGATGCAGGCCGCCTTCGCACGTGAACTTGCACGGCTGGTGCGCGCCGGCGTTCGCATCGTCATCACGACTCACAGCGAGTGGTTCCTCGAACAGATCGGCAACCTCGTCAGGCTTTTCTCGTTGCCGGAGAACCAGAGGGCGGGTATCACCGGCGCCGATGTCGCGCTGTCGCCGGAGGAAGTCGGCGCATGGCTGTTCAAGCCCGGCCCGGAGGGGTCCGTGGTGGAGGAAGTCGAAGTGGACCCCGAGACCGGCCTGTTCCCGACCGACTACGACGAGGTAAGCCAGTCTCTGTACAACGAGGGCGCGGACATCTTCAATCGGCTGCAGGAAGGGCCGCGCGAGTGACCGGACTCGTGCAGGCGGTCTCGCGGCAGGTAAACGTCGCCTGTCGGAAAAGACGGATCAGCAAACGAGGGTGCTCGGTGTCCATGCACGGGGTGCCGGTCGAGCACGTGACGGTCGATCTCGACTGCGACGCGCTCGGGATTGCCGCTGATCGCAAACGGTGCGACTACCTGTTCTTCGGCGAAGGGCAGAACGTTGCGTGGGTGAGCCCCATCGAACTGAAAGGTGGCGCGTTCAGGGGCGGCTCGGCGGCGGCGCAGCTTCAGGGCGGCGCTGACATCGCGGACGCGTGGATTCCTCCCGGGCTGCGATTCAGATTCGTCCCGGTTCTCGCCAGCGGACAAGGCGTTCACAGGGAACGTCTCACAGCGCTCCGCCGTACGCCGATCACACTGCGTGGCCAATCAAGGCGGCCGGTGTTGATCCGCTGCGGCGCACCACTCACGGACGTGCTGCAGCAGGCGATGACGTCCGACTGACGTCCTGCCGACGTGTAGCTGCTCGATCCGGACGGGAAGATGCTCGCGTGGTCTTGCTCGGTAACTCTCGCGGTCAGCCTCAATCGATCGTACGGGCAACCCGGAACCCGACGGAAGAGAGACTCCTCCGACCCGCGCCATAGCGGTTGCGAACGACCGAGTGCAGGCGTCTTGGCCCGTCCTGCCAGGACCCGCCCCGTAGTACGCGCTCTCGACAAGTCGCGGCGCTGGTCCAGGCCACAGCGTCCGACGGCGCTCCTCGGTAACTGTCATGCCAACAATCTTCCGTCCACTCCCAAGCATTGCCCAGCATGTCGAAGAGGCCGAATGCGTTGGGAGCATACGATCCAACCGGCGCCGCGAACACGGCGTCGTCCCGACAGTCGGCCGTGATTCCGTGCCACTCGGGAAGGAACTGCGTCGTGGTGCGATCGGCCCCGTTCCCGCGATCACATTGTGCAACCTTGTCGTTCCCCAACAGGTTCACGTTGTCCATGCCCGCGCGGGCCGCGTACTCCCACTCCGCTTCGCTCGACAGACGGTACGGCTCGCCGGATTCGCCACTCACCCACCGCGCGTACGCCTGCGCATCCCGCCAACTCACGCACACGACAGGATGCTCGTTGACCTGCTCGAACCCCGGCGCGCGCCACGACGCCTGCCGATCCCAGACGGTTCTTCCCCTCCGATCGGCCACGTAGCACCCCTCGCCCGATACGTAACCCGACGCAGTCACGAAGGCTTCGTACTCCCTCACCGTTACCTCATGCCGGCCGAGCGCAAACACCCGCACCCGTACGTCGCGCACGGGCTGATGAGTCCTCACCCCCTCGTTGGAACCCATGCGGAAAGTCCCCGACGGCATCACAACCATCGTGGGGCACCGATCACAGTCGCTGAACACCCGCCCAGGACGTCGTTCCTCCCTCCGCTGGCGCCGTTCCGCTTCGTAGATTTCGTACACATAGGCCGCGCCCGCGGGCCACGGCAACACCGCTGCTGAGACCGCAGCTTCGTTCAAGTAGCCCTGGCCAGGGAGCGGTTGGCTCGGTATCCGTTCCGGCTCCGGAGGCCCGACTTCTTCATGCCCCTCAACAACCGCCGATTCCGGTCGCTGATCGATTGTTGGTGGCGGGCGCCGGCTCAACAGCATCGCTGCAGTCGTAGCCACGATCAGCATTGCTGATGCAGCTACGCCCGCCCGCCAAGCGAACAGCTTACGGTCTCCCTCGCTAGTTCGCCGCTCCGCTCGCCGCGCCCTTCGTTCCGCTGTTGCCGCACGCTGTTCCGCCTCCGTCCGGGTTTGACGTTCGGCTTCCAAGCGCCTTTCTGCGTGCGCGCGCTGCCGTTGTTCTTCTGCCCGGGCTGCCCATGCTGTTCGTTCCCTATCTGCTTGCTGCTTGGCCTGCGCTTCTGCCTCCTGCGCTTGGCGTTCGGCCTCCTTCCGTTGAGCGGCCTCTTGTCGCGCTTGCACCTCCGCCGCAGCCTGCCGTTGTTCTGCAGCTTCCGCACGCCGTCGGTACTTGTCTTCCCGTCCCCGTCGTCCGTCGGCCCGTCGACGCTCCCGATCGTACGCGGCCCGGCGTCTGGTCGATGTCGGCCTCCCACCAGCGGGATCGGGCGCCCACCGGAGCGACGTGCCCGGTCGTCCGTGCAGCGGTCGCGGTCGTTCCCGGTCCCTGTTCTACTTCGCCAACGGATGCGGCCGGACCTGGAACTTCACCGCCTTCTGCAGCGTGCCCGGTCCGCCTTCCAGATGCCACGCCGCGTAGTTGGAATAGCTCGACCAGAGCCCCTTCCCCTTCCAGCCGGTCGTCGGGTCGTCGACCCGGCCGACCGACGAGCGCGAGAAGAAGCCCATCGGATACGGGATGCGCAGCGTCACGTACTCCTCGGTCGACGGCACGAAGACCTCCAGCGAGTCGGTGTTGACCACGCCGTAGACCGGCGTCTCGGCGCCGAAGCCGAGCACGTCGTGGTGGTCGATCTGCGTCAGGTAGCTCTCGTCCGAGTTGATCGGCATCTCGGCGTTCGAGTAGGTCGGCTTGTCCATGCGGTAGAAGGTCCAGCCCTCGGGACAGCTCTGCCCGGTCGCGGTCGGACCGTTCCGTACGGTGCAGACGCTGTGGTCGAACGAGGCGAAGTGGCCGCTGCCGCGCCAGTCCTGCCAGATGATGCCGTCGCGGGTGACGTGCAGGCCGCCGCTGCCGTAGGCCGGCGGGTCCATGACGCTCGGCGGCGGCATGTAGACCTCGGCGATGCAGGTCTCCGGCGGGTTGTCGCCCAGCTCCAGGCGTACCAGCGTGTTGTCGTCGCGCCCGTTGTCCGAGCACCAGACGCTGTCGTCCGCGGCGTTCGCGGCCGGCGAGTAGCAACCATAGGCGATGCGGGCGTCGCGGGTCGGATCGATCGCCTCGCCCGGCTCGGTCCAGCCGGGGGTGATCACGCCGTCGCCGTTGGTGTCGATGACCGTGGGGCACCAGCCCTGCGACGCTTCGGCGTCTCCGGTCTCGTCCCACAGCTCGACGTCGACCCAGCCGACCCCGTCGCGGAAGCCGTAGTAGAAGCGCTCGTCATGGCCGAGCTGGTTGTGGTCGGACGAGAAGCAGGTGTCGATCTCGCTGAACTCCTCGCTCGGCGGGTCGTACAGGAAGACCTGCCGGGTGCCCACCTCCAGTGGGAAGTAGTCGGCGAACGGGTTCTCGCTGTCCGTGCAGAACTCCGGCTGCTCGTCCGGCGCGCGGATGCGGCCGGTGAGCCAGACGCGCCCCTCTCCGTCCATGGCGACGCTCCGCGGATCGGAGCGGCGCGCCCAGATCGGGTCGTCGCCGTAGTAGGGCGAGGTGGGCGTGTCGGTCAGGATGGGGGGCGCGTTCGACGGAATGGGAATGTTGAACGCCCGGTGCTCGACCGGATCGATCACGGCGAGGATATCGCTCGGCTGCACGACGCCGTAGACGAGGCCGTTGGCGTTGACGGTGCCGTCACGCACGTCGGCGGGGGTGCTGTCCGTCCGCCCGTCGTGCTCCGTACCCCAGTCCCAGAGGGTGACGACGACGTTGCGCTCCGCGCCGGTCGGCCGCGGCGGGGTCTGGGTCGGCGCCTCGCCGGCCGCGATGCGGTCGGTCCAGTCCGAGAACATCGCCCGTTGCGGGCCGAGCCGCCGGAACGCGCCGGCCATCGAAGCGCCCATCGGCCCCATCGCGACGCGGCGGTCCCACGCTTCGAGGTGCGAGTCGACATCGCTCAGGATGCTGTCCGGGATCGCGCGGGTCGCCTCGTTGCCGATCTGGTGGCAGTTCAGGCAACCGGTCACCGAGCTGCCCAGCTCCTGCTGGGAGTGCTCCCCATCGGGCAACTCCATCATCGAGAGCCACCAGGCGGCGGGATAGACCTGCGCGGCGGCCAGCGCGTCGGGGGCCACCACCGCGTCGAGATCCAGCGCCTGCCCCGGCGTCGCCGATACGCGCTCCGAATCGACGAGGCCGTAGCCGCGCACGAAAATCTCGTAGGTGGCATCCGGCAGGTCGGGCAGCACGTAGCGGCCCTCGTCGTCGGTCGCCACGATACGGATGAAGCGGGTCGGCAGCTCCGTCGTCTCCGCGACCACCCACACGCCCGCTTCGGGGCCGTCTGCGCTGGTGACCACGCCGCCGATGTCGTCGGCGTCGAGCTCGATCCCGGACGATTGGGCGAGCCCGGCTCCACCGGCCAGCCCGCTGCCGAGGGCAATCACCAATGCGGCCGCGGCGGCCGCCGCACCCGACGTCAGCGTCGCTTGCATGCGTCTCTTCATCGATGCCTCCTCACGACAACTTCCGCACCGCTCCAATCGTCCCTGGCGGCAATTGCGCGGCTCGTCGCCACCATCGTCGCACACCAGAGGGATTATCCGTCAAACCGTCTCCGATGATCGCGGGTTCTCGTCGGCCACGACGTGCACGCGAGTGCGGTCGAGATCCTCGACGCGGCCGGGCGCCTCGACCATCGCGTCGTCATCGTCTGCCGGAACCGCGCGCCGGGACATTTTCAACGCCCGGGCGGGAACAACTCCCCAGCTTGCCTGTCGCATGCACCGCCGTCGCGCCGGGTTGCTCCGCGAACGCTGCGCGAGGCGCCGGCGTGGGATGGCGCGAACCTTGCATCGAGGAACAGGTGATCGCGAGACACAAGGAGGTCGCACGATGGGAGCGAAAATCGAGAAACGGCGGGAGAAGCGGGGGCTGGCGCCGGCCGGTGGACGGGGTGCACAGTGGTCCATGAATCCGTTCGCGGGCATGCGGCGTCTCTCCGACGAGATGGAGCGGATCTTCGAAGGGATTCGCGGCGCAAGACCGCGGCCCTGGCACGACTTCGAGTTCGACGGCGCGTGGTTGCCCGACATCGAGGTTTTCGAGAAGAAGAAGAATCTCGTCGTGCGGGCGGACGTTCCCGGTATGTCGAAGGACGACATCACGGTGACGATCGGCGACGACACGCTGACGATCGAGGGCGAGCGCAAGCTCGACGAAGAGGAGAAAGCCGAGGGCTACTATCGGTCGGAGCGCACCTACGGCCGCTTCCACCGTTGTCTCGCACTCCCGGCCGGCGTCGACGCCGACAAGGCGACGGCGAGCTTCAAGGATGGCGTCCTGGAGGTCACCATGCCGGCCCCGCCGGCGCCTGCGGGGAAGAAGGGACAGCGACTGGAGATCGCGGGCGCTTAGGGGGGACAGCAATGTCACGATGCAGCCTTATCGCCGTTCTTCTGATGACGACCAGCGGGTGCGCCGGGGAATCGGCGTTCCCCGGGACTCGACCGGCCACCGCGCCCGCCGGAGACGAGCAGCCTGCGGCGGGGGCGGGCGGCTACGACACCGTCGTGTTGTCGCTGCCGCGGGGCGCGACCGGCGCGGGACGGCAGGCGTTCGTCGACCTCAAGTGCACGGCGTGCCATCGCGTGACCGGCGAACCCGACCTTCCCGCCCCCGTGTCCGCCAATCCGGGGCCGGACCTCGGCGCCGGCATGGCGAGCCGGACGGCGGGAGCCGTGGCCACCGCGATCGTGGCGCCGTCGCACGCCATGAGCGTGGCCACGGGCGCCGCGGTGCGGGCTGGCGTCACCGGGGCGTTGTCGCCCATGGGCGACTACAGCGAGTCGATGACCGTGCGCCAGTTGCTCGACCTGATCGCCTACCTGCAGTCGGCGAACCAGTGAGGCCGCAGCAACCACGGACCGTGAAGCCGCCGTGGTCCGGGTAACGAGTGCGCGGGCGCCGACGCCCGGTGCGGCTCGTTCCCGGCCCTCGGGTTCAATACTCCATGGCGACGATTCCGCCGGTCGCCGTCCACTGGAACCGCATCGCTGGCACGTGCCCGCCCTCCCCTTCACCAGCCGCGTAGACGTAGACGAGGGCCTCGGCATAGCGGCTCTCGAGCGGCGCCAGCAGTTCGCGAGCGACATTCGACGCCGTGTCCAGATCCGCCACCTCCACCTCGAGCGTGATCACGTCGTGCGCGGTCGCCATCTTGAGAATGCGCCACGCCTCGTTGACGACGCCCTGCTCGTCGAAGGTGGGCGGCGGAGGCTCGGTGGGAGCATCCTCCTGCGCGCATCCCGTCAGGACGGCGCACAACAGCGCCCCGGCCACCATGCCGCCGCGCCCGCTATTCTCCACGTGGGCTCCGTTCCGGGCGCCCGCGGGTTACCGGCCCGTCGACCGTCGCCCGCGGCTCCCGCTTGCCGCCAAGCCAACCCTCACCTGCCAGCGAGGCTTCGCCTACTACTGGGAAACTCACCCCGGTTCCATCCATGCGCGGGTCCGGCCCTGCCGGGTGGAAAAACTCAGACCAACAAACATGCACGTCCGAGCACTGATCGGCGCCGCCTGTTGAATGCCCGGAGCGGCGAAAGAAACACGATCAAAACCTGAACTCGACTCATCTGTAGAGATGCCGGCCGGTCAAGAAGCCGGGGCGCAGACTACTGACCCAGGCTCGCCAGAAACGCGTCGATCCCGGCCTGCGCCACCACCTCGTCCTGATCGGGCGTGCCGGAGCTGCAGCCGACGCCGCCGACGATCTGCTCGTCGACGAACAGCGGCAACCCGCCCGCCACGATCATGAACCGACCCTGGTTGCTCACGTGGATCCCGAACGCTGGTCCGCCGGGCCCGCTCACTTCGCCATAGGCCCGCGTCGAGCGCCGCGCCGCCGCCGCCGTGAACGCCTTGCTGATCGCGACGTCGATGCTGGTGATCCGCCCGTTGTCCATGCGGTGGAACATCAGCAGGCTGCCGTTGTCGTCGGTGATCGCGATATCCATGTCGACGCCGATCTCCCGCGCCTTGGCCTCGGCGCCGGCCATGATGACGCGGGCGTCGTCGAGCGTCAGCTTCTGTACGGTCTTCATCGCGCGTGTCCTCCTCCGCGTGCGAGCATAGCCCGGAAACCGTCGCCGTGCGGCCCCGCTTTCCGCCCGACCGATCCTGTCCAGGAGTCTACGCCGTTCCACGGCGGAGACCCACGGCACCGCGCCGTCCGCGCGGCGGTCCGCTGTCGTTTTGCTGCAGTCCTTCGAAAGGAAACCGGGTCCGGGCTCAGTCGGTCGCGCCCAGGGCCCGCAGCAGATCCGCCGTGCTCGTGTCGCTGTAGTCGGTCAGGCCGCGGGTCAGGCGTGCCGGGGCGCGTGCGGCAAGCGCCCGGTCGAGCGGCGTCTCGCCGCGAAGGTTGGTGGCGTCCAGCCTGGCCCCGCGGTCCACCAGATACCGCACCACGGTCTTGAAGCCGTGAAAGGCGGCCATGTGCAGCGCGGTGTCCCCGGTGGCGCTGGCGGCGTTGACGTCGGCGCCCAGCTCCACCGCCGCCTTCACCGCGTCGATGCCGCTGTTCATGACGCCGCGCCGATCCGGATCCTGGGTGAGGGCCACCTCCATCTCGGCCGAGTCCATCTCGCGCCCGAGACGGTCCTTGCCGGCCCGGCCGAACCCGCCGGTGAGCATGCCGGCGGCGGCCATCAGCGGCGTCACGCCGCCCTCCAGGCCGGCGTGCGGATCCGCCCCGTTCTCGGCGAGCCGGCGCATGATGTCGCCCCGGCCGAACTTGGCCGCGAGAAAGAACGGCGCCGCCCCCGTCCAGGCCACGTCCAGCGCGAACAGCTTGCCCTGTCGCGCGTAGCGGGTGCCCCGCAGGAGGCGGGCGTTCGGATTCGCGCCGTGCGCCAGCAGCCCCGCCACCAGCGCTTCGTCGCCGCGCAGGATCGCCGCGTGCAGGGGCGTGTAGCCCGCCCCGGCGGCGTTCGGGTCGGCGCCGGCAGCGAGCAGCATCGCAGCCAGCGCCCCGTGGCCGCTGTGGGCGGCCACGACGAGCGCGCTCGTGCCGGCCGGCGCGGTATCGTTCGGGTCGGCGCCCGCGGCCAGCAGCAGCTCGGCGGACGCGAGATCGCCGCTGCGCGCCGCGAACAGCAGCGGCGTGAAGCCGCCCTCCTCGACCACGACGACGGCGCCGTCGCGGCTCGTGCGGGCGGAATGCGCCTGCACCACGGGACGGCGGCGCGAACGGGCGTGCACGTCCGCTCCCGCGCCCAGCAACGCGTCGACGACCCCGGCATGGCGCTGCGACGCCGCCCACATGAGGGCGGTCTGCTCCTCCATCGCCTCCCGCGCCTGCACGTCGGCGCCGTGAGCCAGCAACGCCCGTACCGCGCCGACGCTGCCGGCCCGCGCCGCGGTCATCAGGGCGGTCTCGCCGCTCGGCAGCACCGCGTGCGGCGTGGCGCCGGCCGCGAGCAGCTTCCTTGCGAGCGCGGCGTTGCCGTTCTCGCAGGCCAGGTAGAGCGGCGCCACGCCCAGCTCGTTCGTAACGTCCGGCGCCGCGCCTGCCGCGACAAGCACGTCGACCGTCTCGAGATCGTTCAGGTAGACCGCCCAGTGGAGCGCCGTCGCCCCGTCCGGCTGGCGGGCGTTCACGTCGACCGGCTCCTCCAGCAACGCGCGCACGGCGTGCCGATCGCCGTCCCGAATCGCGTCGACGAGGCGCAGGTCCGCCTGCTGCCCGGCGGCCGGAACAGCCAGCAGCAAGGCGAGGCAGACTCCGGCGAGGGTTCGGCCGATGTCACTGCCGAGCATGGTCGATTCCCCTGTCAACGCCACGTCACCGCTCACGTAACCGGGGCTACTCGCCGGCTTCCGGCGCCGGCAGGACGACGCGCTCGATGGTCTGGAGCCGCTGGTCGACCTTCCCGACCGCCACTTCGAGGGCGTCCAGGCGGGCGTCGAACCGTGCGTGATCCTCGCGCATGTCGTCGCGCAGTCCTTCTATGGCCGCGTGCATGTCGTCGCGCAGTCCTTCTATGACCGCGTGCATGGAGCGCATATCCGCGCGAACGTCACGCAGGTCCTCGCGAACGCCGCCGACCAGCGTCACCACAACGGCGATGACCGCCACGGCCGACCCGACCACCGAAGCGATCACGGCCACGCCGGTTCCGATGATCCACTTCGTGTCGTTGCTCATTACCACCAGCGTAGCATGCAACGGCCACGGGCCACGGGCCTCCCAAGGCTCGCTACACGCCCGAGAGCTCCTGAATCTCCCCCGTGCTCGTCCCGAAGCTCTCGACGGGCACGCCGAGCTTGTCCATCAGCGTCACGTGCAGGTTGGACATCGGCGTCGGGTCCGGACACTGCAGATGCTGCCCGCAGTGGAGCGTCCCCGCTCCACCACCCGCGAGCAGGATCGGCAGGTTCTCCGACGAGTGCCGGTTGCCGTCGCTCAGGCCGGCGCCGTACAGGACCGCCACGTGGTCGAGCAGCGTCCCGTCGCCGTCTTCCGTGGCGCGCAGCTTGTCCAGGTAGTACGCCAGCAGCGACGTGTGGTACGTGTTGATCCGGGTCAGCTTCTCCAGCTTGTCCGGGTCCTGCTGGTGGTGCGACGTCGGGTGGTGCGCCTCCGGCACGCCGATCTGCGGGTAGGTGCGGCCGCTGTACTCGCGACTGATCATGAAGCTGACGACGCGGGTCAGGTCGGTCTGGTAGGCCAGCACCTGCAGGTCGAACATCAGCTTCGCGTGCTCGTCGAAGGCGGCGGGAACCCCTAGGGGCGGCGCGATGTCCGGCAACTCCTGATCGACCTGCGCCTCGGCCTTCTGGATGCGGCGCTCGATGTCGCGCACCGCCTCCAGGTACTCGCCGAGCTTCAGCCGGTCGCGCGGGCCCAGATCGCGGCGCAACGCGGCCACCTTGTCCGTGACCGCGTCGAGGAGGCTGCGGTTCTGCTCGATGCGCGCCAGCCGCGCGGCGGGATCCGTACCCCCGGTGTCGCCCAGCAGGCGCTCGAAGACCGTCCGCGGATTGGTCTCCATCGGCAGCGGCGTCGTCGCGCTCAGCCAGCAGATCGTGTTGGTGTACGCACAGGTGTAGCCGCCACCGCACGTGCCCACGTCGTCGCCCGACTCGAGGGCCAGCTCCAGCGACGCGAGTTGCGTGTGCCGGCCGGCTTCTCTCGCCACCTGCTGGTCCATCGACACGCCGGCCCCGAGCTGGGAACCCTGTGTGCGCTTCGGCGGCACGCCGGTCAGAAAGCTGGTGGCGCCGGTCTCGTGGATGTTGTCCGGCCCCTTGTTGCTGAGTCCCGACACGACCAGCAAGCGGTCGCGGAAGGGCGCGAGCGGCTGCAGGATCGGAGTGATCTCGAACCCCGTGCCCGCCGTCGCGGGGATCCACTGCTCCATCACGATCCCGTTCGGGACATAGACGACGCCCAGGCGTCTGACCGGCTTCGCGGCGGTCCGGCCGAGGGCGGTCAGCGCCGGCACCATGCCGTCGAGCAACGGCAGCGCCAGCGTGGCGCCGATTCCACGGAGCACCGTGCGGCGAGGGAGAGCCTTCCTGCTGATCATCATGATTCTGATCTCCGCATCTGGAACTGTGTGCTCTCGACGATCCCGAGCACCAGGGAGGACCACGTGTAGTCGTCCCCGGCCGCGTCGCGAATGATCCCGCGAAGGGCCGGCATGTCGTAGTACTCCAGGCCGCGGCCGAGGGCGTAGGTGGCCAGCTTCTCGGTCACGGTCCACACGAACTGCCGGTGACGCTCCAGCAGCACCGCCTTGAGTCCCGCCAGCCCATCGAACCCGGTCCCGTCCGGGAAGACGCCCGAGGCGTCAATCGGGTCGCCTCCCTCGCCGCTCGCCCGCCACTTGCCGATCGCATCGAAGTGCTCGAGGGCGAAGCCGAGCGGATCCATCGGGGCGTGGCAGTTGGCGCAGACCGGGTTCTCGCGGTGCTGCTCGAGCCGCTCGCGCACCGAGGCCGGCCGGCCGCCCTCGCCCCGGTCCGGCAGCGCCGGCACGTCCGGCGGCGGCGGCGGCGGCGGGGCGCCGAGCATGTGCGAGAGCAGCCAGTGGCCGCGGAGCACCGGCGACGTCCGCGTGGGATAGGAGGTGACGGTCAGGATGCTGCCGTGCCCCAGCAGGCCGCCCCGCACCCCGTCGGGGAACGTCACGCGCCGGAACCGGCTGCCGTAGACGTTCGGGATGCCGTAGTGCTGCGCCAGCCGCTCGTTGATGAACGAGTAGTCGGCCCGCACGAGGTCCAGGACGCTGCGGTCCTCGCCGATCTGGCGGGCCACGAACAGCTCGGTCTCGCGCGCGAACGCCTCGCGCAGGTTGTCGTCCCACTCGGGAAACAGCTCGGGCGTCGGCACGACGCTCGACAACGTGCGCAGGGCCAACCACTGCAGGGCGAAGCCGTCGACGAGCGCCTGCGCACGGGAATCGGCCAGCATGCGCCGCACCTGCCGTCGCAGCACGTCCGTGTCACGCAGTTCGCCGCGCGCGGCGACGGCCAGCAGCTCGTCGTCCGGGATGCTGCTCCACAGGAAGAACGAGAGCCGCGCCGCCAGCTCCAGATCGCTGACCGGGTGTATCGTGCCGGGCCTCGTATCCACCGGGTCGCGCTCGACGCGGAACAGGAACTCCGGGTCGACCAGGATGCTCTCGAGGGCCCGCTGGATGCCGGCCTCGAAGCCGCCCGCCTCGCGCCCCGCCGCGAAGAAGCCCAGCAGGGTGGCCAGATCGGTCTCGGTCACCGGCCGCCGGAAGGCCCGCCGCGCGACGGCTCCGAGAATCTCGCGGGCGCACGCCTCCTCTGCTGTTCCGGGCGCGGGACGGCACACGAACAGCCGCTCCCGACTCGGGGTCTCGCCGGGGCCGGTGGCATCGAACGGACCGGCGATGCTCACCTGGTCGACCGCCGCCTCCGGCGCTTCCGACGTCGAGCTCCAGCGCTCGGCGACGGCCAGCACCTTTCCGGTGGCCCGCGGCTGCAGCACCCCGTCACGCTCCGACCGGCCCTGGACGAACGAGACGCCGAGCACCCGCGGTCCCGCCTTCGCCGACACCCGGACGGTGAGGTTGTCGTCGGCGTGCAGCGCGTACTCCTCCCACGCACGGTCCCCGAGCACGGCGCCCGCGAACGTCCGCGGAGGCGGCGTGCCGGGCGCGCCGCCGATGTGGAACAGGGCCACCCGCTCGCCGTCCAGGCGCACCTCGAGCTGCTGCCGGTTTTGCAGCCCGCGCACGTAGTCGTAAAGCTGCCGCTGCAGCCGTATGCGAACGTCGTACTCCCCGTCCAGCGGGAAGTTGTGGCGTATCGCGATACCGCCGCGGGAGCCGAACGGCAGGTCCTCGCTCATCCGCAGGTCCTGGAACCGCATCGACGGGACGACGTAGGTCTCGGTCGTCGGCTCCATCGTCGGATCCCCGACCGCCAGCCGGCTGATCCGGCGCGCCGCGAAGATGTAGCGGTCGAGCAGCGCCGGGGACACCGACAGGATGTCCGCCATGTTGTCGAAGCCGAGATCCGCGTTGTCGGCCGGCAACAGCGCGCTCGCATCGATCTCCAGCGCGAGCAGGTCGCGCACGGCGTTCTCGTACTCGCGCCGGTTCAGGCGGTGAACGGTGGTGCGGCCGGGATTCGGAGCCGCCGCCGCGGCCCGATCCAGAGCGTTCTCCAGCGTAGAGGCAACGGTCTCGTAGGTGGCGGAATCCGGCCGCCGCCGGCCGGCCGGGGGCATCGCGCCGGTTCGCAGCTTGCGCACGACCTTTTCCCACGCATCCGGATGGTCGCCCACCCGAGCGGGGTCCATGGTGTCCAGCGCAAGTCCCGCCGTCCGCAGCCGCTCGTTGTGACAGCCGACGCAGTAGCGGTTCAGGACCGGGCGCACGGACTCGGCGCCCGATGAGACGGCCGAAACGGGCGCCCCGGCAGGAACGGACTCCCCGACAGGAACGGCGGCTGTAACGGGCGCCCCGGCAGGGACAAGCGTCCCGGCAGGAACGGACTCCCCGACAGGAACGGCCACCTGGCTCTGCGATGCGGCGGCGGGTCCGGCGGACGGGGCCGGATTCCCTCCGGCCGGGGACGCACCCCGCCGGCCGGCTGCGTGCACGTCGAACAAACCCAGGCCGGCCACCGAGATGCCGAGTCCGACGACGCAGGCTGCCAGGGTCTTCGACATCGTGCTACCCCCGGTCTCGTGACGCGACCACGGCCACTCCGTATCCCCCGGACATCTCTCACCGACAGCGCACGGATACGCTTAGTCTACCCCTCATCCGTCGGTGTGGCGGGGTCTGCCAACCTGAACACGCTCGTCAGCGGTGCAGACCCGGTGCACTGAGGTGCGCGGTGAGATTCTGGCTGACCTCGTCGATGCGCCCTTTCAGGACGCTGAACTGGTAAGCGTTCCAGAGGCTCGCGACCGCAGCCACCAGCCCCATGAGCGCGCCGATCACTGCCGCCACCGCCGTCAACATGTCCATGTCCGTATCGTCTCACGCCGGCGCCTGGGCGCGCCAGAACCCTCGCTACCGCCGCGTGCCGGTGACGTCGGTCCGGACGCTGAAGAGCGTCTTGCCCGCCGTGATGTAGAGCGTGCGCAGGTCGTCGCCGCCGAAGGCGACGTTGGTGATCGTGTCCTCCCAGATCGGGATGTGCTCGAGCAGCTCTCCGTCCGGCGAGAAGACGTGCACGCCGGTCACCGTGTCGAGCGTCTCGCTGGTGCCGCGCAGGCGGTTGAGGCCGGCCGCCACGTAGAGGTTCCCTTCGCTGTCGATCGTCATGCCGTCCCCGCTCCGGCCGGGATAGAAGTCGTGGAAGACGCGCATGTTGCTCGCCGTGCCGTCTGCAGCGAGGTCGTAGGCCCGGATCATCCGCGCGCCGCCCTCCTGCTGGGCGGTCTCGATCAGGTAGAGCGTGGCGTCGTCGGGCGAGATGACGATCCCGTTCGGCCGCTCGATCTCCGGCTCGGTCAGAATGCGCGCTATCGACCCGTCGGGGTCGATGCGATATACACCGTGCACGCCGGTCTGCTCCGGGGTCACGTTCGCTCCGGGGCGATCCGTGAAGTAGATGCGTCCCTGCCCGTCGATGGTCAGATCGTTCGGCTGGTGGAGCTGCTTGCCCTCGAAGTGGTCGGCCAGCACCTCGATCTCGCCGGTCGCGACGTTCGTCCGCGTGATGCGCGGCAGGACGTCGTCGCCGTTGCCTCCTTCGCACGCCAGGAGGCGCCACTCGCTGTCGAAGATGAGGCCGTTGGCGCGGTTGCTCGGCTCGCGGTACGTCGTGATCGTTCCATCGGTGTCCATCTTCAGGATGCGGCCGGTAACGCGCAGATCCGTGAAGTAGACGGCGCCCGCCTCGTCCACCGTCGGCCCCTCGGTGAAGGAGATGATCCCCTCGACCGCCACCGGCCGGCTCTCCGCCTCCTGCGCGACGGCTGCGCCCGACCAGGCGACGGCCGCCAGCGTCCCCGCCAGGATCCACACCCCGCGTCCATGCACCTTCGCCAGCTTCATCTTGGACCTCCGTCCGTCGTCAGGTTCCGGGTTCCCCGGCCATCGCGCCGCCATCGCCGGGCGCGAGCATCTTCGACGCGACCATGCTCGCCAGCCGCCGCAGGTGGTACCGCCGGTCCGCGCCGGAGCGGGCATCGAGCAGTCGCGCAAGGGCAGCGCGCGTAACGCCCAGCAGCACGACGCTGGCATCGACGCGCCGAAAACCGTCGGGCGCCTCCGGGTCCGCCATCCAGATCGCGGTTCCGCTGCGCCGGCTCCAGGTCCACGCTTCGCGCACGCCCATGTGGAAGTAGGGAGCGAGCTTGTTGCTCGAATCCGTGCTCCGGTCTATCTCCACCACGAGATCCGGAACCGGATGCCCCTTGCGGACGTCGAGCCACTCGTCGATACGTTCCGCCGCCTCTATCTTCTCGGCACCGATGATCAACCCTTCGTCCGGCTCGAACGCGCCGTCGTCACTCAGCACCCTGGTGGCGCGGGACGCCAGCACCTCGATCGGCGGCTCGGCGTCCGCGAGCGCGAATCCTACTTGCGAAAACAGCTCGCCCACCGTGGCAGCGCGCGACTCGTGAGACAGCAACGGCGCCGCGACGAACTCGGCGCGGCCGGTCGCCATGTCGTAGCGGCACTTCGGAGCCTCGTCGTGGTCGGTCAACCGATCGAACAGGTCGCGCGGCATGGCCACTTCCACGCGCACCGGGGCATCGGGATTCGACAGGGGCTCCGGGGTGAGCGGCAACGCACGCTCGGGCGGGAGCTCCGGCGCTCCCTCAGCCGACGCCACTGACGCCGTTGTCGACGGGCCGGGCGTCGCGCTCATCTCTCGCTGCATCACCGGTGCGCCCTGGATGCCTCGCCGGCGGCCATCACGTCCAGCCCCAGCGACCGGCGTCGGCGTCCCACAAGGCCCAGCAATCCTGGGCGATGCCCGCGTTCAGGAACGCGTCGGGGAGGCGCGACATCGACCCGAGCGGTTCGATCAGCTCGCCGTCGGCGTACCACGAAGAGACGATGTTCCCCTGGGTCGGCGCACCTTCGACGGCCGGCGGCTCGACCATGGCGGACGCGATCACGACCCGCCACTGCACCTGGGTCTCGTCCGCCTGCATCTCGGTGAACGTCAGCGTATCCCCGGTATGTTCCACGCCGCTCACCGACTCGATGCTGTCGATCTGGGCCGCGAACGACGCCCTCAGATTGTCCTCGGTGGGCTCGACGGCGGCGGCGCACCCCGCCGCCAGCGCCACGACAATCCAGAGCGGGGCGAGACGCGCCGCCCAACCTGCAATCCGCGCGGCAGGAACGCGAACCGATCCGTCACCGCGGCGCTGCCTTCTCATGGCGCTACTCCAGCTCGTCGAAGATCACCTGCACGTAGGCCTCCAGACGCTCGGGGCCCGGACTGCCGAAACCGGAGAACTCCGCCGGCACCTGCCAGCTCGCCGCGACCTCGGCCGCCGACTGCCCGGCTTCCTTCGCCTCCCGCACGTCGGCGACGAACGTGTCGACGAAGGCGGCCATCTGCGCCAGGTCGCTCCGCGTCATCTGGGTGCTGTGGCCGGTGATGATCAGGTCGATGTCGGTGACCGTCTGCCAGGCGTTGCGCAGCGACCGCGCGTACTCGACGCCGCTGCCGCCGTTGCTCGCGTCCATGATCGGGACCTGCCGGCCGGGGAACATGTCGCCGGCATGCATGACCCGCAACGACGGGAACACCACCCACGTGTCGCCGCCGGTGTGTCCGCGCCCGAAGTAGTAGAGGTCGACCTGATCGTCGCCGCTGCCGAGGCTCAGGCGGTCGTCGTAGGTCCGCGTCGGCAGGCCCTGGCCGCCGCTGGTCTGGAAGACGTTCGGGAAGTCGCCCGGAAAGCCGGTGACCGGGTTCCACTCCTCCATCAGCCGCCGCGCGTTCGTGTGCGCGACCACCTCGACCGACGCCGGGAACTCCACGTTGCCGCTCACGTGATCGAAGTGCGCGTGGGTGTTGATGAGGGTCGTCACCGGATTCGGCGTCAGCTCCGCGATGCGGTCGATCAGCGGCTGCCCCCAGCCGGCGACCTTGGTGTCGACCAGCACGACGCCGTCGCTGGTCACGAACGCCGCCGAGTTGCCCCCGCCGCCGCGCAGCACGTAGAGGTTCTCCTTCAGCCGCTCGACCTCGACGACCGGCCCGCCCTGCTCCGCCTCGGTAACCGCCAGCGACACGGCGCCGACGACGAGCACTGCACCGAGCACCATCACCCGCTTCATCTCCCGTCCCCACTCCATCGATCTCACCTCGCTCAAGCCATGCCTCCCGACAGGAAGACCCGTTCCACGAACCAGAACGCGCCGGCCGCGATCACCGCGATCGATCCCGCGACCGCGATACGCTGGCCGGCCACCGCGCTGTAGGCCCGGATGCGCCACAGTATGGCCGCGACGACCAGCACGACGGCGAGTTGTCCCAGCTCGACCCCGAAGTTGAACGAAAAAAGCGACCACCCGAGCGCCCCGCTCGGCAGCCCCATCTCGCGCAGCACGCTCGCGAACCCGAAGCCGTGAATCAGCCCGAACACCAGCGCGATCCAGATCCGCATGTCCCGTCCGCCGCGGGCCAGCAGGTTGTCGAGGCCGACGTAGATGATGCTCAGCGCGATGATCGGCTCGACCAGCCGCGCCGGCGGGGTCACGACGTTCAGCACGGCCAGCGACAGCGTGATGCTGTGGGCGACGGTGAACGCGGTGACCACGAACAGCAGTTGCCGCACGCTCCCCCCCAGCAGCAGCAGACCGATGAGAAACAACAGGTGATCGGGCCCGATCAGGATGTGGTGCACGCCGGAGGGAACGAACCTCTGGAGCACCGCCCAGACGCCCTGCCGGGTGCCGAGGAAGTACTCGTACTCCGTCTCGCCGCCGCCGAGGATCGCCTGCGTGGTCAACTCGGCGTTCTCGTAAACGTTGAGGAACGTCTGGTGATTCGGATCGTACGGAAAGAGCTCGGCCGACACCACCACCGCGCCGACGCCCTCTTCGAGCGGTCTGCGAACCTGCAGCCGCACCGACTGCCGCTCGCGCAGGATTTCCGGCTCCGACCAGGCGTCCAGGGCGAGAAGGCGCCCGTCGACCGTCAACCGCAGGCGCTCCCCCATCAGCGCCGCAAGCCGATCGCCCCGCGGACGCAGGATGTCGGGATTGAGCACCAGGGCCGGATCCTCGATGTCGAACTCGTAGGCGACGTCCCAGACGTGCGCCACTATCGTGACGTCCAGCGTCCCGGCTCCTAGCCGCAAGTCGACGAAGCTGAACGGCGCGGGGTGCGCGACCGCTCGCGCGGGCGCCGCGGCGGCGAAGGCCGCGACAATCGGCAGGCACCATGCCAGATGCTTCATCGCCGCCAATGGTAACCGATGCGCCGCGGCGCCGGCCGCTGTTCCCTGCCCTCGCGGGTCGCTTCGGCCGGCCTTTCCAGCGGGGTGCCCGCATTGCGCCGGGCCGCGGGCGGCGAGCTGCGCGCCGCTTGGTGGCGTGCGTCTGGCCGGCCTTCCGGATTCCGGGGCTGGCCGCACACGAGTTGACCACCGGGTCAGGACGCCGCCCGGGCTTCTCTTCCGAAGCGCTCGATCGTCTCCAGGGTCTCCCGGACGTCGTCCCAGGTCGTGGTGTGGTTGATGACGCACATCCGGAGCGCGAATCGCCTGTGCAGCAGCGTCGACGACAGGAACGCGCGATCCTCCCAGAACACGCGGGCGAGCACCTGGCGGTTGAGCCGGTGGATCTCCCGCTCGTCGCCGGCGCCTTCGCCCGGATTGACCCGGAAGCACAGGATTCCCAAGGAGGCAGGCGTCATGAGCTCCAGGACGGGACTCTCCGCGACGTACCGCGCCGCGCGCTCGGCCCGCTCGATCCCCTGCCGCACCGCGGCGCGAAACGCCGCCATGCCGAAGATCTGCACCGACATCCAGATCTTCAGGGCGCGGTCGCGGCGGCTCAGTTGCAGGCCGCGATCCGCCTGGTTCGGATGGTTGGCGCCCCACACCGAATCCTGCAGCACGTCGTGGTGTATCGCGAACGCCCGTTCGAGGGCCGTCGCGTCCCGGACCAGCAGGCAGCCCGTGTCGTACGGCTGGAAGAACCACTTGTGGGGATCGAGGCCGATGGAATCGGCCCGCTCGATACCGCGGAGCAGGCGCGCCCCGGGCTCGGTGACGGCGGCAAAGCCGCCATACGCCGCATCGACATGCAGCCAGATGCCATGCGCCTCGCAGTAGTCCGCGATGGCGTCCAGGGGATCGACGGTTCCGGTGCTCGTGGAGCCGGCGTCGGCGCACACGGCGACCGGCGTGCACCCCGCATCCCGGTCGGCCTCGACGGCGGATGCCAGCGCGTCCACCGAAAGACGGAAGTCCGCGTCCGTCGGCAGCACCCGAACCCGATCCGGGCGTATGCCGATGACTCGCGCGGCGCGCTTCTGGGCGCTGTGGCTCTGGTCGCTCATGTAGACGGTTCCCCGTGCCGGATGCCCCGCCGCATCCCGAGCGGCCACGAAGGCGTCCAGGGCCGCCGCGGAACCGCCGCTGGTCAGCACGCCGCCGGCCGTCTCCGGGTATCCCAACCAGCGCCGGAACCAGTCGATCACGACGGCTTCGAGCTGGCTCGGCCCGCTCGCCGACAGCCACGTGGCCGCGTTGACGTTGAAGCCGGTCACCAGATAGTCCGCGAGAACGCCCGGCCACGTCGGCGCCGACGGCACGAACCCGAAGGCTTTCGGGTGGTCGTGTCGCATCGTCGTCGACAGCACGTCCCGCACGGCGCGGTCGATCACCTCGCGCGGCGGCCGGCCGCTCTCGGGTGGCTCCTCCATCAGCCGGGCCGTCAGTTCCTGCTGGAACTCTCCGTCCCAGGCCGGCTCGTCGGGCAGACGGCGGCTCCGCTCGACCAGAATCTCGGTGACGTACGCCGCGAGCTCCCGCATGAGGTCGGGCGGCATCCGCAGGCCGTCCGTCATGGCGTGCGCTCCGAAACGGCACTACGGGCCTGGCCGCCGATACCCTGCACCGTGTCGATGGCAGGCGTGAGCTTCATCCATGAATCTCCGCGACGGATCTCCCCCTCGGGAGTGTCGCCGCAATATACACAGGAACCCGAATATCGGATAATACGTGCATGCTCGAAGGCACGACGTCGACGTTGGCGGGTCCTCACGACGCCAGCGTGTGCAACCCTCGCCGCGTCCGGCACACCGGACGCGCACGCGGCAAGCCGAGCCGGTGGATCCGACTCGCCACCCTGACGATGGTCATGCTCGCGGCGACAGCGTCCGTCCATGCCCAGGAAACCGGCACGGTACGCGGCACCGTGACCCTCGCGGAGAACGGCGGCCCGGTCGACGGCGCGCTGATTCTCATCATCGGCACGGGAGCCTTCACGTTCACCGACGAGGGGGCGTTCGAATTCACCAACGTGCCGGCCGGAACGTACGACGTCATCGCCCAGCGCGAGCAACTCACCGCCGGATTTCAGACCGCCACCGTCGTCGCCGGCGAAACCGCCACCGTGGACTTCGAGCTCAGCCTGTCGCCGTTGCGCGAGGAGGTGACCGTCACCGCGTCCGCGGCGGTGGGCGCCGAGGCAACGCTGCGCACGTTCAACGCGGTCTCCACCGTGGACTCGTTCGACATCGCGAGGGAGGCTCCCAACACCATCGGCGAAGCCCTCGAGGACGAGCCGGGCATCGCCAACCGCAGCTTCGGTCCCGGCGCCAGCCGGCCGGTCATCCGCGGCTTCGGCGGCGATCGGGTGCTCATCATCGAGGACGGGCTCCCCACCGGCGACCTCTCCGCCACCTCGGATCATCACGGAATGACCGTCGACCCCAACAGCGCAGAGCGGATCGAGATCGTGCGCGGGCCGGCCACGCTGCTCTACGGCTCCAGCGTCGTGGGCGGCCTCATCAACATCATCACCCCGCACGCGGCCTACCGGAACCTCCTCACGCCCCCCGAGAGCTACGGCGAATCGCTCAGCGACGGCACGCGGGCGCAGCTCGGGGCCGATACCGGAAGCGCGAACCGGCAGGCCGGAACGTACGCCAACCTGCAGCACGCGCAGGGCAACATGCTGTACTGGGCCAGCGGCGCCAGACGCCGGACCGGTGACTACGACACGCCGGAAGGCCCGGTCTTCAACACGGCCGCCGAGCTCGCCAACGCGCGCACCGGGCTCGGCTATTTCGGTGACCGGGCCTTCGCCAGCCTGTCTCTCACCTTCGAGGACAGCCGCTTCGGGCTCCCGTTCGAGGACATATTCCATTCGCACGGGCAGGACGACGGCGGCCACGGGCACAGTCACGGGCACGACGAGGAGGCAGCCGGAAGCGAGGACGGCGCGGCAATCGATCTCACCTCGCGACGCCGCGTCGGCCGTTTCGACCTCGGCCTGCGCAACCTGGACAACGACTTCCTGCAGGGCGTGCGCACCGGTTTCCACGTCATCGACGTGACGGACGATCATGTCGACACCATAGGCGGCGCGGACAGCATCGATTCGCGGATCGGCAACCGCAACTTCATCAAGCGCACCCTGTTCTACCAGCGGCAGCTCGGGCGCTTCACCGGCCGGTTCGGCACGGAGCTGAAGTTCCGCGACTTTCACGCGACCGGCGCCGAGGCGCTGGCGCCGCGCACCGATCAGAGCACGCTGTCGGCCTTCGGCTACGAGGAGGTGAACCTTGGGCGCTTCCGCCTGCAGTTCGCCGGCCGCGCGGAGCGCAACGACTACAAGACCGCATCACGCGTCGGCCTGCCCGGCGACGACGCGGACGCCGAAGACGACCATGGCCACGACCACGGTCACGATGCGGGTGAGGAGGATGACCCTCTGGAGCCTTCCGACCCGCGCGACCGGCAGTTCCTGGGCGTTTCTGCCTCGGCCGGGCTGCATGCCGACCTCGGCGCCGCTACCGCGTTCGTGGCCAACCTCATGCGGTCGCATCGCGTTCCGGCCCTCCAGGAGCTCTACAACTTCGGTCCGCACCTGGGCAACTTCGAGGTCGGCGACCCGGACCTGGACGCGGAGACGACGCTCGGCCTCGACCTCGGCCTCCGCCACCAGTCCGGCCGCGTCGGAACCGATCTGAACTTCTACGTCTACGACATCGAGAACTTCATCTTCGGGGAGCACACCACCGAGGTGGTGAACAACCTGCGGGTGCTGGACATCATCCAGGCCGACAGCCGGTTCGTCGGCTTCGACGCCCGGGGCAGCGTGCGGCTGGGCGGCCAGACCTGGGCGTCGCTCGGCATCGGGTACGTCAACGCGACGTTGACGTCGACCAGCGAGGCGGTGCCGCGCATCCCGCCGCTTCGCGCCACGCTCGGCGTCGACATCCCCTACGGGGCATTCACCGTGAGCCCGGAGCTGATGTTCGCGGCACGCCAGGACCGCGTGTTCCGCGACGAGACCACGACGCCGGGCTACGCCGTCCTGAACCTGGACGCGTCGTACATCTGGCCCCGGCAGCACATGGCCCACGTGCTGTCGTTCACCGGGTACAACCTCAACAACGCGCTCTTCCGGAACCACATGTCGTTCATCAAGGATCTGGCCCCCGAGATGGGCCGCGGGTTCAAGGTCGGGTACTCCCTGCGGTTCTTCTAGGAGCCTGCGCCGCAGAAGCGCAACGGAGTGAGTTCTGCGGCGCGAGCTCCTGGGGCGGTGGGAGCTGGGCCGAACACGGCGCCCTGGCGACCCGTTTGGCGGCGCGGGCAGTCCGTGGCGAAACCGCGCGTAGCACCGAGAGCGGCGAGGCGCCCGCGTGGCAGGGCGCAACGAGGGAGCATATTGGGCATACTCGACCGAGGAGCAACGCAGTCCAGGCGGGATGCATCGCCGCTCGAATGCAGCGGGGCTCTCGCCACGGGCTGCGAGGAGCAGACTGCCGCTTGCGCATCCCGATCGCCGTCGCTCTCCTGCTGCTGACCTTCACGCCGGCCGCGGCCGCCGCGCAGGAACCGCGGCTGGCGGCCGGCTACTGGACCCGCGGCCTCGCCGGTGGCTGGGGACAGGCCTGGCGGCATGGCGTTCCAGGCTACGCGAAGACCGAGAGCGACGTTCGATTCGCGGCGTTCCATCCGCAGCTCGGCCGGTTCGTCACCGACCATCTGGAGATCTACGGGGAGGGCACGCTACTGCTCTACGAGCGGCCGGCTCGTTCTGTCGCCGCGGGCCTGGCCGGCCTTGGGGGTCGGTACCATGTCTGGCCCGACGGGCAGTGGACCCCGTACGTCGTCGGCATCGCCGGGCTGCTCTGGACCTCGCTCGACGTGCCGGAGGTAGATCGCGTCTTCAACTTCCAGATCGTGTACGGCGTCGGCGTCCGCGTGGTCCCGCCACGGGGACCCGGGCTGCTCATCGAGTTTCGCAACCACCACACCTCGAACGCCGGCACCGCCGGAGAGAACCTGGGGCTGAACGCCGCGACCGTGATCGCAGGCGTCCAGTGGGTCCTGCGCTGACTTGCCAGTGGTTGATCCCTGGTGGGTCCGCGCCGCGGCGCCATGAGGTATCGTTCGGCGCATGAAGACTCATGCGGCGACGTTCTGCCTGGGCGTCTGGGTGATGGGAACGGTGTGCGTCAGCATCGTGGCGATGCAGAACTTCTACACCATCGACCGGCTGCTCGACGGTCCTCATCACCCGGCGTTCGCGGCGTTCGTCGAGGACGCGGGCCGCGAGGACGCGCGCAACGTGCTGCGCTACCTGTCGTCGGAGCTCAACCGGCTGTTCTTCCAGCTCTGGAACGTCGCGCAGATCGGCATCGGAGGCGCCGCGCTCTGGCTGGTATGGGGAATGCCTGCGCCGGCCGGCGCTCGTCTCCGCTGGACGCTCGTCGCGATGCTGGCCGTGGTGATCGTCCTGACGGTCGGGATCACGCCGCAGATTCTCGCCATCGGCCGGAGCATCGACTTCGTCCCGCGCGACCCGCCGCCACCGGCGATCGCCACGTTCGGCGTGCTGCACGCCGCGTATACGCTGCTGGAGCTCGCCAAGTGCGGGGCCGGCATCGTGGCCGCGTTGTGGCTGGCCCGCGGTCGCCCGCAAACGGCGTGACGGACCTGGAGAAGACCGATGTCGGCCGGCCGACATCAGGTTCCGCCATACCCGTCGACGATCCGCGCCGCGCGCAGCAGCCCGTCGGCGGCCTGCAGCGCCTTGGCGCTCAGCCGCGGCGCCAGATCCGCGCGATCCGCCAGGAACTGCTCGACCGTGGCGGCGGCGGCGGCGGTCTGATGGCCGTCCAGCGTCGCGTAGAGCCAGCGCAGCGGGAAGAAGATGTCGCCCGTGCGCTGGATCTCCTGCAGCAGATCGAGGCTCGGCCGAATGTACGCCTCCGACTCGCGCGCCCGCAACGGGTGGTGCAGGAGCCCGAGGGCGGTCAGGACCCAGGGCTCGCGCGCCCGGTTGGCGGGATCGGCGAGCGAATCGAAGAAGGCATCGCGCACTTCCTGCTCGGCCGACAGCGCCGGCATGACGAACTCGAACGCCGCGCGGCGGTCGGGATTGTCGATGCGGTCGCGTTGCTCGAGGAGGATCTCCGCGCTGCCCGCTGCACCGCGGACAGCGAGGCCCTGGGCGAGCGCCGTGAAGTCCCGCTCGGCGAGCGGCACGCCGGGCACCTCCTCTTCTTCCCGCCAGATGCGCTCCAGCCGCGCCACCGCATCCGCCGACAGCGCGACGTTGCGGTACGCGCCGAACCAAGCCGCGGCCCGGCTGCGGCTGCCGGCCGCCGCGGTTCCGCGCCACAGCAAGGCTTCGATCTCCGGGGCCAGCTCCGCCCGGCGCGCCGGCGTCAGGTGCCGCCAGTACGCCGAGGTGAGGTAGGCGAGGATGCGCGAGACGTTCTGTTCGTCCGTCTCCGCCGGAAGCGCGCGCTGCGCCAGCTCGACGAGCGCCTCGGGGGCCACCTCGCCTTCGAGCAGCGCATCCCACAGAGACACCCAACCGATGGCCCGCGTGAGGGCGTCCTCGATGCCGGGTAACTCCGCCAGCAGGTAGTCCCGGGTGCGCGGGTCGAGCGCCATCAGCCCGTAGCCGAGGCCGGCGCCGTTGGCCAGAACGTAGTCGGGCGCGGGACGTCCGGCCGCCTCCGCGACAATCGCCGTCGCATCCCGCAGGTGGACCGCCAGCGTCTCGGATGCATCGCTGCCGTACCCCAACCGGAGGTCGAGTTGCTGGTTCCACGTACGGCCCGCATCCGCGGGGTCCGACTGCCGCACCTCGAGCCGCTCGATGATCTCGCCGCCGGCGTCGAGCGCCACCTCCACCCGCGGCCGGCCGCTCTCCTCCACCCAGGTCCGGCTCCAGGCCGCAAGGTCCTCGTCGGTCCGAGCGTCGAGGATCCCGATCAGATCCGTCCAGCTCGCGTTCGCGTAGGCATGCGCTTCGAGGTACTCGCGCAGGCCGTCGCGCAGAACGTCTTCCCCGATCAGCCGCTCCAGGTGGGCGAAGACGATGGGCGCCTTCTGGTAGATGATGGCCCCGTAGAGCGTACCCGCCTCGTTGAGGTTGTCGAGCGGCTGTCGGATGGGGTTGGCGCCCGCGGTGCGGTCGACGCCGTACGCGGCCGGGTGGTGGGCCAGCAGGAACCGCAGGTCGTGGTCGACCTCCGGAAACGCCGGGTTGACGATCTTCGCCGCCAGGAAGTTGGCGAACGTCTCCTTCATCCAGACGTCGTCGAACCACGGCATGGTGACCAAGTCCCCGAACCACTGGTGGGCGGTCTCGTGGGCGATGAGACTGGCTCTTCCCAGATACGCGTTCTGCGTCGCGCTCTCGTCGAGCAGCAGCGAATCGGCGCGGTAGAAGATCGCCCCCGGGTGCTCCATCCCGCCGTACTGGAAGGCCGGCACGAGCACGAAGTCGAACTTCTCGAACGGGAACGGGATGCCGGTGTACTCCTCCAGCCACGCCAGGGCCGACGCGTGCAGGTCGAATATCGCGCCGGCGTTGCGCTCCACCCGCTCGCGGTCGGTCTCGCGGTGGTACATCGCCATGCGCCGCCCGTCGCGCTCGGCTTCCTCCACCTGGAAGTCCCCTGCCGCGAAGGCGAACAGGTAGCTACTGATCATGTGGGTCTCGGTGAAGGCGACGACGGCCCGGTCCCCGCGCTCCTCCCGCGAGGCGAGCGAGCCGTTGGCGACCGCCCGCCACGCCGCCGGCACGTCGAGCTGCAGGCGGAGCCGCGCCTTGAGGTTCGGCTGGTCGAAGAGCGGAAAGGCAACGCGCGCCCGGTCGGGCACGAACAGGGTATAGAGGAAGTCGTCCTGCCGGTTGAGCGACCCGTCGCCGGCCGTGAACTCGATGTCGACCACGTTGTGCCCGGGCGACACGGCCTCGACCGGCACGATGACGTGCTCGTTGCGAACCTCGAAAGCGACCGGATCGCCGGCGACGCGAACCGCGTGAACGCTCTCCGCCGGCTGGGCGAAGTCGAAGATCAGCGGGCCGACCTCGGTCAGCGTGAACGACGTGGTCACGCTTCCGCTGATGGGTCGGTCACGCTCCTCGGGGATCGCCAGCCGGACGTCGTACAGCACGTTGAAGATCGTGGCGGCTCGCCGCTCGGCCAGCTCCAGCGCCACGCCGGAAGTCACGTCGACGGCGGACCCGCTGCCGCACCCGGTCGCCATGCCGGCCAGGATGGCACAGGCGACCGCCGTGTTCCCCATTTGCGAGATGTGTATCTGCATTTGTGTGATGCACCCAGTTACCGGATCTCCGCCTCGACCACCGCAGCCGACCGTGCCGCCACGGCCTTCCCCAGCCGTCCGGATCGTCCGGCGTCGGAGTCGAGCCGGCGCTTGCGGGAGGTGCCGTCCTCGTCTTTCGTCTCGGGTCAGGCGTGCGTCGGCGGCCCACGTGCGCGGCCACGGCGCGTCTGGCAGGATAGCACCGTGGATCTCGCGCAGACGAACCTGGCGTGGGCACGCTACCCGCTCGACGATCCGCGCATGGCGGAATTCGCGGATGCAATCGACCGGATCAACGTCCTCGGCGATCGGTCGCCCGGCTGTCTGTGGCGTTTTCGGACCGCAGGGGGCGATGCGACCGAGGTCCGCATCCTCGACGATCCGCGCATCCTGTTCAACCTGACCACGTGGCGCTCGGTCGAGGACCTGCGCCGGTACGCTTACCGTAGCGGGCACGTGGATTTCTTCCGCCGGCGGCGCGAGTGGTTCCTGCCGCCCCCGAAGCCGCCGCTCGCCTTGTGGTGGGTGCGGGTGGGGTACCGACCGACCGTCGACGAATCGGTGGCCCGCCTCGAACGGCTCTGGCGCGACGGCCCGACTCCCGAGGCGTTCACGCTGAAGACTGCCTTCGATCCCGACGGCGATCCGTTGCCGAGCCGCCCCGGATTCCCCGCCGCCGGTCACGGTGCGTGAGGTGGCGGTTGCCGGGAGCCGCGGCTTCATCCCCCGCGGCGCGAACCCTCGGGCCAGCCGGATGTCGACACGACTGCTCCGGATGCGGCATAGCGTCGCCGGTTGCCGGGAGTCGCGGCTTCATCCCTCGCGGCGCGGGCGCTCGGGCCAGCCGGATGTAGCCGGATGTCGACACGATTGACCTGGATGCGGCATAGTGTCGCCGTGACCAATTCAAGCCGCACGACCATCATCCTGCTCACCCTGCTCGCGGTGTCCGGCTCCCCTTCCGCCGCGCAGAACACCGACTGGGACACCTACCTCGGCGACGTGGCCCGCCGGCACTACTCGCCGCTGGACCAGATCACGCGCGAGAACGTCGCCGACCTGGAGGTGGCCTGGACCTACGACTCCGGCGCGCTGCGCCCGGGCGGCTCCACGATGTACACGAGCCCGCTCGTCGTCGACGGGGTGCTCTACGGCCTGTCGCCGCGGCTGGTGGCATTCGCCCTCGACGCGGCCACCGGCGAGGAGCTGTGGCGCTACGACCCGGGCATCGGGGGCGCGCCCCAGCGCGGCCTGATGTGGTGGGAGCGCGAGACCGACAGCGGTACCGCTGCACGCCTCTTCTTCACCGGCAACGACGCGCTCGTCGCGCTCGACCCCGCCGTGGGAGAGCCGGTCGTCGACTTCGGCCGCGACGGCGTCGTCGACCTGTCGGCGACCATGGAGGGAGACGGCCCGCTCCGCGTGACGGTGCCGGGCATCGTCTTCGAGGACCTGATCGTGATGGGCTTCTCGACGAGCGAGGCGGCCGGCGCGCTGCCGGGCGCCATCTCCGCGTACAGCGCCATCGACGGCGCGCTGGTCTGGCGTCACCACAACGTCCCGCGCCCCGGCGAGCCGGGCTCGGAGACCTGGGCCGACGGTGCGCTGGAAGTGGCGGGCGGCGCCAACACATGGACGGGCATGGCGCTCGACGCCGAGCGGGGCCTGCTGTTCGCGCCGACCGGTTCGGCGACGCCCGACTTCTACGGCGCCTCGCGCGTGGGAGACAACCTCTTCGCCAACAGCCTGCTGGCCATCGACGTCCGGACGGGCGAACGCCGCTGGCACTATCAGACCATCCGGCACGACGTCTGGGACCGCGACCTGCCTTCGCCGCCGACCCTCGTGCAGCTCGAGCGCGACGGCCGAACCATCGACGCGGTGGCGCTCACCAGCAAGTCGGGCCACCTGTTCCTCTTCGACCGCGAGACCGGCGAATCGCTCTACGACATCAACGAGGTGACGGCCCATCCCAGCGACATACCAGGTGAAGTGGTCGTGACGACGCAGCCGGAGTCGTCCATCGCGCTGACGCGACAGCGTTTCGAGATGACGACGCGCAGCCAGGAGTCGATCGACTTCGTGAGCGCCATCTGGGACCGCCTCGATCAGCGGCCCTGGGCGCCGCCCAGCCTGCAGGGGACGATGATGTATCCCGGCTACGACGGCGGCCAGGAATGGGGCGGCTCGGCGTTCGACCCGGCGACGAACCGGCTGATCGTCAACTCGTCGGAGATCGGCTCCATCCTGCAGCTCTACGAAGTCCCGGTCGGCTTCAGCGCGCGCGCCGTCTACGCCGAGCACTGCGGCACCTGCCACGGCGCCGATCGCGCCGGCAACGCCGTCGGCCCCAGCCTGATAGACATCGGCGAGCGGCTGACCTCGCGGGAGATCAACGACGTCGTGCGAAGCGGGCGGGGCCGGATGACCGGCTTCGCGCACCTGGACGAGATCGAGATCCGCGCCGCGGTCCGCTACATCCTGAACCCGGAGGAGGAAGAGGACCTGCCGCCGTCGACCGAGGTGGACTATGCATTCGGCGGCTACGTCTGGCTCCGGGACCAGGACGGGCTGCCGGGCAACCGGACGCCCTGGGGCACGCTGACGTCGGTCGACCTGGCGACCGGCGACTTCGACTGGCAGGTGCCCTTCGGCGACTACCCGCTGACGGAAGGACAGGGTACGGGTGCGCCGAGCTACGGCGGCCCGGTGGTCACCGCCTCGGGGCTGATCTTCATCGCGGCGACGCCGGACAGGAAGCTCCGGGCCCACGATGCGCGGGACGGCGCGGAGCTGTGGCAGGCGGATCTGCCCGCCGCCGGCTTCTCGACCCCCGCGGTCTACGCCGTCGACGGCCGGCAGTACGTGGTGATAGCGGCCGGCGGCGGCCGCATGGGACCGCCGTCCGGCTCGGAGTACATCGCCTTCGCGCTGCCGGAACGACATACCAATCCGTAGTCCCAAGAGAGCCGGAAATTCCCGGTCTCTATTGAGTATTCTGCGGGGTCTGTCTACCTTTCCATCCGGTCGGAAACGCACAGAAGCATCACGCGGCGTTGCCCTACCACGAGGTAGGAGCCAACTGCGCACGATCGCCGCGTCCGGGGCGAGCGGCGTCGTAAAGGCCTGTCTTCGGTCCACGATACTGACCGCCGTACACGACTTCCGCTCCTCGTTCCGCGACTGGGCGAGTGAGCAGGCCAGCGTGCCGCACGCGGTCGCCGAGGCGGCGCTGGACACCAGGTAGGAAGCGCCGTCGAGGCGCCGGCCGGCGCAGATCTCGCTCAAGGACGGTGTGACGCATGGGGTTGGGCACTTCCTGTTCGGCGTCGTCATGCGCGGGATCGACGGCGTCCAGCCCGGGCGCCTGACCAAGTCGCCGACCTCAGACTACATGGAAAAAACATCAGAAGTACACGCATATTACATGCACTGCCGGCTATATTGATGTCGGGTAGAACTTTCCACGTTCAGCCGCATGGAAGCGAGGGTCGCGCGATGACGACAGGTCTTGGCCGAAATCGACAGATCGAGACGTTCCACTGGAAGGGTGACGCGCCGCTCTTCCAGACCGGCTTCGAGGTGATGCGGGGGCGGGAGCACGTCGAGCGCATAACGGCACTGCGGCGGCGGATTCGCGAGGCGGACCAGTCGGTCTCCAACCGCGACGTGCGCGACCTCTGGCGACAGGCCGTCGATGACATCCAGGCCGTCCGGTTGTCCGGCGACCTGGTGGTGACGGCGTTCTTCGAGGGGCGCAAACATCTTCGAGGGGCGCAACATAAGGACCGGAAGCTGCGGCGCAGTGCCTATGCCGCCCTGGTTGCCGGAGGTGAGGCTGAGGGACGCCGGGACGAGATCGACGACCGGCGGTGCGCCGAGGTGCGCCGACCCGCCGCTTGCGCCGCTGCACTGGAAAATCGAGTTCCCGGAGGTGTTCGAACGGGAAGCGTCCGCAGGATCGCCGAGGGAGTCCACACAGGGCGGGAACTCTCCTGGGTTCGATGCGCTGGTGGAGAATCCGCCGTTCCTGGGAGGAACGCGACGGAACGGCCGGGCTGGGGAGGACGGTGTGGTCGGGTCGGCATCGCTGCCGACCGTACGCAGCACCACCCTTGCGTCCAGGCCGTCCGCCGCGCCCTTGCGGCCGGTTCTTGGCGACCGGAGCCGCTTGCCGGCAACCCGCTCGCCGCGCTGCATCGAGCTGCTCCTGCCGCCGCTCACCACGATGCTTCCAGCGGTCGCGGTCGCGTTCGGCACGCGACAGATCATCCCGAAGGCGTGTGACCGGCGTGTGACCTCCCGCTCCAGGTCCCGGATGCGGTCATCACTCCGATCTTTCTTGCGCGATGCATCCTGAGCGCTGCCCGACGGCGACCGTCGCATGCACTGTGTATCGGCACGGAAGTTCCGGACCTACAGCTCGGTAGTTCCCTTCATGACCATCACCGGGTAAACGAATACCCCCGGACAGCTTTATTTTGGCCGGCGCAACCTCACTTGGAAGGCCTTGACCAGTGACCACAAGAACCACGACCGTTGTCGCCTTGCTCTTGCTGGCGATATTCGGGACGACTCTTGCAGTCGAGGCGCAAAGTCGGAACCCGGCGCTGGACTTCAAGATCCCTCAGTCATCAGGGACGGGCAACATCCGCGCCTTATGGTCCAACGGCACGACCATGTGGGTATCGATCGGGTCAGCAGTGCGGGCCTACGACTTGTCCACAGGGACACGGGCAATTGCCAAGGACGTATTTCATGGTCAACAAGTAGGTGTAGGGATTTGGTCCGACAGCGCCACCATGTGGGTCAGCACATGGGATGGTATCCTGGCCTACACTTTGGCCACGGGAAGGCGTGATCAGGCCAGGGATATCGCAAAGGAACGGGCCTTTCCCGGCCATCTCTGGTCCGACGGCGCCACGATCTGGCTATCGCGGGGCACGTACTTGCTCGCCTACAACCTTGCTTCCGGAGACCGCTCCCCCGCCAAGGACATCGCCTTGGAAGGCCAAACAGCAGTCGGAGTCACCGGCCTCTGGTCCGACGGTGACACCATATGGACCCCACTCGCGTACAATCTGACGTCCGGGACCCGCGATGAAAGCAAGGACTGGGAACTGGGCCGTGCGCGCCATGGCTTATGGTCCGACGGGACCACTTTATGGGCGGGGCATCATTGGTCAGGTCGAGTACTTGCCTACGATGTGGCCACGGGAAACCGCGAACGACCCAAGGACATTCGCGATTCCTTCCTGACCGTCGGCCACATCTGGTCCATATGGTCGGACGGCACGACGATGTGGGTGTTGACCGGCGGTGCAGGTGTTGGGCCTGGGGGTAATCAGTGGAGAGCCTACGATACGGCAACACGGAACCCGGACCCTGCCAAGGAGTGGGATCTGGAGTTGTCTGAAGGCACCGTGGATCTCTGGTCGGATGGCGGCACCGCCTGGGTGGCTCGCCGCGCTGGTCGCGATGCAAGAATCCTGGCTTACGACGTGGCCACCCAGACCAGAAACCCGGCCAAGGACCTCAGGGAGCCAGTCCCACTCGGCCGGCATGACGCGCGGCTCTGGTCGGACGGCACGACGATGTGGGTGACGTCGGGAAACGAGGTGTACGCATTCAATGTCGTCGACGGAACCCGTGAACCGTCAAGGGATTTCGACGGCCACGATGAGCCAATACTGTGTATCTGGTCGAACGGTACCACCATGTGGTTGTGCGGCGCCAATGACGTGTGGGCGTACGATGTGGCTACATGGTCCCGCGACCCCGCGAAGGACTTTGTTGACTTGAAGTTCTTCAGTCGTGAATACGGTTATACTGATGTTCCTTACGCGCCTCGGGACCTTTGGTCAGACGGCACCACCATGTGGATTGCCAGATACGGATCCGCTAGCTTTAGTGACCCTGGGGCATACATACTTGCCTACGACTTGGCGACTCGGGAGCCAGTCCTCGAAAAGGATTTCACCGCCTCAATGCTCAGCCCTGGAGTCGCGGCCTCCACCGATATTGTTTCGGACGGCGTCACCATGTGGCTCGCGCATGGTAATCTGTACGCCTACAATCTGACTATGCGAACCCGGGAGCCTACAAGGGACTTCTTCCGTATCCTGCCGGAGGACCAACTCAGACCGGATGTCCGCGGAATATGGAACGATGGGACAATCATGTGGGTACTGGAGGGGATCTACCGTTACGGCCAGGGGCGAAGGTTGCATCCTTACGATTTGGCTACTGGCGAATCGCTTGGGAGCTTGCCGGCTATGGAGCTTGGCGATGATTACGGTTCGGCGAGGGGACTGTGGTCCGACGGCGCCACGATGTGGACCGCGGCCAGTGGATCCAGTGGGCAGGTCAAGCTGGTCGCATATGATATGGGCAGTCGATCCCGCGACTCCGGCAAGGATGTTGTTCTCGAGGGCCTGTTTGAACCGGACGGTGGTCTGTGGTCCGACGGTGTTACTGTATGGGTGCAGGGGAGAGGGATCGACGCGGCTGTGACGAATGTGAAGGCCTTCATGTTGAAGACCGGGGCGCCCGTGCCCGAGAGGGATATCATTCAGAGAGTTGATGAGCAGGACGGGCACCTGATACAGGGCGGTGACTACCCGATAGGCATATGGTCGGATGGTGCCACGATGTGGGTTGCGCGATACATACGGGCGGGCCGCGGGCAGGTGGACCTGCTTGCCTACGATATGCCGCCCGGGGTCAGGGTCGTCAACCGACGTCCCGTCACGATAGCATACCTGCCGGACCGGACTGTGACGCCGGGCACCGGGATGGAGGTCGACCTGTCGCGGGCATTCGTTGATCCAGACGGCGACGCTCTGACCTATACGGTGTCGTCGTCGGCCGCGCAGGTTGCAGCGGCAAGCGCTGCAGGTGCCGTGGTAACCCTGACGGCCTTGAGCGAGGGTACAGCAACGATCGGGGTCGCGGCGACGGACCCGGGCGGCCTGAGCGCAACGCAGGTGTTCACGGTGACGGTGAGCCCCACGAACCGGCCGCCGGAGGCGGTTGGGACGCTGTTGCCGTTGACGATGGAGGTTGGCGAATCTGCGGTGACGGTGGAGGTTGGCGGCGCGTTCCGCGACCCTGACGGCGACGCGTTGACCTACGCGGCGAGCACCTCGGCGCCGTCGGTGGCGTCGGTGTCGCTGTCGGGGAGCGGGGTGACGGTGGCGCCGGTGTCGGAGGGGAGTGCGGTGGTAACGGTGACGGCGACCGACGTGGACGGCTCGAACACGGCGGCGACCCAGTCGTTCACGGTGACGGTGGGGCGATTCTTCACCGACCACCCCATTGTGCCGGGCGAGACGCCGGTCAGGGCGGTGCACTTCACGGAGCTGCGGACGCGCATCAACGCCCTGCGGTCGGTGGCGGGTATGGGCCGCTTCGCGTGGACGGACCCGGTCCTGCGGGCAGGGGTGACGCGGGTTCGGCTGGTGCATCTGTTGGAGTTGCGGTCGGCGCTCGCGGCGGCGTATGCGGCGGCGGGTCGGCCGGCGCCGCGGTGGTCCGATGCGTCGCCGGTCGGGGGGACGACCCCGATCCGGGCAGCGCACCTGATGGAGTTACGCGCCGCCGTGGTGGCGTTGGAATAGGCCATCCGGGCGGGCGAGGGCCCTCGATGCGGAGGTTCAGGGGCACGAACCCACCCGCGTAGCGGTCTGACGGCCGCGCGGCGACCGTGCCAGGCCCTTGACGATGAGCCGCTCGAGGGTAGTGGCGTCCCAGCCCGCCCGCGCCTCGGCCGCCAGCTCGCTCAGCTTGGCTGCAGCGATTCTCTTCGTGTCTGCGCGTGCCTGCTCACTTCAGTTTCGTCGCCAAACGGGCGTATGGGTTCCGCACCTCCGGAGCACTGGAAGTCGTTGGCGCCTTCTGGGCAGTGAAGGAGCAGACCCTTCTCTGGTTCTTTGTGCTCGCGTCGATAGCCGTCGCTTACAAAGGCCTTTCGGATCTGTATGAGCAGACTCGTGAAATCGTAGAGCGGATCGAACAACTTGAACAGCGAGAGGAGGCCGAATGACTGTCCCACGGGTTCTCGGCGTACCCGGGCGTGGTCGTCGGCCGGCCCGATAGCCTTCCGGGCCGGCCGGCGTGGATGCAGTCCCCGCGGGGCTACTGCCCCAGCTCTTCGTAGATCGCCGCGATGGCCGCGGCCATCCGCTCCGTTCGGTAGCCCTCGTACTCCCCGGTAAGGTCGATGGACGCCGCGGCTTCCTCCGCGCTCTGCCCCGCCTCGATAGCGCCGCGCACGGCCGCCAGCAGGTCGGCGGTGAACCGCTGGTACTCCTGCAGCGACTCCGGCGTGGTCACCGGGATATGGCCCGGGACGACCGTGTCGTAGCCGTCCACGTTGTCGATCAGCGCCTGCAGCGTATCGGGGAACGAGACGCCGCTGCCGCCGTTGCTGCGGTCGAGGAACGGCGCGTCGCGCCACGGGAACATGTCGCCCATCTGCAGGACCCGCAGGCCCGGATACAGGATGAAGGTGTCGCCGTTCGTATGGCCGGCCCCGAAGTGGTAGAGCTCGATGCGGTCGGCGCCGGAGCCCAGCGTCAAGCTGTCCTGGTAGGTGGTGTCCGGCATCCCGTGCGCCGTGTCGCCCTCGAACATACCGAGCCGGCCCATGTTCGCTTCCGTGTTCTCGTGGACGACGATCTGCACCGACTCCGGGAAGAACGCGTTGCTCCCGACGTGGTCGCCGTGGGTGTGCGTGTTGATGATCGTCGTCACGGGCTTGTCGCTCACCGTGCGGATGCGGTCCATCAGGGCCTGGCCCCAGCCGGGCAGCTTGGTGTCGACCAGCGTGATGCCCTCCTCGCCGATGTAGACGCCGGTGTTGCCGCCGCTGAACGCCGACCGGTCGAGCGGACTCGACCCGGTGATGACGTACAGGTTGTCCCTGACCTGCTCGATGACCGTGGCGTCGAGCGCCGCCTGCGACAGTTCCTGTTCGGAGCTGACGACCGCCGACAGCCCGCCGACGACGAAAACCGTGCCGAGCACCAGAACGCGTTTCATGACTTCCCTCCGGGTGCGTATCTACGTGTGTATCGACCGAACGTGGAACCGCGCGCGACGCAGCGCCCCTCGCCGGGCGACGCCTGCGCCACCGAGTGCGAGAACGCACCGCGGCGCAAGGGTACCAGCCCCTGCATGGCGGCAGCCACGTCACTGCCCGCTCATTGTATGGCTGTACGCCGTCTCGGGGCGCCGGCCGGGGCACGGGGCTACGGGCTACCGGGCGAACGGCTTCGGTCCGAGTCAGCGCCGGACGAATTGCTGATGTCGCTGGATGCGGACACGGGACTACCCTGACGAACGGCTTCGGTCCGCCCGTGTCTTCTCTGCCAGTTCGATTTCGCGGCGCCGAGGTCGGAACCACCCGCCGGCGAAAGGTCCCGCGATACCTGCCGAGTCGCGGCTATGGAGACGCCCGGCGGATGCGCCGCCGGAAGTCGGCCGCGTCGGAACACGCCACGGCCACGGCCATCGCCGTTTCGATGGAGCGTCCGGCCAGCAGGTCCACGTCGGTCGCGACATCGGCGGGCACGTCGATGCCGCGAGCCTGCGACGCCGCGACCACGGCGGCCGCGCGTACCCGCGCTTCGGCCCTCGCCTGCAGGGAACGGGTCAGCGGATCGTCCTCGGGCCTCGTGCCGGCGCGCTCCCCCAGCACCCGCCCCACGCGTTCCAACGCCCGCCAGGCCGCCGCCGACAACGGTTCCTCGGTCAGCGCGCGGTGGATCTCCGCCGCCGTCCAGCCGACAAACGCCGCGCTCTCGGCCGCCTGCCGGTAGCCCTCGGCGTCTCGCACGTGAATCGCGAGTCCGGGCGCGCGGGCAGACCGCTTCGACGGCACCAGCACCCAGATCTCCGGGAATCCCCACTGCTGGTACTTGCCCAGCTTCCAGCGGCGCGCGTCCGTCGTGTGATCTACCTCCAGCACCACGTCCGGCAGCGGACCCGTGTCCACGTTCACGCGCCCCCGCATCTTCCACTCGGCCGGGCGCAGATACACGACGTTGTCGGCCTGCAGGATCTGCTGCAGGCGCCCGGCCGCGTCCAGCCGCGCCAGACTCGTCGAACCGAAGCACTCGATCGGTGCGCCGCGCACCGACGCCATCCTGGACGCCAGCATGGCCAGCCGCTGCCCCGGTTGTTCGTGCCAGGAAAAGGCCTCTCGGACCCGCCAGGCCATTCCGGCGCGCCCGTCCCAGTACTCGATGCGGTCGTCGTAGCTCTCGATCTCGTCCACGCTCAACGGAAACGACTCGCAGCCCGGCAGGTCAGGCACGTCGTCGGCCGGCAGGCGCGTGGATTCAGGTGAGCGCGCCCGGATGGTGTCCGTGAACGGGGATGAATGGGCCATGACCGCCTCCCACCGGCCGGATGTGCCGCACCGGTACCTGTACCGATTGTCTCATGGAACCGAGAGCGCAGCCGGACGGTCCGACAGCCGGCGGGAAGCAGATTCGCCGATGACCATCCGCATGTCGGAGGCAAGGCTCGCGTCACTCTCGACGGGCCGTCCGGCCCGATCGGCCGGATACCCCGTCAGGTGCAAGAGCCTGCCGAACCGCCTGATGGATGCGCCACCGGAAGTCCGCAGCGTGTATCTGTGCGTTACGTGCCACGTGGCGGCTACCGAACCGCCTGATGGATGCGCCGCCGGAAGTCGGCAGCGTCCGAGCACGCCATGGCGACGGCCATCGCGGTTTCGAAGGAACGTCCGGCCAGCCGGTCCACGTCGGACGCGATGTCCGCGGGGACGTCGATGCCGCGGGCCCGTAGCGCCGAGACGACGGCCTTCGCAAGCGCCCTCGTCTCGCCCCTCGCTTCACCCCTTCTCTCGGCTGTCGCCAGCAGGGAACGGGTCAGCGGATCGTCCTCGGGACTTGTGCCGTCGCGCTCTCCCAGCGCCCGCCCCACGCGTTCCAGCGCCCGCCACACCACCGCCGACAACGGCTCCTCGGTCAGCGCGCGGTGGATCTCAACCGCTGTCCAACCCGGAAACGCCGCGCTCTCGGCCGCCTGCCGGTAGGCGCCACCGGCATCGCGCACATGGATGGTCAGCCCGGGCGCGCGGACCGACTTCTTCCACGGCACCAGCACCCAAGTCTCGGGGAATCCCCATTCCTGGTACTTGCCGAGCTTCCAGCGCCGAACGTCCGTCGTGTGATCCACTTCGAGCACGACGTCCGGCAGCAGGTCCGCGTCCACGTCGACCCTGCGCCCCCGGTCCTTCCAGCGCGCCGGATGCACGTACACGACGTTGTCCGCCTGCAGGAGCTGGCGCCGGCGCCCGGCCGCGTCCAGGCGCACGAGGCTCGCCGAACCGAAGCACTCGATCGGCGCGCCGCGCACCGACGCGATCCGCGCCGACAGCATGGCCAGCCGCTGGGCCGGCTGCTCGTGCCAGGGGGATACGTCGCGAACCCGCCATGCGGTCTCGGTGCGTGCGTCCCACGCCTCGATCCGCTCGTCGAACGTCTCGAGCTCCCGCTCGGTCAACGGGAACGACTCGCAGCCCGGCAGGTCAGGCACGTCGTCGGCCGGCGGGCGGGTGGACTCAGGTGAGCGCGCCCGGATGGCGTCCGTGAACGGGGATGAATGGGCCATGACCGCCTCCCGCCGGCCGGGTGTGCCGCTCGGGCACGTATACCGATTGTCTCATGGAACGGTGAGCGCAACCGGCCGTCCGACAGCCTGCGGGAAACAGACTCGCCGATGACCATTCCTCCTGTCGAAGGTGAGACTCGACTCACTCCCGGAGAGCCGTCCGGGCCGATCGTCCGGATACCTCGTCAGGACTCGTCAGGAGCAGCAGCCTACTGCTGTGCCACGCCCAAGTGGTTCAGGTTCGCGGTGCTGGGATAGGGCGTGACGGACCACTACCGAACCGCCTGGTGGATGCGCCGCCGGAAGTCGGCAGCGTCCGAGCACGCCATAGCGACGGCCATCGCGGTCTCGAAGGAACGTCCGGCCAGCCGGTCCACGTCGGACGCGATGTCCGCGGGGACGTCGATGCCGCGGGCCCGTAGCGCCGAGACGACGGCCTTCGCAAGCGCCCTCGTCTCGCCCCTCGCTTCACCCCTTCTCTCGGCTGTCGCCAGCAGGGAACGGGTCAGCGGATCGTCCTCGGGACTTGTGCCGTCGCGCTCTCCCAGCGCCCGCCCCACGCGTTCCAGCGCCCGCCACACCACCGCCGACAACGGCTCCTCGGTCAGCGCGCGGTGGATCTCAACCGCTGTCCAACCCGGAAACGCCGCGCTCCGGGCCGCTCGCCGATAGCCGCCGCCGGCGTCTCGCACGTGAATCTCGAGTCCCGGCGTCCGTACCGACCGCTTCGACGGCACCAGCACCCAGATCTCCGGGAACCCCCACTGCTGGTACTTGTCCAGCTTCCAGCGGCGCACGTCCGTGGTGTGATCCACCTCCAGCACCACGTCAGGCAGCGGACCCGTCTCCACGTTCACTCGCCCCCGCATATTCCACTGTGCGGGACGCAGATACACGACGTTGTCGGCCTGCAGAATCTCCTGCGGGCGCCCCGTCGCGTCCAGGCGGGCCAGACTCGTAGAACCGAAACACTCGACGGCCGCTCCGCGCACCGAAGCCATCCGGCCCGCCAGCATGGCGAGCCGCTGCCCCGGCTGCTCGTGCCACGAGGAAACGTCGCGGACGCGCCAGGCCATTCCGGCGCGCGCGTTCCAGTACTCGATGCGATCGTCGTGGCGTTCGATCTCGTCCACGCTCAACGGAAACGACTCGCAGCCGGGCAGATCCGGCACGTCGGCAACCGGCGTGCAGGCCGGATGGGGCGAACGTGATTCGGCAGGGTCCGGGAACGGGGGAGGATGCGCCATGCATCCATTGTGGCACGGAGGCGATCCTCCCGGAGCCGACTGCTGCACGGCGGCCGACAATCGGGATCGAAACAGACCCGCTCGCGATGGGCGAAGCACTCACCGCCGCGTGGATCGCCCCTGCCGAGCTGCGCAGTCCGAATCGACGGCGAGCAGTAAACGGTAAAATCGGAACATCTTGCCGGACACGCATTCCTACGCGCTGCCGAAGGGCCACCGCATCGGCGAGTACGAGATCGTCCGCGTGCTCGGCGCGGGCGGCTTCGGCATCACCTACCTGGCGTTCGACCACCAGTTGGACGGCCCGGTCGCGATCAAGGAGTACTTCCCCGCCGACGTAGCGACACGGGCTGACGGCTGGCGTGTCGTAGCAACGTCGCCGGGGAACCAAACGGTCTTCACCTGGGGCCTCGACCGATTCATCGAGGAGGCGCGCCTCCTCGCCAAGCTCGACCATCCCAACGTCGTGGGGGTTCGCCGTTGCTTTGAAGCGAATAACACAGCGTACACGGTCATGGACTACGTCGAGGGTGAGTCGGTGGCGGCAATCCTGGAGGCGCGCGGAACGGTGCCGGCCCCGGAATGGCGGCGCTGGCTGGACCGATTACTCGACGGCTTGACGCATGTCCACGGGCGCGGCTTCCTGCATCGGGACATCAAGCCTGGCAACATCGTGGTTCGGGGCGAGGACAACGAGCCGGTACTGATCGACTTCGGCGCGGCACGGCTGGTAGCGCGGGAGCGGACGCACACTCAGGTTCTGACGCCGGAGTATGCGCCGATCGAGCAGTCTTCGCGCGAGGGAATACAGGGACCGCCGACGGACATCTACGCCCTGGCGGCAGTGTCGTACCGGGCGCTGACCGGCACACTCCCCCCAAGTGCGCCCAGCCGCGCCCTCGACGATCGATATGAGTCGCTCAAGGGGAGGATTCCCGACGCAGATCCCGCTTGGCTCGCGTCTCTTGACCACGGATTGGCCTTCCGGCCCGAGGATCGTCCTCAAGCGGCCGCCGCGTGGCGCGCCAGCCTGCATATTGCTGGTACTGGCCCAGTCGATTCACCTCCCGCACCTATCGATAGAGCGAAGATAGCAGCACTCTACGTATCCGCGTCGATACACGGAAATCAGCGAGCACTACTGGAGCTGCGGAGAGCGGCCGAGGAAGGATCTGTGGACGCCCAACTGGTCCTGGGTCGCATGTATGCTGATGGCGAAGGCGTGCCGAAGGATGGCGCAGCGGCCGTAACATGGTTTCGGAAGGCGGCCGACCAAGGGTATGCAGAGGCCCAGTTCAACCTTGGCTACATGTATGCCAGCGGCCGCGGCGTGCCACACGACGACCTGCAAGCCGCAGCATGGTACCGCAAAGCCGCCGACCAGGGAGACGCAACGGCGCAGTACATTCTGGCCACCATGTATGAGGATGGACGCGCTGGTTCGCGCGACTATGCGCAGGCGGCGACATGGTACTGCAAGGCCGCCGTCCAAGGAGACGCAACGGCGCAATCAGTCCTTGCGAGAATGTACGAGAATGGGCAAGGTGTGCCGCGTGACTACGCGCAGGCGGCGGTTTGGTATCACGAGGCAGCTGAGCAGGGAGACACGGAAGCTCAACACAAGATAGGCATGATGTACTTGCACGGAAAGGGTGTGGCGCAGAATTACGCTGAAGCGGCGAAGTGGTTGCACCGAGCGGCCGACCGGGACCACGCGGCAGCCCAGACAGCCTTCGGCAGAATGCATACCGCGGGACAGGGAATGCCGGCGGACGAAATCAAGGCGGTTAGGTGGTTTCGGAAGGCGGCTGACCAGGGACATGCAGAGGCCCAGTGTCTAGTCGGTACCGCGTACGACCTCGGACGAGGCGTACCGACCGACCACGAGAAAGCGGCCGGTTGGTATCGCAAGGCGGCGGACCAGGGATACAGTGCAGCTCAGTACTGTCTGGCGGTGATGCATGTCGCGGGTCAAGGAGTGTCGGCGAACGCAACTGAAGCTGTCAGATGGTATCGCAAGGCAGCCGACCAGGGGTTCGCCTTGGCGCAGTACGATCTCGGCACGTTGCACGAGTCGGGAAGAGGCGTGCCCGCCGATCCTGCGGCAGCGGCTGCATGGTATCGCAAGGCGGCCGATCAGAGTCATGTGGAGGCTCAGTACAAGCTCGGTCTGATGTACATCTGTGGAGAGGGCGTTACGGCCGACGAGGCACAGGCACAAGTGTGGTGGCGGCGAGCTGCGGAACAGGGTCATGCAGAGGCTCAGTTCGGCCTCGGCATGATGTACGCCCAAGACGACGGTGTGCCGACCGAGGCGACGGCGTGGTTTCGTCGAGCGGCCGATCAGGACCACCCGGACGCACAGTTCGCCCTTGCCGGAATGTACGCCACCGGACGAGGCGTGTCGCAAGATGTCGTGCAGGCAGCCGCATGGTGCCGACGGGCGGCCGCCCAAGACCATGCCGATGCCCTGTTCCTCCTTGGCGGCATGTATGCGCGCGGCGAGGGCGTGCCAACGAGTATGTCCTCGGCGGTGGCATGTTACCGCCGGGCGGCCGACCAGAAGCACTCGGAAGCACAGTTCGTACTCGGTACCATGTACTATCATGGAGAAGGAGTGCCGCAGGACCATGCGCGCGCGGCGGAGTGGTTTCGTCATGCTGCCGAGCAGGGACATGCCGGTGCGCAATGCAACCTTGGCATGATGTACGCCCAAGGAGAGGGCGTGCCGGCCGACGCTGAGCAGACGGTGGCCTGGTACTGCAAGGCGGCGAACGAGGGACTTGCGGATGCACAGTTCGCTCTCGGTCTCTTGTACTACCGGGGAGAACACGTCCCACGGGACTATCCGCGCGCGGTGTCATGGTTCCGCAAGGCGGCTGAGCAGGGGCATGTCGACGCGCAGCTTCACGTCGGGATGATGTATGCTGGCGGAGAGGGCGTGCCGGCAGACAATCCGGAGGCGGTGACATGGTTCCGCAAGGTGGAGCGTTGGTTCCGGAAAGCGGAAGATAATCTGCCCTTGATGATGTGACCACCTATCCATATTTCGTGGAAAAAGGGACGTGTACGCGTCGTTCCATGAAGCGGTTCGTCTGCCGTCAGGGAATCGGTCCGCTGTAGTTCGCGGTTCCGTAGGAGCCTTGGAACCGATGCGAGTCATGCCGGGCGCGAACGAGCTACACGGGCGGCTGGGCGTCTGGATCTCAGCCCTCGCGGTGGCGGTCGGCTTCATCTGCGTCATGAGCCTGCTCCCGACCGAAGGCCGCGCCGCCGCCTTCCTGCTCGACCGCAACTCGACCGTGTTCGAGTACCCCTTCACCATCCAGAACCTGATGTGGCTGATCTTCTTCGGGGCGCTGGCCGAGCTGACCGTGCGTCACCGGCGCGCGCGCGTCGAGGCGTTGCAGCTCGACCAGAATCTGCTGCCCGAGGACGACGAGACGATGCTGCGGCTGCGGGACCTCGGCGCGATTCGCACCCGAGTCCGCGGTC
>WTFV01000032.1 GCA_011523845.1 Acidobacteriota bacterium | reverse complement strand
GCTTGGAAAAGCCGCTGGCCGGCTCAAACCCCATGTTATACTTCCAGATCCGCACTCCCTCAACCGCTGTCAGGCCGCCGACAACCTTGTTCCACGGGCTGCTAGCCGCAGCGCGGTCGAGTTTCGTACACTGAACGGCATGGCAATGGGCAAGCGACTGGCGGCGCGACAGGAGTCGCCGCTGTGGGTGACGACGGCGGAGCTTCCGACGAGCGCGGGGCATCCCTTCTTCGAGCGTCTCAACCAGGTTCTGGAAGCGGCCGGGTTCGACGCGTTCGTGGAAGGGTTGTGCTCGGCCTTCTACGCGGCGCGGCTGGGCCGGCCGAGTCTGCGTCCTGGGCGGTATTTCCGGATGCTGTTGATCGGCTACTTCGAGGGTCTGACGCCCCTATATGTCAAGAATGCATGGGGCCACGACGGCGAGCTTCGTTTGCGGGGAACTGGAGCCCTGCGGCGAATGCTCGTGGAGGACGCCGGGGGGCATCCGGCGTTTCTGAAACAGGCGTGGGCGGGTTGAGGCCGTTCCGGTGGACGAGCGGATGTCTCAAAGGCCCTCGCTACGCTCGGAAGCGTTTACCTCGCGCACGGTCAACTGCGGGGGGCGTCTGCACACTCGACCGCACCGCTTCCGCCGTCCCGGATCCCGATCCGCATCGCTGAGTTCGGCATCCCGAGCGCAATTGCACACGGTTACGTAACCGGAATGTCGGCGTCGCCCTGGCGCCCGAAGGCGTCCGTAGCGCTCCGCCAGTTGCGCCGGCGTTGCGGGAGCGGCCCGGAGGATTCGCGCGCGGCCGAGCGTCAACGCCCATCCGGACGTGGTCCGCGCGCGCGATAGCGCCGCCTCCAGGCACGCCTGGCGCAGCCACCGACACCGACCGTCCCACCGTCGCCGCGTGCGCCAGACGAGCCTTCCGCGGCACTCGGGTTGTCGCTCGACGGAACGCCCTTTCCGGTTCGTCGTCGATCACACCGTCCGGCCCAGTCCGGCCGTTCCGTCTCGCGAGGGTACCCCGACCCGGCATGACCAACACCGACGTCCGGCTCGGATCGTCGATGACTGACACGGAACGACGTCAGGCGGCCTCCGCGCTGGCCGCACCGGCTCTGTTGTAGTCGTCGACGAGTGCGTGGTGAACCTCCCGGGCGACGAAGCGCTTCAGGCAGCGGATGATGTCTCTCTTCGACAAGCCCTCGGCGGTGCGACGTCGAACGTAGTCGATGGTCGGCTGGTGCCAGCGCATGCGGACAATCACGATCCGGTAGAGCGCCGCGTTGGCCTGGCGGTGGCCGCCGCGGGACAGCCGATGCCGGTTCGTGACCCCGCTCGAGGCGGGAATCGGGCAGGCGCCGCACAGCTTCGCGAACGCGGCTTCGGACCGGATCCGGCCGGGGTTGTCGCCGGCGACAATCATCATCTCGGCCGCGGACTCGGGACCAATCCCGATCGCCTCACGCAGGGTCGGCACCGCCGCCCTGGTGAGCGTGTCCAGCAACTCGTCGTGCTGGTCGATCTCGGCCGACAGCGTGCGCCAGCGGGCCGCGAGCGCCCGTAGCGCATGCTTCACGGCGGCAGTCGGGTCGATGATGTCTCCTGGTCTGAGGGCCGCGCAGCGGTCGATGAGCTTTCGGTCGGTGAGCGGCTCAAGTGCTTCGCGGACCCGACTCGGCGCATTGACGAGGAGCGTCTTGAGCGTGGTCATCGCGGCAGTGCGGGCCTTGACGGCCGTATCGCGGGCAATCTTGATCTGACGGACCATCTCTGCCGCCCCGTCGGCCGTCTTTGGAGTGCCGGTCGCGACGCCGGCGAGCACCGACCGCGCGGCAGCCTCGGCGTCGAGCGTGTCACTCTTGCCGTTGTTGCGCCGCTTGCGCCGGTCGCAACGGTTGACCTCGATGACGCGCCACCCCTGTCGGCGCACGAAGCTCGCGAGGCCGACCCCGTAGGAACCTGTGCCTTCGATCCCGAAGGCTTCGAGGTCGCCGAGCGTGCACGCCCAGGCCACCAGGTCGGCGTAGCCCGCGCCGTTCGCTGGCGCTCGGAACGTCGCGAGCCGGGCGCCCAGCTCATTGGTCGCTACCGCGACATGCTCGTACTTGTGGGTGTCGACGCCGACGATCACCTTGACGGGCGGGTCGTCGCGCGCGATGCTGTTCGACATGTTGTCGGCCTCCTTCACGGGCTGGCGACGCCGTCTGGTCGGGCGGGCGGACAGGACTGTGACGGGTCTCCAAACAGGCCCCTATTGGGTCACTGCCCACCCGGCCAGACAACATCTGGATGTGTGCTGCCCAACCGGGTCGACAGATCAGACCCAGGACACGAAGTCGGTCGTCGGAGGGGTCAGAACCGATCAGGCAGCAGCACGATCATGCTCACAGTCGTCGGAGCGGGGGATTGCGTGGCGGGTGGCTGATTCTCTGAGCCTGCGATCGTTCCTGGACCTGGAGTTGACCGAGTCGGCTCCGGATCACTCGACGCTGTCGCGGACGCGTCGGTTGATCGACGTGGAGACGCACGAGGCGGTCTTCACGTGGGTTCTGGAGCGTCTGGCTGAAGCGGGTCTGGTCGTCGGGAAGACGGTCGGCATCGATGCGACGACGCTGGAAGCGAACGCGGCGATGCGGAGCATCGAGCGGCGGGACACGGGCGAACCCTACGAGGAGTTCATTCGGCGGTTGGCGGAAGCGTCGGGGGTGGAGACGCCGACGCGGGCGGAGCTGGCTCGGTTCGACCGGTCGCGGAAGAACAAGAAGACGTCGAACAAGGAGTGGAAATCGCCGCAGGACCCCGGACGCGAAGATCGAACAAGTAAGCTGATCGGCGGACGGCCTGACAGCGAAAAGGAAGGGACCAAATGGAATACTCATCCCCAGACGGCAAGTTCGCAGACATGGAAGAATTCGCGGACGTAGTATGGACAGCTCACCCAATTGGAGGACCATTCCCACATGTGCGATGCGTTTACATGTTCGGACAGCGACAAAATCACATAGACGGAATTGACAACAAGCCCGTCTACATCGGCGTCGCAGAGAATCTGGCAGAGCGGATGCAAAGTCACGAGCGCGTACCGGAAGCGCTCGGCAGAGGAGCAGACACAGTATTCATTACGTACTGCGAGACCGATAACGTCTCACAGCAGTTGGAGCAACGACTGATCAAGGAACTGCAGCCCACACTGAACACGAGACACCGATAAATGGCCTTGGGGTATCCATTTAACCGGAGCCGGCGGTGTACGCTGCGGCGATGGATCGCCATCGCACCGGTGCGCACTATCCGAGATCCGTGGGCGCGTTCCAGGCATGGTTCTAGAGCGACCAGGACTGCCTGGACTACCTGGAGTGGCTGCGATGGCCGGCGGGCTTCGCATGCTTGGTCTGTGGCCACGACGCAGCGTGGCGCTTCGGCGACGGCCGACTGACGTGCTCCGGGTGCGCGAACCGTACCTCGGTGACCGCGGGCACGATCTTCGACCGTACGCGAACGCCCGTTTGACGGTTTGGTTCAACGCCTGCTGACTGTTCGCCAGCGGCAAGGACGGGATTTCGGCACTGAGCCTGAAACGGACGTTGGAAATCGGCTCCTATCAGACGGCGTGGACGATGCTGCATGCTCGACGCCGACCTCGGATGCGGCCAACGAATCGAAAGGCAGCGACGAGATGGCGCATGTCAGGTTACAGGCGCTTCGTCGCCGGGATCAGTGGCGCCTCACGTGGACCCGGCTTTCGGGCAGTTTGCTTGAGCACTTCCGGCTTCCATCGCGGACCGTACCTACCGGACCTACCGGCTTCCGGTCGCGTCGGTGCACCATGCAATCTTCTCACAAAGCTCCTGTGGGCTTTCAGTTGTTTGGAGGAACTCCCACCCCAGCCACCTATCCAAGACGATTATGCTGCGGCGGATACCAGAATCGGTGAAGCCATCAATGGTACAAGGGTCAATCGACATAACGCCGGTCTGATTCAAGGGGAAGACCCTAAACTCCCCGGTGTCGTCATCCAGGTACCGCACGAACGCGTCTTCAGCGTAAATCAGTATGACTTGACGCCCGACTGGACATCCTTCGCGGAGCACGTAACCGTCACGATCAATGTCTTGAAAAAGAGTGATAAACGGCGAGATTCCGCCTCGCGCATGAGCGCTGAATAGCAATACGCAGAAGGCTACAGCCCCAGTGATTCCGAGTTTCTTCATTCCGAATTCTCCCCAATCACAGCAACATGGGCAGGGCATGTAGAATGCAACCACGGGAACAGGTCCTTCCACTCTACACCACGTCACCACCTACTCCTGCTTACCGACCTCCTCAAGAACAGGGGCGCGGTATCAGCAATCCTCCGAGAACTCGTCCAGATGTTGCCACACTACCCGACCGCGCGTCAAGTTCGTCGGCATCGGGTGAGCCACAGGGACCCAGTTTTTGGATTGTACTTTTTCCGCGAATATGGCATAACTCTTGTGTGGTCAACAAGGTCAACAAGAAACCGTCGTCCGCGAGGGACGAGCGCGACGACCTGATTCGACGCCAGCGCGACGACATCGCGCGGCTGCGTGCCGAGCTTGAAGCGACGCGAGCGCGCGGGCAAGGGCCAGCAGCGTCAGGTCATCCGAAGTCACCGGCTTTCGCACCGAACCCCCACGGATCACCGTCATCGCGCGGCGCACCGGTGGCGGCAGAAACCGCACTCGACGGCTGGGGCTGCAGTCCACTGGATCAGATCGATCGCGACAACGTGAATGACCTGCGGATGGTCTGGACGCGAGCCCTCGAGCCGGGCCTCCAGCAAGGAACGCCGCTCGCCCAGTGGCGGCGTCATGTTCACGCCCGACCCCGCGGGACGTCATCAGGGGCTCGACGGCGCCAGCGGCGATCTCTCGTGGGAGTACCGGCGGACGCTTCCCGAGGACGTGGACGAGTTCTTCATCACCGTCCTCGCCGAGATCAACCGCAATAGGACCGCGTTCTTCGCCATCGCGACCACGTAATCGAGCCGCGGTTGCGCCTCCAGGAAGTCGAACACCGCCGGGCTGGCGAAGCCGCCGTCGAGCCGAACGGTTTCGGAAACGCCCGGCGCAGCAGGGGCAGCAACCGCGACAACACCCCGACCGTCCCCTCGGAGGCGACCGCCTTGCCGTGCCGCAGCAGCGCCGCGCACAGATACTGCTCGGATTGCTCGGTCAAAGCTCAGGAAGGTCAGCAACGGCAGGTATCAAATACGATCTCCGCCCGCGGGCCGTCGACGTCTGGCCCGCATTGCTCACTGGTGGTCCGGTGCCGACAGCGTTCGTGCCTCAATGTCTTGTGGCTCATCCTTCGGGAAGGCACGTTCCTGGTCGTCACGGGCGCGGTGCTCGCCGCGCCGGGGCGGTTCGCAGTGGCTCGTGCGCTTTCCGCCCTGGATCCCCTGGATCCCGACCACGCGCACATCCTGGGTACCTTACCTACCTATGTCGGGGATCAGGTTCTGCTCGTCGGCGCGCCGATGCTGGTCGTCGCGGCGGCACTGCTCGCCTGTGCCGTGCCCGTCTGGCGGGCAGTACGGATCGACCCGGCGTCGACCTTGTGCGCGGAGTGACAGGACGCCTGCGTGATGCGTTGCGGCGTAGACGACCTTCGTGCCGGCGACCACGGATGTTGTCCCAGCCTGCGAGGATGCGCGAGGCGAGATCACCGGTCCGGGAGCGGCCCGTGAGGTGTCGTGTCGGCCACGCCATCATGGCGATATTCATTTCCATGCCGTCATCCGCGGTCGATCGTGGAAGAGCGGTGCCTGCGACTACCGGAAATGGAGCCCCTGTTGGAGTTGGATCGGCCAGTGACGTACTTCCCCGTACCCGGCATGTACGATGGGTTCCGGTACCGACTGGAGTCAGAAGGGGTTCAGGCCAAGCTGGTCTCCGAGAGTTGGTGCCGAATCGCCGAAGGGTCAGAACAGCGCCATGAGGTCACGTCCGGTGGGAGTCAGCGCGTCGATGAGAGAGGCGGGTAGCTCGATGGGTGAGCACGACCAGCGGGAGGCCGCCGTCGTCAACCGGCAGGATGTCGACAAGATGTCGACAAGAGAGGCGGTTTTCGCCGAGCGGACGAACTGATCCGGGTCGCTGGCCGCGCCGGTCCGGACATCTACGGTTCGGCTCTATCGTCGTCGCGCATCTTCTCCAGCGTTTCGGCCAGCCGCCGGCGTTCCTGGTCGTACAGCCGCGCACCGAGTCCGGCTGGTCTGGCTGCCGCGAGTCTGTCGACCTCGAGCAGCCACTCGAGGTCCGCGTTGTCGCCGTCCAGCGCTGCCGCTTCCTCCCACTCGGCCTGCTTGCGCAGAATCCG